>SHBX01000047.1 GCA_004211785.1 Winogradskyella sp.
AATCTTAGTTCTACTGATTTTGATAAAGCTTTAAAAGATAAATTTACAGCTGTAAAATTATATAATTTCTGGGGTATATATTATTTTTTAAAAAGTGATGCAAGTCAGAGGTATAAAGATATTTTAAGAGCTGAGATAAATGAAAACAAGAATAGAACCTTAACTCAAATGGGATTATATCTAGAGGATGGAAATTTAAAAAATAGTGTGCCGAAAGAAAATGTAAGTTTTTATTCTTATGATACTTTTAATAACGCTTTGGAGATATATAGATTAGATTTAAGAGAAGCAGAAATTCTTCAACAAATCGAAAAACAGACTGGCATTAAGCAAGGTAAAATCCAATCTAAAATTGATATCGAAAAAGTATTAACAAAATTAATTGCACCAGAAAACAGAACAGTCTATTGGCAAAAAACACCAGAAGGATTCGAAATTAATAAAACATTTGGACCGAGGACTGCTGATGTAAAAGTAAGTGTAGAAAAGATAATGCAATTTGGTAATCATGCAATAGGACAAGATTTAGTATTTGGGAATCAATATGTATTGCGCAATTTTTATAATGCACAACCAGATATAAAATATGAAGCACTAGAATATAATAAGGATATTAACTTCTGGATAAAAAAAGGCAACTCTGCTATTGTATCTATAGGTGGAGAAATTAGTGATTTGGCTACTAGTCAGTCTTACGAAAGCCCAGTAGATAGGGTTATTAATTACAAAGGCAAGTATTATATTTTGGGTGATTTTAAAAATGCTATTGAAGGAAAAATTTATACGACAAATCAAATATCTGCTGGAGATTATGAAATAAGTAAAGGGCTAAAAGCACCTTCAACTGGAGTGTATTGGAAACACTATGGCCGGTTTTATTATCTGGTAAAAGATGGAGAGTATATAGATTTTGAAGTAGAACACAATTTTATTGGTAATGATGTTATTGTTTACCACCCAAAAACCAACAGTACATATATACTAAAGGATTATCAATTACTAAATGACGGTAAGTGGAGAGCGCCAATTACTGTAGATTCAAATCAAGCGGTTTGGATAAAATTTGATAATGGTAATTTTAATTGTTATGAAAAAGCCACAAAAAGCATTACTACTAATAAATGGTCTACAGAGAACAGTAAGGACTTATGGGTCATGGATTATAATAACAAGCCAAAATATGTTTTAAAAGATTTTAAGACTGTAAAAACGAATGCATTTTATGTAGCTGAAAGATATGGTGATAAATCCAAGTCTAATATACCCCAAACAAATACTAAAATCGTCGCAACAAGTATAGATCAAGAAACAAACAACAACAAAACATTAACTGTAAGTCAAGATCCAAATATTGAATGTATTGAAGGCAATTGTAATAATGGTTATGGTAAAGTACGATTGTTAAATAACGAGACTATGGAAGGCTTTTTTGAAAACGGAGTTGCCAATGGGCCTTTATTTTTAAGAAATCCAAAGACAAAATTAGAAACCTTTACAACCTACAAAGGTAATTACACTGAGCCAATAGGGTTTGAGTATAATGGTACAGTAGGAGAATCTACATTATTGATAGACCGTGATTTAGGTATGGCGCTAGTGTACTCGCCTCAGGATAATAAGTTTGCTGTAATGATAGTGTCTGGCAGTGATATTCAAAAAAGTATTACGCTAGAACCTAATGCAAATAGTTCTTGTCAAGTAGGCAATTGTAAAGATGGCGCAGGATTTTATGTCTATAGTAACGGAACAACTTATATGGGCTTTTTTAAGAATGGTAAAAGCCATGGGCCAGGTCAACTAAACTTTACTAATAATCAGTTTTACATAGGAAACTTTAGTAATGGTCAAAAAGATGGACTTGGAACTTACGTCTGGGATAGTGATACTAACTATTTTGGCGAGTGGAAAAATGATAAGTATCATGGTAAAGGTGTATATCATTATTCTTCTTCGAATAAAAAAGCTGGGCTATGGCAAAATGGGACGTATATAAAATCTCTTGATGGTATACAACCCACGTCAAATAAATCAAATATCTCAAATTCAGATTCTTCAAAATCAGTAAGTAAATATAATTTAAGCGAAGCTGAAGAAACAGCAATTTTAAAATGTAGAGATGATAATAGTTGTCTTACCAAAGTATTTGATGCTAAATATGAGCAATTAAAAAAAACAATGACTGGCGATGCTCTTGGACAAACTTTTGCGGACTATGCTTTGGCATTAAACACTATCAAGCCAGGTAAGCTTTTTAGCATATTTATGAGGTCTAACTATGCAGTTAGTTCAGGAATATTTGATATCCTTCCAAAGGAAGAAATGACTAAAATAAGAAAACAAGCCCAAGAGCTCATGGATGGTTATAATAAGCATATCAACTCAAAAGAAACAAGAGATGCTGTCAAAAAGCATGGCGGCGGTTTTATTAAGCAATAGTATGTATAAGTTGATTATTAAATAAGAGATTATGAAAAAAATAAATAGCCTAATACTATTAATAGTTTCATTACTAGTAGCATGCTCTGATTATGGAGAGAAATTAGAATTTAACGGTACTGAAGTTTATTATAATAATGGAATAACTGAAGCAGAGGCAACACAATTAGGTGATTATCTAGTAGCAGAACAGTTTGCAAACGGAACACCAAAGTCCGTACAGTTATCAAAAAATAAAGATTCAGGCAATTTAGTTTTTAGGATGGTGGTTAATGAAGGTACTGCTTATGATCCAGGAAATGATTTTATGTTCAAAAGCTTTGCTTCAAATCTTAATAAAGAGTTTGAAACTAATATAGATTTTCAGTTATGCGATAACACATTTAAACCCTTGAAAACCTATTTGGCTAAAGACTTAGACAAATATGTCTATGCTTTAAAAACACAAGTATTATATACGCCAAATGTGACCAAGACAGAAACCCTTCGTTTAGCCGATTTTTTAATTAAAGAAAATTTTTCGGATAGTATAAATCCTAAAACAATTCAACTAGACAAAATAGATAATGTTTATTTATTTAGAATGGTAGTAAAACAAGGAATAGCCGATAGCGAATCTAATAGTATGATATTAAAACTGTTTGGAAATTCTTTATCGCAAAATGTATTTGCGGGTGATTCTCTGCGAGTTCAAATGTGTAATAGCAAAATGGAAACCATTAAAGACCTTAAATAAATTGAAAAATTTTCTAAGAGTAATTCTTGTTATTTTAATTCTGATGTATGTTATAATACCATCAGTCAAATTGCTTCTGCTTTCTGATGATATAAAGCAAAAGCAAATTGCCAATGCCGATTCCTATAAGATACAAAAGGGTAAAGTCTTAAATGTCCAAACTATTCTTGCAGAAAAGTACCCTGTTAATTATGACAGAGATTCCTTTAAACGTATCTATAGTTATCAAATAATTAGTGAAAATTCTAAAGTTGCGGATACTTTATATGAAACGGTTAAGAAAAGCACTTACTTTTTCGAGCAGTTAAAACCAAGTTATTCAATAGGTGATGTTATAGACTATTACAAAAGCGAAACAGATAGACCTAAATTATTAACGGTAATGAACCATGATGTTATGATGGATAATACTAAAGGCAGTCCAATAAAATGGTTCTCTCTAATACTCTTAGTCATTGGAGTTACATCTGCTGTTTTACTTACAAAAACAATATTTAAAACTTTAAAATTATGAAAAAGACTATAGTAATAGCAATATTGATTTTTAGTTCAAATTTATATGCCCAAGACACATTTAACGACGGGTTCTGTGATGCAGTTAAAGTATTAACTAAAAAAGTAAAAAAAGGTAAAATTAAGAGAGCAAAATTTGATGAGGTTACTCAGAGAATGGTTGGTTATTTTGGTGTTAGTGGTCAAATGGTTAATACCAACCAAGAATTTATGGAAGATTACCCATTGTTTCAATCAGATTTCGGTATTCCAATGTCTGGTAAAAGTAGGCTGGTTAATAGCTTCAAAGTTTTAATAAACATCTCTAGTATAAATGTTAATAATGTAGAAGCCCAAAAAGAAGTTTCAGATTATTTAAATAACTTAAAAAATGCTATTAAAGATTGTAATTGTAAAGTAACAAATAGTAATATTATACCAAATAAAATAGCATCTAATACTTATTCCATTGAAGAATTTAATTGTGGAAAAAATGGGAAGATTAGTGTGGTGGTCGATACTTCAGAATTAAATAAGGATGCTACATTATTTGTATGCTATCTTGATTTCAATTATATAGCTTTATATTAGAATTGTGAAAATAAGAATAGCTATATCAGATGATAACACGTTTTTAATAAAAGCGGTAACAGAAAAACTGTCTTTTTTTGATGATTTAGAGGTGCGTTTTACGGCGCTAAATGGAAAAGAACTTTTAGAGAAGTTAGAAGCAAATCATAATATAGATTTAATCTTAATGGATATCGAAATGCCTGTTATGAATGGCATTGAAGCAACTAAAAGAATAAAGCAGAAATATCCTCATATAAAAATTATTATGCTCACAGTTTTTGATAATGATGAAAACATTTTTAATGCGATAAAGGCTGGTGCAGATGGGTATTTACTTAAAGAAATTAATGCAGAAAACTTGCATTTAGGTGTATTGGAAACTTTAGATGGTGGTGCAGCAATGAATCCGTCAATAGCTCTAAAAACTTTAAAATTATTACGTAATCCAAGTTCAATAGAAAATTTAAGCCAGCAAGAAGAAATTAAGCTTACCAAACGAGAAATCGATGTTTTAGAACAGTTAAGTAAGGGGCTTAGTTATACTTTAATTGCTAAAAATTTGATTTTATCTACTGGGACAATCCGTAAGCATATCGAAAACATTTACCGTAAATTACAGGTACACAACAAACTAGAAGCCGTGCAAAAAGCAAGACGAAATAATCTTATTTAATTTTTACACTTTCTGGTACTAGCTTAGTATAGTCGCCATTATTTCTAATCACATCTCTAACAATAGAAGAAGAAATATAAGACGTACTTGCAGCAGTTAATAAAAACACAGTCTCAATAGGTGCTAAATCTCTGTTTGTATGAGCAATGGCCTTTTCAAATTCAAAATCAGCTGGGTTTCTGAGACCTCGAAGTATAAAATCTACATTATTTTCTTTACAGAAATCAACGGTTAAACCTTTATAAGTAACAACTTTTACTTTTTGTTCATCTTTAAAAGCATGTTCAATAAAAGCTTTGCGTTCATCGAGAGAGAACATGTATTTTTTATCTGCATTGATACCAATAGCCACAATAACTTCATCAAAAAGTGTGACACTTCGCTGTATAATATCGTAATGGCCTAATGTAATAGGGTCAAAAGAACCAGGGAAAATTGCGCGTTTCATTATCAATTTGTTATTTATTTAATAAAGATACAAAACCATGTGCCGATACACCAGCCAATACCATATAAAGGCTTAATCGAGATAATTTTCTCTCAATTTGATTAGTAGGTAATTCAGTAAAGAATGAATAAATTATTAAGATTGAGGCACAGATAATTAGGGCAGAGCCAAATACTTGTAATTTTATTAAGTATTTGTTATTACTTGACTTGTAATAAGAACCTAAAGATGTATTAATAAGGCCAAAAAGTAAAATATACAAATGACCTGCCCTAAAGAGAGCTCTACTCATTAGTTCCATATCTTGAAGGTGGTTAAACTTATGATGCATGTATTGTCCAGTCAGCAAAAAGATTATAATTATAAGGATTCCTCCATAAAGATGAATATTTTTCAATTTTAACATTTATGATTTCTTAATGGCCTCTTCAATCGCATTACTAAACAAATCTACTAGAGAAATACCTGCTTCAGCAGCTTGTTGAGGTAAAATACTTTCTTTAGTTAATCCAGGTACGGTGTTAACTTCTAAAAGATAAGGTTCGTCATCTTTAAAGATAAACTCACTTCGGGTAAAGCCACTCATTTTTAGTGTTTCGTATATTTTTTTTGCTTCTCTACGTACTTTGTTTTCGTAATCTTCAGAAATTTTTGCTGGTGTGATTTCTTGAGATTTCCCTTCGTACTTGGCTTGATAATCAAAAAAATCATTTTCTGAAACAATTTGGGTAATCGGTAATACTTTGGTTTTGCCTTTATAAGAAATCACGCCTACAGAAACTTCGACACCATCTAAAAATTGTTCGATAATAATCTCATCGTCTTCCTTAAAAGAGTTTTCGATAGCAGCTTTTAAATCTTCAATTTTATAAACTTTTGAAATCCCAAAACTACTTCCGGCTTTATTGGCTTTTACAAAACATGGTAAGCCAACTTTTTTTACAATAGCATCTTCATTAATAGCATCTCCTAGATTAATTGAGAAACTTTCAGCAGTTTTAATACCAAAAGGCTTTAAGGTGGCCAATAAGTCACGCTTATTAAAGGTCAATGCGGCTTGATACATATTGCAGCTCGTCTGCGGTATACCTAGCAATTCAAAATAGGCTTGCATAAAACCATCTTCGCCCGGTGAGCCGTGAATGGCATTAAAGACACAATCAAACATTACCTTTTTGTCATTAATTAAAACTGAAAAATCATCTTTATTAACTGATGTTTCTTCGCCATTTTCAGCGACATAAACCCATTTGTTTTTAAAAATGTGTATCGCATATGGTATGTAGATGTTACGGTCTAATGTGTCGTAAACGACACTGCCGCTTTTAAGCGAAATTTCATATTCGCTAGAGTAGCCACCCATAATAATTGCAATGTTCTTCAAAATAATAAGCTTGTAAAATAGTTGTTATGTAAAAGTATCATTTATTTTATTTTAACAACAAAAATCGATTTGTAAATTACAAGCGTATATAAAAAAGTAAATCTGAATAATCCAGAAAACTAGAATTTCATTAGTTTTGTGAACAATTTTTATCGAATGAGCATCATTAAGTTTTTAAAGAGTAAAGTGTTTTTTAAGCAATTGGCATTAGCTGTTGTAGCTGTTGTAGTTTTTTGTTTTTTAGTATTAAAATGGCTAGATATTACAACCAATAATGGCGAGTTTGTTACAGTGCCAGACTTAAAAGGAAAATCTTTAGAAACTGTAGAGATAGAACTTGATGATAACGATTTGGTGATGCAGATTCAAGATTCTGCAAATTTTAATCCTAATTACCCTAAGTTTTCTGTTATAGAACAAGACCCAATTGCTGGTGCGCAAGTCAAAGAAAACAGAAAAATATACCTAACACTTAATCCATCTGGTTACAGAAAAGTAGCTGTACCAGAAATTATGCGACGTACTTATAGGCAAGCCAAACCAACATTAGAAGCTTTAGGTTTTACTTTTGGAGAAAAAACCTATATAGATAATATTGGTAAAGATGTTGTTTTAGGCATAAAGCATAAAGGCAAGAACATTAAAGCTGGCGATAAACTACCATTAAAATCTAAAATCGATTTGGTTTTAGGCAATGGTAAGCGTGCTTCTTCAAACTAAATTATGGATACAACTCCAGAACTTCCACCCAATGATGAACTTTATGAGCATCATAAAATCATTGTAGATAAAGGTCAAAATCCACTTCGCATTGATAAATATCTAATGAATTTTATCGAAAATGCAACACGAAACAAAATTCAGGCAGCTGCAAAAGATGGAAGTGTTTTTGTAAACGATGTTGCAGTAAAGTCTAACTACAAAGTAAAACCCTTTGATGTTATTCTTGTAAAGTTTGAGCATCCGCCATTCGAAAACTTATTGGTTGGTGAGGACATGCCTTTAGATATTGTTTATGAAGATGATGATTTGTTAGTCGTTAATAAACCAGCAGGCATTGTAGTGCATCCAGGACACGGAAACTATTCTGGCACATTAATTAATGCTCTTATCTTTCATTTTGAAAACTTACCAAAAAACTCTAGCGACCGTCCAGGTTTGGTGCATCGTATTGATAAAGACACAAGTGGTTTATTGGTTGTCGCAAAGACAGAACATGCCATGGCGCATTTGTCAAAACAGTTTAAAGACAAAACTAGCGAGCGCGAATATGTGGCAATTGTTTGGGGAAATGTAAAAGAAGATCAAGGTACAATTGAAGGTCATATAGGTCGTCACCCCAAAAACCGATTACAAAATACAGTATACGAAGGCGATGATATAGATAAAGGCAAACCTGCAGTAACACACTACAAAGTTATTGAGCGTTTGGGCTACGTTACTTTGTTGAGTTGTAAACTCGAAACAGGTCGTACGCATCAAATCCGTGTGCATATGAAGCATATTGGACATACTTTGTTTAATGACGAACGTTATGGCGGACATTTAATACTTAAAGGCACAACCTTTACCAAATACAAACAATTTGTAGATAATTGCTTTAAAGTATTGCCAAGGCAGGCGCTTCATGCCAAAACTTTAGGCTTTGAGCATCCAGTAACAGGAAAGCATATGAGTTTTAACACCGATGTTCCTGAAGATATGCAGCAATGTATCGAAAAATGGAAGCAATACGCCAAGCATCAAGAAAACTAATAGCGATATAAGTATTTATTGTTAAACCCTATTTTAATTCTGAAAGCATAGTTGTAAATTTGATTTTGAAAAATTGAATACACTATGAAACTTGTATTATCTCCAGCCAAGTCTTTAGATTTTGAAAGTAAACTACCAACTCCAAAAACTACAGAAAGTTGTTTTTTGGCAGAGTCAGAACGCATCAATAAATTATTAAAAAAGAAATCAGCAAGAAGCTTATCTAAGCTGATGCATATTTCAGATAATTTAGGGCAATTAAATTACGAGCGTAATCAAGAGTGGTCATTGCCGTTTACATCAGATAATGCACGCCCAGCCATGTATGCCTTTAATGGCGATGTTTATCGCGGACTAGATGCATACTCTATCGATACCAAAAAACTCGATAAGGTCGAAGATACGGTTCGTATTATTTCAGGATTGTATGGCATCTTAAAACCATTAGATTTAATACAACCTTACCGATTAGAAATGGGAACCAAATTCTCAGTTGGTAGAAATAAAAATTTATACGAGTTCTGGAGGAAGAAAGTCACTCAAGCTTTAAATAATGAGTTAGAAGATGATGAGTTGTTTTTAAACTTAGCAAGTAACGAGTATTTTAAAGCTATAGATACAAAGGCTTTAAAAGTACCTGTGATTAATATCAGTTTCAAAGAGTTTAAAGGTGACACATACAAAACCATTGCCATTTTTGCTAAGTTAGCACGTGGATTAATGACCCGTTATATTATTGATACCAATGTCAAAACGCTAGAAGAAGTCAAAGGGTTTAACTATGAAAACTATGGCTTTAGTGAAGCCTTGTCTTCAGAAAAAGAATTGGTTTTTGTAAGATAGTTTCTATCTTTAAGCATCAATTTATTTCGATGCTATACTATTTAATTATTGCTATAAAGGTGTTTTGCCTTTATCACGTATATAAAAATCACAAGCCTTACTATTGGTTCTTTGTGATTTTTTTAATTCCCGTAGCTGGTGCAATATTTTATATTATTACTCAGGTTTTGACAACTCGAGATGTCAATACATTTCAAAAAGAAATCACGTCTATTGTCAACCCAACTAAAAAGATAAAAGACCTCGAAAAAAAGATTGAGTTTACCGATACTTATGCCAATCGTATGGATTTGGCAGATGCATATTTTGGGATTACTGCGTATCAGAATGCCATTAGTAATTACGAGAAAACCTTAGAGGACGAAGTTCAAAATTCAACATATTCGCATCAGCAATTAATACTATGTTACTTTCAATTAAAAGATTTTAAAAAGGTAATACATCATGTTGAAAAAATTAAGAGTAAGCCCGATTTTAAAGGTTCTGTGCAACAATTTTGTTATGGCTTAGCGCTAAGAGAAAATGGAAACCTTGAGTTGGCAGAAGCTCAATTAAAAGAAATCGATAGACCATATTCTAATTATAGCGAACGACTAGAATTGGCAAAATTTTATCTTGAAAATAATAGGCGAGAGGAAGGTAAATCTATACTTGAAGACATTAATAATGAGGCGCAACATATGACAAAGCCTAACCGTCGATTATTCCGTCAAACTATTAATGAGGCAGAACAGATTTTAAAGACATTGTAACTAACGTCAGTTCGAGTGATTTTCTGTATGACTGAGCGTAGTCGAAGTCATGAAAATTGTATCGAGAACAAGTAGATAAATTTTTACTAAAACTAATTTTAAGTGTTTCTTCACAAGCATCCGTACGAGCCTTTTATTCCAGAGAACGCAACTAAACTTATTGTTGGTACTTTGCCACCACCGCGTTTTTCTACTGGAGACTTACTCGAAAAAGATGTAGATTTTTGCTACGGCAGTTATTACAACTCTTTATGGAAAAAAATTGAAATCATTCATAACCTTAACTTACGTTATGATAATTCTCAAGAAGCTGTGGAGCAGCGAAAACAATTTTTAATTACGCATAACATTGGTGTGTGTGATATTGTAGCTAGTGCTGAGCGCGAAAAGATAGATGCCTCAGATTTAGGTATGCAAAACATTAAATTGCGAGATGTTATAGCTTATCTCTATAAACACCCTAAAATTAAGATGCTTTTATTTACTGGCGGAAATAGTAAAAATGGCCCAGAATATTTTTTTAGAAAGCATATTCAGAGGTATGATTTAAAGCTAGAAATAATTTCTGGCGAAGTGCCAAGAATACATCAGTTTCCATTAAATAATCGTACTATAAAAACAGTATCATTGACCTCAGGCTCGGGTGCAGCTAATATTTCTATTAGCCGTATGCCTTTATACAAACAACTCAAAGCTAAAGACCCAAAGTTTAACACATTTGATTTTAGAGTCATGCAGTATCGGGAGTTTTTTTGAGAAGTTCGTTTAACGGTTTTGTATAATAACCGTCAGTTACAGGTTTTAAGTTACTATTTTGCGGTTATACATTGTTACATGCTGGCTTTTATTTTTTCAAATTCGGTTTTCAATTCAATTTTATATATATCCACTTCTTCTGAAGTGTATGAACAACAAAATCCGTCTTGTATTTTCCAAGTCCGAAATTTATAATTCCTCCCATTAGATTGAAATTCAGATTCGCTCATTTGGACAAATCCTTTTTTCGTTTCTTCAGAACCCAAATATATTCCAGAGTTCATTTTTATTTCTGTTTCTCGAAGGTTTTCTTCAAATTCAGAAGATGTTAATAAAATTCCACTTTTAGGAATTTCTATACTTTTATTCCAAGTCAGAGCTGATATGGACAAATCTTTTGAGTTTTCAACATTATAAATTATTGTCACATAATTTTTTTCAAATTCCGTTGGAATAATGAGTGTTTTAGTTCGGTTAAACTTATAACCATAAATTAATATTACTAAAAAGACTAATGTTATTTCAGTCAGGAATATTTTTTTGTAATTCTTGAGCCACTTTTTTAGTCCAACATCTACAAACCAAATGATTAAAGCTAATGGAATAGCAACTAAAGCAAAAATAAATCCCCATCCCATTTCATCTTCAAACATTCCAACTACGCAATAAATTCCGATTGCGATTGCCAGTATAGAGAAAGGTGTAATTCTTTTAATCATTATTTATTATGGGCAAATTTTTTTTCATACTTCAGATTGTTAAACGAAAGTTAGAAGAAATAATTTATAAAGTCAAGTGACCATCTGGCTATTATTATTGATGGTAAACAATTTCGAGTGTTGTCTCTTTATCCAATACTTTTTTGTCACCTAACCAATAATAAGATTTAATATCTATTGGGTTTTTATATTGGTCAAAGGTGTAATCGTATTGTAATTTTAGCTCTGTTTTAGAAGTGTTTCCGTCTACTTGCGTCTCAAATTTATTAATAGCAGCATTGACAAGCATTTGGTTTTCTGGGTAAGATACTTCGTAGCTTTCAGTGATATTATTAAGTATTAAATCTTTTAAATTAAACCTAATAAGTCTATTATCTGTATCGTATTCAAAACTACCAACAAATGCTTTAGATGTGTTTTTACTTTTTTTAGCATCACTATAGTTTTGTACTTCTAAAGATTTTTCAAAATCTAGATTTTCTGCAGAATAACCTTGATATTTTACAGTATAATTTTTTAGCTGCTTTTGATTGTCATAACTATACACAATGTCGTAGATATATACAACATCTTCTAGATAGAAATACATCTTCTTATCGATGATTAAGCCGTCTTTGTAAGTTGCTAATTCAGATTCTTTAAAGGCCTTTGATGACCAAACATAGTCATCTTCTTCTTCAATAATATAATCATAGTCGTAGATATGTCTTGTAGCTAATCTACCTTCACTGTCGTAGGTGTAGACTTCTTCCCATTTGTAATGTTTTTGCTCAGATTCAAAATACATTTCTTCCAACATAATTTGTCTCATAAGTTTATTGTCTTTGTACCAATATTCAAAAGTTTCGTCATTATCTGTAATAACATTGATGCGCTCAAAACCTTCGATGGAATCTGTTTCTTGTTTGGGTTTAGGAGAGTAATTATCAAACTTTTCATTTTCAAAAAAAAGATAACTTTCTGAGATATTTCCATCTTCGTCAATGATGTTCAACTCTCTTTCTGACGTCTCGACCTCACCATTTTTATAAGCATTAAAGATTTTTGTGACCTGTTTTACTTTACCAGCTAAAGCCAAAGGATTAGTAACTTTTTCTTCTTGTAAAAGCGAGTAAAATCCTTTTTCGGGTGTTGGGAATTGAGGTGTTTTTATAGTTTGCGCCATCGCAAAACAGCTAACTAATAAAACAAAGATTCTGAGAATGCTTTTAAAGTAAGAGTGTGTCATTAAAATAGATTGTAATTTATCCCGAAGATAATTGAATTTATAAAATTAACGTATTGACAATCTATTTGTTGTGAAGCTATAAAATGGATCTTTTTTAAACCAGAAACCAATAGATGTATCAAATAAAATAACAGTACCTTCGCACCAAATTAAGAAGGTGAGATTTTTAACGATATTCATCTTAACTAAAAAAGATGTATGTCATTTAAATCCTTAGGCTTATCTGAGCCTTTATTAAAAGCTATTGCCAAAAAAGGTTACGAAACGCCTTCACCAATCCAAGCAAAAGCCATTCCTCCAGTTTTAGAAGGTAAAGATGTTTTAGCCTCTGCACAAACCGGTACTGGTAAAACTGCTGGCTTTACCTTACCATTATTACATTTCTTATCAGAAAACCCGAAGCAAAAATACAGACCAATTAGAGCATTGATTCTTACGCCTACACGTGAGTTAGCCGCTCAGGTTTATGCTAATGTAAGAGAATACTCTGAGTTTTTAAACATCAGAAGCACCGTTATTTTTGGTGGTGTCAATCAGAAGCCTCAAGTATCAGCCATACGTCAAGGTGTTGATGTTTTGGTAGCCACTCCTGGACGATTAATAGATTTAGAAAATCAAGGGTTACTATCTATAAAACGTGTTGAGGTTTTTGTGTTAGATGAAGCCGACCGTATGTTGGATATGGGCTTTTTGCGAGATATCGAGCGCGTTATGAAATTAATGCCTGCAAAACGTCAGAATTTAATGTTTTCGGCAACGTTTTCTAAGGATATTAAGAAGTTAGCTTATTCTATTTTAAACAACCCTATTCAAGTTGAAGCCACACCAGAAAATACTGCTGTAGAAGTTATAGAGCAGAAAGTATACAGAGTTGCAAAAACAAAAAAAACAGGCTTAATTATTAAGTTAATTTCTGATGGTGATTGGAAACAAGTTTTGGTATTTACAAGAACGAAACATGGCGCTAATAGGTTGACAAAAAAGATGATTAGCTCCGGAATTTCTGCGGCAGCTATTCATGGTAATAAAAGCCAAGGTGCGCGTACAAAAGCTTTGGCAGGTTTTAAAAGCGGAAAGGTTAGAGTTTTAGTTGCTACGGATATTGCTGCTCGAGGCTTGGATATTCCGTTATTACCACATGTTGTAAATTTTGAATTACCTAATATTTCTGAAGACTACGTACACAGAATTGGACGTACTGGTAGAGCAGGAGCAAGTGGCGAGGCTATATCGTTAGTTAGTGCTGACGAAACTTTATATTTAAAAAGCATTGAAAAGCTAATCGCTCAAAAGATACCAGTTGAAATTATTGAAGGGTTTGAGCCCGACCCAAATGCTTCGACTGAGCCTATAAAACCAGGGCAAAACAGAAATCGTAATTCTGGTAGACGTAATAATAAGCCAAAAGGCGAAAGTGGTTCTAATTCAAGAAACTCTAATCGTAACAGAAATCGTAATAGAAATAGAAGACGTAATAACGATAATAGAAGTTAATAATGACTCCAGTTTTAAAAGCAAAAATCATTGAAGTCTGCGATAAGAAAATTATAACAAAAGGAACCAATGTAGGTGTTTCTTTTTATGCCTTTTTTAAAAATAAGAATGACAATCCAGAATTGTTAATGGAAGCTGCAACTTGGTGGATAAAAACGCATGAGTTAGACCATTTTGAAAAAGCAGTGAAGATTAAAGCAATGGTAGAAAATCTTTAAAATGAGTTCTCAACCCAACAATCCACTTCATGGTGTAAAGCTTCAGCAAATTATTGAAGATTTAGTAGCGCATTACGGTTGGGAATATATGGGTTATCAGATAAATATCCGCTGTTTTACTCAAGACCCCTCAGTGAAATCTAGTTTAAAATTTTTAAGACGTACACCTTGGGCAAGAACCAAAGTCGAGAAGATGTATTTGAATATGTTAGAGAAGCGACGTTAAAATCTTCACTGTAACTGTCGTAAACCTTCATAAGTGACGATGCTCACTGCATTTGCTAAGTTAAGACTTCTAATATGTTCACTGTACATTGGTATTTTAAATAGCTGTTCAGGATATTTTTCGGTGATGCTTTTAGAAAGTCCAACTGATTCTTTTCCGAAGACTAAAAATTGTTCGTCTTCAAAATTAATATCCCAATGTGATTGTGTACCATGACTACTTAGAAATACCATATTCTTATTTTTGTTTTTCTCAAAAAAGGTTTCAGTGTTCTCGTAGTAAATCACTTCCAAATGTTGCCAATAATCAAGTCCTGCACGTTTTAATCGCTTGTCATCGATCTCAAAACCAAAAGGTTTTACTAAATGCAACCGTGAGCCTGTGGCTAAGGCAAGTCTACCTATGTTTCCAGTGTTATTAGGTATTTCGGGTTCTATGAGGGCGATGTTAAGTGGCATTTATTTTCTTTTTTAAATATTTAAAAATAAATAAACTAAAGTAAGCTAGTGTATGGCTTAGTATAGCGTAATAAACGATAATATGAATTTCACTTGATAATGTTGGGTAAATATTTCTGTTGTCGTAACCATCACTATTCCATAGAATGAAAGAGATATAAAAGACAACCATAGAGAGTATTAAATAAAATATGTTGTGAATATTAAATTTAAATTGTCGCTCAATAAATAGTAAGATTAAGACTGAGAATAACGAAGGGAAACTATAGCTGCATATAATGATAAGTAAAAATAAAAAGGCGTATAGATCATAATAAATGAAAATATAAGTGAATGTAAAAATTAATACATACAGTAAACTGAATATTAAGACATCCTGATCTTTTTTCATTTTATAAAACTGTATTTATAAAATCATCAATATTATCTATCCCACTTTTGGTCAAATGTTTAATAAAAGCTGAGCCAATAATAGCACCTTTAGCTAACTTAGTAGCTTGTGTAAATGTATCATTGTTTGAAATACCAAACCCGACAATCTGAGGATTTTTCAGATTCATATTTGCAATACGTTCAAAGTAGTTGGACTGCTCGTTTCCAAAACCAGTTATAGCACCAGTGGTGCTTGCAGAACTTACCATGTAAATAAATCCTTCAGACACTGAATCTATAAAGTGTATGCGTTGGTCAGAGGTCTGAGGTGTGATTAAAAATACGTTGATAAGTCCATATTTTTCAAAAGTAGATTTGTACTCTTCATGGTAAATATCTACTGGTAAATCAGGAATTATTAAGCCATCAACACCCACGTCGTGGCATTTTTTGCAAAAGGCCTCGACACCATATTGTAACATCGGATTAAAATAACCCATGATTATTAATGGAATAGAAACTGTTTCGCGAATATCTTTTAATTGCTTGAATAGCAATTCGCTGGTCATGCCATTTCTCAGAGCTTGAGTAGAGCTATCTTGAATCGTTGGCCCGTCTGCTAAAGGGTCGCTAAATGGCAAGCCAATTTCAATCATATCAACACCGCTTTTTTCTAAATTTTGAATAATAGAAACAGTATCATTGAGGCTTGGATAACCTGCAGTAAAGTATATGGACAGAAGCTTTTTGTCTTCTTGTAATTTTTGGTTTATTCTATTCATTTTATAACTTAAAATAATCAATATAATTCTGTAAATCTTTGTCGCCACGGCCAGATAAACTGATGACTACAATATCATCTGGTTTAAAGGTTTTGTGTTCAAAAACGGCAAGAGCATGACTAGTTTCTATAGCAGGAATAATACCTTCTAGTTGACATAGTTCTAATCCAGCTGTCATGGCTTCATCATCTGTAGCGGAATAAAACTCACCACGTCCAGATTTATATA
>SHBX01000048.1 GCA_004211785.1 Winogradskyella sp.
AGGATTAATTTTAAAACCACCTTCACAATACCCAGCATTACTATTAATATCTTTTACCCACCTACTTTCTTGTTTTTCCATCGATTTAATATGCCACAAAGCAAGTCCGGGATTAGCCGTTATACCCTGAACTTTATCGGAACCCTTAATTTTTGTATGTATCTCATCTGTCCAATTTATATAATCACAATTTTTATAAACTCGACCTTGATAATCTGGCCAATTTATCCACCCAGCCTCGTTCATTTTAAATTGACCGCATGAATACAAGAATTCCTGTGTAATACCCGGGTGAATATTAATTCTAGGTACCCATATAATTTCCGCTCCAGTTTCAGTTATAACTGTTTTAATAATTTTTATTAAATCCTCTTGGGGCATTTCATCCGCATCCAAACCAAATATATAATCTCCTGTTGCTATAGTTTGGTGATAAGATGCATTTTTACAAAACGTATCAAAAGGTCTTTCAAAAACTGAAATTTTATCTTTAAAATGATCTATAACCTTATCCACCTTATCTGTTTTGTGTAAACTATCTACAACGACGTGTATATTATCCTCTTTGTCGATAACCTTTATTAAAAAATTCAAAAGTGAGTATAACTCTCTAGACTCGTTACATACTTGTATACTATATGTAATAGTAGGATCACTCTCGTATCTAATGCTTCTCCAATCAATTGAATGACCCGTTAAATTATTTTTTATATACTTGTTTTCGTTCATATTTATGATTTTATTAACATGCTCCATGTCAACTAAATCTGGGTGAACATACCAATCTTCATAAACAACATCTGGTTTTCTTTCGTGTATATCTTTAAAGACACATACGTATCCTCTTTTTTTAAAAATATCTCTAGATTTTTCACGTGTAGATTTATATTCACCTGCGCAATATACATCGTGTTCAAATGTTATAGTTGCAAACTTATATTCTTCAAAAATTGTGTCATCCATTTTTTGAAGTGTATCTATAGTTGATCCATTCCCAGCATCTAAATCAATTTGTAAATAATCAATATTTTTTGGCATTTCATTTTCAGCAAGTAACTTTTTATAATCAATTTTTGTAGCATCTTCTATAACATGGACGCTCTCTGGTCTATGAGTTTTATACTCTTCCAAATATTGTTTATCGTATTCTATCATTATACCTTTCCAATTATAATTTTGTTCCATGAAGTAAGTATTATTCATGGTAATAGGATGATTAGCACCAAGTTCTAAAAATGTACCACACTTTTTATACTTAAGTATCTCCATTACATACTTATCTTGTTTTGCCTGACCATAGAATGTATTCATTTTATATAAACATAAAGTTTTAACTCTTTAATATATAAATGAAAGTATCCGATTTTATAACACAGTTTTTAATTGAAAAGAATATACAAAAATGTTTTTCAGTTACCGGTGGATTTGCAATGCACATGAACGATTCTTTTGGACAAAAATTAGACGTTACATATACACATGGTGAAAATCCCGCAGGGTATGCGGCACTTGGTTGGTCGTCATACGAACATAACCCGAGTATATGTTGTGTAACATCCGGGTGTGGCGCTACAAATGCAATAACACCTTGTTTAATTGCGTATCAAGATAGTGTCCCAGTTTTTTTTATAAGTGGGCAAGTTCATCATAAAGATAATATACGTAGCTACGGGGGAAAAATTAGAGGATATTTCGGTTCAGATTGTGATATAGTCGAGTGCGTTAAAAGTATAACAAAATGTGCAATAGAACTCACAGACCCAAAAGATACTTTGAAAGTTCTCCAAGAATGTTATTATAACCTAACCAATGATAGATTAGGTCCCGTTTGGCTTTCTATACCTGTTGATATACAATCTTTACAAGTTACAGAAAATCCCGTAAAATGGTTACCACCATTAAATAATTTAAATTCTACGTTTTCAAAAGAGTTTATAGAAACTTGGTCAAAATCAAAACGACCAATTGTCTTAGCTGGTAACGGTATTCACCTTTCTAAAACAAAGGAAAAGTTCCGAAATTTTATAAAATACCATAACATTCCATATGTTGTAAGTTTTTTTGGTATAGATTTAGGTAACGATTATACAGGTAAAGTTGGTATAGTCGGTAATAGATCGGGTAACTTTGCTATACAAAATGCAGATCTTATTATATGTTTAGGATGCCGTCTATCTAAAGGTATAACTGGTTATAAAAGAGAATTATTTGCTCGAGAAGCCAAAATAGTATACGTTGATATTGACAAAACGGAGTTTATAGAAGATAAAAAAATTGATATTCATATTCACATGAATTTAAAAACGTTTTTTGAAAAAAAAATACCAAAATTAAAATTAAACGAAAATTGGATTCAAAAAAATAAAAAATGGAAAGAATTATGGTATGAAGAATTACCAGAAAAAAATGGAAAATTTATATGTCCATATAAACACCTTAATAACTTTTTTAAATTAAAAGAATCAAATTCTATAATAACGGCATCATCCGGTTCCATCTACAATATTATATGGCATATGTTCATATACAAAGATAATGATCGTTTTATCTCAAGTAGCCATGGAGATATGGGATATGAATTTCCAGTTGCTATAGGTGCATCTTTTCATAATAAAAGAGTATACTCTATATTAGGAGATGGTTCATTTCAATATAATATACAAGAACTCGAAACAATTAAAAGAAAAAATTTACCGGTAACTGTTATGATATTCAATAATTTCAGTTACGGTGCTATAAAAATTACACAAAATACAGTTTTTAAAAGAGAATATGGTACAAGTTCATCTAGTGACTTATCTTTTTGTGACATAAAACGCATCGCAGATGCATATAATATACCATATTATAAAGTCGATAATGATTCCGACTTATCATATATCAATCATAATAATGGGCCTATTATTGTTGAAATACAATGTAATGTACAAGAAAGATACCCAAAAGTATCAAATAAACCACAACCTGATGGTTCGTTTAAAAATATGCCGTACGAAGAAATGGCACCGTTTTTAGATGATAAAACACTCGAAGATAATTTATTTATCAAACGAATTTAAAGATGGTTTACCATTACTAGTAAATGAGAATCTTAGACTGTACCTTACGTGATGGTGGTTATACAAATAAATGGAACTTTTCAAAAGAACAGGTAGTAGAAAGTTATATCGCATGTAAAGATGCAGGTATTGAATATACAGAGGTTGGTTTCAGACGTACATCCCCCGAAGAAGGTTTTGGTGTTTGGTATCATACACCCGAGAGTCTCATAAACGAAACACTAAAAAACGTCATAAGCGAACATACAAAAGTCGCCGTTATGGCACAAATGGGAACATTCACAATAGATGACTTTGTTCCTAAAAAGGAATCTCTTATTTCTATGGTTCGCGTACTCATAGCGTATCATTGTAACAATAAGGATGATTCCGTCTTGAATGTAGAACTCATAAAAGAAACAAGTGAGATGGTTTCAAAATTGAAAGCACTTGGCTATGAAGTTACTATTAATATTGGACGTATTGATAAAATGACCGATACTCAAATTGAAGAAACATGTAAACTCATAACCCCTTGTTCACCCGATTACTTCTACATAGCCGACACATATGGTAATCTAGGTATAGTGAAAATGAATTATATACTAGACGTGATTAAGAAATCGTACAACGGAAAGATTGGTTTTCACGCTCATGATAATCTCCTAAATGCTACAGTTAAGAGTATAGATTCTTACTACAACGGTGTATCTATAATCGATGGTACTATGGGTGGAATTGGTAGAGGTTCTGGTAACGCAAAAACAGAGCTCCTCATCGCACATACTATAATGAAAAACAGGGATGAGTATAAACTTCTTCCAGCTCTAGAGTACTGTGAAAAGTGGATAGGTAGTTACAAAAATAACCATGTTTTGTATTTCATCACAGGGATGTATTCTATGCATGTTAACTACGCCATAACTCTCATAGAGACATATGACTTTACATTTTCGAAATGCTTCAATATTCTTATGCACGTGTATAACGAAAAGAAACACAACTTTTTCGACGGAAATTATATGAAATCAATATGTGATCTTTACTGAAAGTCCATTATCTATACATATAGATTGACCAGTAATACCCTTATTAATAAAACAAAGTAAAGTACATATATTTAAAATATCTTCACAACTCGTGAAAGTATCCTTTAGTGATTCATATTCTCTTGTTGATAACGTTCTCCTCGTCATTTCGTTATCAATAGGTCCCGGTAATATAGCGTTAATGAGTATGTTTCTTTTCTTGAGTGTGATAGAAGCGGAACGAACGAGCCCACCTATAGCACTCTTTGAAACACAATACGATAATTTATTTACCCTACCTCTCTCTTGTAAAATTGAGCTAATTATACATAGTCTCGCTCCATCAGAAAGCTTTCCCGTGCGTTCAAAATAATCTAAGGATTTGACAATACTATTTACATTTATATTCATCATATTATCATATGTTTGAGAGCTCATAGAACCTATGGAGTCGTTTGTATTCATACCAGTGCACCAAATAATACACTTTATATTATCGAATGTTTCCAAACCTGTGAAGTTGTCAGGTTTGGAAAGATCGTAGTGTACACGGGTCAATGGAACCACATCAGTAATATGTTTGCATATATAACTACCTATACTACCGGTTGAACCAAAAACGAGTGTCGTCATACTTACTATATTTATATAGGCCTTTAAGTGTATCGTTATTTTCTACAACAACAGTATCTTGTAAATAATAATTAAAAAGAGTTTCTATGACCGGAATATTATTCGGTATACCACCGGTTAAAAATATTTTCCTCCTTTCTTTAAATTTATCTCCGAGTATTTTTGTATACTGTTTAACATAACATCTTATGAGACTACAAGCTAACGTGTATTTTGAAGTTTTATCCATAATTCGTGTGATACTCCCAGAACCATTGTATCCATATGAACCTCTAAAATATCCAAGATTAATACACTCCTTAGATTTTATGATGTCTTCAAATTCGAGTTCGGTGTAATCCGGTAAATCGAGTAAGTCTTTATAAAATTTAAGACTTCTACCAGATGGTATGTGTGTGATACAATTTAGTGTATAATCAAACAACGGTCTATTCTCGATATCCTCTCTATATGTAGAACCAATCTGTATTATCTGTGAACCTGTACCCATATTTATGACGACATCACCTAATAATAAATTTTTTTCTATTCCCATTACCGCACACTGAAGGTCGCCGAGTGGTGCAAAAACCTTAGCATCATCGATTGTACCACAAGGTATGGGTCCATGTTTAACAACCCGTGGCAATTGAAAACGACTAGGTAATTGTATTTTATGTATCATATCGTAAAACCCTGTACCACACTCCAATGTTTCATGTGATATATGATAATCCTCGTCAAGTAATGTGTTTACTAATCCACCCATACGCCCACCAAATGTATATTTTTTAGAATTAAAACATGGTAGACCGTAATGCGGAAGAAGACCTGTATATTTTAAATTATGATTATCGGGCTCAACATCTTCACACATCCATGAAACATAATCAGGTTCACCTTCGATATAAAATCCGTGCATTTGAGAACATACATATAGTCTCGTAAATGTGTAAAAACTAAGAATATTTTTGACAAACTCTGAAAAATTTTTAACGTTTACCTTTTCTTTGGTTAGATACTCATATATACGAATTGTACCATTATATAAAATTTTAATATGTGTTGCACCCAGATCTAGGTATAAGTTCATTACTAACAATTGTAACTACATCTTTAACCAAAATCTCATCAAGTTTGACCTTTACAAATTCTCTGCAATTAATAAGAGTAATTTCATCGGCTAATACCTTCTTATCCGCCTTTAGATGCCTCAGTATTAATTCATGGTCTAGATTCAAATGCTTCGAATATTCTCTTATGATATGCATGTATGGCCCATATTTTACCACATCCTTCTCAAAATACCTGTCGATGACATACATACCAATTAAAACTGCTACACCATGCGGAATTTTGAAATTTGACATACTTTCGAATACGTGACCAAACGTGTGCCCATAATTAAGACAAGGTCTTATAGTCTTTTCAAGTTCATCCTCTTCTATAACTTTCTTCTTTATTTCAAGACATCTTTTTAGGGCATCTTCAAAATTATCAATTTTCCATGGTATATCGTCAAGTGCATACAACTTTAATATTTCACCGATACCGGAGTGAATATCTTCTTGTTCCAAAGTTTCGAGAAAATTCGTATCTATAATAACTCGTTTTGGTGGATAAAAAGTTCCAAGTTGATTCTTACTATCTTTATGATTAATACCCATCTTAGAACCTATACAGCTATCACACATAGATAAGAGAGTCGTTGGTGTAAATACCCAATCAATACCTCTCTTAAAAAGAGCCGCACACATTGATGAAATATCCTGTGTTATACCACCACCTACTACATGAAGCGTATCTTTCTTTGTAAATCCAATATCCATTAAATAATCAACCAATTTTAAGACTGTTATCATATTTTTGTGTTCTTCTCTAGCTTCTATTTCAAATACATATTTATACAATTTATATTTATCCTTATAAAGATATAATACATTTCTATCAATAACTAAAACATCTTTATTAGTTACAAATGGTAATAAATTTGTAAAGTCTACCATATACGTATGAAAAATAGATTTTATAATTAAAGACATTTAAATATATTTTAAATATATTCTTTAAACGATTTCGCATCTCGTTTTTTAATCACGTTTCTTTTCTGTTAGATTGAAAGTCTTATCGAAGAACGTTAAATCACTACGAAGATCATATTTACATGCATACGATTCCCCGAGTTCAGTTTTATCTACAATATCATATGTTGCACCAAATTTTTTAGCCCAATCGGATAATTTTAATCGTTCCTTGTACACTAAATTACACACTTTAGCCGTTCTATAACCGATCGTATATTCATAAACAACTTTCATAACATCGTTTACATCTATAAAATCAAAATACCTATCCTTATCAATAACGACATGTCCCTTATCTTTACATATAGCACTGAAACGAGTTGAAAGTTCACCTGGTCCATAACACCCCCATATACGTAAACTATACACGTTTTCTAATTGTAAAATACGTTTATCTATTATCCATTTAGAAAGGCCATATGGGTCGGAAGGTGGATTACCACGAAGTGCTGCACCACTCGAAAAGTAAATGAGTTTACCGCGAAAAACATTTGCTACGTTTTCGAACATTAATATATTATCTCGTAAAACATCACTCGTATCTTCATGTAACCGACTTCCTCCTATAACCGCACAGTGTATTATAACACTAAAAAAGTATCTATCAAAATACTTTTCAACTGATTTCTTATCTAATAAATTAACATCTTCTCGAGTTATAGGAATCCACTTATACCGTTCCAAAAGATTTCTACCTATAAAACCATTACATCCTATAACACCAATTTTCATTTATTTAAAGATTAAAGTATTCTTTAAATAAAATGTCTAAAAAGATATGGTATGCTCCACATAAATTCGAGTCATATGGAGAAGAAGAAATTAAGGCTGTTGAAGAGTGTCTTAGAGACGGGTGGTTAGCCGGGTTTGGTAAACGAACAGAAGAATTTGAAAAACGAACAGCATCTCTTTTTGGTAAAAAAATGGGTCTTTTCGTAAACTCTGGAAGTAGTGCTATTTTACTTGCACTTGCTGCACTTGATCTTCCAAAGGGTTCAGAAGTTGTTACACCCGCATGTGGTTTTGCAACGACTGTCGCACCCATTTTACAACTCGGTCTCGTACCAAAATTTTGTGATGTCGAATTAACAACATACGTACCCGCTCCGTGGCAGGTAGTATCCGTGGTAACACATCGAACAAAATGTATTATTATACCAAATCTCATTGGTAACGTACCCGATTGGGAAGGTATTAGATCAGTTTGTCCGGGAATACATATCATAGAAGATTCTGCAGATACAATTACTCGAAATGAATGTACACATATAAGTACTACAAGTTTTTACGCGAGTCATGTTATTACCGCGGGTGGAATTGGTGGTATGGTTATGTTCAATAACGAAGAGTATTATAAACGCGCACTCATGTTCCGAGACTGGGGGAGAATTGGTGACAATATAGAAGAACCATCGGAAAGGTTTAATTTCTCTGTTGACGGTATTCCATACGATTGGAAATTTCTATATGGAGTTGCAGGGTATCATTTAAAAGCGTGTGAAATGAATGCTGCATTCGGTCTCGTACAACTCGATAAACTTGGGGGTTTTTTAAAAATCAGGCGTGAAATGATAGAAAGGTACATTGAAAATCTCAAAGATTGCCCTTATTATACTTTACCAGATGATTCCAGAAAACCAAATTGGCTCGCTATACCTCTCCAATGTGACGATAGACTCGGTGTTGTAAAATACCTCGAAGAAAATGATGTTCAAACCCGTGTTACTTTTGCAGGTAACATTACTCGACATCCCGCATTCAGGGAATTCAAACGAGGATTTGAGAATGCAGATACAATTATGCGTAATGGTTTCTTATTGGGTGCACACCACGGAATGACTATAGAAGATGTCGACCACGTGTGTAATTTGCTTAAAAATTTTGCCAAAGATAAATAATAATGACGACAGCGTTAGTTACAGGTGGCTGTGGATTTATAGCCTCAAATTTTTTAAATTTAATGAAGGAAAAGTACCCCGAAATTAAATTTATAAACTTAGATAAGCTCGATTATTGTTCAAACGTACATAACGTAAATCCAGGTGTTTCTACGTTTGTAAAAGGTGATATATGCGATGAAGACCTTGTCGGATACTTAATAAAACAATATGATTTCGATGTCGTTTTTCATTTTGCAGCTATGAGTCACGTAGATAATTCCTTTAATGATCCTAAAAAATTTACCTTAAATAATGCATTTGGTACACATGTTTTACTTGATAAATTACGTGAACTTAAACCAAATGTAGAATTTATACATTTTAGTACAGATGAAGTGTATGGGGAATCCATAAAGGGAATACCATTTTCTGAAGATACAGGTGTATTAAAACCAACAAACCCATATTCAGCATCTAAAGCGGCTGCTGAAATGATAGTTCAATCATATATAGATTCATATAAAATGAATATCAAAACAATACGATGTAATAACGTATATGGCCCAAATCAATATCCCGAAAAACTTATACCTAAATTTAAAAAACTTTTACATGAAGGAAAAAAGTGTACGATACATGGTACTAAAAGTTCTGAAATACAACGCGCTTTCATGCATGTAGATGATGTTGTAAACGCAGTTGATACCGTTTGGAAAAAAGGCGTACCCGGTGAAATTTACAATATAGCTTCAGATGATGAAATATCAGTCATGAATGTCACAAAACTTATGATTAAAATCATAACAGGGTCAGATGATTATGATAAATATATAACATATGTTGATGATAGACCGTTTAATGATAGTCGGTATTATATATCACCGAAAAAACTTAAATCGATAGGTTGGAAACAGAAAAAAACAAGACAAGACTTAATCAATTTTTTAAATGATTAAAGAAATGAAATATTTAGTTTACAATATGATCGCTCTAATCACGGGTATAACTGGACAAGATGGTTCATATTTAGCCGAATTTTTACTTGAAAAAGGGTACGAAGTTCATGGTATAGAAAGACGTTCCTCATATACCGAATCTCGTATTAATACCATTATAGAACCTAAATATAGAAACCATAAAAATTTACATATGCATTATGGTGACATGACAGATTTACCCGCACTTACCGATACAATAAAATCCGTTCAACCAAATGAAATTTATAATCTCGCGGCGCAATCACACGTAGGTTTATCGTTTAAAATGCCAGTGTATACATCGGAAGTCGATGGTATAGGTGTTTTGAAAATTCTAGAAGCTATACGATTATCGGGGTATATTAAAACGTGTAAACTGTACCAAGCTTCTACGTCAGAACTGTTTGGTAAAGTTCAAGAAGTACCACAAAATGAAAATACATCATTCTACCCCAGATCACCTTACGGTGTTTCAAAACTCATGGGATATTGGTCTATCGTCAACTATAGAGAAATATATGGTATGTACGCGTGTAACGGTATAATGTTTAATCATGAATCACCGAGACGAGGTGAAAACTTTGTCACGAGAAAAATCACATTAGGTGCCGCTAATATAAGTTTAGGTAAACAAGAGTGTTTATACCTAGGAAACTTAAACGCGGCTCGTGATTGGGGACACGCACGAGATTATGTCGAGTGTATGTGGAAAATTCTACAACAAGACGAACCAGAAGATTACGTCATAGCAACGGGTGAAACTACATCTGTACGCGATTTTGTACGTATAGCATTTAAACATGTCGGTATAGATTTGAAGTTCGAAGGCGAAGGTGTAGAAGAAGTTGGTATAAATACCAAGACAGGTAAAGTCGTCGTTAGGGTAAACCCAGAGTTTTTTAGACCAACAGAAGTTGATAAATTACTTGGTGATCCATCTAAAGCTATACAAAAATTAAATTGGAACCCAAGATCTACATCACTCGAAGATATGGTAAATGAAATGGTATCAAAAGATTTAAAATAATTTCTCAGTACATTATAAATGTCCGAAACAACTCTTGTCAGAGATCCTAAACTCGTAGGAATTGTTAATAAATTAAAAATGGGTACAATTGAAACCGAAATTGGTTATACTCAGGTAGGATTAATCATTTTACTTGGTATATTCTATATTGCCATTACCGCTCTTGGTATTGATAAGTATAATAAGTGTGAAGGTATCCAAGGTTCCGAAAAATACCAAAACCTCAAAATGTTCATGAGTCATACCATGACCATTGCCATAACAATCCCAGTAGTACTTCTACTCATGAAACTTGTAAAGAATGAAGGTGGTGTCTTTACAATCGTATATTCCATTATGGGTCTTACTCTATCGCATTTGATATCATGCGTCAGCCAGAGTGCGAAGATGCCGTTAAGACCAGTGATGAAAACTTTGCAAAACTGTCCATTGCAGGGTGGATAATTTTACTTCTTGCTGGGTCCTTTTTTACTTTTAAAAAATATCCTAAATTAGGAGAAGTCTTCAAAAAGAATATTTAATATGAAAATACACGAATCTATCTATTTGATGATTATGCTCTTGGCCCACGTGATGCGTGGGGCAGGAACATTTACGATAGAAGAAAAAATGAAAATGTTTGATTTTATAGGGTACTTGATAAA
>SHBX01000049.1 GCA_004211785.1 Winogradskyella sp.
AGTTTACGTATTCTAAGTTAGAAACAATAGCCAAAAGGTTTGATAGAATTAAGCAGGCTGAAAAGAAGCTTAAAACAGAAACAGACGCTACTAAAATCAAAAAATTAGAGCGTACAATACGAACTAATAATTTAGAAATCAATAAGTATCTGACTAAATACGGAATGATAAATGTTCGCACTGATGGTAAAAGAATGATTCTAGCGCAGAAATATGAAAGAAAGGCTGACCATGGTAAATGGGATATCCATAAGATGGAATACAGCAACTCTAAAAAACGATTTGTTTTAAAATAAAAGAGCGTGTTTATTTAACGTTCTCTATTTTTTGATTTTCGTTTGTCTTGTTTCTCTCTAATTCGAGCTAATAATTGTGAGCGGTCTTTAAGCCTAAGTAGTTCTGGGTCTATGCCGAGACTCCGTTTTAATCTAAACTTCCGTTTACCATAATATACTCCGCAGAGTTTATCGTTACGGTTATAGGTCTGAATACCTTGGGCTTCTAATTTGGATTTTAAATCTTTAATGCTGTTAGAAGTATCATACACCTGTCTGACCTTTTCAAAAAGAATATCCTTATCCGAAGGCATAGCCTTCCTTTTTTTGAGTTGTGCTTCCTTTTCACTGTAATTACGGACTAGTCTTTTTTTTTAAGTCCATGACGGACAATACTATCAGAAAGCTCAGGATAGGTTTTAATCTGATAAGCCTGAATTTCCTTTTTTATAGAAGCCAGCTTTGATTTACTAATTCTTGCACTTTTAAAGTCTGTAGTACGAATTCCTGAAAAGACCAAATGGGCGTGCCAATTTTTACCTTTATCAAAGTGAATCGCTCCAATGCAAAGCTGTTTACCTTCGGTTCTTAAACGAATATATCGTGACACTAAATCCTTTAAAATAGACCTATTTAAATGCTTTGTAGACTGTGGTGAAAAACTCACCACCTCGTGATAACAAACTACAGACTTTTTACCGTAATGCGACTGACGTTTGGATTCCATATCATTAAACTGATGAGTCCATTTGTCCTTATCATAAGAGCGAAGGTGCTGTTTAAATATAAGCCTGTCTCCATGAGCATCAGTCAGAGACTTTCGTTTATCAAAAATGTATTTGATAAGGAGCTTTGGCGACTGTTTCCCAGAATGTGATATGGACTTAATGAGCATCTAAAAGTGTACACATTTGATTAAATAAGTGCTCTAATTGAAAAAAAGTATCTGAAAGCTCAGGAGAACGATTCTCAAATTGTAATTCTTCTATGATATCTAAACTCAAGGATAGTAGCCGTTTTAATTCCATAAATATATCGGAGTCATTAACCGAATAGATATTCTGACCGCTTAGAAGCCTTAGCATATGATTTTTTATAAAGCTTGCTAAACGCTGACCAGAATCTTTAGCTAAGCCCCTTAGTGCTTCTTTATCAGTCTTGGTAAAACTCAAAGTCACGTTGCTATGCGTTTTACGGTACTGTTTTTTATAATGCTTTAAGTATTCAGACCGAAAAGTTAAGCGCGTCTTAGTAATAGCCTCAGGTGTGCCATTTTCAAGCACACCTGAAGCTTCTAAATACTCCTGTGCAGATGTATATTTAAAGCTCATCATTTGTATCAGCATTATCCGATACGTATTCTGGCATCGGAAGTGGTGATTTAGCCATGACAGGCATCGGGATTTTACTAAGTTTTAGGTAAGATTTAATCTTGTAGAAGGGTTTTAGGTTTTTAATCAAAACCCCTCGTTTACCACCAACAAATAACAAGCATTCATTCTCTTTCATCGAGCGTATGACATCTGCTGGCATTAGTTGTCGGTTACGATTACTATCGGAGCTATCATCACGATACGTATAAGCCCCAAGCATATCAGAAATCATCTTTGAGAAATTGATATCTAAATTCCGAAGGAAGACTTTTACATGACAGTTCTGTAAGATGTTAACCGCCTGCTCATGAGAGTACATACTTTGGAGTTGCTGAAAGCTCTGAATCCCAAGACATATCGTTCCAAAGTGCTTTCTGAGGTTTACTAGAGCTAGAGGGAGCATGTTGCCCAAATAGATGGAGCTAGCTTCATCAATAAGGAACATACAAAGCGGAGAAGTTTCAGGACGTTTATCGCGCATCATGGTCTCCCAAAAGAAGTAAAAGAAGAGTGAATTTACGGGGCGTAAGTACTCCTGTGAGAGGACTGAATTCTGGATAAAAACGGCTTGTTTTTCATTATTAATAAAATGCTCCATCGAAAATGTATGCGTACTAGTGACACGAGCTACATCTGGATTATCAAATACAGAAAGTGCGGCCAAGCAGTTGGCAAGTACTCCAGAGGTAATTTTTACATCAGATGCTACAAACGATTTGTAGGCTCTATAAGTCTTATCACTAACTTTATTGGGGTCAGCAAATTTCTTATCAAAAGCCTCCCCATTACCAGCGAAATCCTGCAAAAGATTTTTAAGATTAAACATCGTATGCTCCTCTTCAGGTAGGGCTTCAAACATATAATCTGTAAAAAAAGCTATGGTATCAATGGATGATAAATTCCAAAAGACATCAGAGGTTTTTTTCATGGCATTATTAACCAAAATTGTAGCAAAACTTTTAGAGTTTTCTGAAGATGTTTTTAAGGCTTTTATGGGATTCCAGCCGTCGGTGGATTCGTCAGCATTATTGGCATTAATCACATAAATGGTATAGCCTCTTTCAACAAGAGCTCCACCATTGTTTTTAAGCAGTTCACCTGAGCCGTCCAATACCGCAAAATTTGCATCTGATGAGAACATCGTATTCATATAAAAACACGTCGATTTTCCTGTACCTGAGGGCCCGACAATAAGCATGGATTTATCCGAGTCAGACATTTTTAGATTTAAATGTCCCACGCCATAGCCTTTATGCTTTTTTGAAAGCACACGTTTACTACCATAGCCTGCTTTAAGGCGATGGTCTTTATTTAATAGATTAAACCCAAGGCCTAGCACTTCGGCTAGGCTTTGGGCAATAATCTTAATCATATCGATTAGTAATTGCATATTATAATTTTCGCTTTATATAATCATTGAGATATCTAAGAATAACCTCTACAAAGGCACTAATAAGGTAGAAACACACTATGAGCATCTTAAATAGAAATAACCCTATGGTTTTAACTGCCGATTTCCAGTTCATAAGGATTTTTGAGCCTTAGTGAGATTCGCTGAAAAGGATATGGGAATTCCCAGCCTATCAAAAACCATTCGATAAAGCTGTTGCAGATTTTGATACTGAGTGTTTGCTTTATCATTTTCTGGGATGTATATAAAAAGAATCCGCAGACTATCAGAGGGATTAATTCCTTTTGCTTTCAAAAGGTACTTCTCCAATAAGACTTCTGGTTGATGTTCTAAAAGCCAAAGGTCATTGTATCGGTAATAGCTGACCAATGAATTGTTCTCCATAAGATTACTGTAGATAATCAGCGTTTTATCCATAGTGCTATCCATAGATTGTAGCACTTTAACCTCTGAGATAATCGGCAGAAATATGGAAGAGTTATCCTGTGGTGTTAGGCTATCAGTACGTACCAGTAGAGCCTCTAAATCTTTACCAAAGCCACGCATACGCTGTTTTTCTTCAACGGCATTGGAGAGTAGTCCAGTCTTTGAGGCTGGACGTATCAGCTCGCTCACTGGATTAAAATCCACCTCTGAAATCTCCCCATAACGAATATGGAGATTTTGATTAGTATTATCAGCATCTAAAAGTTTATAGAGTTCACTAGCATCAGGGTGAGCTATTAGTGGGTCAGTAATATCAAAAAGTACGGATACTGTTTTTGATGGTGTCGGCTCAGACGAATTACATGCGCCCAAGCAAAGTATAATAATGATAAAGAGAAGTTTAGTTTTCATCGTGTAATCCTGCGTTGTTATAGTTAAGTAATTGGTCATCTTGATAATAAAGAGTGAGTTCAGGTAGCTTGTCAGCATGTTGAAAGCATTTTGGAATAACACCGTCACTGCGATAATGCAGATTTGTTTTTGCATAATGCTGAAAGGCATCGTTATACATTGCTACGAGTTTAAGCTCTACATCTTTAGAACTTGTCAGCAGTGTACGTCGTGTAATCAGATTGGTGCTAAGTTGTTTTTCTAGGTTCTCTAAACTATCATCAAGTGATGCTTTGACCTTAGCCAAACGAGAGACATCTTTATTAGCATTTTTCCAAAGCTGGTACTTCTCTAATATCGCTTTTGAAGGCAAATAGTTTACTTTTAAAAATAGTGCAACACAGTAAAAAAACAGTTGTATACCCATGAACTCAAAAGCTGAGAGCTGATAGCCATTGGTTGCTGTTCCCATTTGCTTTAAATATTCAATTCTAAAATGTCCAAGAATTGAAAAGACAGAGCCGATAACAATTAGTATTAAAGTCAGCATGCCAATAAACTGCATACGCGTATTTGTCTTACGTAATAATTTGCATCCAATATGCGCGGAGAAATACAAGGCAATACTGAAAAACACCCCTACTGCAAGGGCTAGAGCCATGTTAGGCATTATCAGTTGGAGACTTGTGGCTGAAAACAAACCCTCTGCTCCACAAAGACCTATAATCCCTGGGAATAAGCGTTTGTAAATCATCACGCTTTCACGATGTGGTTTAAGGTTCATAACAGCACGCTCTTTTATGCGCCAGTCATTGACTGCTTTTTGAAGTTTATCTTTTAAACGTCTGCGATGACGTTTAAAGGTGCCAACTTCTTCATTCATATGAAACTGCTGTTGGCTATTTTGAGATGAGGATTTGTAATCGATAACGGCACGATTAAATCTTGTAGTTAGAAAATTACTATGTAAATAGCTTTCAGTTTCTTTAGTTGGCTGATTGCTACTGGCGTCATCTTTAGCTTTTTCTTTAGCCAGAGGAATAATCTCTTGCTCATAGACCATGCTAAATTCTTTTACAAAAGCATCATCAGATGCTTTTATTACTGTTACTACTTTTTGGTTCCCTTTTAGTGTATTTAGGGATTTTGTTTTGAACATGATAATGTCCGCATTAATTAATAAAATAGCCATTTCCTCTTACTGAGGAAATAGCCTTAAAAAAAAGTTAATAGGGTTGTTGGCGTACAAGCTTATTGAAATAAGCTGTTGCAGTTCTAAGGCACTTAGAGTAATAGAACTGGTTAAATCTACCATAGAATACCATATAAGTATTAGTGGTTTTCCTATCGTCAAATAATTGTACGTGACCAATACTGCTTAAAGGTCTCATTCGTTTAATATCGCTGTGCGATATGGTTTCAAGATTTTTTTCAAAAGCTTCTTGATGCTTAAAATTTTGTTTCCTCATTTTGAAAAAACCGCTTTAGAGTTAATAAGAGTCTAAAGCATTTGTAGTATTGACAATCTTTGTAGTATAAGTAATATAAGTTACTGTCTTAGCGAAAACCACTAATTTTTGCTGGAGAAAGTCAATATTTTTATGCTTTAGAGTTAAATATTGGCGGGGACTGTCTTCAGTCCCTTTTTCTACTATATTTATTATATCATATAGTAGATGCCAATGTCAATCTTTAAGAAATTATGTCTTCACAATTGCAGGCATTTTTATTTACTTTTCTCAAAGAATATTGCAGTTTAGAGAAAGATTTTGATTACCAAAGAATCATTTTAAATTACCTTAAATCAAGCATGATTTCCTTTAAAATTATTTTAAATCATCTTTTTATATCTTTGGTTTATGAGTAAAAAAAAATCTGATTATACCTCTTATGATGAAGCTCAAGAAAAACTAGAAGAGTTAGTTAGAGCCTTTAAAAAATACTATGATGGGCATATAAATTCTGAGTTGCCGAAAAAGAAAACAAAAGGTGCAAATAATGCTTTTTATCGCCAACTGGAGGAGGATAGTAAGAAATTAAGTGATTCAAAGCACAAAATTATTTCTGGGTCTTGGCTCAGAAAATACTTTGATGAGAAAAACGAGAGTCAACGAAATTTTCAGCCCTCTTCAATTGTTGATTTAGAGTCATTAATAAAAATTTATAATGGTAGTTCCAAACCAAAGGACTATAATAAGGCTAGTAATTATAAGCAAATTATATATTTAATAATTATCATGCTTTTAGTAATTACTGGATTCATCTATGGAATTAATAAAAATAATACCATAGAAGAAATTTCTACGTTTGGATTTAAAAAAGACCCCAGGAATAAGGGGCTTGGAAATGTTTATATTACTACTTATGATGGAAATATTTTTTTTGACACCATAAATTTGTCTCGTAGAAAGCCTTTCGAATCTTCAGAATTCAAAGTGCGAATGGAATTCAGGAATCAAAGTATCTATAATTTAAAGAATGTTATTGGAAAAATTAAATATCCCAAGAGAGGTACCAGTAATGAGTGTCAGATAATAGGTACAATAATGCCAAAAAGTGAATATAACCTTAGACTTACAGATACTGCATATATTACTAACCTTCCAGATAAATGGTCTCTGAAAATAGAGCGTTTAATTCAAGTTAACGATAATCTTGGGTGTGGGGAGATTTTTTTTGGTAAATACAATAGAAGGATTGAAGAATTAGAAAGTAAGAAAGGATTAAATATTGGGTCATTATCATATAATGATAGAATGCCAGAAGGCAATAGAAGATGTTCGGATGGCTACCTAATAATGGTTTTTAAAGTAAAAGATGAATCTAATTAATAAAAGCTTTAGCTTTTATATGACCTTAACAAACTAAAAAAACAGCTATATATTCCAGCTGTCTCTTTGATTCTGTTTAAGTTGTTCATCCATTAGTATCTGTCTGATTCTTATGTGGTCAGGCATACGCTCATTTGCTTTGTACTTTGGTGAAGAATTTTCTTTTGTAGAGAGCAAATTTTGCGGTTTTGTTTTGTGATTTCTTTCGGTGGTGTCGGTAGTTTTTACCTTGTCGTTAGTAGTTAATGCGTAGTAAATACGATTGGCTCGTTTTCTTTGCTGTGGGTTATGAAGTAAATTACCGTTGTCATCGGTGAGTATTATAAGATTATGAGATAGTAATTCCTCTATAGCGGATGTGACACTTCTAGAAGACACGCCCACTTTAGAGAACTGTGAATGTGAAATCCAATCTCGCTGTTTCGGATAACCATTTTCATCTCGCCATCCATTGGTATTACGAACAATCTTTAGATACACCCGAACAGCAGAAGCCGATAAATCTTTCATCAGTACATCAAAAAATTGATTCGGGACTGGCGTTGTATTTTTAAGCGTCATGCTCTCCAAAATCAATTACTGGTAAAGCGTCATTTTGATTGGGGAAGATTATAAAATCAGTGTTTGGTTGATGGTACATCTGTAAAAACCAGCCACCATTTTTAGTCACTTTTATAGTTCCCACTTTATGGTGGATTGTCTTTTCTTCTAATCCTGTGTTAATGGTTTTTCGAGTTACTACATTATAAAATTTCGGCATTTGTGTTTAATTTTATGTACGTTTCTACCGTAGGCGTATTCACGCCATAACCATTTATGTTTCATTTATTTTTAATTAGAACATACCATAAACCTTGACATGTCGTACAAGAAGTGTTGTGCGACATTAAAACCAAATATTTTTTAGCCCTACTCTGGGCTATTGATATGTTCTAATTGGTGGTAACCTAAATTATAAAGTGTTATTTATAATTATAAATGATGCCATTAATTAGTTATTTGCTAGTTGAAAGTACTAAGTACATTATATAAGACTCAAAAATAAAAAGCAATCTTTTAAAATTACTTTTTGATTTTATGCAGTTGTTAGGTACTTTCCTGCCACTTGTTCATATCGCTTTGTAGAGAGTTGCATGTAATGAAAACTAGCTTCTGGTCTAACATGCCTTAGTAATGCTGTCACATCTCTTACCGAGCCTCCTTCATCCAATATATAATTTGCTTTTCCATGTCTAAAGCTATGTGGTGTTATCGTTTTATTTATCGAAGTGAGTTCTGCTAAATCTTTAATCCATCGCTGTATACTTCTCACTGTAAATGCCTTTCCTGTTTTTGGGTTTACTAGTAATGCTTTTGAACTATCGTCCATACATATACGCATACCTAAATAGATATTAAGTAGGTCATTTGTATCTGCTCCCCAAACCACCAAGTTATAACGCATGCTTTTTCTTGTTCTAACCTTAGCAGTTCGAAGTCCATTACTTCCCTGCTCACTAATATCATTCAATTTAATATCACATAATTCGCTAACACGCATTCCAGTATCCCATAATAGGTTTAAAACCAATTTCTTTTGTAAATCTGGTAAATAATTTGTTTCTAATAAATCATTCATATCCTCAAAATCGTCTTTAGTGACGATATCTTTATCAGCGTTAATAAATCGGACAGGAATGATTTCTTTTGGATTGAAATGTGTCTCTCTTCGCCCATGCCAAAAGTAAAAGAAGTTGCGAAGTATTCTGGCGGAATAAGCTATGGTGGCAGGACTGTAAATTCCTTCCATGCTTTTATGATAGGCCACTACATCATCACCTGAAATATCTTGCAGACAAGATTCAGGCATAATGAACTTTATAAATTGTTCTAATCGTACTTTATATCGTGAGTACGCCACGCTAGTATGAGATTGTTTCCAATCTAAATAAATCTGTATTGCTTTGTCTATTGTCATATAACATAAAAGACCCACCTAAAAGCAATCTAAGTGGGTCTTTCACACAGTCGTAGGACGACAGCCATAATAATATTAATGACTTTGCCGACCACTGATTGTATGGTTAACACCACATTGTTGCTTTAATCCGCATTTAAAAATGGGATGACCCTTTCGGGCAATGTTGGGGTTTCTTTATATTTAAGTTACCACTGTAAGTGTATATCATAATAAAAATTAAATCAAGACTTAAGGTCTTGAATAAAAACTACTAATAGTACTCTTGCATCTAAAATGTTATAATGGGTGTAAGCAAAGAGAAATTTACTAGCCAGTTAGTTATTTCAGATTAACACTTCTTTTTTAAACAGCAATGTTCTTTATCCACAGTCCCCTAAGAGGCATTTGGCAATCACTAATTGTCATTTTGGAATAACAACTTCATATTTTTCAATTAACCTATTTTAAATCATGTCTTTTAACCCCTATGACGTGAGTTATTTTGCAAGGACAAATTTTAGAGGTGAACGACTCTTCTTTGGAATTAAGCAAGCCGATAGATTATCGCATTTCTACTGTTTTGGTAAAACATCTAGTGGAAAAACGACACTTTTAAAAACCCTCATGCAAGAGGATTTAAAAGCAAAGCGTGGTTTTAGCTTTTTAGATGTACATGGAGATGCCAGTTTTGAAATGGTACAAATTATTAAAGCGAAGTTTCCAACAGCCAATTACATATATTTTGATGCCACTAACCCTAATATTCAGTATGGTTACAATCCCCTTCGAAAAGTCAGTCCATCAAAACGCTCACTAGTAGTTTCCAATATTTTGGAAATCTTTCAGCGGAATTGGAAATCGGCTTGGGGAATGAAAATGGAGCATATCTTAAGGATGATTTTACTTATTCTATTGAGGCAACCTTCTGCTAACCTTGAAGACATTTTACTTTTTTTGCATGATAAGAGCTTCAGAACTAGATGCCTTGGATTTGTAGAAGACAAAAACCTTCGCACATTTATTTCAAAAGAGTTTCCAAAATATAAGTCTAACGATGTATTGCCTATTATCAATAAGGTAGGAGCGCTACTTTCCCATCAAATTGTAAAACGCATTTTAATTGATAATAAAAAGGAGTTATCTCTGCGGTCTATAATTGACAATAAGCAAGTCTTGATTATCAATTTGGCAAAAGGAAGTGTAGGTTCTGATGTGTCTAACATACTTGGTGGACTACTACTCACTTCCCTGTCGTCTGCTGCATTTTCTAGAATTGATACCCCTGAAGATATGCGTAATCCTTATTTCTTTTATATTGACGAGTTTCAAACGCTCTCTGGAGCAGAGCTTATTGCAGAACTTTTGGCTCAAATTCGGAAGTTTAAAATTGGACTTATAATTAGTAACCAGTTTTTACATCAATTACATCCTGATGTACGTGCTAGTGTGCTTGGTAATGTAGGTACAATTATTTGCTTTAGACTCGGTATTACTGACGCTTCTCTTATGGCAAAAGAATTCTATCCTGTTTTCAAATCGGAAGATTTTACTTCACTTGCGAATTACTCTATATACTTAAAACTTATGATTGATGGTAAACCATCAAAACCCTTTAGTGCTGACACTATCCTATAAGCACGAATTATTCACTATTCCCTTTCTACTACTCATGCCTAAAACACCTATTACTTATTACGGTGGCAAACTCAATATGGTTAAAGAAATTCTGCCACTTATTCCAGAGCATAAAATTTATACAGAAGCCTTCTTCGGCGGAGGAGCAATCTTCTTTGCAAAGTCCCCTTCTGAGTCAGAAACTATTAATGACATTAATAGTCTAGCAATTAATTTCTATGAAGTTGTTAAAACTGATTTTGAGAATTTAAAAACTAAAATTGAAGCGACGTTGTTCTCTCGTGCTACCTATTCCGTTGCTGTTACCATTTATAGAATGCCTCACTTATTTACTAAACTACAACAAGCCTGGGCATTTTATATCGGAACAAATATGGGGTTCTCATGTCAGATTGGCTCTTGGGGTTATGACAAATACTCCAAACGAGTCAAAGCTTTTCAAAACAGAAAACTCAGCTTTAATGATGCCATTTATAAACGGCTAGAAAACGTTCAAATTGAAAACACGGATGCGTGTAAAATCATTAAAGCAAGAGATACTAAAGATTCTTTTCACTATGTAGACCCACCATATATAGATTCCAATCAAGGTCATTATGGAGGTTATACAAAATCCGATTACAAAGACCTTTTAGAAACCCTCTCAAACATTAAAGGTAAGTTTCTCTTAAGCTCATACCCATCTAAACTTCTTACGAAGTACACTAAGAAACATGGATGGCGTACTATAGTTTTTGATAAACCGCTATCTGCACGAAAAGCTGTTAAGGGAAAACCACGAAAACGAAAAACTGAAGTGATTACAACTAATTTTTTAATTTAATACTTTGAGACTCATGATATTGTCATGAGTTTTTTAATTTTATAACATCATATTTAACACTCTACTATGGATATACAATTCTCAAAAAAGCAATGGTTTAAAACATTTCTA
>SHBX01000005.1 GCA_004211785.1 Winogradskyella sp.
TTCGAATTTCCCTAGAAAGAGAAACCGTATTATTAGACAATCCAAAAATAATTAAATCAATTTTCAATCAACCAGCCATATGGCGTTATTTTATGTTTTTGCGAATGCGACTCATATGGCGAGAAGAAATACCTAAAAAAGAAGCTAAATAACGCAACGGAACATCCTTCATTAATTCATTTTCGCTGGTGATGAGTTTTCTATAGCGTTCTTCTGGTGTTAAGGTGAGCAAATCGATGCGATAGTCGTCTATTCTAAAGATTTGGTTTTCAATTAAATTGTAATAAAACCTATAGAACCCTTTATTGGTTTTGAGCAAATCGTTAAAATCTGCCAAATTGATAACCCATAAACGACAATTACTTAACGCTTTGATATTTTTTCTTGAAGCTACCTTATTTTTAAAACTGTTTAAAGCTGAGGTTAACGAATTTTTTAAGGCGAGGTAGGTTGTTTTTTCTTCGCCTAAAACACTAATGGAATGTTGTAAAATGCCACTTTCTATGTAACAAAAATAGTTACACACGGTACCTTCCTCAACAAATAATTCATTCTTTTTTAGTTCTAAAATAGAGAAAGCATTTAAAATTACAGGCACCTCTGATTCTAAATCAATATCATTAATAACATGTTTTAGATAGGATTCAAAATTCACTTGCGAAGGCATCATTGAGCTATGGGTTTGTAGTACTGCAAATTAATAAGATTAATATTGAAGTATAAAAAAAGGAGCCCAATTTTAGACTCCTTTAATTTTTTATGTAGCAAGTATTTATTTTGCCATTGCCTTTTTAACAAAGCCAATAATAGCCATTAAGATACCACCACCGACACCACCGCCAGCAACACTACCTAAAATGCTAGTAAGATCCATTCCTGTTGAAGCTTCGGCTGCAGCTGCGCCACCAAAACCAAGCATTCCAAGAACTTTACCACCAAGTCCACCACCAAGAATACCAGCTACGGAATTCCATAAGGTGCCTAATGATGACCCTTTCATAAGCTTTCCAGCAACATTACCGCCGACAGCTCCACTGACTAATTGAATAATTAAAGGTAAATACTCTTCCATTTTAATAAGATTTTGTTAGTTAATTTGCTCAAAAATAATCAAAAGCTTTAAAAAAATGTTAAAAAAATAAATAAATGTTATTCTTCAAACCCAAACAATATCAAATATTCAATAAATAAAATCAAGCCTCTTTGTTAAACTTTAGTTTATACTTAGGCAGGTTATGGGTTTATTTTTAACTTGAATCTTTTAAACTAACCACCATGACCTATTCAAAATTTTTAGGCTTAATCTTAAGTCTATTTTCAGCATTTGCCATTGCTCAACAACCAGCAACATCTGCCGAAACTGTAAAACAAGCTTTAGAGCAAAAACGCGCAATGACGGAAATGTCATTAGTCAAAAATGTACCGTTCAAAAATATTGGGCCAACGATTATGAGTGGTCGTGTTGTTGATGTGGATGTTAATCCAGAAATGCCTTCAGAGTTTTACGTAGGCTATGCATCTGGCGGTGTTTGGCATACCACAAATAATGGCACCACTTTTGAGCCAATTTTAGATAGTTCTGATACTCAAAATGTGGGTGACATTGCTGTACACTGGCCAACACGAACTATTTATGTTGGTACAGGAGAGAATAATGCTTCGCGTTCTTCTTACGCAGGAATAGGAATTTTGAAATCTACAGATAACGGAAAAGCTTGGACAAATGCAGGCTTAATGGATGCGCATCATTTTGCGCCGATATTAATTCATCCAGATAATCCAGATGTGGTTACTGTTGGTGTTACAGGACATTTGTATTCGGCAAATAATGAACGTGGTATTTACAAAACAACAGATGGCGGGAAAACATGGAAACAAACATTGTTTGTTGACAATATGAGTGGTATTATAGATTTGCAACATAGCCCTAAAAATTACGATGTCATGTTTGCAACGTCTTGGACAAAAGACCGAAAAGCATGGAATTTTTCAGGAAATGGAAACAATTCTGGTATCTATAAAAGTACGGATGCTGGCGAAACTTGGGTTAAAGTGTCTACTGAAGCTAGTGGTTTCCCAACTGGCGAAGGTGTTGGGCGTATTGGTGTTGCTGTTTTCGATGATAATACGGTTTATGTGGTTCATGATAGTCAGTTTAGACGACCAGACGATAAAAAGAAATCAGATAAACGTGGATTAGATAAGGATGATTTTAAAAGCATGTCTAATACTGAATTTTTAGCACTCGAAGACAAAAAACTAAATGCTTTTCTAAAGACAAACGGTTTTCAGGAAAAGTATAGAGCCGAAAATGTAAAACAGATGGTGCGTTCAGGAAACGTGAAACCTATTGACTTGGCAAAATATTTAGAAGATGCCAATTCTATGTTATTTGATACTCCTGTTATTGGCGCTGAGGTTTACAAAAGTACCGATGGCGGAAAAACCTGGAACAAAACACATGATGATTATTTAGATGGTATTTACTTTAGTTACGGATATTATTTTGGACACATCCATGTGTCACCAGCAAATGCAAATGATATTTACATTTATGGTGTACCAATTGTAAAGTCTAAAGATGGAGGGAAAACCTTTAAATCTATTAGTGCAGAAAATGTACATGCCGATCATCATGCGCTTTGGATAAACCCTAAAAATCCTAGTCATTTAGTTAATGGAAATGACGGTGGTGTAAATATCACTTACGATGATGGCGAAAATTGGATTAAGAACAATTCGCCTTCAGTTGGGCAGTTTTATGCGATTAATGTCGATAACGAAAAGCCATATAATGTATATGGAGGCTTACAAGACAATGGTGTTTGGAAAGGTGCGAATACGGCTCGTGAAGATAAAGGTTGGCATCAGCGAGGGCAATACCCATGGAAATCAATTATGGGCGGCGATGGTATGCAAATTGAGATAGATAATCGTAATTCGGATATCGTTTATACAGGTTATCAGTTTGGGAATTATTTTAGACTGAACACCGAAGCTGGTGACCAAAATTACATTCAACCTAAGCATACCTTAGGCGAAAACCCATACCGTTTCAATTGGCAAACCCCAATTTTATTGTCGCCTCACAATCAAGACATCTTGTATTTAGGTGGTAATAAATTGATGCGTTCTATGAATCAAGGTGATGATTGGGAAGCCATTAGTAAAGATTTAACCAATGGTGGTAAAAAAGGAAATGTGGCATATGGCACATTGACGTCGATTAGTGAAAGTCCATTTCAGTTTGGATTAATTTACACAGGAAGTGATGACGGTTTAGTCCATGTCACAAAAAATACTGGCGGCAGTTGGACAAACATTTCAAACTCATTTCCAAAAGATTTATGGGTGAGTCGCGTGGTGGCTTCGCAGCACAAAAAAGAGCGTGTATATGTCACTTTAAATGGTTATCGTTGGGACGATTTTAGTGTTTATGTTTATATGAGTGATAATTATGGTGAGACCTGGAAGAATATTAGTAGTAACATTCCGGCGTCGCCAGTAAATGTTATCAGAGAAGATTCTGAAAATGAAAATATGCTTTACTTAGGAACAGACAATGGTGCTTATGTGTCTTTTGATAATGGAGAAAACTGGCAAGCATTTTCAAACGGTGTTCCAAATGTTGCTGTACATGATATTGTTGTTCAGCCTGAAGCTAAAGACCTGTTATTAGGCACTCATGGAAGAAGTATTTATAAGGCAAATATTGCGCCGCTACAAAAAATGAATACTAAAATGTCATCAAAATCAATTACACTTTTTAAGATGAAGTCTATTCGTCATTCTGGGAGATGGGGAAGCTCATGGAGTAAATGGTTAGATGCTTATGAACCAGAGACAACAATTCAGTTTTTTAGTAATACTTCAGGCGAAAAAACAATTAAAATACTATCAGAGAGAGGCGCTGAATTAAATCGTATATCAGTTAAAGCTGATAAAGGTTTTAACTACACCGATTACAATTTGGAGCTCACCAAAAAAGGTAGAAAAGCCTTGATGAAAGAAAACACAAGCATAGACATTAATGAAGCTAGTAACGGAAAATATTACTTACCTAAAGGTGAATATACTGTTGAAATAGATGGTGTTAAAACCAATTTAGAAATCAAATAATTGACATTTCTTTTGCATTTTTTTCACAGTATTTGAGCTTTTAAGCCCTAGTTTTGAGCCATAACTCAGGTATTAATACCTAAAATAATTTTTTTACGTTTTATGTTATAGAACCATTTGGTTCTAGTTAAACTAATCATCAATCCTTACTATGCTAAATCGCTTTTTACTACTAGTATTTTTATGCTTTTCATGTCATCTTATTGCTCAAGAAGAATCTATTGAGCAGGTTAAAATCTTTTTGGATTGTGACCGTTGTGATGACGAATTTTTACGTCAAAATCTTGGGAACGTACAATTTGTTAGAGATCAAGACCTAAGTGATGTTCACATCTTTGTAGTCACGCAACGAAATGGAGCAGGTGGACAAAGTTATGAGATGGATTTCATTGGTAAGAATGAGTTTGAAGCCATTAACTACAAGCTCAATTTTTCTACAGATACCAACATGACTAATGACGATGTGCGAAAACGAACGCTTGAGTATCTTAAGCTAGGACTAGTAAGATTTTGGATAGCCAGAGGAACAACGGCAGAAGTTTTTGTAAATGTACCAACACCAGAAAACGAAGAAGAAAAAGTTGAAGAAAAAGACCCTTGGGATTATTGGTTGTTTAGAGTTGGTGCTAACGGATTTTTTAATGGTCAAGAGCAAAGCAGTAGAAGCAATATAAATTTTAATGTGTCTGCGAGACGCGTTACCGAGAAGAATAAATTCAGGTTTTTTGCGAGGTATGGCGAAAACAAGTCGACCTTCACTTTTGATGGTGAAGATATTGTTGCTATTAACAATAGTAAGCGTATTAATGTTAGTGATATTATAAGTATTAATGACCATTGGTCATATGGTATTTTTGGAAGTGTTGGAACATCGACTTTTAGTAATTTCGATTTATTTTGGACACTCAGACCAGCCTTAGAGTATAGCTTTTTTGACTATAAAGATTCAGCAAAAAAGCAACTCACCATTTCTTACAGAAATGGAATCAGGTATAACGAATATATTGAACGAACTGTATTTAATGAAACCGATGAATACCTTTGGGAACATGGCGTGCAATTGGGAGGTCGTATTAATCAAGAATGGGGAAATGTTAATGGCGAGGTGTCTTTTAATCAATTTCTTCAAGACACCAAGTTATATTCTCTCAACTTCTTTTTAGGAACTAGTGTAAGATTATTTAAAGGCTTTAATTTTAATGTTAGCGGCAGTTATACAATTACTCGAAATCAAATAAATATTCCAGGAGGCGACTTAACTGTTGAAGAGTTATTATTGCAACAACAACAGCTTCAATCTGGATACAATTACTTTGTAAGTCTTGGGTTTAGCTATTCTTTTGGCTCTATTTACAACACGATTGTAAACCCGCGCTTTGACTTTTAATTATAACCATTCTAAATAACTAATTAGAAAGAAGCACAGTTGTCAAAACCCTATTGGAATACTATCTTTGTTAGACTAACAAAAAGATTTATTCTACAATGAGCGGAATTTTAAATTCTTCGATTGGAAGAAAGTTTGCCATGGCACTTTCGGCACTCTTCCTCATGTTTTTTTTACTTCAACATTTTGCTATAAATATTCTATCGGTTTTCAGTCCAGACACTTTTAATGAGGTTTCTCATTTTATGGGAACATTTTGGGTGATTCAATATGTATTACAGCCCGTATTAATTTTTGGTGTTATTTTTCATTTTGTGATGGGATTTGTTTTAGAAATAAAAAATAATAAAGCCAGAAGAATAGGTTATGCAAAAACTAGTCGTGCAGCAAACTCTACTTGGATGAGTAGAAACATGCTTTTAACTGGGGCAGTGGTTTTAGCTTTTATAGTATTACACTTTATCGATTTTTGGATTCCAGAAATAAACACAAAATATATTGCAGGAGATATGAGTGGTCTTATTGATCCGGCAAATACTGAGAGCGGTTTCAGATATTATGAAGAACTTGTACATAAGTTTCATAGTCCTTTAAGAGTTGGTGCTTATGTCATCGCATTTGTTTTACTAAGCTTACACTTATTACATGGGTTTAATTCTGCTTTTCAATCTGTAGGTGCAAATAATAAATATACAAACGGACTTAAAGGTATTAGTAAAGCTTATGCCATTGGTGTTCCTTTAGGATTTGTATTTATCGCTTTATTTCATCACTTCACCCACTAAAAAAATAGAATATGTCAATATTAGATTCTAAAATACCAGAAGGTCCTTTAGCGGACAAGTGGACAAAACATAAAAATGAAATTAACTTGGTTAATCCCGCCAATAAGCGTCTTATAGATGTCATTATTGTTGGTACTGGTTTAGCTGGTGGTTCTTCTGCAGCAACGCTTGCAGAATTAGGCTATAATGTAAAAGCATTTTGTTTTCAAGACTCCCCAAGACGTGCGCATTCTATTGCAGCTCAAGGCGGAATTAATGCTGCTAAAAACTATCAAGGTGATGGAGATTCAACATATAGATTATTTTACGATACTGTAAAAGGTGGTGATTATAGATCAAGAGAAGCTAATGTCCATCGTTTAGCAGAGGTGTCTACAAATATTATTGACCAATGTGTAGCTCAAGGTGTACCTTTTGCTAGAGAATACGGTGGTTTATTAGATAATCGTTCATTTGGTGGGGTATTAGTTTCGAGAACATTTTATGCAAAAGGGCAGACAGGACAACAACTACTATTAGGAGCGTATGCCGCTATGAACCGTCAGATTGGTCGTGGTAAAATAAAAATGTACACGCGTCATGAAATGTTAGATGTGGTTATTGTCGATGGCAAAGCAAGAGGAATTATTGCACGTAATTTGGTTACTGGTGAGATAGAAAGACATTCTGCTCACGCCGTAGTTTTAGGAACAGGTGGTTATGGTAATGCATTTTACCTTTCGACTTATGCCATGGGATCTAATGTTACTGCTGCTTGGAAAGCCCATAAGCGTGGCGCATTCTTTGCAAATCCATGTTACACACAAATTCACCCAACATGCATTCCAGTTTCAGGAGACCATCAATCTAAACTAACATTGATGTCAGAATCTTTAAGGAATGACGGACGTATTTGGGTTCCAAAACATAAAAAGGATGTTGATGCTATTAGAAATGGTAGCTTAAAACCTACGGATTTAGCTGAAGCAGATAGAGATTATTATTTAGAGCGTCGTTATCCAGCATTTGGAAACTTAGTGCCTCGTGATGTGGCATCTCGAGCAGCTAAAGAACGTTGCGATGCAGGTTATGGCGTAAACAAAACAGGTGAAGCTGTTTATTTAGATTTTGCTTCTGCAATTGAACGTTACGGAAAAGAACAAGCTTATGTAAAAGGCTTAAATGTAGATGATGCTAACTTAGTAACAGACCTTGGTAAAAAGGTGGTGGAGAATAAGTATGGAAATTTATTTCAGATGTACGAAAAAATTGTAGATCAGAATCCTTACGAAACTCCAATGATGATTTATCCAGCAGTACACTATACAATGGGCGGACTTTGGGTAGACTATAATTTAATGACAACTGTACCTGGATTATATGCTATTGGTGAAGCTAATTTCTCTGACCATGGTGCTAACCGTTTAGGAGCTTCGGCTTTGATGCAAGGTTTAGCAGATGGCTATTTTGTATTGCCTTATACGATTGGAGATTATTTAGCTCATGATATTAGAACAGGAGCAATTCCGACAGATACAAAAGAATTTGACGAGGCTGAAGAAAATGTAAGAACAGACATCAATAAGTTTATCAATAATGAAGGGACAAAATCTGTGGACCATTTCCATAAACGTTTAGGGAAAATTATGTGGAACAAATGCGGGATGGCTCGTAACGAAAAAGAGTTAAAAGAAGCCATTTCTGATATTGCACAATTACGTGAAGAGTTTTATAAAGATGTATTTGTTCCTGGTACAGAAAACGAATACAATGAAGAACTTGCAAAAGCAGGAAGAGTTGCAGATTTCTTAGAGTTAGGAGAGCTGTTTGCTAAAGATGCTTTAGAACGAGAAGAATCTGCTGGAGGTCACTTTAGAGATGAATATCAAACAGAAGGTGGAGAAGCGTTAAGACGACCAGAATTTCAGTATGTGTCTGCATGGGAATATAAAGGAAAACCAAGCGAAGCGGTGCATCATAAAGAAGAATTAAAATACGAAAACATAGAAGTAAAAGAGCGTTCATACAAGTAATAGTTTTATGACAAAGTTTTTAGGATTATTATTTATAGTTTTATTTGCGTTTAGTAGTTTTTCGCAAACATTGAAGAAACCCTCTGAAGGCAAAGCCATGGTTTATATCATGAGAAGTAATGACTTAGGTGGTGGATTAAATTTTAGAGTTTATGACAAAGATGTGTTTTTGGGAGCATTGCCATCAAGAGCTTATTTTACATACGAGTGCAATCCAGGAGAACATTTGTTTTGGGCAGCTTCAGAAAATAGAGATTATGTAGAAGCAAATCTTGAAGCCGATAAAACGTATGTGATAGATTTAAGGGCTAAATTGGGCATGTTTATCGCAGCTGTTGGTGTAGAGCCTTATTCGCCCGATAATAAAAGACATGTAAGGCGTGTAAATAAAGTGCTTAAAAAGCATATCAATGCCAACGTTGTAGATGCAAATAGAACTGAAGAAAAAGAGGAGAACATTACAAAAGCAATGGAAGCCTATAAAAGAACAAAGTCTAGATTAAATAACAAGATTAAGCAGCTTTTATCAAATATGAATTTTAAAAATAACTAACCAAATAATCATTATCAATTATGAATTCTAACATTTTGAAATTAAAATTAAAAAGAGTTGATCCTGTAAAGTATGCCACAATTACTACAGTTTTAACTTTAACAATTATGTTAATTTTTGGATTACCTTTCTTTTTAATCTTTTCTGCTATAGGCATTGGAGCAGGTTCTGAATCTATTGGAGCTGGAGCTGCTTTTATTGGCGGAGGAATAATAGGAATGATTTTCGGCATCATAGTTTATGGAGTCATAATATTTGTAGTGACATTGATTGCTACTTCGTTGTTAAACTTTGTTCTTAAAAAAACAGGAGGTTTAGACATCGATTTTGAAAAAGTAGGTTTTGATTTTGATTCTCAACAAGGTGATCAAGGTCGTATAGAACAATAAAAAATAAAATTGCTATGATGAATTTAACGTTAAAAATATGGCGTCAAAAAAATGCTAGTGATAAAGGACAGATTGTAGATTACCCATTAAGTGGTGTTTCTCCAGATATGTCTTTTTTAGAAATGCTAGATGTTTTAAATCAAGAGCTTATTGAAAAAGGTGAACAACCTGTTGCTTTTGATCACGATTGTCGTGAAGGTATTTGCGGAACGTGTTCGTTATATATTAACGGTAGAGCGCATGGACCGCAAACAAAAATTACAGCATGTCAATTACACATGCGTAGTTTCAAAGACGGAGATACCATCTATATTGAACCATGGAGAGCAGAAGCTTTCCCTGTGGTTAAGGATTTGATTGTAGATCGTACGTCTTTTGACCGTATTCAGCAAGCAGGTGGGTTTATTTCTGTAAATACATCAGGGAACACTCAGGATGCTAATGCAATTCCGATTGAAAAAGAAAACGCAGACAAAGCCTTTGATGCTGCAACTTGTATTGGTTGCGGCGCTTGTGTAGCAAGCTGTAAAAATTCTTCGGCAATGTTATTTGTTTCTGCTAAAGTGTCGCAATTTGCTTTATTGCCGCAAGGTCAAGTTGAAGCTACAGACCGTGTATTAAACATGGTTAAGCAAATGGATGAAGAAGGATTTGGAAACTGCACAAACACTGGAGCTTGTGAGGTAGAATGCCCTAAAGGCATTTCTTTAGAGAATATAGCACGTATGAATCGTGAGTACCTTTCAGCAAGCTTAAAAGGTTAGAGATTTACATCCCATATCGAGTTACAAATTTTAATATTTATTATCCTAAGGTAAATTTTACCTTAGGATTTTTTCTTTATTTTGATTTCAAATTATCATCATGAAAAATATAATTAATCTTTTTACATGCTTTCTGTTTTTTATCACAATTGGCTACTCACAAGAAGGCAATCAAAAATTTGATGAAGACAAACTCTTAAACAGATTAGAAATACTAAGCTCAGATAAGTTTGAGGGAAGACGTACAGGAGAAAAAGGAAATGATTTAGCTAGAGCATATATTATAAAAGAATTTAAAAGTTTAAACGTGTCTGGGTTTAATGGAAAATATGAACATCCATTTTCTTTCGATTCACGTGTCGGAAAATTTAATGCAAATAATATCCTAGTTGAGATTAAAGGAACTGATTATCCTAATAAATATATAGTTGTTAGTGCCCATCATGATCATCTTGGTATTTCCGGAGATTTAATATATAATGGCGCAGATGATGACGCTTCAGGTGTAGCAGCATTATTTGCATTTGCAGAATACTTGAAACAAAATCCGCCAAAACATTCAGTAATATTAGCAGCTTTTGATGCTGAGGAACTTGGTCTTAGAGGTGCAAAATACTTCGTTGAAAAAATGAAAGATTCAGACATCCTAGTAAATATTAATATGGATATGATTAGCCGTAGCTCTAAAAACGAATTATACGTTGTTGGAGGTAGATATAATAAAGCACTTGAAAATCTTGTTAAAGCTCACGAAAATCCAACAAATACAAAATTGCTAGTTGGTCATGATGGTTCTGATGAGAAAGATGATTGGACATATGCATCTGACCATGGGCCTTTTCATAGAGCTAAGATTCCTTTTTTATACTTTGGAAATGAGGACCATGCTGCCTATCACAAGCCAACAGATGTATTCGCTGATATTACTCCAGACTTTTATAAAAATGCAGTGGGTATTATTCTATCGGTTTTTCTAGATTTAGATACAAAAGGATTGTAAAAGCGTCAGTTCGAGTGATTTTTTGAGAAAAATTGTATCGATAACATTTATTAGTTTAGAATTCTGTTTTTAGTATATTTCGGCAATAGAAATAAAGATGCAAAACTCTTCAGAATTTTATAAAAGCCAATTAGAAGCACACCAATCTAAAGCAAGAGATATATTTAAAAAGTTAAGCCTATTTAGTTTATTAAGGCTTAGTGTTTTTGTACTAACCGCAGTTGGAGTTTATTTCACTTTTAACCAGTGGCAAATTGCTGCAGGAATTGCGATTTTTGGAATTGCAATCTTTTTATTTCTGCTATCAAAATATACCGATTTAAAATCTGAAAGAGCACGCTTTAAACGTTTGGTAAAAATTAATGAAGAAGAAATTACTATCGCTTCAGGTGATTTTCATAATAGAGAAGATGGCTCAGAATTTCAAAACCCAAAACACTTTTATAGCCTTGATATAGACTTATTTGGAAAAGGGTCTTTCTTTCAGTTTACAAACAGGACGACTATAAAAGAAGGTACACAAAAGCTTGTAAATTTTCTGTTAGCAAATACAATTACTGAAATTCCAACACGCCAAGAAGCTATAAAAGAATTATCAGAACAACCAGAATGGCGACAAAATTTTACTGCTATTGCGCAAGGTGTAAAAGTGGAGCATTCTGCTAGCAATATTATAAAATGGCTAAAGCATTATAAACCGTTTTTGAGCAAAACTTGGTTTTTAATAACAATAGGTTTTAGCTTAGCATCTTTGTTGGTTTTTGTATTGGCTGTTGCAGAAATTATACCGATTGAGTCTTTATTGTATTGGTTGTTATTTGGTCTTGGTATAACTGGACGATACCTCAAACAAGTCAATGTAGTTTCAGCACAAACCTCTAAAGCTAAAGATACGTTTAGACAATATGCATTGCTTTTAAATAAAATTGAAACAACTACTTTTTCATCAGATTTATTGAAAGCACAACAAAGCAGAATTGAGTTAGAAGGTCAAAAAGCCTCAGAAATATTTGCTAAATTCTCAAAGCACATTGATGGCTTAGATAACAGAAATAATTTGCTTTCTGCCATTTTTGGGAATGGTTATTTTCTTTGGGATTTAAGACAGGCATATTACATAGAACAATGGATTAAGACCTACGCCGATAAGGTCGAAGATTGGTTTGAAGTTGTTACTTTTTTTGATGCCTATAATAGTTTAGGAAACTATGCCTTTAACCACCAAGCATTTACTTACCCAGAAATTACGGAAACAAAGAACACAATTTTAGCTCAAGATTTAGGGCACCCATTATTACAATCAGATAAGCGTGTTGATAGCGATTTAGACATACAAGACCAACAGTTTTTTATAGTTACTGGTGCAAACATGGCAGGGAAGAGTACCTTTTTAAGAACGGTGGCTTTACATATAGTTATGTCTAATGTAGGATTACCAGTTTGTGCAACTCAAAGCAAATACAAACCCATTAAGCTCATAACTAGTATGCGCACAACAGATTCACTTACTGATGATAGTAGTTACTTTTTTAGTGAGCTCACACGCTTAAAATTTGTTGTAGATACCATTGAAAAGGATAATAATTACTTCATTATTCTGGATGAAATTTTAAAAGGGACTAACAGTACAGACAAAGCCATTGGCTCCAGAAAGTTTGTTGAGAAACTAGTAAAACTTAATGCTACAGGAATCATAGCCACACATGACTTAAGCCTCACGGAAATAGAAGCCCAATTAGAACCAGTTAAAAACTACTTTTTTGATGCGCAAATTGTCAATGATGAACTCTACTTTGATTACAAACTAAAACAAGGCGTTTGCCAAAACATGAATGCAAGTTTTCTGTTGAAAAAGATGGAGATTGTGTAGGCAATCTTTCTTCTATCATACAAAAGCAAAAAACCCTTTCTAATCTAGAAAGGGTTTTTTAAATTTTTAAAAGAAAAATCTTTTAAGCCTCAAAAGGCTCAATAGACACATAAGATCTGTTGTCTTTTTTCTTTGTAAACTTTACTAAACCATCAACTTTTGCATGCAAAGTATGGTCTTTTCCTTGGTATACGTTTTCACCTGGGTGATGCGTGTTACCACGTTGTCTTAAAATGATGTTTCCAGCGATAGCAGCTTGTCCACCAAAAATCTTAACACCTAAGCGTTTCGATTCTGATTCTCTACCGTTTTTAGAACTACCAACTCCTTTTTTATGAGCCATTGTCTTAAGGTTTTATATTGTTAAACTTAAGTGGTTACGCAATTATGCTTTACCACCATCTAATTCGTCTTGCCATTTTTTAAGCTCGTCCCACTTACCATCAGCAGCTAATTTAGCTTGCTTTGGCCATGTGTCAGTAACATGGTTACCACGAACTCCAGCGATAATCTCAGAAATTTTAGCTGGCTTAGTTTTAGCTAAATCAGCAAAAGTAGCAACACCAGCTTCTACTAAAGTAGATGCAATTTTTGGTCCAATACCTTCAATTTTCTTTAAATCATCTGCTTTACCAGTTGCTTTCTTAGCAGCAGCCTTTTTAGGTGCAACTTTTTTAGGTGCAGCTTTTTCAGCTTTAGGAGCAGTAGCTTTAGCTTCTGCTTTCTTTGGTTCAGCTTTTTTAGTTTCCTTTTTTGGCGCTGCTTTTTTAGCTCCAGAAGCTTTAATACCTTCGATTACGATTTCAGAAAGTGCTTGACGGTGACCATTCTTAACACGGTAACCTTTACGTCTTTTCTTTTTGAAAACAATAACCTTGTCACCTTTAAGGTGCTTTAAGACTTTTGCACTTACTTGTGCTCCGTCTATAGCTGGGGCGCCTAGAGTTACTTTGTCACCGTCGCCGATTAAAAGAACGTTATCGAAATTTACTTTCTTACCTTCTTCTGTAGCTAAACGATTAACAAAAACTTTTTGGTCTTTTTCAACTTTAAATTGATGCCCTGCTATCTCTACAATTGCGTACATAGCGTAACGTTTTTATTAATTTGTTTATAAATCAAAATAGCCTTCTTCTCAGAAAGCGGATGCAAATATACGCTTAAATTCCTAATTCACAAACGTTTTATTGCTTTTGAAAAGCATTTAAAATCCTTGTTTTCAGCCCTATTATTACCAAAACCATAAATTAATAGTTGAACAGCATACTTATTTCACATTTTATTTAGATAAAAAGGCGGATTTGTTCGTTATTTTTGTGCCAATTGCTGTAACAATTGTTAATTAAGCAAGACAAACACTTGAAACTTTTATTTAAAAAAAACACAAAAATGAAAAAAAGCTTATTAAGTCTAGCACTTTTGATGTTTGTAGGTTACTCATCTACAGCACAAAAGGTAGAGTTTGAAGAATTTGATTTAGATAACGGACTACATGTTATCCTTCATCAAGATAATACAGCTCCAGTAGTTATTACATCAGTAATGTACGATGTTGGAGGTAAAGACAGAGAACTTAACCGAACAGGTTTTGCTCACTTTTTTGAACACCTTTTGTTTGAAGGTTCAGAAAACATTGAGCGTGGTGAGTTTATGAAAATTATCCCTGCTAATGGCGGTACTTTCAACGCTAACACATCTCAGGACAGAACATACTATTATGAAATCTTTCCATCTAACAAATTAGAGCTAGGCTTATGGTTAGAGTCTGAGCGTATGTTGCATCCAGTAATTGACAAAGTTGGAGTAGACACTCAAAACGAAGTTGTAAAAGAAGAAAAGCGTCAGAGCTACGACAGACCTTATGGGAAGATATTAGAGGAGATAGGAAAAAGCTTATTTGAAGTGCATCCTTATAAAGACCCAAATATTGGTTACATGAAAGATCTTGATGCAGCTACGCTAGATCAATTTAATGCTTATTTCAAGAAATACTACGGACCTAACAATGCGGTATTAATCGTTGCTGGTGATATTGATACAGCTAAGACTAAAGAAATGGTTAAAGAATACTTTAGTGAAGTAAAATCTAGACCAAAAGTGGTTAGAGATTTCCCTAAAGAAACGCCTATTACCGAAACTAAAAAAGTAGAAGCATTTGATGCAAATATTCAGATTCCGGCTGTTATTGCAGCATACCGCTTACCTGGCCAAGCTTCTAGAGACGCATTTGTATTAGATATGATTTCTACATATTTAAGTGGCGGAAAAAGCTCTGTATTGTACAAGAAAATTGTTGACGAGCAAAAGCAAGCACTACAAGTACAAGCTGTTAACCTTGGACAAGTTGACTATAACATTTTTGCATTATTTGCATTGCCGCAAGGCGATGTTCCTTTAGATACACTACTTGCCGAAATGGATGAAGAAATTAAAATCATGCAAACAGAATTAATTTCTGAGCGAGACTATCAGAAACTTCAAAATCAGTTTGAAAACAGATTTGTAAGCTCTAACTCAAGTGTTGCAGGTATTGCAAGTTCTTTAGCGACATATTACATGTTATATGGTGATGTAAATTTAATTAACACACAATTAGATTTATACAAGTCTATTACAAGAGAAGAAATTAGAGATGTAGCGGCTAAATATTTAAGCCCAAATCAACGTGTAGAAATTCAGTATTTACCTAAAAAAGACGATAAATAAGATGAAGACATTAAAACTAAAATTAGCTGCGTTTGTAGGTATGGCTCTGATTTCATTTGGAGTAAACGCACAACTAGATAGGTCTCAAATGCCAAAGGCAGGTCCAGAACCAGTAATTAATTTAGAAGACCCACAAGAATTTAAACTTAACAATGGTATTACTGTAATGGTAGTTGAAAACAACAAACTACCAAGAGTGTCTTACCAATTAAGTATAGACAACAAGCCTTACGCTGAAGGTGACAAAGCAGGTGTTTCTAGCTTATTATCAGCAATGTTAGGAAACGGAACAACGTCTATTTCTAAAGACGATTTTAACGAAGAAGTAGATTTCTTAGGCGCAAACATTTCATTTGGTTCAAGTGGAGGTTTTGGTAGTGGTTTGGTAAAATACGCTGACCGTATTGTTGAGCTTATGGCAGATGCAACAATCAATCCCTTATTAACTGAAGAAGAATTTAATAAAGAAAAAGATAAACTCATCGAAAACTTGAAGACTAGTGCAAAAAGCTCTGATGCTGTTGCTGGTCGTGTAGTAGGCGCTTTAGCTTATGGAAAAGAACATGTTTATGGTGAGTTTACAACAGAAGAAACCGTAAATAATGTAACGTTTCAAGATGTATTAGATTTTTATAAAATCAGATTTGCACCAAACAATGCATATATCGTAGTCGTTGGAGATATTAGTGCAAAAGATGCTAAGAAGCAACTAAAAAAGTATTTTGGTAAGTGGGAAAAAGTAGATTTAAAAGAATTGCCAACGCCTGAGCTAACAGCAAATGTTTCTTCTGCAGAAATTAATTTTGTAGATATGCCAAATGCAACTCAGTCTAATATTTCTATTACTAATAATGTAGATTTAAAACAAAGTGACAAAGATTATTTTGCTGCTTTAATGGCAAACAACATCCTTGGTGGTGGTGGAGAAGGTTACTTATTTAAAAACCTTCGTGAAGACAAGGGATATACTTATGGCGCATACTCTAGTTTAGGTGCTAGCCGTTATGGAGTGTCTCGTTTTAATGCAAGCGCAAAAGTGCGTAATGTCGTAACAGATAGTGCAGTTGTGGAGTTTTTAAAGGAAATAAAACGTATCCGTACTGAACCAGTAGAAGTACAGACTTTAGATAACGCAAAGGCTAAATATGTTGGTCGTTTTGTTATGGCGTTAGAGCGTCCACAAACTATTGCTAATTATGCTTTAAACAAAAAAAGAAATAATTTACCAGACGACTTTTATGCTAAATACTTAGAGAACATTAATAATGTTTCTGTTCAAGACGTACAACGTGTGGCAAACAAATATTTTAGTTTAGACAATTCTAGAATTGTTGTGGTCGGTAAAGGTGCTGATGTTTTAGATAATTTAGAAAAAGTTGGTTTACCAATTAAATACTACGACAAGTATGCTAGTGCAACAGAAAAGCCAGTATTTTCTAAGCCATTACCAGAAGGATTAACGGCTGCAGATGTAGTTAAGAATTATGTGAAAGCTGTTGGAGGAGAAGCCAAATTAAGAGAAGTAAAATCTACTTTGACAATGGCTGATGTTACAATTACTGGAGCGCCTTTTAAGCCTAAAGCAATAATTAAGCAAATGGCACCAAACAAGTTTTCTATGGAGATGAGTATTGAAGGTATGGGAACTATTATGAAGCAAAAGTTTGATGGTAACTCAGGTTATCAAGAGCAACAAGGACAAAAAATCCCAATGTCTGATGATGATGTATCATCTCGTAAAGCAGAAAAAGGATTATTCCCTGAGTTGTATATGGAGGCGTCTAATATAGCATTAGAAAGCCTGACAGATGTAGATGGTTTAGATGCATACAAGATTGTAGTTACTAAAGACGGTAAAAAATCTGTAAAGTACTATGCAGCAGATTCTGGTTTGTTACTTAGAACAGAAGAGACTAATGAAGCTGGAGGACAGTCAATAACTACAGTTACAGACTATTCTGATTATAAAGAGGTGAACGGCGTTATGTTTGCTCAAAAAATGAAAATAACTCAAGGACCACAGGTTTTTGAGATGGCTATAACAGAAGTAAAAGTTAATGAAGGCGTAACAGCCGAGGACTTTAACTAAGATTATAAGTCCTATTATATAAATTTTAAAACCGAAGTCATTAGACTTCGGTTTTTTTATGCCTTTTTCCTGTTGGCAACATATACGCCAGCTAATATAATTAGTGTGGCAATACCTTGTAGAGGTGTAAAGTTTTCGCCATCAAGTAACCCCCAAATCAGAGCTACAATAGGCATTAAATAAGTTACAGAAGTTGCAAAAACAGGTGTAGATATTTGTATGAGCTTATTAAATAAGACCTTAGCTAAAGCAGTTCCGAAAATTGATAATAATGCCACACATATTATAGCATCCCATATGGTTTCAGAATTAAATGTTTCTGACGAAAAGAAGTCCGTAAACAACAAAACAACAAACGCAGGGATAATTATAAACACATAATTGCCAGCAGCAATAGTTAGCGGCTTTACATCTTGTAAATAGCGTTTAATAATGTTGACATTGGCAGCATACATCAATGTTGAAATAATTATAAAGCTGGCATATAAATAGTTCTGGTTAGGATTAATCTCTGCACCTTTAAGAATAAGTAGCGCGGTACCGATAAAACCAATAATAACACCAATAACTTGTCGTCTGGTCGATGCTATTTTAAAAACAGCAGCGCCCATTAAAATGGTGTTAAGAGGTACAAGTGAATTTAAAATGGAAGTAATGGCACTATCAATTTCGGTTTCTGCAATGGCAAATAAAAACGCAGGAAAAAATGACCCTAAAAAACCAGAAATAGCAATCCATTTCCACTGTGGGTTTTTAATGTTTTTTAGACTGCTATATCCAAAAGCCAATAAAATAACTCCAGTTAGTACATTACGCAAACTACCTATCTGAAAAGGGGTTAATCCAATTAAGGCTTTTTTAATGAGGATGAATGAACTGCCCCAAATCACTGATAAAATAACGAGATAAAGCCACTTAATGTTAATGTTCTTCATAAAGACAGATTAGCGGTCACAAAATTCGTTAATTATTTTTCAAGAAACCTCGTATTTATTAGATTTGTTCAAAATAAGATTTTTGACCCATGAAAATATTTAAGAACATAACCACAATTGCAGTTTTAGCACTAGTTGTTGTCGCATGTAAAAATAATGCTGATCCAGAAGTGAAAACTGTTGAAGTTGAGGTTAGTAAAAAAGATGTAAAACCTACATTAGACCCAAATGCTACTTATGCTAAGGTCGAGTTTAATATCAAAGGAATGACATGTGCTGTTGGATGTGCCAAAACTATTGAAAAGAAAATGGCAAAGATGGAAGGTGTGAAAATGGCTAAAGTAGATTTTGATAAAGAACTAGCCATGGTAGAATTTGATGAGGCTAAAGTGACTCCTAAGTCTTTAGAAGAAGCAGTTTCTAAGGTAAGTGAAATCTATGAAGTTAAAGAGATTAAAACTGTAGAGGAATTTTCAACAGATAAGAAGTCTGAAAAGTAAAAGTTTAATTAAATACATTAAAACGCTATCCTTTGGGTGGCGTTTTTTGTTTTATATAGCCTGAAAAAATACTAAGGCCAATAAAACACAAGCCAAAGGAAGAACAATTAATTTCCAAGATTGTAATTTTTGCTTTTTAGACTTTGCGTTCAACACATTTCTGCGTTTACCATTGTAGCGCATCCAATTTTTCATATAGATAAATAAAACGCACAATACAGTAAGTGTAATTGCTTTAGAAGCACTAATCTTACCAATGTTAAGCTGACTCGCAAAAGCAGCAAAGAAAGACGCTAAAAGTCCATAAAAGGCTATTTCAACTAAAGAGATATAATGCAATGACATTGACATTGCTTTTTTACCCCATTTAGGTTTAGTAAGCTTTAGAAAAGAGATATAGAAGTAATCAAACATAGTTGTAAAAATAAAAAACCGCATCTACTAAAGATGCGGTTTTTGTATCATATTTTATAATACACTTATTGTACACTGATTTTTACATCATCAATGTCAATAGTCATATTTTGGTTAGCAGTATCACTACCAGTATATCTAAATGCGATATAAGCATTTCCGGTTACTGCAGATAAATCTATCTCACCTGAGTTAACAAAATTAAACCAGTTACCAGGATCAACAATATAACTCTTTGTAAAGTTCATAGATGTCCATGTAGCACTCAATACACCAGCTTCAGTACCATCAAAATCTGTAGAATATAAAACTTCCATTGGGTCATGACCAGAATCTGGAAAAGCATGTTGCATTTCGAAAGTAAGTACTTCTCCAGCTTGAGCATCCATATCAATACTTGGCGTAATTAACCAACCGATGTTAGAAGCATCACCAGAGCTAAATGCTGAAAATCTAGCAGTTCCGTTTCCACTAAATACATCTTCAGACCATAATCTAGATCCTGCTTCAGCAAAATTAATCCAACCAGGAGTATCAAAAGTAGTATTGTCAGTAGCTTCTTGGAAATCTGCACCAAATACAGGGTCGCAACGTTGACCAGTCATATCAATAGTTTCTGGAGTGTTTACCACAACATTAAATTCGTCTCCAAAAAAGTTCTTCTGCAATACAGCAACCATAGAACCTCTACCTTCAGGTAATGATAAGGCTTTAAAATCTGCAAAAGTACTAGTTGCAAAAACTGTAGATGTACCAGAAGTACAATCTTCTAAGGTACGCTCACCATCAAACTGATCAAAACCTTCAGAAGCATAACTTAATGCAGTTGGTCCAACAGCTTGAGATTTTAAAAACTGAACATCATTTAATTGTATAAGTAAGTTTGTTTTATCATCAGTAAAATCAGCAACACCAATTTCTAAAGGGATCATTGTAGCAACTTCAGCAGATCTTTGGATAAAGTCGTTTTCAGATGGTGCTGGAATTTTACCAATACGATCTCCGTCTTTTGGGCCTATAGTTAATACACCATTAGAAATAGATGTAGATAATCCATTTACTTTTACAAATACTTTACGACCAACTTCGTAACGTATAAATAACGGATTAACATCTACAAGTACACGGATACCATCAGTTGGATTTTCTGGGGTATTCTGAAGAATTATTTCTTCAAAATAGTTTCCACCTTCGTCTGATGACACAACATAACCAGTTACAAATTGGTCTGGAGCATCAGTTGGGTAAGTGTATATTGTATCGTCATCAGAATAATCTAATGTACTGTTACCTTGTTCTTGCGCTAACTGACCAACCACAGAACTAATTTCAATTGTTGAACCAGTTAATATAGGTTCAATAACCGTTGTGTCAGGAATGCTAAAATCGTCGTCTTCTACACAGCTATTAAAAGCTACTAAACCTATAAGTAGAAGGATTAATTTATTAATTTTTAAAGTTTTCATTTTGTTGTAAATTTTATTTTTTCTTTTTCAATTAAAATCTTACGTAAACATTTAAGTAATACGTTGTACCGTTACCAAAGAAGTAACGCGAACCAAAAATAGGACCGTTATCTCTTGCTTTATCTTCTCTTATACGTCTAAAGTTAGCTAATCTAGATTGCTCAAAACCACCGGTTCTATAATCTTGATTAAATACGTTATTTATAGTCGCGAAGAAACCAATAAAATAATCATCTACTCTCCACGATTTACCTCCAATAATATTTACTAACATATAATCGTCAAATTGTTCTTGCTTTAATAATTCTTTACCAAGAACGGGATCGTAATCGTTAAATGTATTACCATCGAAATCTGAAGTAAAGTTAGCAGATCTTGCTAAATTACTAACATCGATATATGCATTAGAAAAGAAGTTACTTGTTACGCCTATATTCCAAAAATCAGGATCTCTATACTCAAAACCTAATTGGAAAGCACGTTCTGGACCACCAGCAACATGAACATCTTTAAGGTTAGTTGTACCATCACCGAAAGTTAAAGGACCATTAATGTCTACACTAGTCAAGTATAAGTTTGGATTATTCTGAAACGTATACTGACCAACTGAAGCAGCACCCTTAAGTTTAATGGTAGGCGTTACTTGAGCTTCAATACCAATCTCAACGCCTACATGACGTCTCTCGACATTAGTTAATATTTCTTGAACAAAAGCATCTCCGTTATCTACACCTAATCCAGCTAAGTCTTCTGTAAAATAGAAACCGATATCTGTTCCGTTTTTAAATCCTGAATAAAAACCAGTAACTCTAGCTTTTAGTATAGGAGAACGATAAATGTAACTTACATCTACAGATTGAATATCTTCACTCTCTAAACCAATAACTTTAGCATTGGTTTGTCTAGCATTGCTAAAAGAACTTCTAATGCCAGGAGCTTTACTAAACATACTTGCATTAACATCTACTAAATGTTTACCTGTAATCTTATAAGTAAATCCGGCTTTAACACCATAGTTAGTGAAATCTAACTCGTCACTTTTTCCAAAAGAACCGTCATTTCCACCACCTTGAAAATTACCATTTTCGTAAAGACCATTTCTTTGGTAAGATGTTTTAGAGATATTTCCGCCTAAATAAAAATCTATTTTATTGTATTTGAATTGTGCTTGCGCAAAAGCACTTGCGACTTCTGCATCAATCTCATAGTTATACTTGTAACGGTCACCTTCTCCAACAATACGATTTGGGTTGCGTAAATCACTTTGTGCAACTTCTTCTAGTGTCGCGCCAGCAGTATTTGGTGTTTCTTCAGCAAAGAAATCTACATCTAAATAACCAGTACCGCCTAACAAATCTTCAATGCGAGCATAATTTTCGCTTTTTAAGTTTCTGTAATTTACAGCTGCATTTAAACGAATGTTTTCAGCTAAGTCAGCATCTAAAATTGTATTGAAGCTTAACTGCTTGTCCTCTATAACATCAGCTTGTATAGCATAAAGCGCATTACCTCCTTGATTAAGTAATGTAGCATTGGCTTCGTATAACTGATTCCAGTTAAGTTGTCCGTCATTGACAAAAGCCTCTTGAGCTATAAATGCGTTTTGAAAATCAAAAGCTGTTGGGTTTGGGTCTTGTAAAAAGAAACTTGGTAAGTTTTGATAATATTCTGGAGTAGGGTTTCGAGCACCACCAAGATATGAGCTTTCGCCTCCAATAGTTACTAGTCTTGTTCCTCCATTATCTATGCGCGTATTTGCGATTTCACCAAATTGGTAAGCCACGTTTGTATTTAAACGGACTTTATCTGAGATATCCCAAAAGTGGTTAAGCATTAAAATAGGCTCTTCAATCTCTCTAATTCTAGAGTTACGTTGTTCTCCGTTTAACTCACCCCAAAAAGGGTTATAAGTTCTTCCTTTTAGTCTATTTACTTCATCAGTTACAGCAGTAGAACGACCACGTCTGTTTTGTGCATAAATCCCAGTGAAGTTAATACTGTGTTTGTCGTTGATACGTTTTTCAACTGCAGCAAAAAATGAATTAGAATCGTAAAGCGTTCCATCTATAAAACCTTCGTCTCCGAAACGTCTAGATGCTAAAACAGAATAAGACCATCCGTTTTTTACTAAACCAGAACTATAGCTAGCCATAACTCTACCTGTATAACTTCTATTAGCAGAAGCATAAGAGATACGACCACCTTTTCTGTATTGAGAGGCACGCATTACAATATTATTTGTACCTGCAAGATCACCAAAGTTGTAATCATTTGCAGACATACCCATTGTAAATTCTTGGTTGCGTTGTACATCATTTAAGCCACCCCAGTTTCCCCATTGTGGACGACCGTTAAATTGCTTATTCATTTCAATACCATTGATAAGTACTTTACCATTAGCATTGTCTAAACCTCTTGGTCTAAAGAATGTTGCACTAAAATCAAAGGCTGCAGCACTTAAAAATACATCTCTAGAAGCTTGTAAAAGCCCAGAAATGTTATCCGTAAGACCATCGTCTTCACTATTTAAGTTATCATCTGAAATAGAAATGGTGTACAAATCTTTTTTGTCAGTAGGGTCGTAATCTAAGGTCATTCCTGTTATATCAACAGTTTGGCCTTCATTTACAACAATAGGATAACGCTTAGTCTCATAACCTATTTTTTCAATTTTAAGTACTTGCTCACCAAGAGGCACGTTAGTCGTAAAGCTAAACTCACCTTTCGCATCAGTAGTTATGCTTAATTCTGTACCTTCTATAGTTACAGTTACATCAGGAATAGGCTCTCCTGTTGTTCCGTCCAAAACGCTACCTTTTACAAGTGTTTGCTGGGCAAAACTTGTAAGCGAAAAAGCGATTCCAAACAGAAATAGTAAAAAACTTTTTTTCATGCTTAATTTAATATTGATTTAATTTAAGATGCCCTTAACAATTTTTTAAAGGCGCACAAAGGTACATTATTTCTAAGAATTACATACTTTTGGCATCTAAATTGCTATAAGCTTTACAATTAGATAATATAAACAGATGAGACCAATAAAATTACTGTTAGTTTTACTTACATTTTCGTTAACATTTAGTGCGACTGCACAAAAAGAAAAACGTTTTAAAATCCATACTATTGCGTTCTATAATTTAGAAAATCTCTTTGATACTATTAATGACCCATTAAAGTACGATGAAGCCAGTCCAATGATGGAAATGGCAGCTTCTAATAGAGGCGAAGTTTACAAAAAGAAAGTAAAAGGCATGGCACGTGTTATAGCAGATATTGGGCGTGACCAAAGTAAAAATTCACCTGCAATTATTGGTGTATGTGAAATCGAAAACCGTAAGGTTTTAGAAGATGTTGTTAATGACCCATTATTATTAGGCAAAGATTATGGTATTATTCATATTGATGGTCCGGATGCTAGAAGTATTGATGTTGCATTATTATATCAAAAAGCATTATTTCAGCCCATGACTACAAGTTCTCATGAGCTAAAAATTTACGATGATAAAACGCGTAAAAGAAAATATACTCGTGACCAATTATTAGTCTCAGGAAAATTAGATGGAGATTTAATTCATCTTATTGTTAACCACTGGCCATCACGTAGTGGTGGAGAAGCACGAAGCAGACCTAAGCGTGTTGCAGCAGCAAAAGTGAACAAACGTATTATAGATTCTCTTCAATCTAACGACCCTTACGCAAAGATTTTTACAATGGGTGATCTTAATGATGACCCTACAAATGAGAGTGTAAAAAAAGTACTAAAAGCAAAAGCTAAAAAGAAAAGCGTAGGATTAAAAGGTATATACAATCCTTTTGAAAGCATGTTTAAAGACAAAGGCTACGGTACAACAGCGTATCGTGATGCATGGAGTTTATTTGACCAAATTATGGTAACTAAACCCTTGCTAGAAAAAGATTACAACTCTTTTAGATTTTATAAAGCGGGCATTTATAACAAGCAATATTTAACTAATAAACGCGGAAGATATAAAGGCTATCCTTTTAGAAGTTTTGCTAATGGTAACTATACAGGTGGATTTAGCGATCACTTCCCTGTTTATGTATACGTCATAAAAGAAGTAGAAGAATAGAAATTCTATAACTGAAAAATAAAAAAAGGCTTCAAAATTAATTGAAGCCTTTTTTATTGATGTTTTTTAAAACCAAAGATTCCATGGGATTTTGGCTAAAACTAATATTAAAGCAAGCGTATAAAATATAGCAAGCATCTTAAATTTGGGTTTAGACACTAATTTCTTTTTATGTTTAGAATACCCTATGGTTACTAAAGCAACAGCTATAATCATTGTTATTGGATGCTCAACAATAAGATTTCTGAGTGCCGAATTTTTCATGACTTCTCCCATGCCTCCAACTTCGCTTATGGTTGAAAAGTAATCTTTCAAGAAAAATAAGATAATACCTATTAGCAACTGAATGTGCATTGCAATTAATGCAAAAAGAGAGATTCTAAAATCTTTGGCATCAAACTCTTTATCTCCAAAGAACTTAAAAAGTGCATTAAATGTGGCTAACACTAAAACTAAAAGTACCAAATAAGCCCAATAAGAGTGTATAAACTGAACAACTTCCATAAGTGTGTGTATTAAATTTGTGAACAAAAATACGCATTAGATGCATATAAGTAATTATTCAGAAATAGTTATTTTGTGTTTCAACTCATTTCCAAGTGCATCAACAACAGTAATCATATGTTCGCCAGGTTGAGGTAAAATAGCCATGTCATGGATGTCTTTTGTCGCTCCAACATATCTAGCATCAATGTACCAGAAGAGTTCTATTTCTGGTTTAGAGTGCGCAACTTTTATGACTAAATCGTTCGTCTTCCCATCAAAATTTTTAGGTAAAAAAATAGTGCTTTGTTGACTAGGGTAGATAAATTCCATCTTAACCGAAGAAGATTTTACACAATCATTTCTATAAGGTGGAAGCGCTGCATAAAACGGGTTTTTAGATTTGTAATAATACGCTTGCAAAGGCGGAAGCGAAAACCAAGATTGGCTTTTAATATTCGAAATATCTTCACAAGAAGAATTAACTTGATAATGACCTGAAGCATCCAAATGCACTAATTTATGAAATGGACAAGGCTCAGTTTTTTGCCCACTAAGTTGAATGAATTCTGTGGAAACATCATCACAAACTGATGATGCGCGATAACCACTTTTTTTGCAAATATCGACTTCAAGCATTTCGTCAAAGGGTTTGGCAAACCATTCGCTTTTTGGTAATAAACCAAAAGTATCAAACAGAATTGGCGCGGCAGTCTGCACACCAACTAAACCTGGTCTACCTTCGCCGTCAGCATTACCAACCCAAACACCAACGACGTAATCTGGGGTAGTGCCTATTGCCCATGCATCCCTAAACCCAAAACTTGTTCCAGTTTTCCATGCAATTTCTTTAGAAGAATCGTAAAATTCCCAACTATCATCTTGTTCTGGTCTGTTAACTTGTTTCATGCTCTCAAAAGTGAGATAAGTCGAAGCTGCATCAAAAATGATTCTTTCTTGAGAAAGTTTTCCGAAATCAACTAATTGAGTATTACTAATTATAGGTTCACAGAATTCCTTGGTGTAATACTGACTAGAATTTTCATTAAAATGATTTAATGTTGAAGACATCGCCGCATAACTTTTACATAAGTCCCAGAGATTGCTTTCAGCACCGCCTAAAACGAGCGATAAACCATAATGATTAGCATTATATTTTAAATCCTTAAGCTCTAGTTGTTTCAAATATTGATAAAAACGATCCAGCCCAAAATCTTGAAGCATTCTCACTGCTGGAACATTCAATGAGCGCGATAAAGCCTTTTTAGCTGAAACAACACCATCATATTCTTTATTGAAATTTTCAGGTTGATAACTCCCAAATTGTGTTGGTACATCAGGTACTAAAGTGTTTGGTAATAAGTCACCTGCATCAAGCATTGATGCATACAGAAAAGGTTTTAAAATACTACCTGTACTTCGAGGTTTGTCAATAATATCTACAGATTTTTGATGTGCTTTGTCCGTTGGCGAATTGCCTATGTAGGTTAATACTTTTCTAGTTTTTACATCTAAAACTAAAACCGAAATATTGTAAATCTCATTTTGTTTTAGCTGATTATAATGCTGTTTTACTATAGTGTTAGCTTGCTCTTGTAATGCAATATCTAATGTTGTTTTTATCCGTTTACCTTTTTGATTTTTGGCTATTTTTTGAAGTAAATGTGGTGCAATTTGAGGTAATGGATAAGGCTTTTGCGGTAAGCCTTCAGAAATAGACAATTGATATGTCAGTTTATCAATTGTACCATTTTCAAATAATTTTTTGAGTAACCGATTACGTTTTTTAAGTAACCGTTCTTGATTTTTTCCAGGATATATAAGACTAGGCGCATTTGGTAAAACTGCTAACGTTGCACTTTCAGCCCAAGACAAATCCGAAGCATTTCTGTTGAAGTAACGCCAAGAAGCGGCATCAAGACCGACAACATTTCCGCCAAAAGGAGCATGACTGACATATAGGTTTAGTATGTCTTCTTTGGAGTGTCTAAACTCTAATCGAGTCGCTAAAACCAATTCTTTCAACTTTTCAGAATACGTCCGTTTTTGGCCTTTTCGAGATAAGCGAATGACTTGTTGGGTAATGGTACTTCCACCGCGTTTCACCTTGCCAGAACTAATATTCTGTTTTAAAGCTTTAAAAATTGAAATAGGATTAAACCCAGGATGTTTGTAGAAATAATCGTCTTCAAACTGAAGAATACAGGTTTTAAATTTCTCCGGAATACTATCAGTTTTTGGGAATCGCCATTGACCATCATCAGCAATTAAAGCACCTATTAATTCATCAGAGCTACTTGTAATTACTGTTGCAGTTGCGTCTTTAAAGAGTTGTTTTGGTAAACAGAAATAATAGGCAATCAATAAAATGAGCACAGTTATGCTCTTAATTTTATTACGTTTTATGTAGCCTATAATTCTGTTCATTCTCATTCTAGAACCAATCCGTCTTCAAACTAAATAAGTTTGAATCCACCTTTCCTTTTAAAGGAAAGGAGTTCTTTCTATGTATGTTTAGTTATTCAATTTTCGTATTAAGTATAATGTTATAGATTCTCCTCCTTTTAAGGAGGAGTACTTTTTGGACCGTAAGTTCAAAAAGGGAGGTGGTTTTTAATTCTTAAAATGCTGCTTTATCTCCTCCAAAACCATATCCAAATACTCAAAAACAGCTTTATTTTCAAAACGAATCACTGTAAAACCAAGTTCTTTAAGTCTCAGAGTTCTTTCGTTATCATAATTCTGTTGTGCAAAATCTAAATGAACTGCACCATCTAACTCAATAATCAATTTTTCAGAAGGACAATAAAAATCGACGATGTAATTTTCTATACTGTGTTGTCTTCTAAATTTTCTGCCTTTGAGTTGCTTTTTCTGTAATGATTTCCATAACGTTGCTTCAGCAGAAGTTAAGTTTGACCTTAAGTCTTTTCTTCGTTCTTCAAGATATTTTCTGTTATGGATGTTTTTCATTTTTTGATTTGATACTTTTTTAAAACCCTTCCGATTTTAGGGAAGGAGTTTAATATTGTTAATTTCTCTTTCAAACTCATATTCGCGTTCCACTTTGCAAACTCTAACCTTATACCAATTGTACCATTGTTCACGTCCTTTTTGTTGAGCAAATAAATGTTTAGTATTGACTTTCCATTGTTTTATTGCGTCTAAGCTTTCCCAATAACTCACGGTAATTCCAATAGAATTTCTAGCGCTTTCAATACCTAAATAACCTTTTTGTTCTTTGGCTAATACTTCCATTTGGTTTGCCATTTCAGAATAACCTTCAATAGCTTCTGTTTGAGTTGATGTAAAAATAACGGCGTAATAGGATTTATTATTTCTCATAATTAGCAGCCCATTGGGATTGTAAATTCTACTATTTTTTCTGACACATTATCATCAAAATCGGTTAAGATAAATTTTAAAAAAATGCGGCTAGTCGATACTCCAATAGGGTAATCTTTAACAGATTTTGAATCTTTAATAAGTTCAGCCCAGCCTTCACCACATTGCTCTAATACAGCTTTTTTAACATCTGCCATAGACACATTAACAAATTTATTCCAATCCTTTTCTGAATAGCTTAACGTTCTATATTTATTAGAATTAATTTTATGAACTGGCATCCATTTAGAGTTAAAATGCTTCCACTCAGTGAGGTCACAATGCGGACCTTCATTCATAATCGTTATACTATTTTCATAACGCTGAAGAATCTTTACAGTCTTATATTTATTCGATTTTATACTAATGGACTTTCCTTCTGGAGAGCTACCAAGTTCTATATACAAACTGAGTTTGTTTTTTTTGGTTAAGTCCATTGAGTCGCCTCCTTCTATATTGTATACGTCAAGGTCATTTATGTATACAACTAAATCTTTAAAAGTGATTTCTTTAGAAGCATAAATTTCTCTTGATGATAAAAAACCATCAAATACATATCCAGAACCTTGTTTCGTTTCTATTTTTACCCATTCGCCAGACACTTCTTTTCCTTCATCATAGAGGCTAAAAGAAACATTGCTATTGCCTGTAATTTTTACTTGTTGCCTGTATTCAAGTTTTCCAATTTTTTTTGAACCCAAACTTGGTTTTTCTCTTATGCTTAATCCGCTTTCAGCGGCTACATATGCGATGTCTTGTGATTGCGCACATAATGAAAATGCTACTAATATTACAATTAATGTGTTTACAAATACTTTCATAGTTTCTGTTTTTTAATTATTTCTCGACGGTGATCCAGCGGCCTTTATGTCGCACTAAATAATCGTTATCGTACATGGCTTCTGCTTGTGCGCCAGGTAAATAATAAGTACCCAGATAAGATGCATTCAATAAAACAGTAAATGTTTTTGTACCGTGTTTCCCTCTTCTATTTATATCAAAATAGAAATTAACACGGTCGTCTCTAATGTCTGTGTATCTCGCTTGGCTAACTGTTGTGTCTCCAAAATCTGTAAATCGCGTATTTACAATATCCCAACCCGATGGAAAAATTTGAGTCAATGCGACGTCTTTTACAACTTCGTTATTAAGATTTGTAATACTAACTGTAGCCACAAAATCCTGTCCTTGCTGAAGTTTGGTAACATCGATTCTGTTGCCTTGTAAATCTTTAAAAATTGTAGAAATTGAAAAACCTCGTTTTACAGAAAGCTCTTGTCCAAGTTTTAACTTACCAGAATTTAAAACCCGTACATAAACGATGTTACCATCTTTGTTTTCAATAGTAATTTCATTTAATCCATCTACAACAGGGATTTCGCGTTGAGCAATACCGTTTTTAGTGTTTATCGTTTCTGAAGTTCCATTTACGGAATAGTTGAGATTTAAGTCTTTACCGCCATTTTTGGATATCAGTTTTCCAATAGATAATAAACTATAAGCTGTCGTCTGAGTACTCATCCAATCGTTACTAGATAATGATTTTCCAATAGATTTTGCTAAATCTACCGATTTGGAATTGTCTGTAATAAGCATAGTCTCGAGAGCCATCGCACGATTTCTATTTAAAGAACCGTAAGTGTAATAGTTGCTTTTTGGAGGTTGAAAATCGATGTTTGCCGTTTTTGAAATAGCATCACTCGCTTCTTTTTGTCCTGCCAAAGCATAAGCCGCAGCTAGTCGCCATTTGGCTTCGTTAGAAATTTCTGTAAATTCTCTAAGTCTATTCATACTTGCTAAATCTGGATTACCAGCAAGAGCTAACGTATATAATCTATAAGCTTGCGCTAAGTCACTATTATAATTTCTGTAACTAGGTCTCCAATTTCTAGCCGCTTGTTTCTGATAAGCCAACCAATTACTTTTAAAAGTAAGCGGAAGAACGTAACCTTTCTTTTCGGCTTCTATCATAAAATGACCTGAGTAACTTGTACCCCAATCGTTAGCCGTGTTTTCGCCAATCCAATAACTCATACCTCCGTTTGTTTGCTGGAAATGAGATAATCGATTGATACCGTTTTCGATATTACTCTGGATTTCTTTCTTCTTTTTTGAATCTAAATCAAAGATATCTGCTAAGAATAATTGCGGAAATACACTCGATGTGGTTTGCTCTACGCATCCATGAGGGTAACGAATTAAGTACGCCAAACGTTTTGTGAAATCCATTGGAGGCAATGTCGAAAATTCTACAGTTGCTGTATTTGTTCCAGAAACGCCAAAGGTTGTGAACGGGACTTTTTGAGTCGCATTGGCCTGTAATTCCTTGTCAATTACTTTTGAAGAGAAAGGATTTGGATTTTCGACATCAATCTCAACTTTGTAAGTAGATTTTTCGCCATGTCCAGAAGCGATAACTTCAATAGTGTTTATTCCTTTAGCTTTGGAGACGTCCAATTCAAAATACGCCATCTTTTCATCTGGGTTATTAAATTGAAGCGTTTGTGTTTTATTACCTTTTACAGATATACCATCACTTAGTTTCACTTCTAAGTTGACGTTTTTCATTTTACTTTCCATTGCAAAAACCGTAACAGGTAATGTTACTTTTTCGCCTGGACTTAACTTGCGTGGCAAAGTTGCCAAAACCATTAAAGGTTGTTTAACAGGAACTGTTTTTTCTGCATTTCCGTAGGCTTCTTCAGCATTATCACCAGCAATCACCATCGTACGAACAGAACCCACATAATTTGGCATTTTTAATTGATGTGTCTTAGTCTCTTTAGCGTCTAAAATAAATGGGCCTAAATAGGTTACTACTGGTTTAAAACGATTTGCTTTTTTGTCTTTTCCTTTTGCTGCGCTACCATCACCACCAATAGCAAATACCTGGTCAATACTTCCAGAATACGCGCCGATGACGTCATCAAAAATATCCCAAGTCTTCACCCCAAGAGCTTCTCGAGCGTAAAAACTATCCCAAACATTTGGCGTTTTAAAACGGGTTAAGTCTAACAAGCCTTCTTCGACAACTGCAATGGTATAGGTCATAGGTTTGTTGTTCTTTTCCGAAACATTTATTTCGTAAGAAGCCTCTGGTCTAATTTCGTTAGGCATTGAAATTTCAGGTGTTATTCTTGTTTCTGGATTTTCTACCAGCATCGGAATTACGCCATACAATCTAATTGGTAAATCGTTTGAAGTCACATCGTGTGGCTGTAACAATGAAATGTTAATAAACACATTAGGTGCCATAGCTTTCGTCACAGGAATATCTATTGTGGTTTCTCCAGGTTTGGTCGCTACCCATTGGTAATCGATAACTTCCGTGCCATTTTCGATACTTACCAAAGCACGACCTTCACTTCCTGAAGGAAATGTCAGTTTTGCTATTTCTCCAACATTATAATTATCCTTATCAGTTGAGAACACGAGCATTTTTGCTGCATCTTTGTCTGAAGACGGCGCACTTTGCCACCAGTTTTTATAGAAATATGCTGTGCGACCAGTCGCATGTCCACTTTTTGGGTCAACAATCCTGATTAAATAACGGCCACGTTCATTATCTGGAATATTGAGTTTGAAATTGGCTTTTCCGTTTTTATCGGTGTTAATATTAAACTGCTGAATTGGTCTGTGATAATTACTAGATACATAACTCGAGAGATTATCGTAAGAGGAATTCCACCACCAACGCCATTCAACTTTGTAGACTTTAACTTCAAGATTTTTGCGTTCAATTGGTTTTCCGTCTGATGTTACTGTAGCAACATCAAAGGTGTGATTTTCATCAGTAAAATAGGAACCGTAATTATTACCTTCTGGAGATTGAAGACCTACAAAACTCTCATAAGGAGCATAAGGCATTGTAAACGAATCTAGTGAAAAATCACCACCATTTTCAAAAGCTCTAACTAAGAATTGTGCATTAAGCATACCGGGTGCATTTTTACCAATATTGAGTTTGCTGTTAATTTTTGTGTTGCCTTTGGCATCGACATTGCCTTCAAAAACTATAGTTTCTTCAGTAGTAAAATTTCGAGTTGGGTCATTAAAGACATAGTTTTTATAACCATCGAAACTTGTTCTTTTTGTAGTGAATTTGGCTTTGACTTCGGCTTTAATATTTTTCGCTGGTGCTCCGTGGAGCCAAGCTACATTTAAGTCGCCTTTAAGCGATGTATTATTGGTGAGAATCTTGTCTTCAAAATCTATTTTAATCTTTAGACGATTCGGTTTTACAGTTTCAATTTTTAATGTTTTGCTAAACGTAGCACCACCAACGGATACTTTTGCATAGTAGTTTCCGGTTTTGTAATTGGAGGATGTAGGTACCGTAAAATTATAGAAATGATTCACGTTATCTACAGATACATGACGATGTACCAATTTGCCAACTGGGTCTGTGATTTCTAGTTTTACAGGATGGCGCTTTGGTAATTTGTTGGCATTATCGTTAAGTACAAAAGTTAGGAATAAACTATCACCAGGTCGCCAAACACCACGCTCACCATAAATATAGCCTTTGAGCCCGCGTTGCAAACGCTTTCCAGAAACATCAAACTTAGAAAGTGATAAAGAATTTCCGTCTAAAAGCTTAACATAGCTTGTACTTGGCCCTTTTGAAACGATAGCAAAAGCAGCACGTTTATTGGTTTCAATTTCTGCAATACCATCAAGGTTTGTGATTCCTTTTACGAGTAACTGTTGTTGATAATTGTATAAGCTAACATTAACTCCAGCTTCTAGCTCTGTATTTAAAATATCCGTAACAGCAAACAGGTAATTATTAGCATTGCCTTTTTTGACAATAACACCTAAGTTAGAGCCAATTAAGTTTTGTGCTACAACACGATTAGAATAATTGTAGTAAGAATCTGTACATGGATTATCCTTGTCTCTCCAACGGTAATTATTACTTCTATAATTGTACGTGATATTATCCCAATAGGCTTCCTCTAAGCGGTTTTGATCTTCTTCGGAAGTATCTTCAGAAGTATAATAATCGTCCTCGTAATAATCATCATAGTAATCCTCTTCTTCAGTAGCGTCTGATGATGAATTTGCTTCACAATCATATAACGAATAATCTCTTTTGAAGCTTAACTCTACACGATAAATGGAGCCCACATCTGCTGTAAAATAGTTAGATAAATCTATACTATAAGCTTTCCATTTCCCAGTGTTTTGAGCTTCTTCCTCAATCAGCGTAATCGTTTGTTTGGCAATACGTCGACCAACATTTCTAATGCCGTATCGGTTATTGCTATTAAGGTTATTAGTTTGTAAAAACTGAAGGACATTGTCTTCAAAAATTTTGATGACTCTCACATCTACTTTACTCAAATTAACAGCTTCAAAATTAAATTTAAGCTCTTTTGAGTTTGGAAGAATAGTACCATTACTCAACAGTTTAACTTCAGGTTTTAGAGATTCAAAAGTAAGTCGCTCAGAGAAGCTATTTTTCAATTTAAAATCATCTGTATTTATAATCCCTGTAAAGACATCAACTTGAATGTCGCCAACTAATTTGGTATCAGGATAGACTTTAAGTACATTACCGTCAACCACATATTTTGGGTTTTTCGCATTTTGAATACTTACTAATCCTGAGAAATTTTGTTGTTTTTTTAATGGGTCGGAAAAATTAATGGATAAGTATTGTTCTGGCGATTGAAAGACTTCTGTATTAATAATTGTGAAGTTGTTTTTCCCAGGAATGATTATTGAGTTTTCACCTTCGTTTTCTGCATCAATAGCATTGCCATTCCATTTAACATTGACCTTACTATCTTCAGTAAAACGTGTTATGCTGTCTATTTTAAATTCAAAATATTTTGAAGTTTCGTTGGCTCCATTCCAAACTAGTTTTAAATCATTCCCTTTTTGTGAGGCAGAAACTAATCGTTTAGCATCCTTTAAACTAATTACATCAGCAGATCGTAAATATGCCGAAACGTATTGCCATTCTTTACTATAAGATTGTAAGTCGGCTGTATTTATATTAAAGCTCGGTGTAATGGTTTTAAACTGAAATGTATAGGATTTATAGTCTTTAAGAATGTCCTTAAAAATATCACCAATGTTCACAGTAACTGTATATTCCGTAGCTGGGTCAAGATTTTCGTCAGGTGTAAATAATAAAGTTGTTTTGTTTATAGCTTGAAGTTTGCCTTGTATAAATGGTTTTGTTTTTACCAAATCAGCATCTAAATCTTGGCCTATTTCCCAGCCTTCAACTTCATCTGCAAGTATAATTTTAATAGGCTCCGTAACCGAAACTCGTCCAGAAGTCGTGTAACTTATATAATCCCTAAACTTAAAAATGTTGTTGGTATCTACTTTTTCTTTACAGGATACTGCAAGCACAATGAAGGCCACTACAGCAAATAGCTTTTTGATTTGCATGGTAATACTAATTTTAGAATGAATGTCGCTTAAAAGAAAAGGTAGGTACTCTCTTGTTAATTTAATTACGCTCATTAATTTATTTTCAGACGCTTAGGTGTCGTTAAATTTGTCTTAAAATTAATAGTTCTATTTCAAAAAGGAGCACTTTAAAGCAACAATTTATTGTTATCTTCGCCGAAAATAATCAGACTTAAAATCAATATAATATGGGAACAGTAGCTACTGATTTCGGAATAAAAGAAGCACTTGAGCAATTAGGTGTTAAAGCTATAAATGAAGGAACTTCTACAGGTTCTGAGAATTTTTCAAACGGTGATATAATTGAATCATACTCTCCAGTAGATGGTCAACTCATCGGAAAAGTAAAGACAACGACAAGAGCAGATTACGACAGAGTAATGGACGCTGCAACAAAAGCATTTAAGTCCTGGAGAGATGTACCAGCACCTGTTCGTGGAGAAATTGTGCGTCAGTTTGGAAACAAATTAAGAGAGTTAAAAGAACCTTTAGGTAAATTAGTCTCTTACGAAATGGGAAAATCTTTGCAAGAAGGTTATGGTGAAGTTCAAGAAATGATTGACATCTGCGATTTTGCAGTTGGTTTGTCTCGACAGTTAAACGGGCAAACGATTCCATCAGAACGTCCGGGACACGTAATGAGAGAGCAATGGCATCCAATAGGTGTTGTTGGTATTATTTCTGCTTTTAACTTCCCAGTTGCAGTTTGGGCTTGGAATACAGCTTTAGCATGGATTTGTGGAGATGTTTGTGTATGGAAAGGTTCTGAAAAAGCACCTATTTGTGCTGTAGCATGTCAAAACATAATTGCAGATGTATTAAAAGAAAACAACTTACCAGAAGGTATTTCTTGTATCGTTAATGGCGATTATAAAGTTGGTGAGTACATCACTACAGATACTAGAATTCCTCTAGTTTCTGCTACAGGTTCTACACGTATGGGAAGAATTGTTGGAGCGACAGTTGCTGAGCGTTTCGGGAAGTCGTTATTAGAATTAGGAGGAAATAACGCGATTATTATTACGCCATCTGCGGATTTAAAAGTAGTTGTTCCTGGTGCTGTTTTCGGTGCTGTAGGTACATGTGGTCAGCGTTGTACATCTACAAGACGATTGATTATTCACGAATCGGTTTACGATAAAGTACGCGACGCCATTGTTGGTGCATATGGACAGTTGACAATTGGAAACCCTTTGGATGAAACCAATCATATAGGGCCATTAATTGATAAAGATGCTGTAAACACCTATTTATCTGCTATTGAAAAAGCAAAAGCTGAAGGTGGAAACGTATTAGTTGAAGGTGGTGTTTTAGAAGGTGAAGGTTACGAGTCTGGATGTTATGTAAAACCAGCAATTATTGAAGCCGAAAATCATTTTGAAATTGTACAACACGAAACATTTGCACCAATTTTATACCTAATGAAATATTCAGGTGATGTTGAAAACGCTATTGACAAACAAAATGGTGTAGCTCAAGGATTATCATCAGCAATTATGACTAACGAAATGAAAGAAGCAGAGAAATTCTTATCATACGCAGGTTCTGATTGTGGAATTGCTAATGTAAATATTGGAACTTCTGGTGCTGAAATTGGTGGAGCTTTTGGTGGCGAAAAAGAAACCGGTGGTGGACGTGAATCTGGTTCTGATGCTTGGAAAGTTTATATGAGAAGACAAACCAATACGGTTAATTATTCTGATGAGTTGCCTTTAGCACAAGGCATAAAATTTGATTTGTAGAACACAGTAAAAATAGAATAAAAGAAAAACCGTTTCAGAAATGAAGCGGTTTTTTTATGCGTCATAATCTTGAAATTAAACCTTCAGCTATTCATCAAGTCCTAATATCATGAAACAAGAACACATTAAACATCTCTATTGGCGAGCAGGCTTTGGAATACATCCTGAGCAGTTAATGGAAGCCTCCAATAAGTCCAGAGTTGAGGTTGTGGATAATTTGTTTCGAACTTCTGAAAGCATTAATCCGCTAAAAATAGACCTTTCAGATTTTAAGAATTTAGATGTAATGGCTCTAAAGTCTAAACCAAAATTGCTTAAAGAGTTGGCAGTAAAAAGCAGGAAACAAATTTTAGATTTAAATACGGCTTGGATTGATAAAATGGTTTCTTCGGAAGACGTATTACGAGAACGAATGACATTGTTTTGGTCAAACCATTTTGTTTGTGGAGATAAAAGTGTAGTGCATATGCAACAATACAATAATACCATACGAACACATGCACTTGGCAATTTTGGAGATTTTGTAAAAGCCATTTCTATAGAGGCTGCCATGATAAAATACCTTAATCTAAAACAAAACAAGAAGGCTGAACCTAATGAGAATTTTGCTCGAGAATTGATGGAGCTTTTTACTTTAGGGACAGGAAACTATTCAGAAAAAGACATCAAAGAAAGTGCAAGAGCATTCACAGGATACTTTAATCGTTTTGATGGCAGTTTTAGGCTAAGAAAATTTCAGCACGACTATGGACAAAAAACCTTTTTTGGAGAAATAGGAAATTTTGATGGCGATGATATCATAGATATTATTTTAAAAAAGCGTCAATGCGCAGAATTTATCTGCGAAAAAGTCTATCGTTATTTTGTCAATGAAACAATAGATAAATTGCATGTAGAGTTAATGACTGACTTATTTTATAAGGATTACAATGTTGAAATATTGATGCGTTTTGTGTTTACTCAAGATTGGTTTTATGAAGATAAAAACATAGGCGCTAAAATAAAATCACCAGTAGATTTTTTAGTAGGTTTATCTAGAACTGTTCCTGTAAATTATAAGAATAAAAAGGCGCTGATTAAGCTCCAAAAATTATTAGGACAGACGCTGTTAAATCCACCAAATGTAGCAGGTTGGAAAGGACATAAAGCATGGATAGATGCCAATACAATTATGGTGCGTTTAAAACTACCATCCATTTTGCTAAATGGCGGCATCATTGCTTTGGATGATGAAAAAGACCGATTAAGGCGTCAGTATTTCAATAAAAATAAAGAGAAACTACCAATGCGAACTTCACCAGATTGGGATAAGTTTCAAAAAGATTTTAAAAGCGTAGCTAGTGAAGATTTAAGTTCTATTTTAATTAATGGAGAAATTAATAAAGGTACGATGTCTCTTATAGCATCTATGGACAAAGATTCAAAACAAAAGTTTTGCATTCAGTTAATGTCTTTACCAGAATATCAAATGTGTTAGTTATGGAGAGAAGAGATTTTTTAAAAAATTCGGCATTGGCAAGTAGCCTCTTTTTTGTTCCTAATTTTGTGAGAGCATTTGAGGGTTTTGATGCAAAATCAATTGGTTACAAGCGTTTAGTTATTATTCAATTATCTGGAGGAAACGATGGATTAAATACTATTATTCCGTACAATAACGACTTGTATTATAACGCGAGACCAACCTTAGCCATTAAAAAGGATGTTATAAAATTAAATGATGATTTGGCGCTTCATCCCAGTCTAAAACCATTACAAAGTCTTTATGATAATGGCGAATTATCTATTATAAATAATGTGGGCTATCCAAACCCTGTTCGTTCTCACTTTAGGTCTATGGACATTTGGCAATCTGGTAGCTCTAGTGATGAATATTTGCAAAGTGGTTGGATTGGCCGTTTCCTAGATAAACATGGAAAGCAACCATATAATGCTATAGAATTTGATGAGACACTAAGTCTTGCTCTAAAGGGAAAGCACTTCAACGGTATAGCTACAAATGATTACCAAACGTTATATAAAACAGCTCGTGACCCTTATTTTCAGAAGGTATTGAATCATTATAACGACCAACATTTATCGGAGCATAACTTAGGATATTTGTATAAGAATATGATTGATGCCAAGTCATCTGCAAAATATATTTATGAGAAAACTAAAGTAAAGTTATCTCAAGAAGAATATCCACAGAATACCTTTGCTACGCAGTTAAAAAATACAGCTCGATTTATTAATTCTGGTTTAAAAACAAAAGTGTTTTATAATGCTTTAGATGGTTTTGATACACATGCCAATCAGCAAAATCCTCAAAAAAGATTGTTGTCTGTTTATGCAGAAGCGTTATCTGCTTTTATCAAGGATTTAAAACGTAACGGTACTTTTGAAGACACATTGATTCTTACGTTTTCAGAGTTTGGAAGACGTGTTAAACAGAATGCTGCCAATGGTACGGACCATGGTTCTGCAAATAATGTATTTGTCATTGGAAAGAATTTGAAGACTGCTGGAATCTACAATAACCTCTCATCACTTAGTGATTTGGATGATAATGGCGATTTAAAATTCACTATAGATTTTAGACAAGTCTATGCCACTATTATAGAAAATTGGTTAGGTACATCTACAGAAGGTATTATTAGTTTGCCACAAGAAAAATTGAATGTCATATAATAAAAAACCTTACTTCAATGCCAAAACGTTGTTGGGAGAAGTAAGGTTATATATGATAGTTGCTTTTTAATAGCATAGTAAAGTTAATTATAGACTTCTGAAATTAAGATTATTATAGATTAATTACAATAAAATTAGAGGACTAGTTTTTGTTGGTAAAAATAACCGATGAAAACATCTGAAAATCATAGGCTTAGTTGTATTTTACTTTCCTTAAAATACGCATGGTTAACTTGTAACCCTCGTAAATTGACTTGCTGTAAGACTTCAAAAGTGGTTTAGCTTCTTCTAATTTATCTATTGCATTTTCAAAATGATTGAGGTAACAAATAAGATAAGTTGCAGATAGGTTTTTTAAATCTTCGGTTTCGTTAAGCTTTAATGGTAAACCTTTTTTTAATTTTTCTAATAATGAATTATTTGAGTTGTAGATATGATGCAATATTTTTTTATCAAACTGTGGTGGCTCAAACAATAAATTGGTTTCAATAGAATAGTTGCCATTATGACCAAAGTCTATAACCGTTTCTTCTAGCTTATAATATTTATCGTTATTATGGAGCCCAAGTTTCACATACTCGATAATAGTAAAATAGTTATCTGTGTAAGAAATTGAAACTTCATCTAGTGCGGAATAAAAAAGACGTTTTTGCTCGTTTATTAATTCGATGTCTACACGAGAGAAAAAGATTTCTTCATTGACTTCTTTTTTCTGACCAGCCCAACACAAAACAAAATATTCTTTAAAGACTTTATAATTTGGATTAAAATCTTCTCGTTTTTTCAGAAAATCAAAAACGCCATCTAAAGTGAGTTCAATATTATTTAAGGCGTGATTTTCAATAGCTGAAACAATTTCAGAATTCACATCTTTAATTTCAATATCAAATACTTTTGGCATACTCATACTGCCATCTCTGAAAAAGACAGCACCGCCATAGTATTTCCAAATATTTTTTCGGAGTGATGTTATTTGATTGTTGGGTCTAATGGTTACCAGACCAACAACCTTATCGTCTGCTAGATGCGGGAAAGGAATATTCTCGTACTGAACAATTGGCGGATGCGTGAGGTAGGCATTTATTAAATTTTGAATTTTGCTATCATCAAAAAAATCCACACCGTTAATCTTATTATCAGCATCGTCAACACCAATGACGATGTAAGAGTTGTTTTTTGGATTACTATTAGAAAGCGCACAAATATGTTTTAAGAACTTTGCTTTGCCTTCTTTATAACTAAGGTTCAATTTTCGTTTTTTGTCATAAAAACTGTTCTCGTCGTTATGAGCGAGTAGGTTTTTAATTAAAAGGCGTTTGTTAATCATAAATTATAGTAACTCAATTTCTTTTTTAATGTTCATTCTTGCTTGCGACTCAAACTTAAATCTATATTCTTCTGTAAAGTATAAGTGTTCTCTTTCTAAAAAATATAATAAGACCTTTTTCCGTCCAGGTTTATACATAAAATTAGGATATATTTTATACTCTTTACGTATGTTCTGAATGTAGATTAGATAGCTTTCCCATTTTGTTCCTAAAATAGATAAATCGAAATCTAATAAGTAAGAATTATCAAGATTTTTATTTAAAATAACCTCATGTCTTTTTGTCGAAATAATCAGATTTTGAATGATTTTTGTTCTTTTTTCTTCAAAATTTAATGATTTTAAGCATTTTTTGGCATAAATCGCACTTTTTTCTTCATTATCTTTTTTTGTTGATTTACAGATAATATCATGATACCATATAGCAAAATTTATAGCTTCAAAATCATCAAATTTACTTTGATTTTCTTTAGCCTGAAGAAGCATACTGTTAATATGAGATAGATTATGATAGTGTCTGTTTTTTTTAGAATAATTAACTGAAATATTATTCCATAAAGTATTAATCAGAATATCATCTTCACTGTATTTTGAAGCGAGATTAAACCATTGAAATTTTAATTCAGAGAGTATCAAGATTTCTTCACAATAGTTGAACTCGCTTGAGCAGTACAAAACATTAAAACGTCAGCAAGATTAACGTGAGCTGGTCTGCTTATTGCAAAATGTATTACTTCAGCCACATCTTCGGGTTGCAATGCCTTATAACCTTTGTATACATTATCTGCCGCACTATCGCCTTTAAAGCGCACTTGTGAAAATTCCGTTTCTACCAAACCAGGATTTACTGCACTAACTTTAATACCGTAAGGATTTAGGTCTATACGCATGCCTTCGGTAATTGCTAAAACAGCATGTTTACTGGCACAATAGACATTACCTTTAGGATATACTTCTTTACCTGCAGATGACCCAATGTTAATGATATGTCCAGACTTACGTTCTGTCATTCCTGGGATAATGGCTTTGCTTACATAAAGTAACCCTTTGACATTAATATCCATCATAGCATCCCAATCATCAATGTTTCCTGTTTCTATAGGGTCAAGACCATGAGCATTACCAGCATTATTAATTAAAATATCAATGTTTTTAAATCTATCTGGCAATGAATTAATAGCCTCAAAAGTTTTGTCTTTATCACGAACATCAAAATTTAAGGTATGTACATCTGCTTCTCGAGACAATGCTTTTTGTACAATGTCTAAACGTTCTTGACGCCTTCCGCATAAGACCAAATCAATCCCTTGTTTAGCAAATTCATGTGCTGTTGCTCTTCCTATTCCGCTGGTTGCACCTGTAATTAATGCTGTTTTTTTCATACTGTCTTTAGTTTTATTAAGGCACTTTGTGTCCTTGAGCTGCTACCAAAATCAAGAACCAATCTTCGAGCTCTAATTCAATTCTTGTCGCTTCCATGGCTTGTTGTAATCTTTCTTTATTTGTAGTACCAACAACGGGTGTAATATTAGAAGGATGCTTTAGTAACCATGCCAAAAGCAATTGATCTTCAGTAGTATTATATTTACCCATTAGAGCACCCAATTGTTTGTGTATGCGTCTGGTTTGCTCTGTGTCTTCTTTAAAAACTAAACCTAAAGGCGACCATGCCATAGGTTGCACACCGTTAGTTAGCATATAATCTAGTGTGCCATCATGCATGGCTTGGTGCGCAGTTAATGAAAATTCAATCTGATTGACATCAACATCCATTCGTAATCCAATCATATCCATTTGTGATGGTGTAAAATTAGAAACACCAAAGTCTATAATTTTACCTTGTTTTTTTAAGATTGAAATGGCTTCAGCAATTTCATTAGGCTGCATTAAAGGGCTTGGTCGATGTAGTAAAAGCAAGTCTAGATATTCAGTCTGAAGATGTTTTAGAGACTCTTCAACTGACCAAATAATATAATCTTTGCAATAATCGTAGTGTTTAACTTTATTATTTCGATTATCACTCATGTACTGAATGCCGCATTTCGAAATCAGCTGAATATCTTCTCGTTTTGCTCCAGAAGTTGTAAATGCTTTCCCAAACTCCGCTTCTGTGGTGTAACCACCATAAATATCTGCATGGTCAAAGGTGGTTATTCCAACAGATAAGCAATGTTGTATCATAGCGTCCATTTCGGAGGTTGAGAATTGTTTCCCCCAAACACCCCAAGTCATTGTTCCGCTAATTATTTTAGAATATTTTGACACTTTATAATGCTATTTTTTTAGTTACAGTAAAAATATCCAATTTATATGTAAAAATAACCTTCAGAATAAGGTTAACACTAATTATAAAAAAGCGTAGTATTTTTAACCAATCATTAACAGCGTAGGTAGAATAATTTTAACAATTTGCGAAACTGATATCGAAAGACAGATTAAACGGTTGAAAAACTTATAAAACATGGAAGAAACCAATACAATTGATATAAAATCAATTAATGAAAAGATTGAAAAAGAAAGTGCATTTGTAGACTTGCTAACCTTAGAAATGAACAAGGTTATTGTCGGGCAAAAACACATGGTAGAACGATTGCTGATAGGTCTTTTAGGTCAAGGTCATATTTTACTAGAAGGTGTTCCGGGATTGGCAAAAACTTTGGCAATTAACACTCTGTCTAGAGCTGTTTCAGGGAGTTTTAGTCGTATTCAGTTTACACCAGATTTATTACCTGCTGATGTAGTTGGTACATTAATATACAATATTAAAGAGAATGATTTCTCTATTAAAAAGGGACCAATATTTGCCAATTTTGTATTGGCAGATGAGATAAATAGAGCGCCTGCAAAAGTGCAATCGGCATTGTTAGAAGCCATGCAAGAAAAACAGGTAACTATTGGTGATGAAACTTTTATTTTAGACAAGCCATTTTTGGTAATGGCAACTCAAAATCCAGTAGAACAAGAAGGAACTTATCCATTACCTGAAGCGCAAGTTGACCGTTTTATGTTAAAAACGGTAATTGATTACCCAAAACAGGCAGAAGAACAATTAATAATGCGTGCCAATTTAAAAGGCACTTGGGATAAAGTAAATCCAGTGGTTTCTGTAGAACAGATTCTAAAAGCTCAAAGCGCAGTTCGTGAAGTATATATGGATGAGAAGATTGAAAAATATATTCTAGACATCATCTTTGCGACACGTTATCCTGAAAATTATAGCCTTTCAGATTTAAAAGCATTGATTTCTTTTGGAGCTTCTCCTCGAGGAAGTATTAATCTTGCCATTGCCGCAAAGTGTTACGCTTTTATTAGGCGTCGTGGTTATGTAATCCCTGAAGATGTTAGAGCTGTTGTTCATGATGTGTTACGTCACAGAATAGGTGTCACTTATGAAGCTGAAGCTGAAAATGTAACGTCTGAAGACATTATTAATAAGATTGTCAATCAAATCGAAGTACCATAAAATTTTAGATTTTAGAATTACGAATAACGATTTCAGAAATCGTAAATCAACAATCTTCAATCGTAAATTGAAAAATGGATACCAAAGAACTTCTTAAAAAAGTACGAAAAATAGAGATTAAGACACGTCGATTGTCTGATCATATTTTTGGAGGCGAATATCACTCGACTTTCAAAGGTCGCGGTATGACTTTTTCTGAAGTACGCCAATATCAGTTTGGAGATGATGTGCGTAATATTGATTGGAATGTTACTGCACGAACAAATGAGCCACATGTAAAGGTTTTTGAAGAAGAACGAGAATTAACTATGATGCTCATGGCTGATGTCTCAGGAAGTAAATTATTTGGGACACAAAACCAATTTAAAGATGAAATTGTAACCGAGATTGCTGCAACGTTGGCTTTTTCTGCTACTCAGAACAACGATAAAATAGGATTGATTTTATTTTCTGATGATATCGAATTATTTATTCCACCTAAAAAAGGTCGTTCTCACGTATTGAGAATTATTCGTGAATTATTAGAATTCAAGCCAAAAAGTAAAAAGACAAATATTTCTGAAGCATTAAAGTTCTTATCTAATGTGATGAAGAAAAAAGCCATTGTTTTTATGCTTTCAGATTTTGTTGCTGACGATTATAAGCAAACGCTTAAAATTACTGCTGGTAAACATGATATTACAGGCATTAGAGTTTTTGATAAACATGAAGCCGAAATTCCAAATATTGGAATGGTGCAAATGCAAGACGAAGAAACTGACGAATTACTACTAGTAAATACCGCTTCCAAAAAAGTGCGAAATGATTATGGTAAATTTTATAACGAAAAAGTAGCGTATTATAAAGATGCGTTTACCAAATCTGGTGCAGGAACAATAGATTGCCGAGTTGATGAGAGTTATGTAAAAAAGCTGTTAGGTTATTTTAAAAGAAGAGGATAAGCAATGAAAGTTAAAAGTATAAAGTATAAAGTTAAAAATCTATGGTTTGGCCCATTAGTATGTGCTAATCATAAGCGATTAACTATATTCTTTTGCCTAATTTCTTTTGCCACTTTTTCTCAAGTCACCACAGAAGTTGATACCACCAATATCAGAATTGGAGAGCAGATTTCTTATAAAATTAAAGTTGAAACAGATTCAACCAAATTAGTAGTTTTTCCAGAAGGCCAAACATTTATGCCCTTAGAAGTCGTAGAGGCTTTAAAAATCGATACGACAAAAAAAGTATCAAAATTTCAGTTACTTCGTGAGTATAAACTCACTCAGTTCGATTCAGGTTCCTACTATATTCCAAGACAAAAAATCATTGTAGGCGACAAACCGTTTTTTACAGACTCACTTAAAGTAGAGGTCAATACTATAGAGATTGATACCACTAAACAAGGACTTTATGATATTAAGCCTATTATAGAAGTAGATAAAAGCTCAAGTAAATGGTGGTTGTATTTACTCATTGTACTTGCAGCAATAGCTTTAATAGGATTCCTTTTGTATTGGTTTATATGGCGAAAAAAACCATTAACAGAGGAAGAAGAAATAGCATTATTACCACCTTATGACCGTGCTAAATTGGCAATATCAAAATTAGAAAAGCAGAACTATCTGGAGCGTTCTGATTTAAAAGGCTTTTATTCAGAATTAACATTTATCATCAGAAAATTTCTTGACGAAAAAGTTTATGAACGTTCTTTAGAAAGTACAACAGATCAGTTGATAGAACGCCTTCAACTTCTAAAAGACGGTAATCAATTTGACTTTCAAAAAGATACCATTGCTAATATCGAAACCATTTTTAAGCGTGCTGATTTGGTGAAGTTTGCAAAATCACAACCAGATATTGCATTAGCAGAATTAGATAAGCAAACAATAAGTAATGAGCTAGATGCTGTAAAAGCGACACTCCCTGAACCAAGTGAAGAAGAAAAATTACTCAACCAGCAATACAAAGAAGCGCAAGAAAGAAAAGAGAAACGTAAGAAGATTTTGTTAACTACTGCAATCTCATTATTTATTCTTATTGCAACTTTTGTAGGTTTTGGTGCAACTTATGGTTTTGGATATGTAAAAGACAAAATTTTTGGCCATAGCAGTATAGAATTATTAGAAGGTAATTGGGTAAAAAGCGCCTATGGTTTTCCACCAATATATATAGAAACACCTCAGGTTTTAAAACGGCAAGAGTTTGATTTGCCAGAAGCGGCAAAAGGAAAAGCAAAAATCGCAATTTTCGGTTACGGAAGTTTAATAGATGATTTTAATATTGTAACCCAAACAACTATAATAGGTGAACGTAAAGAGCAAGATGCTGACAAACAAAAAGCATTAAATATTACCAAAATTATTGAAGGTAATTTGAAGACTTGGGAGGACAAAGGCGTAAGAAATATAATCACTAAAAACGAAGAATTTATAACACCTAATGAAGCACAAGGTGTTAAAACTTTTGGTAATGCTGAATTCCCTGGTATTAAGGAAGGCGACTTTTACGATGGCGAATATATGTTTTTGAGTTTTACGACAGAGCAAGTTATTCAGCAAGTCGTTTTAGTTTGGAGAAGCGATGATGTTTATGCAGATGATATTGTAAAACGTATTGTTGATTCGGTTGAACTAAACCCTAACGTTAAACGAGAAGAAGAAACCAAGTAATGTTAGAGAATATAGAGTTTTTAAATAAAGAGTTTTTTTTGTTGCTACTGCTTTTGCCATTAGCATTAGTTTGGTACATTTTAAAATCAAAAAAACAAACGGCGGAATTAAAAATATCTTCTGTACAAGGCTTTAAAACATCAGGGTCGTTTTGGACTAAAATCAAACATTTATTGTTTGCATTACGTCTAATTGCTTTAGGATTATTAATTACAGCTTTAGCAAGACCAAGAACAGTAGATGTGTCAACTAAAACAAAAACAACACGAGGTATAGATATTGTCATGGCTATTGATGTTTCGGCAAGTATGTTGGCAAAAGATTTAAAACCAGACCGATTAGAAGCACTTAAAAAAGTAGCGGCGGATTTTATAAACGGAAGACCAAATGATCGTATTGGTTTGGTAGAGTATGCAGGTGAAGCATTTACAAAAACACCAATCACTAGTGATAAAAATATTGTGTTACGTTCTTTAAGAGATATAAAGTACAATACTATTATCCAACAAGGAACAGCTATTGGCATGGGTTTAGCAACATCTGTTAACCGATTAAAAGACAGTAAAGCCAAGAGTAAAGTCATTATTCTATTGACGGATGGTGTAAATAATGGGGGATTTATAGATCCAAAAACAGCAAGTGAATTGGCTGTAGAGTATGGTATTAAAACATATACTATTGGGTTGGGCACAAATGGCATGGCATTATCTCCAATAAGTATCAACCCAGACAGATCGTTCAGATATGGTAGAGCTCCAGTAGAGATAGACGAAAAATTGCTTAAAGAAATTGCTGATGCTACAGGCGGAAAGTATTTTAGAGCCACTAATAATAAAAAGTTAGCTGAAATTTATTCAGAAATCAATAAGCTAGAAACTACCGAAGTAGAAGAACGCAAATATTATAATTACGAAGAAAAATATAGACCAATAGTGTTATTAGCAGCATTTTTATTGCTGTTAGAACTCATTTTAAAACACACAATTTTTAGAAGTTTTGTTTAGATTAGACGAAAAAATATGGTTTTGGACCTTACTGGTAATTCCAGTAATTGTACTATTGTTTATAGGTGTTCAAGTATGGAAAAAATCTGCACAACGCAAGTTTGCTGATTCAAAATTATTAAAGCGATTAAGTCCTAATCAATCATTGTTTAAAAGTGTTTTAAAGCTTGTGATACTTTGTGGAGCATTTGCATGCTTATCACTAGCATTAGTGAACCCAAAAATTGGCACCAAAATGGAAACGGTTCGTAGCCAAGGTGTAGATATTGTTTTTGCTGTAGATGTGTCTAAAAGTATGTTAGCGGAAGACATTGCACCAAATCGTATAGATAAGTCTAAGCAATTAGTAACGCAGATTATTAACAGTTTAGGTAGTGACCGTGTTGGTATAATTGCTTATGCAGGTAAAGCATTTCCGCAGTTGCCAATAACTACAGATTACGCAGCTTCAAAAATGTTTTTGCAGAATATGAATACAGATATGATGACCTCTCAAGGTACTGCAATAAAAGAAGCTATTGAACTTGCAAAAACATACTACGATGATGAGGAACAAACCAATCGTGTTTTGGTAATCATTTCCGATGGCGAAGATCATGAAGGTGATGCAGCAGAGATTGCTGAAGAAGCTAATGAGCAAGGCATTCGTATTTTCACAATTGGTGTTGGTAATGAAAAAGGCGGTCCAATCCCTATTAAGAGAAATGGGATTGTCCTAAATTATAAAAAAGATAAAAACGGAGAAACGGTCATTACTAAGCTTAATGAAGAAACTTTGAGAGATATTGCGGACGAAGCAAACGGCGTTTACATTAACGGATCTAACACAGAAAAAGTAGTAGATACCATCAAAGATTTGCTAGATAAAATGGATAAAAAAGAATTTGAATCTAAACAAATAGCAGATTTTAAGGACCAGTTTCAATGGTTTTTAGGTTTTGGTATTTTCTTTTTATTTGTAGATATATTTTTATTAGAACGAAAAACGGAATGGTTAAAAAAGTTGAATTTGTTTAATGAGCAGTTTTAGTACTATTTTAACGCAATCAAAAAAGAGCTTTAGTAATTTAGGGTTAATGAATAATACAATGAAAACATACAGTCTAATTTTTGCTTTGTTAGTTTCTGCTTTTGGATTCTCACAAGATTTCGAAAAACAAAGGCAAAAAGCAGAGCGTAAAGCAAAAGATTTGGTTTACGAGGCTAATTCTTTAATAGAAAAAGATGATTTTGTTGCTGCTGAGATGGAATATCGTAAGGCCATTTCAGAGCAAGAAAAAAATGTAGCAGGCGCTTATAATTTAGCGCATTCGTATTACAAAAAAGGGAATTTCGGAGAAGCATTATACAGAAATCAAGAAGCAGCTAATAACGCAACTACCAAAGAAGAGAAGCATCAAGCTTTCCATAATATTGGTAATATTTTAATGCAAAACAAAAAATGTAAAGAAGCTGTTGAAGCTTTTAAAAATGCACTCAGAAATAATCCTACTGACGAAGAAACCCGTTATAATTTTGCCCTAGCTCAAGATTGTGCGAAACAGCAGCAAGATCAAGATGGTGGTGGTGATGACGAAAAAGAAGACAAGAAAGACGACAAGGAAAAGGACAAGGAGAAAAAGAAAGACGACGAACAAAAAGAAAAAGATAAAAAAGAAGAGGAAGGCGATAAAGACAAAAAGAAAGGTGATGATGAAAAAGATGAAGATGGAAAGCCAAAGGAAGATAAAAAAGATGAAGGAAAAGGAGATAAGGAAAAAAACAAACAAAATAAACCAAAGCCTCAACCAGGAAAAATGTCTCCTCAGCAAATAAAAAATATTCTAGAAGCTATGAATAATCAGGAACAGAAAGTTCAAGAGAAAATAAATGCTAGAAAGCAAAAAGGCGCTAGAGTAAAAACAGAAAAAGACTGGTAAGCTTAGTTTTGTTTAATGAAATTCAAAAAAAACATATCTATATTAATTCTTTTATTAGCGTCAAGTTTATCAATGGCGCAAGTAAAGTTTGAAGCCAAAGTGAGCAAAAAAAAACTTGGTGTCAATGAGCGTTTAAGAATTGATTTTGAAATGAATAAAGATGGCGACAATTTTGTGCCACCAGATTTTAAAGATTTTCAGGTAGTCGGCGGACCAAACACATCTGTAAGTAATTTTTGGTCAAACGGAAAACGTTCGTATACCAAAACATATAGCTATTTTTTAGCACCAAAAAAGCAAGGTAGTTTTACAATAAAGCAGGCAAAAATTGAAATAGATAAGAAAATCTATAAAACATTTCCTGTAACTATTAAAGTTACCAAAGCAATAGAAAAGCCAAAAAACCCTAATGACCCAGCTTATATTGCTTCAAAGAATATTCATTTAGTTGCTGAGGTATCTAAGTCTAATCCTTATCTCAATGAAGCAATTACTGTAATCTACAAACTCTATGTAGCACCAACTGTTGCGGCTAATATTGTTGGCGACAAACAAACACCACAATACAAAGATTTCTGGAATCAAAATATTGAAGTAAAAGCCTTTAGACCAGAAAACGGAAAATACAATGATGAAGATTATAGATATGTAGTTCTTAAAAAAGTGGTGTTATATCCTCAAAAAACAGGAAAACTTAAATTAGAGCCTTATGTACTAGACTTAAATGTTGAAGTGCCTACAAGCCGTTATGATATTTTTGGAAATAGAATAGTTAGAAAAGTGCCGCAAAGTATTACATCTGGTAGCAGAACCATAAATGTAAAATCATTACCAGAAGAAGGCAAGCCAGCAGATTTTAATGGTGCAGTTGGTAATTTTACATTAAATGTGTCTTCTACAAAAATGAGCCTTGATGCTGGAGAATCGCTTCAGGCAAAAGTTGAGGTTTCAGGGAAAGGAAATCTTAAATTATTCGAATTACCTAAACTGTCTGTACCTAGTTCTTTAGAGGTCTATGAGCCAGAACATGCTGAAAATGTAAGAACAAACTTAGGAGGAATGCAAGGTCGCATTTCTGACATTTATACTATTGTTCCGCAGTACAAAGGGAAATATCCAATACCAGAAGTGTCATTTTCATATTTTGATGTAAACTCAAGAACCTATAAAAGATTAACCTCAAATGAGATAATTATAGATGTGGTTAATGGTCCGTCATCTGCAACAGCATCAGAGAGCTCAACGGATAATAGTATCAAACAAACCGTAACTACAAATTCCAATACGTTTGCTTTTATTAAAACAAATTCTGATTGGATAGCAACTTATAAAAAACCATTTTTTAAGTCTAGCTTATTTTGGTCTTTACTATTACTGCCGCTTTTATTAATTCCTATTGCTATTTTATTAAGAAATAATAGAGAAAAACGTAATGCAGATGTTATAGGCAACAGAAGAAGAAAAGCAGATCGTTTAGCTAAGAAATATTTAAGTGAAGCTAAAAAAGCTCTAGGACAAAAAGAGGCTTTTTATATCGCTTTAGAAAAAGCATTTCATAATTACTTAAAAGCAAAATTGCATATAGAGACAAGTGATTTTAATAAGGAAAAAATTCAAAATTTATTATTGGAGCGTAATGTTGAACAATCTGTAGTTTCAGAATTTATCTCCATATTAGAAAATTGCGAGCTTGCACGATATACACCTATAACACAGGTTACAATGCAAAACGATTATGATAAATCGGTCAAGACCATTGGAGCAATAGACAAGCAAATAAGATAGTATGAGAGTAACTTTAATTCTATTATTATGTTGCCTTAGTGTTTTTATTAATGCTCAGAATGATACACTTTTTAATGAAGGAAATGCTTTATATAATAAAGGCAAATATGCTGAGGCTATAAAGAAATATGAAACTATTTTAAAAACAGATGAGCATTCAGCCGATTTGTATTTTAATTTAGGAAATGCACATTATAAGCTTAATAATGTAGCACCGAGTATTTTTTATTTTGAGAAAGCACTGCAACTCAGACCTAATGACCAAGACATAAAAAATAATCTAGGTTTTGCTGAGAATATGACCGTTGATGCTATTGATAAAGTACCTACTGTTGGTTTCTCAAGAATTTTCAAGAATTTGATAAATACCCTTTCTGCTGATGGGTGGTCTATAATCGCGGTTTGCGGTATCTTTATTTTTGTAATATTGTTTTTGTTATATCATTTTACATATGCTACAGCTCAAAAGCGTATGGCTTTTGTGGTTAGCGTTTTAGGTCTTTTTATCGCAGGACTTTCTGTTGTGATGGCATTTCAAAAAAGTGCTCTTGAAAAAAAGAATAATCCTGCTATAGTTTTTGCTCAAGAAAGTCGTGTAAAAGCAGACCCTAATAAATCTAGTGAAGAAGTGTTTAGACTTCATGAAGGTACTAAGGTTCAGGTTTTAGAAAGCTATGAAGAATGGTACAAGATTGAGATAGCAGATAAGACGACTGGTTGGATTCCTGCAGAGGATATAAAATTGTTTAACATTTTTTAAAATAACTTTAACAAAAAAGTTTTTTCTAAATAGTATCTTCGCCGTTCATGAATCAAAAATTCAGACATAGAACCGCCATTTTCTTTGCATTGCTTTTTATGGCAATCGCATCAGCACCAACTGTAATTTTATTGATGGATGATAGTGCAGATGTTACTTTTTTCTATGGCGAAAATGAAGAAGAAAAAGAAAACTTGAAACTTCTTTTTCAAATTCCATTTATAGATTCTGAAAATCAAGCCAATGCAAAATCTAAAAGAGAGAGTGATGTATATGCTTTTAAAAAATACCCTAAGCCTCATCTTAATTTGATTTTTCCACCTCCGGAACACATCTAATTTACCCCAGTTTTACTAACGAGACCAGACGGTCATATTTCTAAATTTTTGTTTCAGAATTTTCTCTGAGACTTATCATCTTACATCTTATGTTTAAAACATTAAAAAATGACTTACCAGCGAGTATAGTCGTATTCTTTGTTGCATTGCCATTATGTTTAGGTATTGCATTAGCCAGTGGCGCACCATTATTTTCAGGACTAATTGCAGGTATCGTTGGCGGTATTGTCGTTGGTTCTTTAAGTGGCTCTAAAATTGGTGTCAGCGGTCCAGCAGCAGGTTTAGCTGCTATTGTATTAACTGCAATTGGTACTTTAGGAGGTTATGAAAATTTCTTAGTTGCCGTAGTTTTAGGTGGAATTATTCAATTATTATTCGGTGTTTTAAAAGCCGGTATTATTGGATATTATTTCCCATCTTCAGTAATTAAAGGCATGCTTACTGGTATTGGAATTATAATCATTTTGAAACAAATTCCATATTTCTTTGGGCTTGATAAAAACCCAGAAGGCGATTTTGCATTTCTTCAAATTGATGGTGAAAACACCTTTACAGAATTATTAAAAACATTAAATGCAATTTTTAGCGGAAACTTTGATAAAGGCGCAACTTTAATTGCACTTATTGCTATAGCTATATTACTATTATGGAGCAAAGTATTAAGCAAAAAAGGGAAGTTTTTTGAGATTGTTCAAGGACCTTTAGTGGCAGTTGTTGTTGGTATTATATTTTATGTAATAACACAATCTAATGATACACTTTCTCTAAAAACATCACGCTTAGTTAGTGTACCAATACCAGACAGTGTAGATTCTTTTATCGGTCAGTTTAGCTTTCCAAATTTTTCGGCAATAACAAATCCTGAAATATGGATAGTTGCTTTCACAATTGCATTAGTTGCTAGTTTAGAAACGCTTTTGTGTGTTGAAGCAACGGATAAATTAGACCCGCATAAAAATGTAACACCAACTAACAGAGAGCTTTTAGCACAAGGCACAGGGAATATATTATCTGGTTTAATAGGCGGCTTACCTATTACACAGGTAATTGTTCGTAGTTCAGCTAATATCCAGTCAGGCGGACGTAGTAAAGCCTCAGCTGTTATTCATGGTTTTCTTTTATTGATTTCGGTAATTCTTATCCCACGATTATTAAATATGATTCCACTTTCTGTATTAGCTGCTGTACTATTTATTGTAGGTTACAAATTAGCCAAGCCAGCACTATTTAAGAAAATGTATAATCTTGGTTGGAAGCAATTTGTACCATTTACTGTAACGGTTTTAGGCATCGTTTTTATTGATTTATTATGGGGAATTGGCCTAGGTTTAGTAGTAGGTATCGTTGTTATTCTTATTAAAAGTTACCAAAACTCACATTTCCTTCACATTGAAGACAAGAGTAACGGAAAGCACAAAATAAAAATGACACTTGCAGAAGAAGTAACATTCTTTAATAAAGGAGCTATTTTAAAAGAATTAGATAGCCTTCCAAGAGACACATATTTAGAATTAGATGTTAGAGAAACCCGTTATTTGGATAATGATATCATCGAAATTTTAGAAGACTTTGCTTACAAAGCTAAAGAAAGAAATATAGATATTAAGTTGACCTCGGAAAGAGGAATAGTTGAAAACCCAGACAGTTTTATTGAGTTTTTTAGACTCAGACCAAAAACTGCATAAAACCCAATATTATGAAAACAAAAAAGTATAAAATTTTAGTGCTTTCGGATATGAAAGATTCTGTTGAAGGACTTTTAAATAATTCGATTGAAGTTGCTAAAATACTTAATGCAGACGTTGATTTTTTTCATGTAAAGAAACCAACGGATATTGTTAGTAGAGAAAGCCAATTATCAGCTGTAAGAACTATCAATGAGCAGCATATTACTACTGGTAATAAAATTAAAAATTTGCTAGAACCAATTTCAAAAAACCAAGGTTTCAAAGTCAATTATAAATATGCCTTTGGAAACGTAAAGGAAGAAATTGAATCGCAAATCAAAAAAATAGCACCAGACCTTGTGGTTTTAGGTAAAAGAAAATCAAAAACCTTGAGATTCATTGGGGATAATATCACAGATTTTGTAATGAAAACTCACAAAGGAGCAGTAATGATAGCCTCAGAAAAAAAAGAGCTGATATCTGCAAATGAGTTGTCTTTAGGACTTTTAAATAGCACTGATGATTCCTTTAATAATGATTTGACAAAGCAATTAATTGAGAAGACACAAAGACCGTTACGATCTTTTAAAATTGCAAATAAAGACAGTCGTGAAGTTGAAACATTAAGTGACAATAACAATAAAACTGTAGATTATGTTTTTGAAGACAGCTCATCAGCGATGAAAACTATTTCTGACTACGTAAATAGAAATAAAATTAATCTATTATGCGTAGATAGAGGTACTGATAACCCTAAGATGGCGAATTATGCAAAAAATGCTGTTAGTAAGGTAAATGTTTCATTATTAGTTACATAGATAACATTTAACTTTTTTCTGGTAAATCTTACAATTCTCAATGTTTAAGATTTGAAAATTTTATTAACTTGGAAGAAGTTAAACAAAATATGATGAAAAATTTCTTTTCTAATATCAAAGGCGATGCTTTTGGAGGCATAACTGCTGGAATTGTTGCATTGCCATTGGCATTAGCATTTGGGGTGTCTTCTGGATTAGGTCCAAGTGCAGGGTTATATGGAGCTATTTTTATTAGCTTCTTTGCAGCACTTTTTGGCGGTACCAATACGCAAATATCTGGACCTACAGCTCCAATGACTGCTGTAAGTATGGTTATTATTGCTGGAATTATTGCAACTAATGATGGCGATGTTGAGAAAGCTTTGCCGGCAATCTTAACGGTTTTCTTATTGGCTGGATTAATGCAAATAGGACTGGGTGCCATCGGTTTAGGGAAATACATCCGCTATATACCTTATCCTGTTGTTTCTGGTTTTATGACGGCAATAGGTGTTATTATTTTAATAACTCAGATTCTACCATCAATAGGGTATTATCCAAAAGAGGATGTAGATTTTGTTGAAAAATATAAACCACAAGCCGAAGAAGTTATTCTTGAAAACATTCTTAAAGAAGAAGCTAAAGAAGACATCTTAGTCTTAGAAGATTTTAGAGAAACTATTAATAGAGCAGAAAAAATAACACAAGCAGATATTTTAAAAGAGTCACAAACTTTGGCAGCAAAAGATGCATCTGGGGTTTTGGGAGCAGTGAAAATATTACCAAGAGCTTTAAAAAATATCAATTGGTTAGAACTTGTTTTAGCATTGGCGACTATTTTTATTATTTATGGCTTTAAGCGGATAACTACAAAAATCCCTAGCACTTTAGTGGCTTTAGTCGTTATGTCTGCCATTGCTATTTTTGCAGGCTTGGATTACCGGCCAATTCCAGAAATACCTGCGGGTTTACCAGAGTTTAAATCAGAGATTTTTACCAGTTTTAGTTTAGGTAGTATTACGCCGTACATATTTACAGCTTTGACGCTATCATTATTAGGAGCTATTGACTCTTTGTTAACTAGTGTTGTTGCAGATAATATGACAAAAACAAAGCATAAACCTAATAAGGAACTAGTTGGACAAGGTATTGGAAATAGTATAGGAGCAATGTTTGGTGGTATTCCTGGAGCTGGAGCTACAATTAGAACAGTAGTTAATATTAACTCAGGCGGTAAGACGAGGCTATCTGGTATGATTGCTGGTATTTTATTGTTTATTATTCTACTAGCATTAGCACCAGTTGCATCACAAATCCCAGCAGCAGTCTTAGCAGGAATATTAATTACTGTTGGTATTGGCGTTATGGATTACAAAGGCTTACGTGCTATACCATCATTACCAAAAGACATTAAACTTGGGCCTATTAAATTTAGTTCTGAGGTATTAATAATGTTAGTTGTATTAGTTCTTTCAACATTTTGGGATTTAGTATATGCAGTAGGTATTGGCTTAGTAATTGCCTCGTTAATGTTTATGAAAAAAATAGGCGATTTAACAGCAAAGCGTTCTGATGTAAAGCCATTAAAAGAAGAAGCTTGGGATGATGAGATTGATTTTCCTTCTAACCTAAAAGAAGAAGTATTTATTAAGCACATTAAAGGACCGCTCTTTTTTGGGTCAACTTCAGATTTTCAGCAACTGGCAAAGCAAATCCCAGAAACGGCAAGGACTGTAGTCATAAGATTAGGACGTATGCAATATATGGACCAATCTGGGCTTTATGCCATGGAAGATGTCCTTGTAGATTTAAGAAAACAGAACATTAATGTATTAATGGTAGATTTATTAAAACAACCAAAATACATGATGGAACGGATTGATATCATTCCAGATTTAATACCAAAAGAGCATATTTTCAAAGATTTTGATGAATGTCTCAATTGGATAAAAGAAAATGTAAAAGACGAATATTAATAAAGAAATATTATGAAAAATATAGCAATAACAAAAGACGTACAAAGCGCATTAACACCAAATGGGGTTTTGCAAGACTTATTAGATGGGAATTCAAGATTTGTTGGAGGAAACTCTCAAACAACAGACAACTCGGCATTAGTTAACCAAACAATTGGAGGGCAATTCCCTAAAGCGGTAGTCTTGTCTTGTATAGACTCTCGTGTACCAGTAGAAACGGTTTTGGACCAAGCCATAGGTGATATATTTGTAGCGCGTGTTGCAGGTAATTTTGAAAACGTAGACATTTTAGGAAGTCTAGAATACTCTTGTAAAGCTGCAGGAAGTAAATTAGTTTTAGTGCTCGGTCACCAAAGTTGTGGTGCAGTAAAAGCGGCATGTGATGGTGTAGAATTAGGAAACATTACTGAGATGTTAGACAAAATAATGCCAGCGGTAAAAAAATCTGCTATTGAAGTTGAAGGTGAAGCCAATTCATCAAACAGTGCATTTGTGGCAAAAACGGTTGAGAATAATGTGCTTTTAACTATCGATAGAATTCGTGAGAGAAGTCAAATTCTTAAAGAAATGGAAGACAATGGCGAAATTAAAATTGTAGGTGGCGTATACAGTTTAGAGACAGGAAAAGTAAATATGTTATAATTTATTTACATAGATTGATATTTTAAAAGAGTCGCTATTAAGCGGCTCTTTTTTATACTTCTTTTAGTATTTCTATATCTTCTCCACTTTTTATAAGCGTCGGAAAAATCATTGGTGCCAAAGACTTTACTGGCTCGTAAAGGATACTTTCTTCTAAGTCATCTTGCTCCATAAAAGGTAACGTGTTATTCAACTTATTAAAAACAATAAGTAAAACACTTAATATGAGTCCTATTTTTAGAGCACCAAAAACGCCACCAAGTAGTGTGTTAAGAATACCAAGTGCCGCAAAATCTGCCAATTTAGTTAATGCTTTTCCGGCCAAACTAATGGCAATAACAATAACAACAAAAGTGATTGCAAAAGCAACGATGTTTATCGTTTTTTCGTCCCAATCAACTTTAGAATCAAGCAAATCAGCTGCAAAATAACTGAAATGAATAGCACCCCAAACACCCAAAATTAAGGCGCAAAGCGATGCGATTTCAACAAAAAGACCTTTCATAGCACCTCTAATTAATCCAAATAATAAAAGGGCTCCCAAAACAATATCAATGATACTCATAATAGTAGCAGTTTAAGCAAAAGTACATGATTTTTTTAAGTTGAAATATTAGTAAATCAACTGAATAAAATTCATGGACTAACGAAGTGGTTACTTCTATAAAATGAAATTTCACAAGTTAGATTCTGTAAAATTTCGTTCTTCTAGAAGAAATATAAATTAACTTTGCCAATTCTATAACGCAATTATAGGCAAGTAAATTATGGCGAGAGACGAACAATTAAAAGAAAGATGGAATTTGGTAGTAGAAAAACTCTCTACCCAATTTGCTGATGGCGATGCTTTAGATCTTGATTCTATAATATATCTCATAGGTGTTCAAGAACTTGGTCAGATACATCGCGACTATAAAAAAGACCACAAATTAGATTTAATGCATATTGCTATTTGTAAGCTTTTAGAGCCTTATGGGTTTTATGAGTTTGATTTTGTTGACGACGACGGTTGGCCACATTATAAAGTAAAAGCACAATTGCCTCATCTTAAAGCAGGTGAGCAAAGTGTATTGATGAAAGAAGCAATTGTTAACTATTTTGTAGAAACGGATTATATCGAATAAGATTTTTTAAATTTGCAGATTCAATTGATGGAACTATGATAGATAAGTTAAAAGAACTCATTGCAGAAGCTGAAGCATTTACGGCGCAGTCAAAAGACGAAGTAGAGCAGTTTCGTATTAAGTATTTAGGCTCAAAAGGATTGCTTAAAGATTACTTTGCTGAGTTCAAAAACGTAGCTAACGAGCAAAAGAAAGAGTTTGGACAAACTATAAATCAGTTAAAGAAAACTGCTGAAGACAAAGTTAATGCACTCAAGGAAGCTCTTGAAAACCAAGAAGAGGACAATGGCCTTTATGGTGATTTGTCGCGTCCTGGTGAGCCGATAGCTCTTGGTGCGCGGCATCCAATATCGATTGTAAAAAATCAGATTATCGATATCTTTTCTCGAATTGGATTTAATGTCAGTGAAGGTCCAGAGATTGAAGACGATTGGCATAATTTCACAGCTTTAAACTTGCCTGAATACCATCCAGCACGTGATATGCAGGATACATTTTTTGTGCAAACTAATCCAGATATTTTATTACGTACGCACACAAGTTCTGTGCAAGTGCGTTATATGGAAGAAAATAAGCCGCCAATACGTACAATTTCTCCTGGGCGTGTGTATCGTAACGAAGCTATTTCGGCACGTTCGCACTGTTTTTTCCACCAAGTTGAAGGTCTGTATATCGATAAAGATGTAAGCTTTGCAGATTTAAAGCAAACGCTACAATACTTTACAACAGAGATGTTTGGTAAGTCTAAAATTAGATTGCGTCCATCATATTTCCCGTTCACGGAACCAAGTGCTGAGGTAGATGTGTATTGGGGATTAGAAACTGAGACCGATTACAAAATGACTAAAGGTACCGGTTGGTTAGAGATTATGGGATGCGGTATGGTAGATCCAAACGTATTAGACAACTGTGGTATTGACTCAAAAGAATACTCAGGTTTTGCTTTTGGTATGGGTATAGACCGTATTGCTTTATTGTTACATCAAATAAGCGATATCCGTTTATTAAGTGAAAACGATGTACGTTTCTTAGAGCAGTTTAAATCGGCGCTTTAAGTTCTTTTTTAATAAAGTGTCTTCGAGTACCTCAGACACCAAATTGAAGTTTACGTTGGTCACTGAGGTACTCGAAGTGACTTCTTATTTTATTAATGAAAAAAGACATCCAAATACCAGAAGTTAAAGATGTACATATTGCTGTTGTACAAGAGCAACATATAGAATATAAGACTCTAGATTGGAATGCCTATATTATAAACAATACAGATAAAGATTTAGAAACTGTATTAATAGTTTCTCAAGGCTATAATGATGATAAAATGACGCCACCAATGCGTCATACCATCTCAAAATTACCTTCAAGGAGCTATGCAAAGATTGAGTATTTACAGGAAAAAGTGTTGGCACTAAACAATATGTTTAAAGTCACTTTTTTTGAGGGAAATCAAATGTTTGATAAAACATATACCTTCCGGAAAAATACGATTAATCTTAAAGCACTTCAGAAATTACCTTTAATGCAATTAAAAGGGGTTTTGGTGAAATAGTTTTGTCATTCTGAACTTGATTCAGAATCTCATCATTTAGAGTCTTAATCCAACTTATATACCAACGTCTTAAATACTTTCTTTGGTTTTTTTTGAACGTATGATTTATTTAGACAAGGTAAATCCTAATTTTTGAGCCACTTTAGAAGATATATCATCTGAGTTAGAGGTTTCTGTTTCAGTCGTAAATAAAACTGAATTTTGAGCAAAGATGTGTGTATAAGCATTTTCTTTACCAAAAGCGGTAATAGTATTATTAAGCTTTTCTTCTAAAGTCAATAACAACTTCAAGTTTTTTTCAGAAATTAATTGTTCGGCACTGACTTTAAATTCTTCAATATCTAATTGTAAAATATATAATTGGGACTCTGTATCTCTCTGAACATTCACGCTCATTGATAATTTGTTCTCATTGTAATTGGTAAGCTTAGTCTGAAAATCTTTAACTTTTGCCTGAAGTTTTTCATTTAATTCCACTTGATACTTTTGCAATTCAGTATCTGCTTCTTTAGATGCGGGCCATTCGGAAAGTATTTTTTCTACATCTACATAGCCTATTTTATAAGATTGCGCTATTGCATTAAAAGAAAACAGAAAAAGTGCTAAAAGTGTTAATAGTTTTAATTTCATTGTGGTTAAATTTTTAATCTAGTTTATCAGTTAATTTCTTAAAAACTTTCTTAGGATTTTTGTTTTCATAGAGTATGCTGTAAACCGCATTAATTATAGGTAGCTGCGTTTTTTTGACATTCTTTTTGTTCAATAAAAAAGCACTTTTAGTCGCGTAGTAACCTTCTGCAACCATGTTCATCTCCATCTGTGCTGATTTTACGGTGTAACCTTTACCAATCATATTACCAAACATACGATTACGTGAAAACACAGAATATCCTGTAACCAATAAATCACCTAAATAGGCAGAATTATTTATGTTACGCTTCATCTTATGCATCTTTTTAATGAAGCGTTTCATCTCTCGGATAGCATTACTCATCAATACACTTTGAAAATTATCGCCATAGCCCAAACCATGAGCAATACCAGCAGCAATAGCATAGATGTTCTTCAGCATCACGGCATATTCGGTACCTATAATGTCGTCACTAATTTTAGTTTTTATATATCTACTTGATAAGGCATTGGCAATGTGTTGCGCTTTGTCTGCATCCGCACAAGAAATAGTTAGGTAAGATAGACGTTCAAGAGCCACCTCTTCAGCATGGCAAGGTCCAGCAATAACCGCAATATTTTCGAAAGAAATATTATAGACATCATGAAAATGCTCACCAACTAAAAGTCCAGTTTCTGGGATAATCCCTTTTACAGCGGAAACTACAACTTTATGGCTAATGTCTGAGGTTAGTTTTTGCAATTCGGAATGAATAAAAGCTGACGGAATAACAAAAATCAGTACATCTGCCCAATCCGCTATTTCATTAATATCGTTACTTAGTTTTAATTGCTCAGTATGAAACTCAACAGAACTCAAATAACTTGGGTTGTGTTTTTCTTTTAAAAGATGCTCTTTAGCATAAGTGCTTCGCATATACCAGCCGACTTCATCAAGGTTTTCGCAAAGCATTTTTACAATAGCTGTTGCCCAGCTTCCTGCACCAAATACGGCATATTTTGTGGTTTTATCCATGGATTATTAATTCATCTTCTTATTTCAAAAGTACATAAAATAATAGGGCTATCAAACCTAGGCCAGTTCTGGGATTATGAGTTTGGCACGCGTTTTGAAATTCTTTTGGTATAAACTTTAAAACTGTGGAATTATGAAGACATTAAAACTACTTTTCGGATTTGTACTAAGTGCAACACTATTAACATCTTGTGTTGTTGACGATGTGATTATTGTAGATAATAATCCACAGCCTATTTCTTTAAACCAGTTACTCAACTCTTACGAGTTATGGTATGTAGATGTTAATGCAACCCAAGGATTTGGAGAAGTGCCATTTATGCAAATAGCATTTACGCTATCGTTTAGAAATGGCACATTATACGCTAATAATAATTTAGTTGGCATAGGAAGTCAAGGTAGCGGATTTGGGATACCAATAGGTAATTATAATACTTATGATATGATATTAGATGTTGATCATGATTTGGATGGTTATGATTCATTTGATGTGTATCAAATAGATAATAATACGATAGAATTATATAACCCTTTTACAGACACATCATACTTTTTGGATGGTTACCAAAGGTCTAATTTTGATTATGACTTTGTATTCTATGATAATATCCATTATTTCTTGCAAGAATATGAAGCTTGGGAAAAGACATATACAAGTGAGTTTGGAGCATTAAATGAGTTTGATAATGAAAATTATTTACAGTTTTTATCTGCTGGGAACGATTCTGAGTTTAGAAGCTCTCAGGATGCAAACGTCTCTAACCCTAATAACATATTTTGGGATTATACAGGAGTTTATGGAGTCAATGATGTGCCTGGAGATTTGTACGAAAAAACTTTAACACTTGATTATGACTTCTTTGACAATGAATTCTTTGATCTTAGCGTTATAGATGATGGAACTATAGAATTGCTTCACGCAAATTCTGGTACTGTATACGAATTTAAAGGTCGTGGTTACATTGAGTTCTTAAGAACTGAAAATGCCCAAGGTAGAATGGTTCAGCAAGAAAACAAGTTGAAAAAACGTAAACAAAAATCGGTTAAGAAAGATAACCCAAGAACAAATACACGAAACGACTAGGAATATGTTTGAATCAGAAATAAAATGAATATAGATGTTCCGTGTGACATTTAAATAAAATAATTAGGAACACACGAAGCTAAATTTTGGTTGGTTATTTAGTTTCTAAACGCTCAGTTGACATCTGTTAACTGGGCGTTTTTCTTTTATTGAAATTTATTAGTTAAGATTAATAAGAAGATTTCGGTAGACTGGAGAATATTTTTTATATCGGAAAATTCAAAGAAGAACAATGAAATTGGGGAGATGGAGCAAACTGAGTAAATACTTCATACATTGGTATAAACACAAAAACAAGAATAAAAAAGAATGCTATTAGCTTAAGAGGAAAGCTCACTTTTCTAGATTCTATATAGTCAAGATTAATTGTGTCAAAATTTATTTCCATAACATAAAGATACAAAAATCACTACCCTCCATACATAGTGATTAATTATTTTAATGTAGATGAATATAATTTCTTCTTATTCGGCACTAAAAAACTTCTCCAAACCTTCAAAATCATAAGGCTTAGCAATGATTTTTTTGTTGGCATCTAATACAAAATAGGTTGGTGTGGCGGCGATAGCAAATGTTTGTACTAATGGGTTTTCCCATTTACCTAAGCCAATACCGTGAATAAAATCAGGGTATTTTTTAATCTCTTCTGACCAAGCGATATTATCATTTTCTAAGCCGTATGCAATCACTTTTGTGCCAGATACATTGTCGAACAATGTTTTTACTTTTGGTAACTCGTTAAGGCAATGCCCGCAACCGCTACTCCAAAATATAAGTACATAATATTTGTCGCCTTTAAGCTCAGAGAGTTTTAATGAAGGTGCAGTTTGTATTTTAAAATCTGGAGCTATAGCACCAACAGATGTGTTTTTGTAACTTTTTAGTTGTTGCTCTAAAATTTTATTTTCAGTTGATTTTGCAATAGTTAATAGATAATTGTCCGATATGTAATTAGCCATATCATGATTTTCACGACGCTTAAACTCTTGCCACAATAATTCTAATAATGGAGATTGCACTTTTGATTCCAAAGCCTTAATAGCATTAGCTACAATATCTACATGAGATTTATAAGTCTTATTATCTGTATTGGCAGACATACCAAAAACAAAACCAGTAACTCGGTCTGTAATTAAGCTTGAACTTTGTAAAAACGTATTGTTAAAGTCAATGTTTTTAAAAAAGTTGGCTTTTAAGTTTTTGGAATAAGTTGGTAAATCTTCATAAACTGAAGGCATATATGGCTTATTAGCTTTTATAAAGGCTTCAACAAGCTTGCCTTTTGCTAAATCTTCATAAGATTGTTGAGTGTCTTTTAAGGTCTTAAAAATAGAATTGAACGCTTCTTTATCCGTTCCGCCTTTTGTGTAAAAATTGCTAATAGTTTGGTTAACTATATCCATACTATTTAGGTAAGAATCCCATAATTTATTCTCAGAAGATTCAGTGAAATTTACACCTTCGTCCAAACTAAACGTAAAATTCACATCTTCTTTGCCGTTGTATACCAAATCAAAATTATTTTCCTCTGGAGGAATAGCATATACTATTTTATAGATACCGGCTTTGGCATTGTCATCTAATGAAAGTGAGAAATTGCCTAAACTATCTAACTGAGCTCTATTAACATAATTAGCGCCATCTGGTGTTGCTTCATATAAAAAAGCATAAGTGTAATCTTCTGCAGGCGAAAATGTACCGCTGATGTTGTGTTGAGAAAATCCTAAAACAGGAATCATTGAAAGAATAAAAATGATATTTTTCATTTTAAAAATGGTTTTGTATTACTATTTAATAAGTGATTTAATGTCTTCATCTATTTGTGTTGAAAACCCGCGATATTCTTTTATTATAGTTCCGTTTGTATCCACCAAAAAATAACGAGGCCAACTAGTAACGTTAAAAGTTTCATTAAGTGTTTTATTACCGATTAAGTTAACAAAAGTTGTGCCTTTTTTGTTAACTAATTTTCTAGCGTTTTCTTTATCCTTTGTTACAACACCAATGATATTTATATTGTTACCATATTTGGTTTTAAGATCTTCTACATCAGGAAAAGCTTTTATACACCAACCACACCAAACTTCCCAGAAATCTATTAAGGTTACCTTATCTGTTTTTACAGTAACTAATTCATTTTCATTAAATAGATTAGGTAATATTATTGTTGGTAGTTTTTGATTTAATAGTGGATTTGCTTTAGGTTTTTTTGGCTTTATTAATTCAAACTCATTCAATTCGACGATATATGAATTAATAGATTTAACAACAGAATTGTTTGTTTTAATATTACTAAAGATATGTGTATTAGACTGTTTTTTGCCAAAATCAGGTATTGATGATGTTGATATTTTAATAGGTAAATAAGAAATCTTATCAATTTCTAAAATCTTTTTTATATCAGTCAATTCATTTTTTTTATCATCTTTAAAGGTATAGTCTATAATAAAACTACTATCAGTTTCGGTAAGGACTGCATTTTCATAGTCTTTATCTACATTGAAAAAACCACGCTGAATCATTTGCCCACCAGGACTACCTAAAAAATGAAGACCTCCTTTTTCTTGTTCAAACTTTTTTGTGGTCTTATTAATTTGAAAACCTATACCATTATTATAAATAGAGGCTCTGTTTGCGTCGTGTCTTGTACCATAAAATGAAAACCCAAAAACACTATCGTTAGCTTGTTTTTCTAATGAAGCAAACCCTTTATTATCCCAGACATTATCACTAGAAAACTCCATGACATTCTGTACGTCAAACTGAATTTTTTCGATAGTATTTAGATTTTTGGTATAAGTCTCGATAACAGAAGTTAAGTCTAATTTTTCTTCGTTTTTACAACTTAATAAAAGAAAAACTATGACTAAAAACACTGAAAATTTCTTCATTATTTTGAGTTTAAAAGATTTGAAAATAAATATAAGTAACTATTCTTCAAGTTTTAAATGAATCGGAATTTTATTAAGATTTCTTAGACCTAATACTCTCAATAATTACTGTTGCTAGGATTAAACTTCCTCCAATAAAAGTATTTGTGGTTGGAATTTCATTAAGAAAAAAGTATGCGATGATAATCCCAAATATGGGCTGCGTACTACTAATAATGCTAGCTGTACTCGCTTTAAAGTATTTAAGACTATTTACAAACATAGTATGGCCAATTGCTGTAGTTAACAAAGCTAGTAGCAGAATATAAGGATATTGTGTGCTAATATTTGAGGAGTCCATAAAAAATAAAACAGGGGCTAAAATCACCGTCATTATTGCTACTTGAAAAAACATAAGCATAGTACCATTATATTTTTTGACTTCCTTTTTCAGCAGTAACAACCTTAGAGCATAACACAACGCTGATAAAAGACCAAATAATAGACCTTGTAATTGAGAGTTTTCTAAGTCAAAATCTGGTGCTAAAATATATATGCCGATTAGAACTAAGATTCCTAAAAAAATATGAACTGGGTCTAACTTGTTTTTTGAAAACAATGGCTCTAACAAAGCAGTAAATACTGGGAAAGTAAATAATGTTAGCATACCTATAGCAACATTAGAAAGTTTAAGCGCATAGAAATAGGTTATCCAATGTCCTGCCATAAAAACGGCAGCTAATAGAAATGTCCATCTGTCTTTATGTGATTCAATTTTAAGAGATATGCTTTTGTATTTACAGAATAAAAAGAGAAATACTGTTGCCAAACTAGAACGCCACCATATGACTACAGGTGTAGGCATATCAATAAACTTTCCTAAACTACCAGATGTGCTAATAAAAATTGTGGCTACTGTGAGCCATAGTAAATGGTTAGTATGAGAGTTTAGTTTCATATTTCAGAAAGCACTTTCAAAGCTTTAGATGTTGATGTTATATTCTCAAAAGTAATGAGTAATCTTAAGCCGTTACGGGTTTGTTTTTCTTTCATTTTGCATTTTCCAAAACTTTGTTGAACGTATTGTAATACTTTTGAAAAATCATCACTTTGATAGAAAGTACTTTGTTGATCTTGAATAAAATAACCTATAAGTTTACCTTGTTTCATGATCAATTTTTCAACCCCTATTTTAGTAGCAATCCATTTCAATCTTACACTATCTAATAAGTCAGAAACTTGTGTTGGAAGTTCTCCGAAACGGTCAATAATTTCAGACTCAAATTTTTGTAAATCTTCTTCAGTTTTTATATCATTAAGCTTGGTGTATAGATTTAGACGTTCAGTGATATTATTTACATAGTCATCAGGAAACAATAACTCAAAATCAGTGTCAATGGTTACATCTTTAACAAATTTCTTCGGTTTGCCATCATCTTTATACAAGTCCGCAAATTCAGATTCCTTAAGTTCTTCAATAGCTTCGTTTAATATTTTTTGGTAAGTGTCAAAACCTATATCATTAATAAACCCACTTTGTTCCCCACCTAATAAGTCACCTGCACCGCGGATTTCTAAATCTTTCATGGCTATATTAAAACCACTTCCTAACTCCGTGAACTGCTCTAATGCCGTGATACGTTTTCTAGCATCTGTAGTCATTGCAGTATACTCTGGCGTAATAAAATAGCAGAATGCTTTTTTGTTACTACGACCAACACGACCTCGCATTTGGTGTAGGTCACTTAGGCCAAAATTATTGGCATTATTAATAAAAATGGTATTGGCGTTTGGTACATCCAAACCACTCTCTACAATAGTTGTACTTACCAAAACATCAAAGTCGCCATTCATAAAAGCAAGCATTAATTCTTCTAGTTTTTTACCATCTAGTTGACCATGACCAATGCCAATTTTTGCGTCTGGCACTAGACGTTGTATCATGCCAGCAACCTCTTTGATATTTTCAATTCTATTATGAATAAAAAATACTTGTCCGCCACGCTGAATTTCATAACTCACAGCATCTCTAATAGTTTCCTCGCTAAAACGAATCACATGACTTTCTATAGGATAACGATTTGGTGGTGGTGTTGTAATTACAGATAAATCTCGTGCAGCCATTAAACTAAACTGAAGCGTTCTTGGTATTGGTGTAGCTGTTAATGTTAATACATCAACGTTTTCTTTTATGGTCTTTAGCTTTTCTTTTACAGCGACTCCAAATTTTTGTTCTTCATCTACAATAAGCAAACCTAAATCTTTAAACTTTACGTTTTTGTTAGCGAGTTGATGCGTGCCAATAATAATATCTACTGCGCCACTTTCGAGACCTTCAAGCGTTTCGCGTTTTTGTTTCGCTGTTCTAAAACGATTAATATAATCTACAGTAACGGGAAAATCTTTTAAACGCTCTCTAAATGTTCTTGAATGCTGATATGCTAAAATGGTAGTTGGTACTAAAATCGCAACTTGCTTGCCATTATCCACAGCTTTAAAAGCAGCTCTTATAGCCACCTCTGTTTTGCCAAAACCAACATCGCCACATACTAAGCGGTCCATTGGGCGTTCACTTTCCATATCGGCTTTGATATCTGTAGTAGAACTAATTTGGTCTGGTGTATCTTCATAAATAAAAGATGCTTCTAACTCATGCTGCATATTGCTATCTGGTGCATATTGAAAACCTTTTCTCAACTTTCGCTTTGCATAGAGTTTTATAAGGTTGAAAGCAATTTCCTTAACACGAGATTTGGTCTTTTGCTTAAGTGTTTTCCATGCTTTACTACCTAGCTTATAAATCTTCGGCGGTTTACCATCTTTACCATTAAACTTGGTAATTTTATGTAACGAATGAATGCTTAAGTAAAGGACATCACGCTCACCATAAACCAATTTTATAGCTTCTTGTTTTTTCCCTTCAACATTTATTTTCTGAAGTCCACCAAATTTACCAATGCCGTGATCGATGTGTGTGACGTAATCTCCAATTTCGAGATTTGTGAGTTCTTTTAAAGTAATAGCTTGCTTTTTGGCGTAGCCATTCTTTAAATGAAATTTATGATAGCGGTCAAAAATTTGATGGTCAGTATAAACAGCAATCTTATTATTAGCATCTACAAAACCTTGATAAAGAGAAAGCACCACAGTTTTATAATTGACTTCTTTTTCAGAGTCTTCAAAAATATCATGGAAACGTTTGGCTTGCTGCTCGCTAACACAGGCAATATAGTTTGTTAGACCATTGACATGGTTTTCATTTAAGTCATCAATTAGTAGATTGAATTGCTTGTTAAACGAAGGTTGAGGTTTGGTGTTATATTGAATCGTTTCATTACTAAAAACTGCCGAACTTCCAAATTCCACTAAATTATAATCCAAAAATTGACGTTTTAATAACTCAGAATTACAAAACAATTTATCAGGAGAAGCATGTTTTATTTCTTCAGAAAGCTCATTAAAAGCTTCAACAGCTTTTTCATAAAAGCTATCAATTCTTGAAAACAATAAAGACGAATTTTTAGAAAATACAACAGTTTTTGATGAGATGTATTTTAGGAAACTCTCTCGTTTTTCTTCAATAAACTTATTGGCAACATTAGGGATGATACTAACTTTTTTTATGCGTTCTGTAGAGAGTTGAGTTTCGACATCAAAGGTCCTAATACTATCTACTTCATCTCCAAAAAACTCAATACGGTAGGGTTCGTCATGAGAGAAAGAAAACACATCAACAATACCACCACGAACTGAAAAATCACCAGGTTCTGTAACAAAATCTACACGTTTAAATTTGTACTCGAATAAAACTTCGTTTACAAAATCTATACTTAGCTCATTGCCTACAGATACTTTAAGCGTATTTTTTTCGAGCTCTTTTTTTGTGACCACTTTTTCAAAAAGGGCATCCGGATAGGTAACAACTATTGCAGGTTTTCTTCGGGAATTTATACGGTTTAAAACCTCAGCTCTTAATAAAACATTTGCATTATTTGTTTCTTCTATTTGGTAAGGTCTTCTATAACTACCAGGATAGAAGAGTACATCCTTATCGTTGATGAGTTGTTCTAAATCATTAAGGTAATATGCCGCTTCTTCTTTATCATCAAAAACCAGTAAAAATGGTTTATCTGCAGTTTTAAAAACTTCGGATATTACTATAGAAAGAGAGGAGCCAACTAGACCTTTTAAGTGCGTTTTTCCTTCAGTTTGGGCAATAGCAATTTGCAGATTTTGCGCTTGCAAAGTCTGTGAATAGGTTTGGGTAATTGTAGCTTTACTCAATGTCCTTATTTTGAGTGTGCAAATATAAAATTTTTTAAACCTTTCTTAAGCGAAAATCTTTTATTAGAATTATATTTGTGGCGACTTAAAAAAACAAGATATATGTCATTTTCAGATTTATTCGAAAGCGGATTCCAAAAGCGTAATCAAGACCACTTTGCAGCAATAGTTAGAATAGCTATGAGCGATGGTGTTATTAATGATGCAGAAAAAGCTTTTTTAGATAGATTAGCTACACGCTTAGATATTACAGAACACGATTATAAAGATATTCTTAAAGACTATAATTCGCATCCAATAAATGCACCACATTCTTACAAAACACGTTTGGAGCGTTTGTATGATTTAGCGCGTATGGTTTGGGCAGATGATATAGAAGGCTCAGACCAAGTTGCTTTACTAGAAAAGCTTTGTGTAGGTTTAGGGTTTAACCACGAAAATGTAAAGTATATTGCTGATAAAGCATTAACACTTGTGCATTATAAAGTAGACCTTGAAGATTTTATTGAAAAAATGAAAAATATGAATCAGTAATAAGATTTATATCTAAATAAATAGTAATAGCGACAACGAAAGTTAGTCGCTATTTGTTTTTTATAATATTTTCCATTTTGGATAATAATTTTGATTCTTCAAAGAGTTTACCTTCATAGTCATTCATTCCATTTTTCAGACACGTTTCTCGTTATAAAGCAGACACTTTAGTCGTAATAGCAATTATTGGAATATCTTTAAATTACTTTGTGATTATTGTCTAATGTAACGTGTTGTGTCATAGCCATCCATAACAAGCATTTTGGGTTGGCATTTATGGCGTCAAAAACACAAATAGTACATTTTTAGCCAAAATTATTAGAGAGATTTCTTACTTATATTCTAGACTTACTATTTTTTAACGAAAGAATCATCAATGATGTTTTTTCAACACCAAAATGAACAGCTAAAACTATCTTTTTGGTATACATATTCTAAATTTTTATTCTACTGTAAAATCATTTTCAGTAAAAAAAAGCATTAGTTTTTTAGTGAAGTCTTCTTTATTGTTTATATCCTCTTTATTTATAACATTTTGGGCAAAGTCCAGTAGTTTGTCTTCGAGTTGACTTTTGTAAGATTTGTTAAAAACCCCAGATATAGCAACAGCAATATAATATGAAGAGAAATTCTGGACATGAATATTATAAGTGTCATACTCAATATGTTGTAAGTCTTGATTGCCTTGGGTAAAAGCATCTTCGACAAAACTTTTAATTGCAGTAAGCATACCAGCAACCATGTGTTCATCGATAGCTTGAGCTTTTGAAAACTCTGAAATTAATAGGCCGGAACCTTTTTCTATAACCAAAACTTGGTCTATAGTTGGTATTATGGTGTTTTTTAAAATTAGTTCTGCTTCAGAAATACCTTTACGTTTTGCAGCAAACTTTCTTTTTAAGCTCTTAAAAGAGAATGCATTGTTTACAGAAGTATTAATTTTCTCAATTAATACAGTCATTTCATTCTGTATATACCTTTTAATCATTTTACCCATTATAGGATAAAGAGCTTCAACAATTTCTGCTTGAGAATTTTTTATTTCAGACTTTAGAGTTTCTGTAATTGTTGGACCTAGTGTACTAGGTATTTCTTGAACAAAATCTGAAAGCTTATCATTGATTATTGGATTTACCTTTTCTGATAAATTACTTTTTTTATTAAGTGTTTCCTCTAAGATTTCTATTTTTTTTTCAATAGATGATACATACTCACGTTGGTCTGTAAGTAAAATATCTTTTAGAATACTTAATTTATCGTTTTGATCCATTAAACTTTATGAAAATAACTATTCACTAATTTTTTCCCCTAACGTCATTAAAAGTTTTCCAAATTGTTTCCGGTCTAATTTTTTGTCGTTTAGGTTATCTAATTTTTCATTAAAAGCATCTTCTACTTCGGTGATTCTAATGTTTAGATCAGTACTTAAGCTATCAATAGATTGCGTTAATAAATCTCGAGTTTCATCAATTAAGTTTTCTAATTCCTTTTTCTTGTTATTAAGGTCATTTCTAACAGCTTGAAATTCAGAGTTGTATTCTTGAATGTTTTCTCCAAAAATTAATTCTTTAATTGCATCAATTTTTGATGATTGATTTACTTCATTATCATTTGATGGTTTTGATTTAGAAGAAGTTTTAACTTTGCTCATATAAATAAATGTAGGATTAATAAGTATATACAAATATAGTAAAAAGCCATTTTGACTATGCGTTACGCATAAATTCTTCTGCTTTTTCTACCATATTTTTACTTCCGCAAATAAAAGGAACACGCTCGTGGAGTTCAGTTGGAGTAATATCCATAATTCTTGTAAAACCATCGCTAGCTTTGCCATTAGCTTGCTCAGCTATAAACGCCATTGGATTACATTCGTATAGCAAACGTAATTTCCCTTTTGCATTTTTAGAACTTTTAGGATACATGTAGATGCCACCTTTAATCATGTTTCTATGAAAATCAGAAACCAGTGACCCAATGTAACGAGATGTGTATGGTCTATGACCTTCTTCCATTTGACAATATTTTATGTAATCTTTTATGCCTTTTGGAAAGTGAATATAATTCCCTTCGTTAACTGAATAAATACGGCCATTTTCAGGAAATTGCATGTCGGGATGAGATAGATAAAATGTACCAATAGCTGGATTTAATGTAAAGCCGTTAACACCATGACCAGTTGTATAAACTAACATAGTGGAAGTACCGTAAACGACATAGCCAGCGGCAACTTGTTGATTTCCTTTTTGTAAAAAATCAGCCATAGTTACAGGTGTTCCTACAGGCGTTACGCGCCTGTAAATAGAGAAGATTGTGCCAACAGAAACATTAACATCTATATTTGACGAACCATCAAGCGGGTCAATTAAAACCACGTATTTATTCTGGTGATTTTCATCTTGACTATTGATAGCAATAAAATCGTCCTCTTCTTCACTCGCAATACCACAAACAATATTACGCTTGGTCATGGTTTTTATAAAAGTATCGTTGGCGTAAACATCTAGTTTTTGTTGATCTTCACCCTGAACGTTTGTATCACCAGCCGCACCAATAATATCTACTAAACCTGCTTTATTTACTTCGTGATTTACAACTTTTGCAGCTAATCTGATGGAATTAATGAGTCGAGATAATTCTCCAGAAGTGTATTTAAAAGACGATTGATTTTCAATAATAAACTCACCTAAGGTCTGGTTGCGTTGCGACATGAATTAGAAAATTGATTTATTTGCCGCAAATATCGGATTTTTTAACTAACTATAACGTTTTCGTATAGCAAATAAATTGAAAACTCTACAGACTTTCAGTTATATTTGGAAACCTATTCAAAAAGTATATGTATCAACCAAGATTAGCGACTAAAGAAGATATGCCAAGAGTTTACGAACTCATTAAAGAATTGGCCATATTCGAAAAAGAACCCGATGCTGTTGAGGTCACCGTTGAACAGCTTGTGCAAGATGGTTATGGTAAACAACCAAAATTTGTTTGCTTTGTTGTAGAAGTTAATAATAAGGTTGAAGGATTGGCTTTAATTTACACACGTTATTCTACTTGGAAAGGCGAGGTTATTCATCTTGAAGATTTAATCGTCAGTCAGGCTTTGAGAGGCAAAGGTTTAGGAACCGTTTTGCTAGACGAAGTTGTGAAACATGGAAAGCAAAAAGATGTAAAACGTATCTCTTGGGAAGTGTTGGATTGGAATGAGTCAGCTATAAAGTTTTATGAGAAGAAAGGAGCAAATGTGATGAGAGATTGGGACGTGGTGCAAATGGATAGCAAAGCGATTGATAATTATATAAGCAAATTGTAAATGAAGATTTTCAAATTTGGTGGGGCATCTGTTAAAGATGCAGAAGGTGTAAAAAATGTAGCTACTGTATTAAAAACAGTGGGTTATGAGAATACACTTATCATAGTTTCTGCTATGGGTAAAACGACGAATGCTATGGAGCTAGTCGTTAAAAGCTATTTTGAAAACAAACCCGAATTGCAAAGTGCTTTACAAGACGTAAAAAAGTTTCATAACCAGATTCTTCTCGACCTTTTTGATAACGAAAGACATCCTGTTTTTGATAAAATAAAGTCACTGTTTTCCGAATTAGACAGCTTCTTTAAAATCAATAAATCTCCAGATTATAACTTTGTTTATGACCAAGCTATTGGTTTTGGAGAGCTATTATCAACAACGATAATTAGCTTTTATCTCAATGAAATTGGATTGAAAAATAATTGGCTTGATGTACGGTCATTTATTAAAACAGATAGTTATTATCGAAGAGCTAATGTAGATTGGAATACTACTCAAGCCCAAATATCTGAAAGTTTTGATAGAAGTATACTGAATATCACGCAAGGGTTTTTAGCAAGTGATGCTAATAATTTTACAACCACTTTAGGGCGCGAAGGAAGTGATTACACATCTGCAATTTTCGCATATTGTCTTAATGCAACAAGTGTTACCATTTGGAAAGATGTACCGGGTGTTTTAAATGCTGACCCACGTTATTTTGAAAACGCTCAGTTGCTCAACCAAATATCCTATAGAGAAGCTATTGAGTTGGCTTTTTATGGTGCATCGGTAATTCATCCAAAAACGCTTCAACCATTACAACGCAAGGAAATCCCGTTGTATGTAAAGTCATTTTTAAATCCTGAAGCAGCAGGAACCATTGTGAGCAAAGGCAAAACACTCGAGCCAGAAATTCCCTGCTTTATAGTTAAGAAAAATCAAATTTTAATTTCGTTATCATCTTTAGACTTTTCATATATCGTAGAGGAAAATATAAGTGAGATTTTCAGCCTTTTGCATTTGTATAAAATGAAGGTAGATGTGATTCAGAATTCTGCAATTAGCTTTTCAGTATGCTTAGAGAATACCTATAACAACCTTGAAAAATTGCTGCAGCATTTAAAGGCAAAATTCAATGTAACATGTCATGAAAATGTGAGTCTATATACTATTAGGCATTTTACAGAGGATTCTGTTTTATCACTCGAAAAGGATAAAACCGTGTTACTGAAACAATTAACCCAACAAACCGTTCAAATAGTAACTACCTAAACATTTATTACATTTGTTTATATGAGTAAATCATCAAATACAGGACTTGTGTCCGCTAAAGAAGTTGCAAAAGCTATTAATGCAGATAAGTATGGCTTCTTAGGAACTTTTGCAGGTTGGATTTTGATGAAAGTCTTAAAAATATCTTCATTAAATCGTATTTATAATCGTAACAAGCATTTAACTGATCTTGAATTTTTAGATGGTCTTTTGGATGATTTTCAGATTAAATTCGAAATCCCTGAAGAAGACCTAAAACGATTACCAAAAGATGGTCCATACATCACGGTTTCTAATCATCCGCTTGGTGGTATAGATGGTATTTTGTTATTAAAGTTAATGATAGAACAGCGAAGTGATTTTAAAATCATCGCTAATTTTTTACTACATCGTATAGAGCCATTAAAACCTTATATCATGCCTGTAAATCCTTTTGAGGACAGAAAGGATGCAGCAAGTAGTATTACAGGTTTTAAAAATGCAATTATGCATTTAAGAAATGGTCATCCACTAGGTGTCTTCCCGGCTGGAGAAGTGTCTACCTACAAAGACGGAAAGCTTGTGGTAGATAAGCCATGGGAAGATGCGGCAATGAAACTTATACAAAAAGCAGAAGTGCCAGTTGTTCCTATTTATTTTCATGCAAAAAACAGTAGGTTATTTTATAGACTCTCTAAAATTAGTGATACGCTTCGTACAGCGAAATTGCCATCTGAATTGTTAACGCAAAAACGTCGTGTGATTAAAGTAAGAATTGGCAAACAGATTTCGGTAAAAGCTCAAAAAGAACATAATTCACTAAAAGATTTTTCTGATTTTATACGTCAAAAAACATACATGTTATCTCGTGCTTTTGAGGATAAACCAAAAATTTTAGATAATATTCAATCGCAATTAAAAGTTCCAAAACCGGCTAAGCGAATAGTAACACCAGTAGATTCTGAGGTTATGATTAATGAAGTCGAGCTTCTAAAAGAAAAAGACTGCAGATTATTAACTAGTAAAAATTATGAAGTCTATTTAGCTTCAGCAGTTGATATCCCAAATATTCTTAGAGAACTAGGAAGACTAAGGGAGATTACCTTCAGGGAAGTCGGAGAAGGAACTAATGAATCTATAGATTTAGATAATTTTGACACCTATTATCACCATATGTTTCTTTGGGATAATAATGCTAAAAAAGTTGCTGGGGCATATAGAATGGGTTTAGGCTCGAAGATTTTTGAAGCGCATGGTATTGATGGATTTTATCTTCAGGATCTGTTTCGTTTTGAGCCTGAGTTGTATAAAATGATGAGCCAGGCATTAGAATTAGGAAGGGCATTTATCATTAAAGAGTACCAGCAAAAACCAATGCCTTTGTTTTTACTTTGGAAAGGCATTGTACACACAACATTACGTTATCCAGAACATAAATATTTAATTGGCGGCGTTAGTATAAGTAATCAGTTTTCTAACTTCTCTAAGAGTTTGATGATTGAGTTTATGAAATCGCATTACTATGACCCATATGTGGCACAATATGTCCACCCTAAAAAAGAATTTAAAGTAAAACTTAAAGATGCAGATAAAGATTTTGTTTTTGATGCTACAGAAGCCGATTTGAATAAATTTGATAAGATTATTGATGAGGTAGAGCCAGGAGCATTACGATTACCTGTTTTACTTAAAAAATATATTAAGCAAAATTGTAAACTCATAGGGTTTAATGTAGATCCGTTATTTAATAATGCAGTTGATGGGTTGATGTATATTAAGATTGCAGATTTACCTGAAAGTACTGTGAGACCTGTCATGGAAGAATTCCAAGCGGAGCTAGAACGTAAATTCATGGATAACAATGACAAGTAGAATTACGTTTGTTTTACTTCTTTTTTCTTGCCTTATTACTCATGCCCAAACTTTAAAGGGTAAAGTTATTGATGTCACAACCAAAGAACCTCTAGAAATGGTTTCGGTGTATTTTAATAATACGACCATTGGAACAACTACAAATGCTAAAGGCGAATTTTCTATAGATTATAATGATGGGGTACAATCACCATTAATCATTTCTTACCTTGGATATGAGAAAGTCGTTATTTCGGATTATAGAAGCCTCTCACTGTTAAATGTCGAATTAAAGGAAGCTTCTAATCAGCTTGATGAAGTCGTCATTAATGCAGACGATGGTTTAACACGAACGCAAAAATTAAAAATTTTCAGAAACCAATTTTTGGGCACTTCTAAGTATGGAAAAACCTGTAAAATTCTTAATGAAGACGACTTAATTTTGCGCTATGATAAAAGAGGAAAACAGCTTACCGTAAGTGCAAAAGCACCTCTTGAAATCAAAAATAAATCGTTAAATTATCATATCACATACGAACTTGTGGACTTTGAAGTTGTTTTTAATTACATAGATCTTTTTAGAAATGATTTTAATGTTTATTCAACATATTATTCAGGCTCATCATTATATAAAGATGAAAACATCAACAATAAAGAGTCTATTCTTAAACAAAGAGAAAAAGTATATAGAGGTTCTATACAACATTTTATGCGTTCGATTTTTCGAGGTGATTTAAAGAAAGAAAAGTATAAAATCTTTAAGCGAGGCTTTGGAGTTAAAACTCCCGAACATATTTTTGTAAAAGACTTAGATAGTACAAATTTTAAAGAAGTAAAGTTATCTGGAAAATTAACGGTTACTCATAGAGGAAAATCACAATCGGATTTGATACCAAAAACAGATAAATTTTACGTTGATGAATTTGGGAATTTTGTTCCAGTACAATCTCTATTTTTTAATGGCGCTATGGGCAATCAACGGATAGGTGATACTTTACCTTTGGACTATGGGTTATCAGATGAGTAATAAAAAAAGCCCAGAACAAAATTCTGAGCTTTTAGAATAGTTATATTTTAAATTTTTATAAACCTTTAAACCATTCTTGGAATTGATTTCCTAATAAAAAAGTAGGTTTCTTTTCGCCACTTAAAGAGCTGATTAAACTTATTACCCACGCAATAAAAATAGCTATTCCTAATACCCAGCCTAAAAACGGAATCCAAACAAAAAAGCTTAATAAAAACAACCCTAAATTCTGTCTTATGTAAAAAGAACCTAATTCTGTTTTGTTGCTATTATTCATAATCACAGCAATTATCCAACCAATCCAATAGACGTGAGAAATAATGCCAATATTTTTTCCGTCACTTAATATTTCTTTGGCTTCATCAGCAAATTCTGAGGCTTTTTCCTTTGCTTCACTAGCAAACTCAGAAGCTTTTTCTTTAGCTTCTTTTCCTAGTTCTTTAGCGTCATCAGCTAGTTCACTAGCTTTTTGACTTATTTTTTCTCCAGCTCTTTTTGCACTTTCTTTAGCGTCGCCTATCATATCATCAAGGTCGTCGCTTAAATTTTTATTATCGTCAGACATAGTATTCGGTTTTTTAAGTTAATAATTAGTTAGCTTTTAAAATTACTAAAAAAACCAATGAGATTATTTAAAGGCAGCATCAATAGGCTCCCATAATTCTATCTTATTGTTTTCATTGTCAAGTATCCAAGCAAACTTTCCGTATTCATATGTCTGCATATCACCAACAATTGTTACACCTTCTTCTCTTAAAGTTTTTATAAGAGTTTCTAAATCTTCGACTCTGTAATTAAACATAAAGTCTTTTTTTGAAGGCTCAAAATAAGTAGTATCATCCTTAAAAGGACTCCATTGTGTAGAGGCATCATTATCGTTTTTGTCTTTCCACCAAAAAGTGCAACCGTAATCATCGGTATTAAAATCGAGATGTTTTTTATACCAATCTTTTGAGGCTTTTGGGTCTTTAGATTTAAAGAATAGACCACCTATTCCTGTGACACGTTTTTTCATTTTATTTCTTTTTTAAGGCAGCTTCATAAATATTTATCCATTCTTCAACAGACATTTTGCCTAAAAGTTCTTTAATTAAATCATAAGGAATATCGTCAACCTTCTTAAAACGCACACAACTTTTACCCATGTCTAATTTGTATTTGGCATGTTTTGGATATTCCGCAACAAACCAATCGTACAATTCTTTTTTTGCATACAAACCCATATGGTAAAAGGCAATAAAGTTCTTTTGTGAGGCTATATTAATAAATGGTAAAGGAGGAAAAGGTTTGCAATGATATCCTGAAGGATAAATGGATTTAGGCACAAAATAGGCCGGCATATTATAACCCATTCCTGATTCTAAACCTTTAGGCATATGTTCTTTTATGAGCTGATGAAGTTTTGTCATTGGGGCTTTGCGCTCCTCAGGCAATTGACTTATATAGTCTTCTGGTGAATCTGCTTTGTATTGCATAATATGATTGATTTAGTTTATTTACGTTGTAAAATTAATCCAGATATTAAAGATATAATAAACCCTAATATAAGAACAGAAGCTAACATCATAAAAGCCATAAAGCCTGGACTGCCATAGTCTTCCATTTGTTTGGTAAGCTTAGCACTCTCAACTTTGAATTCTTCAGGGGATAATGCTGTTTTCATACCGCTTAATTTATACTCTAAATAATCTGAAGCAAAATTAGGGTTAATTTGTGTGGTATATACATAGTCCATAACAGCTACGCCAATTGCAGAAAATAAAGCAATAAGCATACCTATTGCAAGTGCTTTTCCTAAAGAGACTTTACCATGATTAATTTTATCACGATAATGTTTAATACCAAAGAACACAAATAATAAAGAAATTATCATTGATGTATATCCAATGAGTTCTCCATAGTCATAGTCAACGCCCATTCCTAAAAAGAAAGGCAATCCAAATAGAACAAATCCGCTTATGAGCGCATATAGCCCATATCTTATTACTGTTTTTTTCATAATTATTAGGTTTTGATTAGTTAGTCAAAAGTAGAAATAGGAAGATTTATGAGGCTCATACTAAAGTACTATTTTACTCATACTTTAGTGTTAAAGCTAGTAAATTATATAATATTCAAACTTTTTGAAACTTGAATAGCTTGGGTTCTGCGTTTTGCATCTAGTTTTACAAGAAGGTTAGAGACATGCGTTTTTATGGTGCTTTCTGAGACGAAAAGCTTTTCTGCGATTTCTTGATTTGATAAACCAAGCGCAATTTCTTTTAAGACTTCATATTCACGTTTACTCAATCCTAATTCTTCAATTTTTTTAAAATCTATTTCTTGCTTAGGAACAGGAGAAGATTTTTGTGCTCTTTTATTAATGAATAGGCCAATAACTAAAAAGATAACTGCGATAATAGTCATAATATATTCAACTTGAAAATCACCACTTATTACAGCATATTTACTAAGTTGAAATAGCAAAAGTAATGCTAAAATGAGCATTCCAAAAACAAGAATAGTTTTCTTCATTTTATAAAATTAGCAAAATTTTGCTTTGATTTTGTCAACGATGGCTTGGGCTAATTTTTCTTTACTTTCAATAGTCCAACCCGCCACATGTGGAGAGAGTAATACGTTTTCAGAATTGATTAAATATTTAAACGCTTCAGGCATATTTTCTGAAGTAAAGAGACTTTCAAAAGAAGACTTTTCGTATTCTAAAACATCTAAACCAGCACCTAATATTTTACCAGACGTCAACGCTTTAACCAAATCTGAAGTTACGACACTTTTTCCGCGAGCTGTATTAATTAGCCAAAACGGGTTTTTAAAATTATTGATGAATGCTGAATTCACCATGTTTAATGTTAATGGTGTTTGTGGTGTGTGTAGACTTAAAACACCTACTTTACTCTGCAATTCTTCAAGTGAAACCTGCTTGCAATTAGCATCGCCAACATTAGCTTTTATGTCATAGCATAATACATCAACATCAAAACCGCGAAGTTTTTTCGCAAAAGCTTTTCCCATATTCCCATAACCAATTAAACCAACGGTTTTACCATCTAGCTCAATGCCTCGATTGTCTTCTCGTAACCATTTGCCTTGTCTTACTTCTTTATCAGCTTTGTTAAGTTTATTGAATAGAGAAAGCAACATTGCCAAACTATGCTCGCCAACAGCATTGCGGTTACCTTCTGGCGCATTGAACAACTCAACATCTTTTTTTTCAGCATAATCACAATCTATATTTTCTAATCCAGCACCAACACGGCCAATAAATTTCAGATTTTTAGCAGCATCCAAAAATTGTTTATCAATGGTAAAACGACTCCTAATTATCAGGCCATCATAATCGGAAATTTTAGCTTCTATTTCAGTTTTTGAAGATGTATAATCTTCATGATTGGTAAAGCCTAAATCGTTGAGTTGATTTAGTAATAGTTCGTGGTTGCTATCTAAGTGTAGAATTTTCATGCTAATCTTCCAGTTGAGACTATTTTAAGAAGAATTTATTTAATGACAGTTTAATATGTTGTCAGGTCGAGCGGAGTCGAGACCTCTATTTTTAGCATTCGATTCATTTCTACATTGCGCTAATAATTGCAATAAGTCATAATCTTCATTTGCAAATTTCTTTTTTGCGCTCCACTTTTTTATTTTCTTCTCAAAAAATATAGCCTGGTTTACATCATTAAATTCTTGCTGAAATATTAATTTAACGGGTCTTCTCTTGTATGTAAAACATGATTCATTTAACCCTTTTTCGTGTTCCTCCATTCTTCTTGATAAATTATTGGTGAATCCTGTGTAAGTTAAACCATCTGAACATTGTAATATGTAAACATAATATAATTTCATTTTATGGTTTTTAGATGATTAAGGTCTCGACTCCGCTCGACCTGACATTGGTTTAAATCCAAGGATACTCGGTTTGCGTCATTTCGTCTTGCACTTTTCCAGTATGCGCCGTATCTAATTTTTCAAATAAAAGTAGATGCACTTCTTCACCATTTTTGGTCGAAGGATTATGCTCAACACCTTTAGGAACAACAATCATTTCACCTTCTCTAACAACTTCTGTGCGGTCACGAAACTGCATATACATTGTGCCTTTTATAACTTGAAATAATTCATCTTCATCATCATGGCTATGCCAGACGAATTCGCCTTGAATTTTAGCAAGAATCACTTGCATATTATCTACCGTAGCAATGCGATGCGGATGCCATTGTTTTGAGAAAAGTGCGTGCTTGTCTTTAATATTTATTGCTTTCATACCATAAAGTTACAAAAGCAAAATGGATTAAATACCCAGAATTAATTTGGCAATCATTAAATAAATAACAATTCCAAAAATGTCATTACTAGTAGTAATAAATGGACCTGTCGCTATTGCTGGATCTATACCTCTTTTATCTAGAAATAATGGTACAAATGTACCAATTAAACCAGCAACTATAATAACAACGACTAATGATATAGAAATAGCTAAAGCAAGATTAAATTCTTGTTTCCACACAAAGACAAAAAGAAATAGGAATATTGACAATATTAAGCCATTTAAAGTTGCTAAAAACATTTCTTTAATTAAACGGCTATTGATACTTCCTTTGACATCGTCATTTGCTAAACCTTGCACAATTATGGCACTTGATTGTACGCCAACATTTCCGGCCATTGCTGCAATTAGAGGCGTAAACAAAAATAAAATGATGGCTTCTTCAGGAAGCTTTTTTTCAAAATAGTACATAATTATAAAGGCACCAATACCACCAAGCAGTCCTAAAAACAGCCAAGGCAAACGTGCTCTTGTTAATTCTATAATACTATCATCAGAATCTACATCTTGGGTAATACCTGCAGCAAGTTGGTAATCTTTTTCGGCTTCTTCTTTAAGAACGTCGACAATATCATCGATGGTAATACGACCAAGTAATGTTTGCTCATCGTCAACTACTGGGATGGCTTCTAAATCGTACTTAGCCATTACCTTGGCAACATCTTCTGCATCGTCATTAACGTTAACCCAATCGACATTACTTTTAGAAATGTCAGCAATTTTCTCTTCACTTTTTGCTGTAATTAAGTCTTTTAGAGAAAGTCGTCCAATAAGTTTTTCGTCTTTACTCACCACATAAATGGAGTGTACTCTATTAACGTCTTTAGCTTGACCTCTAATGCGACGTATGCATCCCGCAACAGTCCATGTGCCATAAACTTTAACCAGCTCTTTCGCCATGAGTCCACCTGCAGTATCATCATCATAGGTTAAAAGTTCTTGGATTTCGGCTTTGTGCTCTTGGTCTTCAATTTGGGAGATTACCGCTTCTTGACGTTCTTCTGGAAGTTCGGCAATGATATCTGCGGCATCATCGGTATCTAACTCTTCAACCTCTTCTGCAATTTCTTTTGCAGAAAGGTTGCCTAGAATCTTTTCACGAACATCTTCGTCAAGTTCAGTAAGTACATCTGAAGTGGTTTCGCTATCTAAAAGTTTGATGATGTAGATGGCTTCATCAAACGAGAGTTCATCTAAAATCTCGGCAATATCAGCGTAGTGGAACTCATTTAAAAAAACCTTAAGTGACGTATCATCATTATTTGAGATAAGAACTTTAGCCTTTTCTATAAGCTCATCGGTGAGTTGAAATAATATGTTTTCTTGAGTTTCTTCCACAACGAAAAATTAACTATTAAGGTTATTAAGCCTAATGTCTACTTTTCGTCCTTTTCAATAAGTGAGGTTAACTCTATGAATTGAGCCACACTTAATTGTTCTGGACGTTGCCCAAAGATAGTATTTGCTTTTAAATTATCGGAAAGATTAAAAACTTTTAAACTGTTACGTAATGTTTTTCGTCGTTGTTGGAACCCTGTTTTTACCACACGGAAGAATAGCTTCTCATCACAAGGCAGTGTGTAGTTTTCTTTTCGGGTTAATAATAATACGCCAGAATCTACTTTTGGAGGTGGATTAAAAACGCTTGGCGGCACGGTAAATAAGTACTCTGCATCATAAAACGCTTGAGTTAAAACAGATAAAATTCCGTAGACTTTATTGCCTTCTTTAGAGCAGATGCGCTTAGCAACCTCTTTTTGAAACATTCCTGAAAACTCTGGGATTTGGTCTCGCATTTCTAAAGTTTTAAAAACTATTTGAGAGGAAATGTTATACGGAAAGTTACCAATAATAGCGAATGACTTTCCTTTGAACACCAAGTTGAGGTCGTAGCGTAAAAAGTCTTTTTCGTAAATTCTATCTGAAAGATTTAGGTAATTATTTTTTAGATAATCAACCGATTCAGTGTCAATTTCTATAACATGAGTTGTGGTGTCTTTGTCAAGCAAATGCTTCGTTAAAACGCCCATGCCTGGACCAATTTCTAATACGTCGTCATAGCCTTTTAGGGATAACGTATCAGCTATTTTTTTAGCAATATTTTCATCTTTTAAAAAGTGTTGTCCGAGGTGTTTTTTTGCTTTTACCGACATTAATTTTTATTTAAAATTTACAGCATAAGTATCAACTACCTCTAGTTCTGTTCTAAAGGCTAACATTTTATCAGCAAACTTTTTTAGTCCTTCTTGTTTTAGACCATCAGCATCTTCTTGGTAATATTTATCTAATGCTTCACGGGAATAAGAACGGTATTGAATAGAATAGGTTTGGCCGCCCATTTCTTCTTCAATTAAAACTTTTGAAAATGTTGCACCGTCAAATTTACCAGTTGCTAAGACTTTAGGAATGTGCTCTTTTATCCAGATGAGCCACTCGTCATGAGCAGAATCTTCAATGTTTATGGTGACGCTATATATTATCATTTATAATTGTTTTTCAAACAAAAGAAGATTTTCATTCTTCTCAAATGGGTTGATTGTTTTTTTATATGAGAAACCTAATTTTTCTATAAGTTTAATTGAAACCTTATTTATTGGTAAGGTGATAGCGGAAATTGTTTTGATATTGAATGTGTTTTTTGCCATAAACAATAGCTTGGATGACACTTCAAAACCGTATCCTTGATTGTGAAATTCGGGAAGAATAGAAAACCCAATATCTACATGTTCTAATGTATCACGTTTTAGTAAACCAGCTGTACCAATAGGCTTAAGATTATCAGATTTTAATTGCATTTTGTAGTAACCAAAGTCATATTTTTCATAGCATTTTAGCTGATTATTTTTTATGTAATCTTCTGCTTCAGTCACAGTTTTAATGTTTCTGTCGCCAATAAATTTCAGCCAGCCAGGTGTATTCATCAACTCTAAAATAAAAAGAGCATCTTCCACAGTAATTTTTGAAAGAATTAATCGCTTAGTTTCAGCTACCTTCATTTTGCAATTTAATTAATTGTATCACCACGAAGCATTCTAAATTTCTTTCGAGCTTCAACAAAATAAATGCTGTCTTCGTGATTGAAGATTATTTTTTCGTAAAGTGGTTTGGCTTCTTCAGGCTTTCCTAAATGCAAATTATAAAGCTCTGCCAAATAGTAATAAGCATCATCGATAAAAATATCTTCACGATAGTCTGCTATGATTTTTTGATAGTTGGCTTCAGCTTTTTCATATTGATTTAGTTTCTCATGAAGCTTTGCTTGAGTAAATAAGGCTTGATCAATAATACTTTCGCCATTATGTTCTGTTAGTACTTTGTCTAAAAGTTTGATGGCTTCTCCATTTTTATTTTGAAATGCTAATAAATCGGCCTTAGCATAATATTTTAAAGCTGTTTGTGTAGTATCGTCCCACTTATTATCCGATATTAATAGTTTTAAATCTAAAGCATCATTGGCAATGAGTTGCGAAGTAGATGCTTTTAAGACTTTAAGTTGAGATTCTGCCCAATCAAAATCGCCTTTGTAATAGCTTGTTTTTGCAATCTTATATGCTGCTTCTTGAGCAATAGTACTGTTTTTAAGATTGGCTTTTATTTGGGTATAAAAGATAAGTGCTTCGTTAAACTTTTCTTGAAGCACTAAAATATCTGCTAATTTTAGTTTTACTAAAGCTTCTTGATAAGGCGAAATGTCTAATTTGTATGATGCTTTTAGGAACTCCGAAGCTTGTTTTGGTTGCTCAAAACTAAATGCCAAAAATTGACCATAAGACAATTGAAGTGCTAGTGTAGATTCAAATTTACCGAATGTTTCAAATAACGACAAGTACTTTTCATTGATTGATTCTAGTTCTTTTTTTGAAGCATTTTCGGTTTTAATTTCTAATATAGATTGATGTGCTAGTAGAATAACATCTCTCTCTTGGGAGGTTTCAAGAATGTAGTTAAATATATTTGTTGCTGTTTCTTTATCTGCATCATCAGAAGCTGTCATTGCTAAATCTATAATACGTTCAAGACTTTCAGGGTTTCTTTTATAAAGTGCTTTTTCTTGAACAAAAGATTTATTGTATTGGCGTTCTTGTACATAAAGCCAGCTTAGTAACTCGTACCAATATGCATCTGGATTAGTTTGCAAGCGTTTAAGCAGAAGCACTCTAAGGATTTTATTGTTTTCATTATCCTTGTTTTCAGATACAAATTGACTAAAATTTCGTTTTATATTATTTAATGTGTTTGGCTTATAAGCGATGTAATCTATATAACTAGAAAACATATTTTTGACATCGCCTAAATCTCCATAAATACGAGCTAATTGCACACTGAAGTTTTTTTCTGGCAATAATAACGTCGCTTTTTTATACCCTTTTATGGCTTGAGGTAAAAGCGAGTGTCTTTCAAAACGTTGCCCAATACCATAAATGTATGTTGGCCTTTCGTTTAGAGCATTAATGGCTTCATCATATAATGCTTCAGCTTTTGTAATACTATCTTTAAGCTGGTAGTTATAGCCAAGTTCCACAAGCATTATTGGTGCTCTATTTTGTACAATTCGTTTTTCTAAAATGGCCTGCGCTTTATCATACTGCTCTAATTGCTGATAGGTGTCTACAATTTTATAGATGTAAGTATAAGAATAGGGTTTGGCTTCATATAACTTATTGTATATAAGTAATGCTTTCTGAAACTCGCCGCGCTTATAGTAATCATCTCCTAGATTGAGTTGTTTTTGATTAGCGTTTTGAGCTACAACCATTACAGAAGAAAATATTATAATAAAGACTAATAGTATGTGCTTTCTTAACATCATAAGTTGTAAATATAACAAATGGTGCTTTTAGATATTGCAAATGGTATCATAAAATAATGCCCAAGTTTCCTTGAGCATTATTTTTATTAGTTTGCAAGTTTTAATCTATAATATCAAAACCAGTATACGGAATTAAGGCTTCAGGAATTTTGATGCCATTTTCCGTTTGGTAATTTTCAAGAATACTAGCAAGAATACGAGGTAGAGCTAAAGAGCTTCCGTTTAATGTATGTGCTAATTCGTTTTTACCATCACTATTTTTAAAACGTAATTTCAATCGGTTTGATTGATAAGTTTCAAAATTAGAAATCGAAGACACTTCTAACCAACGCTCTTGCGCAGCAGAAAACACTTCAAAATCGTATGTCAGCGCTGAAGCAAAAGTCAAGTCTCCACCACAAAGACGTAATATTCTGTATGGTAATTTTAACTCCTTCAAAATATCCTGAACATGAGACACCATATTATCTAATGCTTCGTAAGATTTAGAGGGATGCTCTACACGGATAATTTCAACCTTATCAAACTGATGTAAACGATTAAGTCCACGGACATGCGCACCATAACTTCCGGCTTCACGTCTAAAGCAAGGCGTGTAACCTGTAATGCCTATTGGTAAATCACTCTCGTTAACGATTACATCTCTAAAAATATTAGTTCCTGGTACTTCAGCAGTAGGAATCAGATATAAATTATCTTCAGTAACATGATACATCTGACCTTCTTTGTCTGGTAATTGACCTGTGCCAAAACCAGAAGCTTCGTTAACCAAATAAGGTAATTGGTATTCGGTATAACCAACTTCGGTGTTTTTATCTAAGAAATAGGCAATTAATGCACGTTGTAAACGCGCACCTTTTCCTTTATAAACAGGAAAACCTGCACCAGCTATTTTATTTCCTAATTCAAAATTTATGATATCGTACTTTTTTGCCAATTCCCAATGCGGAAGCGCACCATCATGTAAGCGAGGCATTTCAGCATCACGAAGCGTTTCTAAATTATCTTCATCAGAATTTCCGTTTGGTACAATAGGGTTTGGTACGTTTGGTATTTTATATAAAACAATATTTAAAGCTTCAGCTTTTTCATTTAGCTCTTGCTCAATCGTTTTTATAGTTTCTTTGAGTTCAGATGTTTTTGATTTAAGTGCATTAGCTTTTTCTGCTTGACCAGATTTGAAAAGATTCCCTATTTCCTTAGAAATAGAATTCATCTCAGCTTTTGTCGAATCTAATTGTGTTTGCAATTGACGACGTTGCTCATCAAAATTTAAGACATCATCAATCATTGGCTTGGCGTCAATATTCCTGATGGCCAACAACTTTATAATATCCTCACTGTTTTCTCTTATATAAGAAACTTGTAACATAGTTACTTGGTTTTTGCGCTGCTCTATAATTGAGCTATAACGCTAATTAGCAAAGGGCAAAAGTAAAAAGATTTTATGGCTGATGAAACAAAAAGAAGTCTATTTTGAGGGCAAGAGCCACTCATTGTGTTTAAAGTAATTCCACTCTACTTTAGTAAGGTCTATTTCTGGATCTATAAAACGCTTTGAGGGTTTGCCATTTACACTTACATATGAGGTGACAAATATTGAAACAGATTTGCCTTCAGCTTTAAATTTTTTATCAAGCATTTGAGAAAATTGCCATATAAAATCGGGCTTGGTTTTTAAGCCGCGCTGTTGCTTTTTAGTGAGGTAGTTATTAAGTTTAATAGGGATAATACTATTTGTGGCATTGTCAACTACTCTAAAGTTAATGCTGCCGTTTTTAGCACGTAGCATCATGCGCCATGAGAGGCGATGTCCTTCTTCTGTCCACAACACATTGTCTTGTATAAAATAATGACGAAGTGGAAGCGCAATCTGAATTATAAAATATACAGCAAAAGCAATTTTAAAAACATTTTGATAGCTTGGTATTTTAATATCATTACCTGTATATAATTCTTTCTTTTTCAAAAAGATGTTCCTAATGGATTTTGGTTCGAAAAAGAACAAGCAAAAGGCTAATGATAAATAAGGAAAAATACCAATATGAAATATAAAGGAGTTAAAAAGATGGAAAAATATCGAAGCAAAAAATGCATATTTACGAGTTGGCTTAAAAAGCAAAAACGGAATAATAAGACCATCAAATAATATCCCTGAGTATGCAATAAAATAATGTACAGTTTCATTTTGAAGGAGCTCACCAACTAAAGGGAAGTGAGACTTGTTTTGCATTAAGAGCTTAATTACTGAACCATCTAACCAATCTGGGTATATTTTTGCAATTGAAGCGTAACTATATACGATGAAGAGTTGTAAAATAAATAACCAACGGCACCAATTAGGCATAGATATGCTTTTGAGTTTCGGTTTTAATTTTACGTCTAAAGATGCATAACGGTTAGCAGGTAAAACTGCCATAATAAAACTTAGCAAAAACAATAAGTAATAATGGTTGTTGTAGGATGATTTTTGCATAAAGTATGTGCCAGCCCACATAATTGCAAAAGCAAAAGCACTGAATCTATATTTATAGCCAAGCATTATCAATAATCCAAAAACACCCATTATAATATAGTAGGCATACATGCTATTTCCTGGTAAAGGTTGTAGCCAACTAAAGTCTATAAAACTGAAAGTGAATTCGGGTTCTATAAGTGTTTTTTTTATCCAACCCGTGAATATAGCGCCAACAGACTCTAAAAAGCATAGTAGTCCAAAGAAGATTCTAAAAACAACTAGAGAAGAATTATCTATATGTCTGAATAGAAATGTATTCATTCTGGTGATTTAATGTATGCTAACGCGTTTTTCCTATCATTTTTAAGCTGCTCTTGAAGTGCTTCAATGGTTTCAAATTTATGCTCATCTCTTAATCTAGTTAACAATTCTATTGCAATTTGTTTGCCGTAAATGTCATTTTCAAAATCAAAGAAATGAATTTCTATTGACCGTGGTTTGTTTTTAATGGTTGGGTTTGAGCCAATATTCATCATGCCATAATATTGAATATTATCGATTTCAGATTTCACGACATAAACACCATCTTTTGGTATGAGTTTGTAATCTTCTTCAATATATATGTTAGCTGTAGGGAAATCAATGGTACGCCCAATGCTTTGACCACTAACTACTTTTCCAGTCAAAAAATAGTTATAACCTAAATAGGTGTTGGCCAGAGAGACGTTTCCGTTATTGAGAGCATTTCTTATTTTAGTAGAACTTACAGTCACTTCTGAAATATCCTCAGCAGAGATTTCTTCGATTTCAAAATTAAACTCTTCCGAAAATTGTCTTAAGTCATTAATGTTGGCGCTTCTGTTTTTTCCAAAATGGTGATCATATCCAATAACTACTTGTTTGGTGTTAAGTTCATTAACCAAAACATCTTTGACATAGGCTCTAGCTGATAGGTTGGCAAACTCTTTTGTAAATGTTTTTACACAAATTAGCTCAATGCCAATTTTTTCTAACAGAACTCTTCGCTCTGCAATAGTATTTAGCAATTTTATAGAATGATTTTTTTGTAGAACCATTCTTGGATGTGGAAAAAAAGTCAATACACTAGGAATCAGTTTTTTTTCTTTTGAGAGATTTACTATCCTTTTTAGGATTTTTTGGTGGCCAATGTGCACACCATCAAAGGTTCCAATTGTTAAAATTTTAGAAAAACGTCGGTGATTTGATGACATTGTACGAATTATTGTGCTTTTGTTAAGGATATGTAAAAAAAAAGTATAAATTTGATGCTAATTTAATAATCCTATACTAATCCATATGGCAAAAAAACTACATTTAAAACACTTAACTAAATATTTAAATTCTTTTTTTAACTAACCTTTAGATTTGGTCTTTCATAAAATACTATGAGGTGTTTATTGAGAGGCTTTTATATTACATTAATTAAACTCACTTCAAATGAAAAAAAATCTTTACTTTTTAGTAGTTGCTTTTTTCTTTATTTCTACGTCGATTTTCGCACAAGAACGAACATGTGCTGCGGCTGAGAATCTTGAATTGCAATTACAAGAAAATCCTAATCAAGCAGAGACATTAGCTAGATTAGAAGAACGCACTAGGCAGAGAGCTAACAATGATCCAAGCGTACAAAGAATGGATGGTATTCTCTATGTACCTGTTGTAGTTCATGTTGTATATAATACTCCTGAACAAAACATTAGTGATGCCCAAATTTTATCTCAAATAGATGTAATCTATAAGGATTTTAGAGGGCTGAATTCAGAATTTGCAGGTCTACAAGGAGGACCTTGGCCACAAGCAGCTGATATGGAGATAGAATTCTACTTAGCTCAAATTGATCCTGATGGTAACCCAACAAATGGTATTACAAGAACTCAAACCAGTCAAGCATCTTTTGGTTTCGAAGAAACTATGAAAAGTACTGCTCTAGGAGGAAAAGACCCTTGGGATACTTCTAAGTACTTTAACTTTTGGACTGTGAATTTCTCTGGAGGCTTATTAGGTTTTGCTCAATTCCCTGGAGGAGACCCTTCTACAGATGGTATTGTAATGGGCTATAACTTTTTTGGTTCTTCAGACGATGATGATGGAAGTTTTACATTAAGTGCTCCATTTGATAAAGGAAGAACTACAACTCATGAAATGGGTCACTTTTTTAATCTAAGACACATTTGGGGAGACGGACCTTGTGGTCAAGATGACTTCGTAGCTGATACTCCAGAAGCCGATGCTTCAAACGGTGGATGTCAAGCTGGATCAATGTCATGTGGATCTGTTGATATGGTAGAAAACTATATGGACTATAGTGATGATGCTTGTATGGGCTTATTTACTGAAGGCCAAAAAAATAGGATGAGAGCTACATTAGAACCTGGTGGTCCTCGAGATACTTTGGAGCAACCACCTTTTCCATTCTTAGTAAATGTCGATTCTGCAAGTCAAAATCAAGATGTTTGTACTACTGATTCTGCAACTATAGACTTGACTTATACTTTAATTGACCCAGCGTTTACAGATACAGTTACATTTTCTGCTTCTGGATTACCAGCTGGAGCTACAGCAACATTTAATCCTACATCAGCTACAGCTGATGGAACAGCTATTACTTTAACTATAGGTAACCTTGGTGGTGCTACAGTAGATACATATGCTATTACTATAGAAGGAACTGATGGTAACGATGTTGTGCCAACAGCTTCTACATTAAATGTATATGACACAAATTATGCAACTTTGACAGCTATTACTCCTGCGGATGGGGCAATCGATGCTAACCCAACTGCTACTTTAGAGTGGAGTGAAGACAATAATGCTGCCGCATATGAGGTAGACATAGCAACTGATGCAGGTTTTACAAATATTGTTGCTTCTGGAGTTCCAGATAGAGCAGAATTCGAGGCTATGCTTTCTTCTACAACACAATATTTCTGGAGAGTTAGATCGGTAAACACATGTGGAGAAGGTGCTTATACAAATGCTAGCTTTACTACAGGTAACATACAGTGTGGTGTTTTTGACGCTACTGATGTACCAGTAGATATTCCAGACGGACTAGGTGGCGGTTTTTCTCCACCTCAAAATGGGCCTCCAGGTATTTCCACTATAACTGTAATTAGTTCTGCCTCAATAACAGATGTTAATGTTACAGTTGATATCTCACATGCATGGGTTGAGGACCTTACATTGATATTAACAGCACCAGACGGGACAGAGGTTGTCTTAGCTACTAATTTAGGTGGACAAGGTGATAATTATACAAATACTGTTTTTGATAGTGACGCTCCTGATGCTATTGGCACTGGCGCACCACCATTTACGGGTGTTTTTGCACCTGAAGGAGATTTATCTACATTAAATGGGCAAATAGCTACAGGTAATTGGACTCTAACAGGGTTAGATAATATAGCTGCTGATGCAGGAGTAATAAATAGCTGGTCTATTGAAGTTTGTGGCGTACCTTTACCTGATGCTGACGGTGATGGTATCCCAGATGATACTGATAACTGCCCAGATATGGTTAATACAGATCAAGCGGATAATGATGGTGATGGAGAAGGAGATATCTGTGATGATGATATTGATGGTGATGGTGTATTAAACGCTGATGATAACTGTCCATTCACAGCTAATGCTGATCAAGCAGATTTAGATGACAATGGAATAGGTGAAGCTTGTGATGAAATCTGTAATTTGGGACGTGCATCGGATTTACCAATTTTTATTACTGATGAACAAGATGAGCCTCAAGTATATATCTCTGAGATTTTTATTGAAGATAACTTTATAATTAATGATATAAATGTTTCTGTTGATATTACGCACTCATGGACTGGAGATTTACGTCTTGCTTTAGTTAATCCTGCAGGAGATTTCATTCTGTTAACTGACCAAATTGGTGGTAGTGGTGATAACTATGAAAATACTGTATTTGATGATGAGGCTTCAATGCCAATTACTGGCGGAACTCCGCCTTATACTGGAGTATTTAGTCCAGAAACACCATTATCTACTTTTAATGGTGAGTTCTCAAGAGGTACTTGGTTATTAGGAGTTGTTGATTTTGCTGATGGAGATGGAGGAAGCTTTAATGACTGGACAATAGAAATCTGTGGTTTAAGAGACTTAACAGACTATGACGGTGATGGCGTACTTAACGAAGATGACAATTGTGTATTAGTCTTTAACCCAGACCAAGCAGATAATGATGGTGATGGTGAAGGTGATGAATGTGATCCAGATGATGATAACGATGGTGTACTAGATGTTAACGATAATTGTCAGTTTACAGCTAATGCAGATCAAGCAAACAACGACGGTGATGCCGAAGGTGACGTTTGTGATGACGATGATGATAATGACGGTGTTCTTGACGTAGATGATAACTGTCCATTTACTGCTAATACAGACCAAGCTGATATTGACTTCAATGGAGTTGGTGACGTTTGTGATGGTTTAACAGCTAATGATGTATTATCTCCAAACGGTGACTCAATTAATGACACTTGGACTATTATTAATATTGGAAGATTCCCGGGAACTAAAGTTCAAGTCTTTAATAGATGGGGTAATGAAGTATTCTCTTCTAATAGTTATCAGAATAATTGGGCAGGTACTGGACCAGGCGGTAAAATATTACCAGCAGGATCTTATTACTATATTTTAGATCAAGGTGGAACCGGTGAAACATTCGTAAAAGGTTGGATGGTAGTCATCTTCTAAGAAGCGTATAAATTAATTTAAATCAATACAATGAATTTTCTTAAAAACTCAATAAAAATCGGTGCACTGTTATTGTTTGGTAGTATATATGCTCAACAACAGCCTAATTACGCACTATATAGATACACAATGAATGCTATCAACCCTGCTTATGCAGGGGCTGATGGTATGTCAAGGCTAACGGCTAACTTTAGAAGTCAATGGATTACCGTAGAAGATGCCCCTGAAACTCAGACATTATTCTTCGAAACATCATTGAGTGATAATGTTGGTTTAGGACTAAGTATAGTTAATGATGACGTATTTGCAGAAAACAACACAAGCTTTATGGTTGATTTCTCTTATAAACTTCAGCTTAACGATGCTACTAATATTTTCTTGGGTCTTAAAGCTGGTGGAAGTACCTATAACTTTAATAGAGGCCAACTAGCAAATTTAGCTTTTCCACAAGATCCCGCTATTGGGAACTTAGATACTGGATTTAAGCCTAATGTTGGAGTTGGAGCTTATTTGGTTAATGACAAGTACTTTGTGTCGTTATCTATTCCTAGAATTTTACTAAGTGAACGTATTAATCTTGAGAACGGTCGTTTAACAACTGCTACAGAGAAAACACATTTCTTTTTATCAGGGGGTTATAACTTCGATGTTTCAAGTGACTGGGAGTTTAGGCCTTCTGCAATGTTAAGAGCTGTTAGTGGTGCTCCTATCTCTGCAGATTTAACTGCTGCTTTCAGATATGATGAACGTTTTGAACTTGGAGGAATGTATAGAACTGACGGAGGCTGGGCTGGAACAATTATGTTTAGCTTAGCTGATTGGATGGATTTAGGATATGCATATGAAGGTACTTCAAGAGATGTTTTAAATAACACTAATGATGGTACTCATGAAATCTTAGTACGTTTTAATTTTCCTAAGAAGAGTAGTTCTGATGAGTAAAAAGTAATTTACTTACACAATAAAAAAAAGCCTCTCAGAATTCTGAGAGGCTTTTTTTATTTTCCATTATAGTTATTCATAGTAATCTTTAATCCTGAGAGAACAAATGAATCTATAATTTTTGCACACAGTTTGAGTCTTTCTTTTAGTTGATTGTTTTCTTCTTCTGTCCAATTAGCTAATACATAATCAACTTGTCTTCCCTTTGAGAAATCATCACTAATTCCAAATCTAAACCTATTATAAGTTGTAGTTTGTAATTTGTCTTGAGTGTCTTTAAGGCCATTATGCCCACCATCACTGCCTTTTGCTTTTAGCCTTAATGTGCCAAAAGGTAAATTAAGGTCATCTGTTATAACTAATAAGTTTTCTAGAGGAATCTTTTCTTTAGTCATCCAATATTTAATGGCTTTTCCACTTAAATTCATGTAAGTGCTAGGTTTTAAAAAAATCAGGGTACGCCCTTTTACTTTATGATAAGCCAAATCACCTAGTTTATCTGTTTTGAAACTAAAATCATTAGAAACAGAATATGAATCTAATATCTTAAAACCGATATTGTGCCTCGTGTTTTCGTACTTATTGCCAATATTACCTAAGCCAACAATCAAAAATTTTCTCATAGGGTCAATGTTTTCCTTAGATTTAAATAAACGTATTAACCATTCAATCATAGGTGCTATATTTATTCAAAAATAAAAAAGCATTCTGAAATACAGAATGCTTTTAATTTATATGAAGAAATAGTTTTATTTATTCCTGTGTTGCTTCCGCTGCTGGTGCATCTGCCGCTCCTTCTGTTGCTTCCGCTCCTTCTGCTCCTTCTTCTACCTCTTCCTCCTCATCAACGATTGCTAATCTACTACGTCTTACTTGACATACAACTGTATTGTCTGGGTGTAAAAGCTTATAAGCATCATTTTGAAGTTCAGTTATGTATAACTTACTTCCAATTTTAAGAGGTGTTATATCAATCTCAATAAAATCTGGAAGATTTGCTGGGATTGCTTTTACTCTTAATTTACGGTAAGGTCTTCTTAAGTTACCACCATTTAAAACACCTTTGGATGTACCAGTAACTCGTACTGGAATATTCATGGTAATTTCTTTGTCATCAAAGATTTGATAGAAATCTACGTGAATAACTCTATCAGTCACAGGGTGAAACTGAATGTCTTGCATGATTGCGTTAACTGTTTCACCATTATCTAAGGCAATCACAACCGTATGCGCGTCTGGAGTGTATACAAGTTTAGAGAATGCCAATTCTGGTGCTGAGAAATGCAATGGCTTGTCTCCTCCGTATACTACGCAAGGAACCTGACCAGCATTACGTAAGGCTTTTGTTGACTTTTTGCCTACGCTTTCTCTTTGAGATCCGTTAATTGTAATTGATTTCATTTTAAAAGTTTAATTTAATATTATTAATTACCTCATTTTGAGGGCTGCAAATGTAGTAATATTAAATTAAAGTTCTATGGCCTAAACGCTCTTTTTTGATAAGGTGAATATATTGCAAATAAATACAGTAAAAAAAGACGGTTACATTACAAACTTAGAACTAATAGACTTGTTGTGATGAACATTTTGCATAACTTCAGCAAATAAGTCTGAACAGCTTAAAACACGAATTTTGCTACTTTCCTTGGTAAGGGCAATAGAGTCCGTAACTATTAATTCTTCTAGCTTAGAGTTTTCTAATTTTTCATAAGCACTTCCGGATAATATTGGATGCGTGCAAATTGCCCTTACACTCAATGCGCCGCGTTCTATCATTAAGTCTGCGGCTTTAGTTAGTGTGCCAGCTGTATCAACCATATCATCTACTAAAACAACATTTTTTCCTGTAACATCACCAATTAATTCCATATGCGAAATCACATTGGCTTTAGCACGCTGTTTGTAACAAATAACAACATCACTTTGTAGAGCTTTAGAGTAAGCATAAGCACGTTTAGAACCACCCATATCTGGAGAAGCAATGGTTAAATTATCTAAGTTTAATGACTTTAGATATGGTAAAAATATTGTAGAGGCGAAAAGATGATCTACAGGTTTCTCAAAAAAACCTTGAATTTGATCAGCGTGTAAGTCCATAGTTATAATTCGAGTTGCGCCAGCAGCTTCTAACATTTTTGCAACTAATTTTGCGGCAATTGGCACTCTAGGCTTATCTTTTCTGTCTTGCCTTGCCCAACCAAAATAAGGTAATACAGCGGTAATATGTCTAGCGGATGCTCTTTTTGCAGCATCTATCATCAATAACATTTCCATTAAATTCTCGGGTCCAGGATTTGTTGACCCAATGATGAAAATTCGGGTGCCTCTTATAGATTCTTCATAAGAAGGTTGAAATTCTCCATCGCTATATCTAGATGTGATAACGTTGCCAAGTTTTACGCCATAGGCATTTGCAATTTTTTCGGCTAGATACTTGCTTTGAGAACAAGTAAAAATCTTGGCTTCAGTTGAGTCGTAAGGCATTTTAGTGTTGTATTATGTTAGTTTGTTGTAGTTGTAAAAATATGCTCAAAGTTAGAAAAATATTTGCCTAGCAAAAAACATAAAACCTAGTATTTTTAGTTGATTGGCAGAAATAATTTTCTATTTTTGCCAATCCAAATTCAAAGCTCAAGTGGCGGAATTGGTAGACGCGTCGGATTCAAAATCCGATTTCTTCGGAAGTGTGGGTTCGATTCCCACCTTGAGTACTAGAAAAAGGCAAAATTGAGAAGTTTCAATTTTGCCTTTTTTAGATTATATTAGCCATTGCTATGAAAAAAGTATCATTACTCTTTTTATTAATATTTTGTTATCCAATTAACAAGGCTTTATGTCAAGTGTTTTCTGATGTAACCATTACAGGTGGTTTTAGTGAAGTGAGCATAATGACCGATTTATTTGGAAGTGGCGCTTCTGTTGCAGATTTTGATAATGATGGTGACCTCGACTTTTTTGTTGGTACAGAATTTGGTCTAACTAATCGTATCTATGAGAATATTGGTAGTGGCCAATTTCAAGAAGTAGCTTCTTCACTAGGTGTAAGTTCAACATTCAGAAATCGTTCAGCACTTTGGTTAGATTATAATGGGGATAACTTGTACGATATTGTACTAGTTGGTGATTGTAGAGGTCTTGATGATAGTTGTGTTAATAGAGCAGAAATTACTTTGTATAAGCAGTTGCCTAGTGGAAATTTTGAACTGGTTAATAATAGTGGTCTCAGTTTTGGACAAAAATATAGTTTGCCTAATGTGAGTAATCTTATGTTTATTGGTGGTATAGCGGCTGCAGATATAAATAATGATGGATGGTTAGATATATTAGTAACCGCCTGGGACTCTCGATTCGCAAATTCAGGCGGAACAAAAATGACAATGTTTTTAAACAATAATGGGAGTAGTTTTACAGATATTACCTCTACAAGCTTTCCTAATCATAATGATGCTTCAAGATTTCAGCCTATTTTCCATGATTTTGATGATGATGGATTAATAGATATTTACATTAGTATAGATTTTACCGCAAATGAGTTTTGGCATAATAAAGGAAACAATGTGTTTGAAGAAATTGCTAGCGATATAGGATGTGCTAATGCTTTTAATGAAATGGGACTAACATTTGGAGATTATGATAATGATGGTGATTTTGATATGTATGCGACAAATATTTCAAGAATTGACCCTGAGGAAGGAAATCAAAGACATAATATATTATTAAAAAATAATTGGTCTCAAAACAATAGCTTAGGGTTTACTGAACAATCAAATACATTAGGTATAGATGAAAGCGGATGGGATTGGGGCACAACCTTTTTTGATGCCAATAATGATGGATGGTTAGATTTGGCCACAACAAATGGTTATGATTTAGAAGGTTGGCTACCAGATCAGTCAAAAATATGGCTAAATGTCGAAGGGTTAACTTTTTCTGATATTTCAAACGCTTCTGGGTTTAATGATACTGAACAAGCAGCATCTTTAGTAGCGTTTGATATGGAAAGAGATGGTGATTTAGATTTGCTTCAAACAATTAAAGTTAGAGGTAATGATATGAGACCTCTAAGATTGTTACAAAACAATTACTCGTCTACTACAAATGCAAATAATTATCTAGTTATAAAACCTAGGATGAATGGTAATAACCATTTTGCAATAGGGGCAGTTGTTAAAATTACTTATGATAATGGAACTACAGGTATGCGTTTGATTACCGCTGGGACTAGTTTTTATGGTCAAGAACCAGCAGAAGCATTTTTTGGCTTGGCAGATAATTTAATTGTAGACGAAGTCCGAGTTGAGTGGCCCGATAATACAGTAACTGTTGTAGATGATGTCCTTACTAACCAAGTGATAACAATTACTAATGACAATGTTCTAGGTCAAACGGAATCTGTATTAGAAGAGGTGTCAGTTTATCCAAATCCAGTAAAAGATATACTCAGAATTAAAACTACTTTAGAACATAGAGGAGTAGAGGTTTTTAATCTACTTGGTCAAAAAGTTCTTGTAGATTATAACAATAAAGAAATTAATGTTTCTTCACTTGTTACAGGAACATATTTTCTAAGAATCTATAGTGGTGTTGATTCAGTAAATCAAACTATTCGTTTTATTAAAAAATAGAATTAATTTAAGCTTAAATCTCATAATTCCCCCAAAGATGGATCAATTTTGGTTTAATGTAAAATATGGTTTTAACCATGTCCTAGATGTTAATGGTTACGATCATGTATTGTTTTTAATGATACTAGCTGTTCCTTATCTTTTCAAAGATTGGAAACGTGTCTTATTATTAGTTTCTCTTTTTACAATAGGTCATACACTATCTCTAGTTTTAGCAGCTTATGACTTTGTTTCTGTTGACGGTAAACTTGTCGAGTTTCTAATTCCTATGACCATCCTTATTGCTGCCATATATAATGTTTTTACTGGCGGTAAAAATGATAAGAGGAAAAGAATTGGACCTTTGTTTTTCGCTGCACTTTTCTTTGGATTAATACACGGATTGGGTTTTGCTAGAGAGTTTACAATGGTCTTTGGAGATGCTAGTAACAAAATGTTAGCTTTATTAGAGTTTGCTTTGGGAATTGAGTTTGCTCAAGTTATTATTGTATTTCTTGTTGTCTTTTTTGGCTTCCTTTTTCAGACCATATTTCGTTTTTCAAAACGAGATTGGGTTATGGTACTCTCGTCAATAGTTATTGGCTTGGTTATACCAATCCTTTCAGCCAATAATATATTTTAATAAGTGCCTTAAAGTTTTGTAAAACTTTAACTACATGGCATTGCTTATAAAACACGAAGCCATTATATTCGTTAATTACAAACATTATAACTCAAGTAAATGGCTCAAGAAGCAAAACAACTTCGATATGATAAGGCGTACTTACGAATGGCTCAAGAATGGGGGAAACTTTCTCATTGTAAGCGTAAGCAAGTAGGCGCAATTATTGTAAAAGGTCGAATGATAATATCTGACGGTTATAATGGAACACCAACTGGTTTTGAAAACTATTGTGAAGATGATGAAGGGTATACTAAATGGTACGTTTTGCATGCCGAGGCTAATGCCATTTTAAAAGTTGCCTCATCAACACAATCATGTAAAGGCGCAACACTTTACATCACATTATCACCTTGTAAAGAATGTAGCAAACTCATTCATCAAGCTGGAATAGTTAGGGTAGTTTATTCTGAGGCGTATAAAGATAATTCGGGTATAAAATTTCTTGAAAAAGCAGGCGTTCAAATAGATTTAATCGAAGAAGTAGAAGTATAATATGTCTAATACCAAAAAGTACATACCGTTAATTATTGGCATCGCCATAGCTCTAGGTGTTTTTATTGGTGGAAGGCTAAATTTTACAGACACTTCAGACCGTTTATTTACAACTAACAGTAAAAAAGATAAACTCAATAGGCTTATAGATTATATAGACTATGAGTATGTTGAAGAGATAAATACGGATAGTATTGTAGACGTTACCGTAAATGGAATATTAGATAATCTAGATCCACATTCAGTATATATTCCAAAGAAAGACTTAGAACGAGTAACAGAAAATATGAGAGGTGACTTTGTAGGTATTGGTATTAATTATTACCCTTACAAAGATACTTTGGCCGTGATTCGTCCAACAGAAGGCGGTCCCAGTAAACGCGCCGGAATATTAGGAGGAGATCGTATAATTACTGCTGACGGAGATTCTATTATAGGCGATAATTTTAATACTGAAAAAATCAGTAAAAAACTTAAAGGTGAAAAAGGGACTAAAGTAAAACTCAATGTTTACAGGCCGCAAACAAAAGAATTTTTAGATATAACCGTTAAGCGTAGTGATATTCCTATCAAAAGTGTCGAGGCTGCTTATATGCTTACCAATAACTTAGGGTATATAAAGATTAACCGCTTCGCAGAATCTACATACAAAGAATTTAAAAGAGCCTTAGATAAGTTACAAGACAGAGGTGCAACAAAACTAGCTTTAGATTTAAGAGATAATCCAGGTGGATTTCTGGGTATTGCAGAACAGATTGCAGATGAATTTTTAGAAGATGATAAGCTTATACTTTTTACAAAAAACAAAAAAGGTAGACGAGAAAATATTTACGCTACTCGACGAGGTGATTTTGAAGAAGGACAAGTTTATATCTTAATTAATGAAAGTTCTGCCTCGGCTAGTGAGGTCATTGCAGGAGCATTACAAGATAATGACAAAGGTGTTATTGTTGGCAGGCGCTCATATGGTAAAGGATTAGTACAGCGAGAAATGGCTCTTGGTGATGGAAGTGCTGTACGTTTAACGGTTTCTAGATATTATACACCAACAGGACGATCTATCCAAAAACCATATAACAATGGTAAGAATAGAGCTTATTTTAACGATTATTATAAGCGTCTGCGTAATGGAGAGCTTATGGATTCAGAAAACATAGAAATAGAGGATTCATTAAAGTTTACGACACCAGAAGGAAAAGTAGTTTATGGCGGTGGAGGCATTATACCAGATGTTTTTGTGCCTTTAGACCGTTCCTTTGAAAACGAAACCATTAATTACCTGAGACGTTCTGGTCATTTTGGATATTTTGTTTTTGAAGAATTAGATAAAAACAGGGCCATTTATAAAGGTGTTGAAAAACGAGATTTTATAAACAACTTTTCTGTAAGTGATGATATCGTTGTACGTTTTCAGAAGTATGTCAACAGGCAAGAACGTACCAAAATTAGTTTTGTAGCATTTAATGATGTTATAAAAAGACTAATTAAAGCTACTCTTGCAAGACAGTTATATGACGATAATGCTTTTGAAGAAATCGTAAACAAAAGTGACATTATGATAGATGAAGTTATTCTTCTAAGTCAAGAAAATTTCGACGGTAATTAACTCGGAACCTTATCGTGTATTTTGGTATGTTTTCCATCATTCCAAAGTGTTAGAATGTCTGTAGCTACTTGAGCGCCACTTCCACTTGCAATAGCAAACTGACTTCGCCAACCGGCTAAAGTTCCTGCAACATAAAGACCATTTTCTATAAGGTGATTCTCATTTTTAAGCCAGATACGTTCTTTTGCTGCGGCTGCTCTTGGATGAGCTTCAATATAATCCTCTAGACCTTTTATAGTGATTAAGTTTGTATAGCCTACAGCAATCACAACTATTCTTGTGGAGTAAGAGTTTTTATTGGTTGCAACTATAAAACCCTCAGAAGTTTTGGTTAAAGAAGTCACTTTTTCCGTTTCAATTTGCTCGACGTGAGAGTATAGTTCTTTTAGTTGTTGCTTTCCGCTGTCTAAAATATCTTTACCTAAAGTTCCAGGTTCTAACCCTAATACATTATTAAAAAGTGCATTCTGTAGATGGGATGTTTTTTGATGAGTAATGATTCCTATTTTTTTGTCACTTGCAAAAGGCTTTGGTTTTGCCGAACCTAAAACCAAAGCACATGACATACCAGCTGCACCAGCTCCAATAATTAAAGCATCAAAATCCATTATTTACGTTTTTGAAGACGTTCAATTTTTCTAGAAACCCTTAGTATTTGAAGCAATACCAAAGCACAAAGTGCAGCTATGATTGTAATTATAGCGGTAAAACTTTCACCTTGAAATAAAGCGTCAAAATTTAACTTAGTGGCATTAAAGATTATTAATGCAATGGCAATGACAGAGGCGATAGGAATAAATATTTTCATGTGTTTATATTTATTGTTTTTTATTGGTCACATGTAACATCCATACAGTCATTTCTTTACATGACTATATTTAAGTTATGAATGTTTCATAATCTATATAAGTAAGGCTTTAATATTAGCAGTAAATAATTTTACGGCAATAGCTAAAAGAATAACTCCAAAAACTTTACGAATTATTCGTATCCCGTTAGGGCCAATTAGGCGCTCAATACGAGATGATGTTTTTAATACGATAAAGATAACAAGAACATTAATAATAACCGCACAAATGATATTCTGAATGGCAAATTCTGCACGTAAAGATAAGAGTGTAGTTAAACTTCCAGGACCTGCGATTAAAGGGAATGCTAACGGAAATACAGAGGCCGTTATTGAGTTACTTTCTTCTTCTTTATATAAGGTGATACCAAGAATCATCTCTAACGCAATAAAAAATAATATAAAGGCACCAGCAACTGCAAATGAATTAACATCGACACCAATAAAACTCAAAAGCCGTTCTCCAATAAACAAAAACATAATCATTATTACACCAGCAATAATAGATGCTTTTTCACTCTGAATGTGACCTACTTTTTTTCGTAAATCTATAATTATAGGAATGTTGCCAATAATATCTATAACGGCAAATAATACCATAAAAGCTGTTAGGATTTCTTTAAAATTAAATTCCATGAGTTATATTTTAAATTTCGCCGCAAAGGTGCGATTAAATTGCAGATTTTCAATATTAAATTACAGTAAAGTTTGGTTATTTTTGTGGCATGTTTCAACTCGGAAAAACTATTGTATCAGAAGACATTATAGAAAAAGATTTTGTGTGCAATCTTTCTGCATGTAAAGGTGCCTGTTGTATTGATGGTGATGCTGGTGCGCCTTTAGATAAAGCAGAGGCAAAAATATTAGAAAGCATCTATCCAAAGGTTAAGCCATTTTTACGCAAAGAAGGCATTGAAGCTATAGAAAAACAAGGAACATCTATTGTTACGCCTTTAGGAGATTTAGAAACCCCATTAATTGATGGCGCCGATTGTGCTTATGTCATCTTCGATGAAAACAAAACAGCGCTTTGTGGTATTGAAGAAGCATACAATCAAGGAGAAGTTGATTGGAAAAAACCTGTGTCCTGTCACCTATACCCAATTAGAGTAAAAAATTACACCGAATTTTCTGCAGTTAATTATGATAAATGGGAAATTTGTGACGATGCCTGTACTCTAGGAAAAGAGTTGCAAGTACCAATTTATAAGTTCGTAAAGGAAGCTCTTATCCGAAAATTTGGAGAAGATTGGTATCTGGAACTAGAATCTATAGCAAAAGAAAAATTTAGCAAATAATTTTACCTTCTTTTCAAAATCTAACATCATAAAAATCTGTGATTTTAAAAATTTAAAAAGTTTTCAACCACTTTTTTGTTTATCTAAATTAGTTTTACTGAAATTTAAAAACTCCCCATTTTTACACTTGCTTAGGAGTTTTTTAATAAGCTAATTCCTACATTTAAAATTTAAACAATAAAATCATAAAATATTGATTTATAAATAGTTAACTCTATTTTTTAAAAACAGATGTTCTTTTGAAAGAATTTTCATGTTGTTAAAAACTTGTTGAAAAGGTTTCTGCAAAATGAGTAAAATAAGTAAATCATTTTGTCATATTTGTTAGTCCCAAGTCACACCAAATATTTTTCTATTAATTCACAAATAAATTAAGAAGCATGTCGCAAGCAGTAGAGCCCATTTTACAAGAAAACAAGGATAGATTTGTAATATTTCCAATTCAACATCATGATTTGTGGGAATGGTACAAAAAATCTGAAGCGAGTATTTGGACTGCTGAAGAAATTGATTTGCACCAAGATATTACAGATTGGACAGAAAAATTAAACGACGATGAACGTTATTTTATCAAACACATTTTAGCATTTTTTGCGGCAAGTGATGGAATTGTGAATGAAAACTTGGCTGAAAATTTTGTAAACGAAGTACAATACAGTGAAGCAAAATTTTTCTATGGTTTTCAAATTATGATGGAAAACATACATAGTGAAACCTACTCTTTGTTAATTGACACCTACGTTAAGGACGAGAAAGAAAAAGCAAAATTATTTAATGCTATTGAGACATTTGCTGCGATTAAGAAAAAAGCAGAATGGGCATTAAAATGGATTGATTCTCCAAGTTTTGCTGAGCGTTTAATTGCTTTTGCAGCAGTTGAAGGTATTTTCTTTTCAGGCTCTTTTTGCTCCATTTTCTGGTTAAAGAAGCGTGGTCTTATGCCAGGCTTAACATTCTCTAATGAGTTAATCTCTAGAGATGAAGGTATGCATTGTGATTTTGCGGTGCATTTACACGAACATCACCTGGTAAACAAAGTACCAAAAGAGCGTATTAAAGAGATTATTGTTGACGCATTAAACATAGAGAGAGAGTTTATTACAGAGTCTCTTCCTGTGAGTTTAATTGGGATGAATGCCAATTTAATGTCTCAGTATTTAGAGTTTGTAACCGATGGGCTTCTTGCCGATTTAGGTTGCGAAAAAGTGTATAACACAGCAAATCCTTTCGACTTTATGGATATGATTTCGCTTCAAGGTAAAACAAACTTCTTCGAGAAACGTGTTGGAGATTACCAAAAAGCAGGCGTCCTAAACAAAGAAGTAGACGAGGATAAGTACAATATGGATTTCGATTTTTAATAATCAATCCTTTCAAATTAAAACAAGCTTTTTAGAACATTCGCTTTTATAATAGAAACGTTTGTCTAATCATAAAATTAACCATTGAACTACTGTGATTATTTGCCTAAGCTACAGGTAATCACAGCATTAGAATAACTAACTAACCCCTTTTCTGAACTGGCAATTTCAGAAAAAACAAAAAATGTGTACAGTATGTTTGTAATCAAAAGAGACGGAAGAAAAGAACAAATCATGTTCGACAAAATTACGGCGAGAGTTCGTAAACTATGCTATGGCTTAAACGAGCTTGTAGATCCATTAAAAGTAGCCATGCGTGTTATCGAAGGCTTATACGATGGTGTAACTACAAGTGAGCTAGATAATTTGGCAGCTGAGGTTGCAGCTACAATGACTACAGCTCACCCAGATTATGCACGTTTAGCAGCACGTATTTCTGTTTCTAACTTACATAAAAACACGAAGAAAACCTTTAGTGAAGTAATGGAGGATTTATATACCTATGTAAATCCACGTACTGGTAAAGATGCACCTTTATTATCTGATGAAGTGTACAACGTCATCATGGAAAATAAAGATAGATTGGACTCTACCATTATTTACAACCGTGATTTTGGTTACGATTACTTTGGGTTTAAAACATTAGAACGTTCTTACCTTTTAAAACTAAATGGACAAATTGCCGAACGTCCTCAGCACATGCTTATGCGTGTTTCAATTGGTATTCATCTAAATGATTTAGATGCTGCTATTGAGACATACGAGTTAATGTCTAAAAAATACTTTACACACGCCACGCCTACATTATTTAATTCTGGTACACCAAAACCACAAATGTCTTCTTGCTTTTTATTAGCGATGAAAGACGATAGTATCGATGGTATTTATGACACCTTAAAGCAGACGGCTAAGATTTCGCAATCTGCAGGAGGTATTGGTTTGTCTATCCATAATATTAGAGCAACAGGAAGTTATATTGCTGGTACAAATGGTACATCTAATGGTATTGTGCCTATGCTTAAAGTATTTAATGATACAGCACGTTATGTAGATCAAGGTGGCGGAAAGCGTAAAGGTAGTTTTGCTATGTACATTGAGCCTTGGCATGCAGATATCATGAGCTTTTTAGATTTAAAAAAGAATCATGGTGCTGAAGAATTACGTGCACGTGATTTGTTCTACGCGATGTGGATGCCAGATTTATTCATGAAACGTGTACAAGAAAATGCAGAGTGGACCTTAATGTGTCCTAACGAATGCCCAGGTTTATCAGATGTACACTCTGAAGAATTTGAAGCATTGTACACTAAATACGAAACAGAAGGAAAAGGTCGTAAAGCTATAAAAGCACGTGAGCTTTGGGAGAAAATCTTAGAGTCACAAATAGAAACAGGTACACCGTACATGTTATATAAAGATGCAGCTAACCGTAAGTCTAACCAGAAGAATTTAGGGACTATCAAGTCATCTAACTTATGTACGGAGATAATGGAGTTTACGTCTCCAGATGAGGTTGCAGTATGTAACTTAGCATCGATAGCTTTACCAATGTTTGTAAAAAATGGTGCGTTTGATCACAAGGAGTTATTTAGAATCACAAAACGTGTAACTAAAAACTTAAACCGAGTGATTGACCGTAACTACTATCCGGTTATTGAAGCACAGAATTCTAACTTCCGTCACAGACCAGTAGGTTTAGGTGTGCAAGGTTTAGCAGATGCGTTTATTAAGTTACGTTTACCATTTACAAGTGATGAAGCAAAAGCGCTAAACCAAGAGATTTTTGAAACGCTTTATTTTGCAGCAGTTACGGCGTCAATGGAAGAAGCAAAAGCAGATGGTCCATACGAAACTTACGAAGGTTCACCAATAAGCCAAGGCGATTTCCAACATAACCTTTGGAACATTAAAGATGATGAATTAAGTGGTCGTTGGGATTGGGAAAAACTGCGCAAGCAAGTAAAAAAGCATGGTGTACGTAACTCATTATTAGTAGCGCCAATGCCAACAGCATCGACATCTCAAATCTTAGGAAATAACGAATGCTTTGAGCCTTACACATCTAACATTTACACACGTCGTGTATTGTCTGGTGAGTTTATTGTGGTTAACAAGCACCTGTTAGAAGACTTGGTAGATTTAGGACTATGGGATGATAATCTTAAAAATGAGATTATGAGAGCTAACGGTTCTATTCAAGGTATAGAGCATATTCCTGCGGATATTAAAGAATTATATAAAACGGTTTATGAGATGAGCATGAAAGACATTATAGACATGTCTCGTCAACGTGGGTATTTCATTGACCAGTCACAATCTCTAAACTTGTTCTTAGAAGGCGCAACTATGGCTAAGTTAACGTCTATGCATTTCTATGCTTGGAAGAGTGGCTTAAAAACAGGAATGTACTACTTACGTACAAAAGCCGCTGTAGATGCTAAGAAGTTTACAGTAACTAGAGAAGTGAAGAAAGAACCTGTTGCAGAAAAAGTAGCATCAGAATCTATAAAAGTTGCAGATGCTGCTGTTGTAGAACAACAAAAGCAAAAAGCAGCAAAAACAGCAGCAAAGTTTGCTGAAAAAACTGAGACTCCAGAAGCTGAGCCAATGACGGCAGAAGAGATGAAAGCATTAATTGCCCAAGCTAAAGAAGCCGAAGGTGATGATTGCTTAATGTGTGGGTCTTAATATTTTAATTAAGTGTTATAAAACCAACGTGAAAGCGTTGGTTTTTTTATTTTAGAAGTATATTTATAGACTATAGCTAGTCCATAACCAAACTAACTTCATGGAAGAAATTATTGAGTCTACTGAAAACCTACAACTATGTTCACTTTGTAAAACTGAGATAGAATTAGACAGTGTCTTTTGCGGTTCTTGCGGGTTTCCAGAGAACGGAACTGACCAACAAGTTAATATATTTCATAGAAGATTATCATTTAATAAAAACCAGAAACGTGAAGCCGATAAAAAAATTAAATCAGCGAGAAATACTTTGTATGTATTAGCAGGAATTACCATCCTTTTCTCAACAATACAGTTTTTTTCTCATCAAGATACGGCAACATTAATCACAGGTTTCATCCTAGGGGTTATTTATATTTTATTAGGTTCTTGGACATCTAAAAAACCATTAATGGCTGTGTTACTCGGTTTATTACTTTATGTGACTACAATTGTTATTTCTGCAATAGTCGAGCCTCAAACTATTATAAAAGGAATAATTTTTAAAATCATTATTATAGCATATTTGACCAAAGGTGTATTTTCGGCATCGTCGATTAAAAATTAATTTTCAAAATTATATGCAGACTTGCCCTAAATGTGATTACGCGTTAAGTAATGAAGTAAAATATTGTACGCAATGCGGCGTGATTTTGAAAAAACCTCAGGTAGAAACTAGAGCTAAATCTTTAAATTTAGTCATTGTTTTTTATGTAACATTTCTACTATTTTCTCTTATATCTTATTTAATCTACGAATCTTCAGAGCCTAGCTTAGCATTAGAACTTACAATCGAAAGTGTATTCGCTTTATTAGTTATTGGTTTTTCACTTTCAAATTATAAATCAATTTTAAAGCTGTATAAGCTCCCAATTTTTGATAATAAAATTGTGACATTTACATTATTGTTTCCAGTGTTATCGGCCTTTTTTGTTTCAATATCAATAGGATATTTAAATGAATGGTTGTTTGAAGTTTATTATGACAATTATTATAGCGAATATGTTTATTTAAGCAACCCAATATTGTGGTCTTTTATTTTAATTGCTATTCTGCCTCCAATTTTTGAAGAATTGGCTTTTAGAGGTTTTCTTTTTAATGAATTAAGCAATGTCGCTAGCCAAAGGGTAACAATAATAGCAACAGCATTTCTTTTCGCTTTAGTTCATTTTTCTCTTATCTCGTTTATTTGGATTTTCCCATTTGGATTGCTGCTTGGTTATTTAAGAAGTAAGTACAATACGATGTGGTACGGTATAGTAATTCACTTCATTCATAACTTCATTGTCCTTATGATAGATTATTATAATTACAATTCAGAATTGGTTGTTTACTAATAATTTATTTCCCCAAAGTATCCGTTCCTAAATAGTTGTCATCTTTGTTGTAATACCAAGCACGGACTTTAGGCATTTTAATACCGTTTACGGTTTCCTCTTCGGTTAATAGAATATATTCACCAGAGTCTTGTTTTACATTGCCTTTGTTATCTGTTTTATAAAACTGGTAGACTTCCATCGCATAAGTTTTTTGGTCAAAATAAAAATACCAAACATCACTACCAACAGTTTCATCATAAGTAACTTTTAAGACTAAATAGTCTTTGCCTTTAAAAGATTTGCGCTCTACTTTAGAGTCAATATTTGTGCCTTTGTCTTTGAGCTTCATGGGTAAGCCATACAAATAGGTATAATAGTTTTTGTACATGTTGGCACGCTCGCAAGTCATCTTTTTTTCTTTGGCTGTGGCTTCATCTAATCGTGTTTCGTTATAAAACAAAGAACAGTCTGTTTTTCCAACGGTATACGTCTGCGTAATACTATCTCTTTGTGCTGTAACACTAAAAAATTCGGCAGGTAAGTTAATACTAATATCACTTATTCTTGGACTCTGGTTGGGCGTCGTCATCGTGACTTTAAAATTACCACTAAATTTTGGCCAATGCCCATTAGGGTCATGATAAGCTATGGCTTTTTCTAAGAGTTGTTCACTACTTAGGTTTTGAGCCTTTGTAAATGATAAGCATAGCATTATTAATAAGATAGAAGAAACAGTTTTCATGATTGATGTAGTTTACTTTTGTTAAATATACAAAAGATTACATCAGGCATATCTAGTATAAAAAGCAGTATTTATTCTTCTTCTTGAGGTATGGTAGCTGGTTTAACAGAGCTGTCATGCGAGTGAAAATATTCTTCTAATAAATTCATCGTAGCCGTTAATAAATCTTTAGTCTCTAGTAATAAACCAAAATAAAGTGTGGTGTTCTTAGGACTAGATTCTTCATTTCTAGTGCGCTCTACCTGTCGCTGTATTTTTTGTCTTACAACATCAAAGATTACCGATTTATCATTCAATACTGCGCCAATCTCTTCAAAAGAACGGGATTCAAAAGCATGTTGTGTAGAACTAAAAAGTGCTTCGAGTTGCTCATCTAAGTCTTTCAATTCTTTAACCTGACTAAACTTCAGTTTCTTATGGTTGTTGTTTATATGCTTATGGCTTACCTTAGAGATATACTCCAAAGACTGTGTGATGTCTTGCAAATAACCTAAAATGTTTATGTAAAAGTTACTGGCTGATAAACTAGGTTCTTCCAAGTTTTTGATAAAATAAAATATATTGTCTCTAAGTTCATCAATTTCATCGGAGAGTTTATTGACTTGCTTTTTGTTCTTTTTTAATAAAGCTAAATTTTGTGTTGCTAAACCATTTATAGCAGAAGTATATATTCTATTACCTCGTTTTACAACATTTGCAATGGTTGAAGCGCTTTCATGTATAACGCCTTGAGTAGAACTGCTTTCGGCTTTTTGTAACTGATCTTCTTCTCGTTGTACTTGAGATTTTTTTCTATGTGTTAAGTAATTTTTAATTAATAAGACAATCGCTAAAATTAATAAACCAGTTAATGCATAAGCACCACCATGATAAAGAATAACAGCCATTATTGCAGCGGCTACAAAAGCACTAAATGCAGTAAAAAACCAACCGCCAATAACATTAAGCACACCAGCAACACGGTAGACAGCACTTTCGCTTCCCCATGCACGATCGGCTAAAGATGTTCCCATGGCTACCATAAAAGTCACATAGGTTGTTGATAATGGCAGTTTCATTGATGTAGCGATAGAAATTAAAACACTAGCGACCATCAAATTTACTGCTGCTCTAACCAAATCAAAAGCAGGAGCATCTTGAGCTTTTACCAAAGACACGGGTTTTATATATTGATTATTGGTCCAGTTTCTGTAAGGTTCTGGTAAAATGTTATTAATACTATTAGATAAACCAATTGTAAGTCTAACGATATTTCGGGATAAGAAATTGGGCTCAAAACGTTCTTTACCTTCGTCTTGTCTTGATAAATCTACAGATGTTTTTACTACCGCTTTTGCTTTACTCGAAAACCAAAGCGTTAATACCATGATAAGTCCAGCAAGAAGCAAAAGATAAGGTTCTGTTTGCACAGGCTTTGATAAATCTACCATAGCAAAGTTTGATGCCACTTCGCCACTCAAAGACCAAACTTCATAGGAGTTGTATGCGGCAATGGGCACACCGATAAAGTTTACCAAATCATTACCCGCAAAAGCAACTGCAAGTGCAAACGTACCTATAACAATTATTATAGTATAGATTTTTGCATTAAAAAGCTTAACGGCTAAATAAGATAATAGTGTAAAAACTAAAAAGCTAATCCCTATAAATGCTATAGGATTTGTGCTTAAAAACTCCTTTACGCTTGGTGGCATAAAGGTTGCATTTTTTAAACCTTTTACTATTATAAAATACATAATAGATGTTACGGCAAAGCCACTAAAAATAGCACTATACCATATAGGTTTTTCTTCAAATTTAAAAGACAAAAGTATCCTTGATACATACTGAATAATAGCACCAATAGTAAACGCCACAACAACGGAGAGTAGTATACCCAATATAATCTCTATAGCCTTAGAGTTATTTATATAGTTGGTTAAATCTGTGATGCTTTGTCCACTGCCATCACTGTATATTTTAATAAGCGCTACCGCTACGGAAGCCCCGAGTAATTCAAAAACAATAGAAACAGTAGTAGATGTAGGTAAACCGAGTGTATTAAAGAAATCTAGAAGCAATATATCTGTGAGCATAACGGCCATAAAAATGACCATAATTTCATTGAACATAAACTCGCCAGGATTAAAAATCCCTTTACGTGCAACTTCCATCATGCCACTAGACGTCATTGCACCAACGGCAACACCAATACTGGCAACAATCATTATAGTTTTAAAAGAAACGGCTTTTGAGCCAATGGCAGAGTTTAAAAAATTTACTGCATCATTACTAACACCAACGACCAAATCTGCAATAGCTAAAAATGCTAGAGCCGCTAGCATATATATGTAGAGGTTCTCCATGTATATCTAATGATAAAAATTGTATGCAAAATACCTCAAATATTTTTAATACAAAGTTATCTAAACGTTATTTTAAGGGCTAAAAAATCGAAAAATTTGTGCTAATTAATACGACCAAGACATTATGCAAAACGGATTAAACTTTTAAAATAAAAGAACTAAGAACAAATAACCTGTACTCTGTATTAATATTAAAAGCTTCAAAACGATAGTCTAACCCTAATTGAATTTTTGATTTCTTTGAAATTACCCAACCAATATTGGCTGTTGTTCTATGGTCTAACTCAGGTTTAATAGCGCTACTTTGACTAAGCAACGCCTCCATTGACATTATAAGATAACTTTCACCGACATCTAATTTTTCGCCGCTGAGCGGAAAGTCTAGAGCAAATCGATAACGTGAACGTAGAATAGTTAACTCAGATAATAAGCGTTGCTCAAATCTAAAACGATGCCCAAAACGCAAGGCTTGATTGTTTTTAGTATAATTAAATTGTTGAGTTAGTCGCAGCTCATTACTTCCGCCATCAATAGATTCTCTAACTCTATATTGTATTCCTAGACTTAGACTATGATTGTAATCTAAGTTTAAAGTTGAAAAATGAACAAAATCTAGCTGCCTATTTTCAAAATTAAAACGTTTGTCTTGATACCAATAGTAACGAGAACGAATACCGAAATTAATTTTGTAGGAATTTGAAATCTTATGATTTAATGCAAATCCGGTTTCACCAAGACCTTCAAGATTTTCTTGAGAGCATACATTTAACCCAAGTAAAAGAGAAGCAAAGAGAATGATAATTCTAATATAATACATACTCGTACGAAGATGGGTTTACAATTCTTGAGTTTATCAATAACCCTTTACTGTTAAATGTAAATTCTCTTATAGTCCGTTTTTTCTCTTTTTTTACTTCAGCTATGATTTCAAAATTACTTGAAGGGTTATACTTTTTAATTAGTATATCGCGCACAAATGTTGAAGCTTCGATGTTGTTTTCAAAAACGTACTGTTTTTGTATTTTAATGAACTTGTATTTAGAATATGTCTCTTTAAAATAGTGCTCTATAAGAATCTGAACGTCTTTGTTTAGGGTATTAAAGGTTGTGATAATTTCAATGTCCTCGATAATTCCATTTTCAGAAAACTCTATACTATAGCGGTTGTTTCTGTACTTGAGTTTAATTTCAAAACTCTTTTTTAACCCATCTATTTCTTTATAAGCCTTTAATCGCTTAGTTTCTTTGGGTAATACTTTAGTAATGTTTCTTATGTTATTTGGAAGTTCGTTGAATTTTATACGTGTTTCTTTTTCGTTTTTTGCTTGACAAAAAATTAGAGAAGTTGACAGTAATAGTAACGATAAAATGATAACTACTTTACTTTTCATTGTAAAAGCTTTAGTCAAAAATAGGACAAATTTGAATACAAACAATATTCCAAAAGCGCATAAGGTTAAAAAGTTAAATTACTAATAATCAAATGTTTATATATTCAATGTTAATTTAATGTTACGTAAATCTTGTTTAAATGTAAAATTAATGTTATGTTTGTTTCATAATTATTAATAAACCCAAGTTGAGATGAAAAAGATAATCGTAGTAATGTTGATGTTATGTGTAGGATTTGCCTATGCACAAAAAGATAGAACCTTAAAACTTAATGAAGAGACTAATCTTATAGAAGTGGTGTATTACCATGATAATGGCCAAATAAGCCAAACAGGGTTTTATACCAAAGAAGGAAAGCTTCATGGCGATTGGTACAGCTATTGCCAAGAAGGTAATAAAATTATATCTGCAAAGTACAGCAAAGGAGATAAAGTAGGTAAGTGGTTTTACTGGAGCGGAGATAAATTGAAAGAAGTAGATTACACTAATAATCGAATAGCTAAGGTAAACGAGTGGACCAATAATGAAACAGTCGCTTCCAATAAATAGAACTCTAAAAAAATAATAAAAAAGCATCCAAATTTGGATGCTTTTTTGCTTTATAGATTTTAGACTAAATCAGTTTTTCATTTTATTAATTAGTTTCTTGTCCATCCAGAGTTCCAAGAATCATAATCAGCTCCAGTTCCATTACCCACACCAGTAAAGAATGAGTTTTCATCAAAAGCACCGTTTGTGTCATTTTTTAGAGTAAGTGTTACATCATCAAATGTGATATCAGTGACACTAGTTTCTCCTGCCAAAAATCCAGTTCCTGTTTCTTCATCATCTAAATCATAGCCTTCTTCAAAACCTTGAATCCAAACATTATTAAATGTAGCACGCGTTCCTGCTCTTAAACGGATAGCTTCGTTACCATTACTAGAACCTAATCCATTAATAGTAAGATTGTTTATAGTTGGCGCACTCCAAAAAATTGGATTTGAGTTGTTTCCAATGTCAGTATTAAAGCCGTCTCCTTCTATACCTTTATCATGAGATTGTCTGTGCTCTATATACACATCAGTAAGTGTACCCGTAAAACCTTCTGTCCAATCTACAGAGTCATCTTGAGCTCCAACCACTGATATGTGAGAAGCATTAACTGTTCCTCCGAAGAATTCTACACCATCATCAGCACCTTCAAATGCCTGAATAAAATCTATAGTTGTTCCACTTCCTACACCATAAAAAGAGAATCCGTTATTTTCTGATGCAGCATCAGCAGCACCTCCAGAATACTCAATACGTACATATCTTATAATTCCAGAATTGTCGTTAGCAATACTTCCTCCATAAGGCAAACCACCAATTTCGGATGTAGAAGTAGCGTCACCACCAACTACAGAGTTTATAGGAGCACGACCTAAGACAATAAGACCACCCCAATCACCTGGGTTTGGTGTTGCCGAATTGGATGTAAATACAATTGGGTTAGAAGATGTGCCTTCTGCCATAATTGTCCCACCTTGTTGTACTGCAACATAAACATCAGAACCTGTAGTAGCTCTTACTACAACTCCTGGCTCAATAGTAAGTGTTATTCCCTCAGGTACAATAAGTCCGCTTGTTAAGTCATACTCTGTTCCTGTAGTAAGTGTAAGGTCTTCAGTAAGTGTTCCTCCTATTACAAGGTCAGAAGGATTTGTTGGGTTTGAACCACCTCCTTGATTAATTGTTACATCTGCAGTATCATCTGCTGAACAACCAACAACAAAAAGTGTTGCAATTGCTAGTAAACCTAAAAGAAATTTGTTTGTTTTCATTTTTGTTTGATTTTTTAATGTTCGTTTCTTAATTGTCTTTAAAATTTATACTTAAATTGAATACTTGCGTTAACACCTCTCTTGTAGTTTGATAAAGCAAACTCTGAAAGGTTTGGGTTTATTCCTAAATCATTCGCTAAAGTCGCATCGAAGGCTACATTTTCGCGAACACGCTGTATTGAAGGGTTTAATATATTTTTTACACTTGCATTAATTTCAAAGTTTTTATTAATCGTATTTTTCCAAACGAAATCTAGTGTAGGAACGCCTTTTTCGATTATGTTTCCTAACTGACCAGAACCTAAAGCGTCAATACGGTCAGAGAAATAAGAAAATACAAGGTTTGCAACAGGTTTATATTCTCCAAAAGTTGGGCTATAACTCACATCAGCATTGATGAGTAATGGTGAAGCACCTTGTAGCTCATCAGAATCTCTATTAAAGTTAGTGTTAAACGTTCCTGAAACCGTTTTTAAATCTTGCGTTGTTGATGTATAAGTCACATTCATTCCTGCTGCAAGAATATTATCTTCGTCTTCGTCTTTAATCAATCCTTTTCTGACTTCAAGTTCAACTCCAAAAACATCGGCACGGTCACCAGTTCTAAAGAAACGTTGTGTTCCTGTAGCATCATTAGCAGAAACTAAGTTTACAGGGTCGTTGATTGTTTTATTAAAAAGACCAATAGAAAATATTTCGCCACTACTAATAAACCATTCGTATTTTAAATCTAAATTTACAATAGTCGAAAATGCAGGGTCATTTAAAAGGTCTGGGTTACCACCAATACGGTCCGTTACGTTCTCATATACAAACGGAGCTACTTCTTTAAACTCTGGATTTGACACTGTTCTACTTGCAGAAAAGCGAAGATTTTGATCTTCTGTAAGTGCATATTTCACATTTAAACTTGGAAGGAAAAATGTTTCGCTTGCATCGTTACTACCAGGATTATTAAAAGAGAGATTAATTACATCGTAACTTATTTCTTGATTAAATTTCTCTACGCGAAGCCCAGGGACAAACGTCCATTTTTCTCCAGCTTTGTAGACCGCATCTGCGTAAAGCGCATGAACATTAAGATTACCGCTATACGTGTTCTCTAATTGTCCTGGTAGATTTTCTCTTTCTAAACCAGGTAATGGACGGAATACACTCGTATTGTATAATACCCCTAGATTTTGAGTTGAGAAGAAAGCGTCGAAATTATTAGGGTCTTCTATTTCTGTTAGAGGATTTATGATTTCGTATCCATAACGCTGGTTGTCGAAGGTACGTTCCTTAATACGGCCGTTATAACCAAAGTTAAACTTTAAGGCTTCTGATTGCTCATAGCTTAAATTAACCCGTGCATTAAATTCACTGTCTTCAATATTCTGAAAATAACGCTGATTGTCAAAGTCAACATTTCTGTAAAAAATCGCGTTTGTACTTGGGTCATTATCAAGCGTATTTTCAAAACGTTCTAAAGCAATACGTTTACGGTCTGGCTGACGAGCTAGAACGTTATTGTACCCTAAACCGTAATCTAATTTTAATTTTTCATTAAGGTTACTTGTACCAAGAATTTGATTTACAAAAATCATTTCCTGTTCAAACTGTACATTTTGAGTAAAGAATCCAAAATCGTCGTTATCTGCAATTGTATTACGGTTGTAGCCGCGTCCGTCGATACCAAAACGCCCTACTTCATCAGTTGCATCATTAATAAATAATGAGTTAAATTTTATTTTGTGATCGCTGTTAATTCGGTATACAACATTAGCCATTGCTGTTGTATTACGGGTAAATTCATATTCTTCAGCATCTTGAAATATTGTATTTGCAGCTGCAGTTACATTTGCAAACTGTCCTCTTCTGTATTCGAAGCTGCTGCCAAAAGCTGCTGTAGTAAAAAGACTTAAGCGAGATTCCTCACCAATTTCCCATGATTTACCACCAGTAATACTTCCTTCTACACCTAAAGAGCCATCAATGCCTTGAGGGTCTACACCGTGAGATAAAATAACAGCGTATGGGTTATTGCGGTATCTATTGTAAAACCCAAAATAACCAGTGCCTTCACTCTTTACAAAGTTTTTACCAATGGCATTAGAGTTAAAGTTTGACCCTAAATTTATATCTAAGAAAAATTTACCTGTGTGTTCTTTAGCAACAACATCTACATTACCTGCAGCAAAATCTCCGTAAAAATTAGCAGCATATGTTTTGCTTACACCTACGTTTTGTATGATGTCAGATGAGAATAAGTTAAGGTCCATATTCTTCTTTTCAATATCGTTTGAAGGAAGTGTAAGACCATTATAAGTTGTGTTTAAGTAACGGTCTCCAAGACCACGAACGTAAACATTACCTCCGCCTTCTTGTTTGGATATACCTGATATTTTAGTGACAGCGCCAGCCGCATCACTAATACCTTTACGAGACAACTCTTGGGCACCAATACTTTGTTTAATAGTTGTTGCTTTCTTTTGATCTAAAAGAAGTGCAGTTTCTGTTTCTTTTTTTGCAGTAGTTTTGATAACTACTTCATCAAGTGATGCTGCACTTGCAAACATTACAACGTCTAGTTTTGTTTCTTTATCAGCTTCAACAACGACTTGTTTTTCAATAGTTTCGTAACCCACAAAACTAAATGAAAGCGTATAAGTTCCTGGGTCTAGATTATCTAATTTGTAAATACCGTCAACATCTGAAGTAACACCAGTCGTTGTACCTTTTATAAGTACGTTGGCGAAGGGAAGCGGTTCGTTATTAAACTCTTTATCTATTAATTTTCCTGTTATTGAGCCTGTATTTTGGGCAAAAGAAACAGCAGATAAAAAAAGTGTTATAAGTATTGTTATTTGTCTCATCAGTTTTTCTCTAATTGATGATGCAAAGAAACCACTCGAATCTAATTTTAAGGTTAATCAAAAATTAATGATTGGTAATAAAAAGGTTAGCGAAAAGTTACCTCAGTATTAAGACGCATTACAATCAGGGAACAATTTGTTAACATCACATTACTATTAATAGATTAATAACAGCATACTATTTTAGGATGAGTTCTTAGTTGAAATGGTAACCGTTAATATTTTATATTTGTTTATAACTAAACTTACTGTAATGAAATTTTTTCTTTCTCTTCTATTATTACTATTGTGTTTTTCAATCACTGCTCAAAAAAAAACATTAGACCACAAAGACTTTGAAATCTGGAATGTGATTCAAAATCGCTCAATTGCTTCTGATGGTAATCACGTCATTTATCAATTGACAAAAGGCGAAAAAGATAGCTGGTTAAAGATTAAGTCTGCAAAAGGGGAATCGGTATTTGAGCACGAACGTGCAGAGAGAGGGCGCTTTACCGATGATGGAAATTTTGCACTATTTACCATAAAACCTTGGAAAGATGATGTTGTAGAATTAAAAAGAAAGAAAACCAAAAAAAATAAAATGCCTAAAGACACTTTAGGTATAGTTAACCTACAGACCAAAGCCTTAACTAAGATAGCTAACGTAAAGTCTTATAAAACACCTTTGAAATGGTCAACTCATATAGGGTATTTACTAGATGCAACACCAAAAAAGAAGAAAGAAGAAAAGCCTAAAACTAAAAAGGATACTCTAAAGGTTGAAGACAAAAAACCAAAGGAAGAAAAGAAAAAGATTAAAAAAGTAGGCAAAGATACAGGCTATCATTTGGTATTACGAGAATTAGCTACTGGTAAACAAGACACGATTAAATTTGTTAAAGACTACACCTTTGCCAAAAAAGGGAAAAAATTAGCCTATACCACAACAGGAAAAGATTTAGAAACAGATGGAGGTGTTTACATTTTGGATTTAGAATCTAACCAACTGACGGAACTCTATACGGCTAAAAAAGCTAAGTATTACCAATTAAGCTTTAGCGAAACAGGAAAAAACTTTGGTTTTATTGTTGATGCAGATACAACAAAAGTACAAGTACGTCCCAATGAATTGTATAATTGGAAACAAGGCCAAGCAACTGCTACAAAACAATTAGATGCCGCAACAGCACCAAGTGGATATAGAGTGTCTTCTGATGGTTCTATTGCTTTCTCTAAAGATGAATCTAAACTTTATTTTGGACTCGCCAGACCACCTGTAGTAAAAGATACGACACTTATTGATGAAGAAATTGTAAATGTAGAAGTTTGGACATATGATGAACCTACGTTGTATACTATTCAAGAATTACAGGTTAAAAATGATCAAAAAAAATCGTATTCAACCGTTATAGATTTAAGTACAAATAGGCTTACTCAAATAGGTTCTTTGGAATATCCTAATGCTATTATAGGAAATGAAGGCAATGCAAATAGTGCACTTATAAACACCGATTTGCCTTATAAAATAGAACAGCAATGGGAAGGCGGCACGCGTAGAGATTATGCAATAGTAAATGTAAATACTGGAGCTACAAAAGATGCAGTAAAAGCCTTTCCTGGGAATCTTCGACTTAGCCCTAAAGGAGATTATGCTTATGGTTATCACTTTAGTGATAGCACTTGGGTAACCTATAATGTGTCTACCTCAAAATACACAAAACTTACAGATGGGAAAGTCTTTTATAATGAACTTAATGATGCTCCACGACATCCTTGGTCTTATGGTTCAGCTGGTTGGACTAAAAATGATAAAGCATTAATACTTTATGACCGTTATGATTTATGGCGTTTTAATCCTGAAACTGGCGAAAGCAAAAGGCTAACCAACGGAAGACCAAGCAAAACAGTATATAGGTATACACGTTTAGATAATGAAGAGCGGTTTTTAAACTCTACAGGAACTTGGATGCTTTCTACATTTAATGAAGACACTAAAAATAGTGGCTACGCAGAATTAAATATGAATAATGGTAAGCTAAAGACATTGATTTCTGGGCCTTATCGTTATGCTAGATTAATGAAAGCTCAAAAGGATGATGGATTAATTTTTACACGAGAATCATTTATAGAATATCCAGAGATCCGTTACTCTGATGGAAGTTTTAAAAACGAAAAAGTGTTATCTAATGCCAATCCACAACAAAAAGATTATAACTGGGGAACTTCAGAGCTTGTAAAATGGAATTCTTTAGACGGAATAGAGTTAACGGGAATGCTTATAAAACCTGAAAATTTTGATCCTAATAAAAAGTATCCGTTATTGGTTAATTTTTATGAGCGTAGTTCGGATGGTTTGCATAGGCACAGAAATCCAAACCCCGGACGCTCATCGATTAATTATAGTTTTTACACCAGTCGTGGATATGTAATTTTTAACCCAGATGTGCATTATCGTGTTGGTTATCCTGGAGAAAGCGCATACAATTGTGTGATACCAGGTGTAACGTCATTAATAGAAAAAGGGTATATAGATAAAGATAATATTGGCGTACAAGGTCATAGTTGGGGAGGTTATCAAATAGCTTATTTAGTAACAAAAACAGATATTTTTAAAGCAGCTGAATCTGGTGCACCAGTACCAAACATGATAAGTGCCTATGGTGGAATTAGATGGTGGACAGGATTAAGTCGCCAGTTTCAATATGAGCATACACAAAGTAGAATTGGTGGCACACCTTGGCAATATCCACAACGCTACATAGAAAACTCTCCTATTTTTAATATAGATAAGATTAATACACCTTTACTTATCATGCATAATGATGCCGATGGACATGTGCCATGGTATCAAGGAATAGAGTTTTTTATGTCATTACGACGCTTGCAAAAACCGTCTTGGTTTTTAAATTATAACGGAGAACCACATTGGCCTTTAAAGCTTCAAAATCGTAAAGATTTTAATATTAGGCTAGCTCAATTTTTTGATTATTATTTAAAAGGAGAACCAATGCCAGTTTGGATGAAACGTGGAGTTCCTGCTATTGAAAAAGGCATTAATCAAGGATACGAACTAACGTCTAAAGACCAAAATTAAATTGTTGAAAGCTTAGTGGTTTTTTGATTCTAAATCAGATTATTTTTTAGTCAGAATACTTATCTTGTTGCCTTATCCATAGAAGATGAACTGGGAACAATTACTATCACTAAAACGCTTCGGCGATACTAATAAAAGACTTAGAAAAGAACAAGACGAAACACGTTTGGGCTTTGAGGTTGATTACGACCGTATTATTTTTTCTTCAGAATTTAGAGGCCTTCAAGACAAGACGCAAGTTGTGCCATTGTCCAAAACAGATTTTGTACACACGCGTTTAACGCATAGTTTAGAAGTAAGTGTCGTTGGACGTTCTTTAGGAAGGCAAGTAGGCAGATTATTACTTAAAAAACATCCGCATCTTCAAAAGATTCATGGCTATCAGATTAATGATTTTGGAGCCATTGTTGCTGCCGCAGCATTAGCACACGATATTGGTAATCCACCATTTGGACATTCAGGCGAAAAAGCAATTGGTGCTTATTTTAAAGATGGCGACGGAAATCAATTCAAAAATCAACTCACAGAAAAAGAATACAAAGATTTATGTGATTTTGAAGGCAATGCTAATGGTTTTAAAATTTTAACCGAAAGCAGAGCTGGTCGTGAAGGTGGATTAAGATTGAGTTATGCAACGCTAGGTGCATTTATAAAATACCCCAAAGCATCGTTACCCAAAAAGCCTACAACACATATTGCAGATAAAAAGTATGGCTATTTTCAAAGTGAAGAAGACACTTTTAAAGCCATTGCAGAAGAGTTAGGTTTAGAAGTAAGAGATAAAGCTAATAGCGCATATTCGAGACATCCGTTAGCCTATTTAGTTGAAGCGGCAGATGATATTTGTTACACTATTATTGATTTTGAAGATGGTATAAATCTTGGTTTAATAGAAGAAGATTATGCTTTAGAGTATTTAATAAAACTGGTAAAGAATACAATAAACACCAAAAAATACAATGCTTTAAAAACGACAAAAGATCGTGTAAGTTATTTGAGAGCACTTGCCATTGGGACACTTATTGACGAAGCTGTTTCTATTTTCATGAAAAATGAAGAGCAGATTTTAGCAGGCGAATTTGAAACAGGTTTATTAGATGTCAGCAGTTACAAAGCTCAAATTTCTGATATCATAGCTATTAGTATCAAAAAAGTATACCAATCTTCTGAGGTTGTTAATAAAGAAATTGCAGGATATAAGGTTTTAGAAGGCATTCTTTCTGTCTTAGGCAAAGCAGCTAGTAATTTGTATTCTGGTAATTTATCTAGTTACGATAAGCTTATTCTAAAAACACTACCAGAGACAGTAAGCTTATCTAATAACTCTCTATATGATAATCTAATAGCTATCTGTTTGTATGTTTCAAAACTCTCAGACTCTAACGCGATGCTATTATATCATAGAATTAGTGGAAATTCGATATAATTTAAAGCACTGAAAAACAGTCAATTATAAAATTTAATATGCATTTCATCGATTATATTTGTTTTTCAACGATATAATTCATTAATTTGAGATGTTAGAACCCCAAATCTACCAACCCATGAAAAATAATGTACTTAGTGCTTTTGTAGTTTTTTTCGCAGTTGTAGCATGTCTATTAATCATTGATGATATGTCGCATGGTGTGAGTGCCGCAAGCGCAGATGCTTCGGAAGTTAAAAATGAAATAGAGCAATCAAATACCGAAACTTTGGCCACTTTAGATTTTGAGACTGAAGATTAATTCTTCTAGTTTTACTTTTAAACCATTTTCATCGATGCCATTAATGGCTTTGAGCTCATTTACAGTACCATGTTCTGTAAATTTATCTTTAATACCAAGAATTTCAATTTTAGTTTTATAATTATTTGTATTAGCAAATTCTAAAATAGCACTACCAAAACCACCAGTAACAACGCCATCTTCTATGCTAATGATTGCCTTATACTTTTTGAATAAAATGTGGAGAAAATCACCATCTAGTGGTTTTACAAAGCGGATATCGTAATGCCCAATATTGTCGAATTTTGCGTTATTCTCAATGACGTTTGTAACAGTATTAGCAGTTGTGCCAATAGATACTATAGCTATATCTGTACCTTCTTTTAAACATTTCCCTTTACCAATTTCAATAGTTTCAAAAGGCCTCTTCCAGTCTAATAATATACCGCGACCTCTCGGGTAACGTATCGCCATAGGAAAATCGATGCCTTTCTGGACCGTATACATGATATTACGTAATTCAATAGCATTTCGAGGTGCAAAAATCACCAAATTAGGAATGCATCTTAGGTAAGCTAAATCAAAAACACCATGATGTGTTGCGCCATCTTCGCCAACCAAACCTGCTCTATCTAAACAGAATACCACAGGTAAATTTTGTATGGCGACATCATGAATCACTTGGTCATAAGCCCGTTGTAAAAACGTTGAATAGATATTACAAAACGGAATTAAGCCCTGTGTAGCCATTCCAGCCGCAAGTGTAACGGCATGTTGCTCAGCAATACCAACGTCAAAAGCACGCTCAGGAATTGCCTCCATCATATATTTTAATGAGCTACCCGTTGGCATTGCAGGCGTAATACCAACAATTTTCTCGTTCTGCTTTGCAAGCTCTACGATGGTTTCTCCAAACACATCCTGAAATTTTGGCGGCTGCTGGCTTAAGCCAGGTTTGGCAAGAATTTCGCCTGTACTTGCATTAAACTTTCCTGGTGCGTGGTATTTTACTTGGTCTTCTTCGGCTTGTTTTAGGCCTTTACCTTTAGTGGTAATGACATGCAAAAATTTTGGTCCCTTAACTGTTTTTAAGCGCTCTAATTCTGAAATTAATTTTGGTAAATCGTGACCATCAATTGGTCCAGAATAGTCAAAATTTAAGGCTTCAAAAATGTTGTCTTGTTTTTGAGTTCCTTTTTTAACGTTGGTTAGATATTGTTTTAATGCACCAACACTGGGGTCAATACCAATGGCATTATCATTTAAAATCACGAGCAAATTTGCATCAGTCACACCAGCAT
>SHBX01000050.1 GCA_004211785.1 Winogradskyella sp.
AAATTTTCAGCTACTTTTTGTGTATCACGCTTTGTTCTACAAAAAATCACAGAAAATATGTCTGGATGCGCATCTGCTAAGCGTTTTAAGGCTTGGTAACGGTCACGAGCATTTACCAAATAGTATTCGTGAGATACATTGCTTGTACTTTCGTTTTTGTTTCCAACAGTTATTTCTATGGGGTCATACATGAATTTTTTAGCAATCGAAGCCACCTCTCTAGGCATAGTCGCTGAGAATAACCAAGTGCTTTTATCATCTGGTGTATGCGATAAGATATCCGTAATATCTTCATAGAAGCCCATGTTAAGCATCTCGTCAGCTTCATCTAGTACACTGTACTGTATTTTAGAGATATCAACCAATTTACGGCTAATCATATCTTTCATGCGACCTGGAGTCGCTACAATGATTTGTGCACCACGTTTTACTTGACGTGCTTGGTCAGTAATACTTGCGCCACCATAAATAGCAGTAACATTAAGACCTTTACAGTATTTGCCATATTGCTTAAGCTCGTTTGTGATTTGCAAACAAAGCTCACGCGTAGGGGATAAGATTAAACCTTGCGTTGTACGGCTATTGACGTCAATTTTTTGTAACATTGGGAAGCCAAAGGCAGCAGTTTTACCAGTACCTGTTTGTGCTAACGCGACTAGGTCACGTTCTTCGTTTAATAATAATGGGATGGCTTGTGCTTGGACATCACTTGGGTTTACAAACCCCATGTCTGTGATAGCATTCAATAGGTCTTGATTAAGACCGAGTTCTTGGAATGTGCGCATTACTTTGTGTAAGTATTCGATTATGTTATGTAGTGTTACATAAGAAGCGAATCGACATACTTAAACCTAAGACTTCTTGTAACACATCCTCACCCTGAGGAAATTAATGAAAATCAATGCTTTGACTTTCAGCGTGCAAAGATACACTTTTATTTGAGTTTAAGTTGTTTTAATATGTTTGATTCAATTTGGTTTAGCAGGGAGATGGAATGCATTTCCCACAAGGTCGAGAGCAACGCAGTTACGAAGCCATTTTGGTCAGCTTTTTAGCTGAATGTATTCCATCATCTTCATTTATAATTTGTTGGCAATCATATACTATTGATTGTCAATAAATTAATTATTAATCAATAATATTTCTCAGGGTAATGTATTGTAGCTCATCCCCATCCATCCATTTGAGTACAATAATAATTTCGTCACCAGATACAAGACTTTGTATTCCATTTGGATTACTCATAGTGACTAACGCATACGAGCTTCCAGATGAATGTTCTATACTATCCATAATACTATTTGAAATAAGGGTGCCATCTAAATGAAAAACTTCGACACTCACTAAATTCCATAAATCAGTATCAACGATAAATGTTTCAAGCATTGCAGAGCTCCAATTACAGTAGTGGATACCGTCTGGACATAAGCAAATATTGCCAAGCTCATCAATACCTATTAAGTCATTGACATAATCGGTGTAATTAGATAAATTATTTTCTAATAAACTTATGCTAATATTATCAGAAAAAGAACCTCCATCTTCCACAAAAGAAGATAAAATAATTTGATTTTCTGGACTTGAAGAATTATAAGCATTATATGCCTGAAGTACTTGAGTTGTAAATGTGAGTCTAGCTACTCCGTTTAAGTTGGCATATTTATTAAAAAAATCTTTTTCGTTTTTAAGTTCTTCTTTACTACAACTTTGCAGTATTGTAAAGAATGAAACCATTAGTAATAAAATTTTTGAACAATAATTATTTAAGATTTTTTTTTCATAATTTCTATTTATTTCATCTAAGAAAAGATAAATTCATAGAATGTTTCGTGAAAAAACTCTTAACTGGGTTAAAAAACTCTTAATGGAGTTGAAAACTTTCTACAAACTAGTCAGGAGTTAACTATAAATCTAAATTTTAGTCAAAAAACTTAAATAAGTGAGAAGCAATTTAGTTTATCAAATATGAATTTGATATGAGTAATAGAGAAATTTAATTGCGTGATTATTTTGACTATGTTTTACGCTTAAAATATCAATTTTTATGATAATTTTTTAATTGCCTTTATCACTTATTAAGCTATTAATTAAGAATCAATAGATTAAGTTGTTGAAATATGTAGTATTTGTAAACAGTTTACCATTCATAGACTTTAACGACGCTTCTAATAATCTCTGTGATAATGTCATAATTTTCAGAATTCACCATAATGACAACCCCATTTCCATTTTCTAAACTCGCATAGTAATGGCATTTAAAACCTTCATTACTTCCGCCATGTTGGAAATATTTTTTATCTAAAATTTCAGAAATAAAAACACCAAAACCAGTTGCTTCGCCTTCTAGGTAAGGTGTCATCATTTTTTTGGTCATATCTTTAGATAACAGCTTATTGGATTCGCCTTTTAAAGATTTTTGCATCTCAATAATATATTTTGACAAATCTGTAGGTGTTGTCCATAAACCCGCAGCAGCCATTTCTGGGTATACATGGTACTTTGTTTTTAGAGGTTCGCCCTTAGACCAATATGCGGTTGCTAATGCCGCATCTTTGGGAGGTGGTTGTGTATAGAAACTTTCGGTCATCCCTAGAGGATTCAAGATGTGCTCTTTCATATATGTATCGTATGGTGAACCGGTGTTTTCAGTTAGAATTAGTTGGGTTATGGTTGTGCCGCCTCCAGAGTATTTAAACTTTGTATTAGGCTCAAAAAGTGACTTTACTTTTTTGGTATTTGCAGGTTTTTTACCGTCTAAAATTTGTTGTGTAGTCGGAAGTGCATCACCAACTTCATAACCTCCAAAACCATGTCTAGATAAGCCAGCTGAATGTGATAATATGCTTGCGATGCTTATCGTTTTGCCATTCGCTTTTTTTCGAGATTTTAATGTCCAACTTTTTAAAAAGGTGTCAATATCTGCTTCTAAGTCAATATTATTTGTTTCTGCCCATCTTAAAACACCAACGGCATTTAAAGATTTGCTTATAGACGCCGCTTGGAATAGGGTTGTTGTAGTTGCAGGAATTTGAGCTTCTTTATCTGCAAAACCATAAGCTCTTGCCCAATCTAGTTCATAGTTTTTGATTACAGCTATACTAACTGCAGGTATATTATGGAATTTCATGCGCTCCGAAAGATTATGAGTTATGTCGCTAGAATCCATAGGTTTATCTCGTAGATTGTTTTCTACGTCTTTAATTCTCGATTCTACTGCTTCGGAATATGTTGGATTTGTTTGCGCAGATATGTTAGATATTGAAATTGTAAAAAATAAAAAGACTTGGAGTTTAATCAGGTAGTTAAATCTGTGCATAATGGTAGTATTTATAAGTTGTTTAAAAATACGATTAATTGCTGTACCGCTTTGCCTCGATGTCCAATCTTATTTTTTTCTTCTAATGAGATTTGTGCGAAAGTTTTATCATAACCTTCCGCTTTAAAAATAGGGTCGTAGCCAAAGCCTTTATCGCCATGCTTTTCTGTAGTGATTTCGCCTTTACAAATGCCTGTAAACGTTTTTAGCTCGCCATTGAGGTGTAATGCAACAACGGTTTTAAAATGTGCGTTACGATTAGATTTGTCTTTTAAGTTTCCTAAAAGCATATTCATATTGTCCTCAGAGTTTCTTTGCGGACCAGCATAGCGCGCGGAGTAAACACCTGGGTCACCTTCTAAAGCCTCAACTTCTAAACCTGTATCATCTGCAAAGCAGTTGTAGCCGTAATGTTTAACCAAATACTCTGCTTTTTGTATGGCGTTACCTTCAATGGTTGGTTGCGTTTCAGGAATGTCTTCATTACAACCAATATCAGATAAGCTTAGTAGTTCAATATGGTCTGGGACTAAAGCTTGTACTTCTTTAAGTTTATTGTGGTTGTTCGTGGCAAATACGAGTTTCATTTTGTTTTATTTTTCAATGTGAAAATAATTTAAATATTAGTCATAAAAAAAGCCCCGATAATATCGAGGCTTTTTTTATGAATCTGTCACAATCTATAATCTGAAATAATGTCTTTCAGTTTTAATTTCAAATCTTCACCAGAGTCAAAAACCATTTGCTCATTTGTTGGAAAAGGGACAGCACGATTTCTAACTAAGTTTCTATCATCGCTATTTAATGCGCGTCTATCACCTCTAAAAGTTGCATAGAAATGCTCAAAAATAAAACCACTATCTATATTAAATTGCTCTAGCGTTTCTTGAGATTTAAGGTCTGTAAAAACAACATTAGCTAGGATTTCTGCTTGCTTAAATTGTTCAATTTCAAACATACGTGCTCTAACGGTGATTATTTTATCTTCCTTAATATCATTGCCAAGACTGTCTTTTGCAACATTACCGTTGGCGTCTAATTGGTATTGCCAACCATCTTTAACTTCTCTTTGACGTAAAACCTCGCGCTCTCTCACTTGTTCAGGAGAAATATTTATTCTTGCCAATCGTAATTGCATGGCATAATCGTACACCATACTATCTTTTTCATAGGCATGATACTCTGTCCAAAATTGATTTAAACCATAAGTATCAAAATCGAGTAAGGCATCTTCCAATCGTCTTGGGATAATCTGATTGGTCTGATTTTCTATAGCTACAATGACATGAGCTGTTCCTCGTTCATGAGCTTCTTGCATGAGCTCACGCGTTTTTTCATAGCTTGGGTTTATATCTTCAATATAGGCCAAAGTGTTGTAAGCATCTCTTAACTGAAATTTGTCATCGCCTTCTAAAAGCATAATACCTTTTTCATAAAAATAATCAGATACATTTTCACGAGCTTCAACAATATCATTAGTAAAATCAGTGAGTTTAAAAAACACCTCACGACCTTTTATACGCAATGGTAATAATGGTCTAACTGCATTCTGACGCTGATCTAATGCATTGTACGTTTCAAAAACACGCTTATAGTATTCTGGGTTATTACTAGCTTTTAGACTAGAAATAGATTTTAAATCTCTTTCGTTGGCCTTATCGTATGCATCTTTAAGTAATAAAATATAATCTTGCTTACGTTTTGCTTCTTTGTTAGTACTTAGTTTTTTTACAGCTTTAGAAATAGCTTCATTATAGTTGCCAGAGGTTAAAGCGCGCTCTACCTTTTTCTTAGAGCCACAAGACGCTAAAAATGCAACCAATACGAGTAATAGTGTAATTTTTTTCATAATCGTTTAGTTTTAAGGTTTCACTAGTATATTTCAATTGCCGTGCCAAATGTAAAAAGTCCCACAATTTTTGCAGGACTTTTTATGATATTAATTTTATTCTAGCTATTTCTTTTTTGGTTCAAAAATTGGTAATAGTTGGGTTTTTACTGAGCCAAAGCCTATACGGATATCGTCATTTTTGCAATAGCCTCGCATAATTACAGTATCGTAATCATTAATAAATTTTCGTTCTGACCCATCACGCATTTTAATAGGTTTAGTGCCCTTCCATGACAACTCTAACATAGAACCATAAGAATCTTCCGTTGGCCCAGAAATAGTACCGCTACCCATCATATCTCCAGAATTTACTGGGCAACCATTAACGGTGTGATGTGCCAATTGCTGAGACATGTTCCAATACATGTACTTAAAATTAGACTTACAAACCGTAGTTTCTTTAGCACCTTTTGGCATAATCGACGCTTCTAAGTTAATATCAAAGCTCTTTTTTCCTTTGGTTTGCAAATAGGGAAGAGGTTTTGGGTCTTGTTTTGGACTTTCGACTCTAAAAGGTTCTAGTGCATCTAAAGTTACAATCCAAGGCGACATTGATGATGCAAAGTTTTTTCCTAAAAATGGGCCTAATGGAACATATTCCCATTTTTGAATATCTCTTGCTGACCAATCATTAAATAAGACCAATCCAAAGATGTATTCTTCAGCTTCATCAATTGGAATAGGTTCTCCTAAATCATTGGCATCTGTAGTTATAAATGCCATTTCTAATTCAAAATCCACCAATTTTGATGGTCCAAATACAGGCTTTTTAGCATCCGCAGGCAAGGTTTGTCCTTGTGGTCGATGAATAGGAATTCCTGATGGAATTATCGAAGAACTTCTACCGTGATAACCCACAGGTAAATGCAACCAGTTAGGCATCAATGCATTTTCTGGGTCTCTAAACATAGAACCTACATTTGTTGCGTGCTCTTTACTCGCATAAAAATCTGTATAATCACCAACATAAATAGGAAGCTGCATTTCAATTTCATCCAAACGGAATAAAATGGTTTCCTTATGTGCCGTATTATTTTTCAATTTTGAATTTTCAGCATCAAAAATCTCAGCAATACGGTTTCTTACCAATCGCCATGTCTTTCTTCCATCAGCAATAAAATCATTCAAAGTATCTTGAAGAAAAATATCATCTGTCAATGGAATACCTTCAAAATAACCTAACTGATGTAATGCGCCAAGGTCAATGGCAGTATCTCCAATTCGGGTTCCGATGGTAATAATATCGTCTTTGGTTAAGAAGACACCAAATGGAATATTCTGAATTGGAAAATCTGAATCTTTATTAACGTGTAACCAAGAAATTCGGTCTGGATTATTAGCAGAAAGAGGCATAAGCGTTGTGTTGATTAAATGTTGATTATTTACATTCAAATCTACGTGATTTTTCAAATTAAAACTAATGTAATTCGTATTTTTGGAACTCATTTAACATCCTATTTAACGATATGCAACGCGACGAACAAATTTTTGAACTTATTGAAGCTGAAAGAGAGCGTCAAACAGATGGAATAGAACTTATTGCATCCGAAAATTTTACAAGTCCTCAGGTGATGGAAGCTTCAGGTTCTGTACTTACAAATAAATATGCCGAAGGTTACCCTGGCAAACGTTATTATGGCGGTTGCGAAGTGGTGGATGAGGTTGAGAATATAGCTATTGACCGTGCTAAAACATTATTTGGTGCAGCTTATGCCAATGTGCAACCACACTCAGGAAGTCAGGCTAATACAGCGGTTTTCCATGCTTGTATAAAACCTGGTGATACTATTTTAGGATTCGATTTATCTCATGGAGGGCATTTAACGCACGGTTCGCCAGTTAATTTTTCTGGTCGTTTGTACAAACCAACCTTTTATGGTGTAAAGAAAGATACTGGATATATCGATTATGATATGTTATCTGATATGGCAGAAAAAGAAAAGCCAAAGATGATTATCGCAGGTGCTTCTGCTTATTCAAGAGATATTGACTTTGCAAAATTTAGAGAAGTAGCCGATAATGTTGGCGCCTTGCTATTAGCAGATATTTCGCATCCAGCTGGGTTAATTGCAAAAGGAATTTTAAACGACCCAATGCCGCATTGCCATGTGGTGACCACGACAACACATAAAACCTTGCGTGGACCTCGTGGTGGACTCATAATGATGGGTGAAAATTTTGAAAACCCATTTGGTTTAAGATTAAAGAATGGAAACCTTCGCAAAATGTCTGGTCTTTTAGACTCTGGAGTATTCCCTGGGAATCAAGGTGGACCATTAGAGCATATTATTGCTGCTAAGGCAATTGCGTTTGGTGAATGTTTAACAGATGAGTTTTTGCATTATATGTTGCAAGTAAAGGCAAATGCCGACGCTATGGCTAAAGCATTCGTTGCTAAAGATTACAATTTAATATCTAATGGTACCGATAACCATATGATGTTAATTGATTTACGAAATAAAGATATTACTGGTAAAGCTGCTGAACAAGCACTTGTAAAAGCTGATATTACCGTAAACAAAAACATGGTGCCTTTTGATACAGAATCTCCTTTTGTGACATCTGGTATTAGAGTAGGTACTCCAGCTATTACTACACGAGGTCTTAAGGCAGATGATATGGCCTATGTTGTAGATTTAATTGATGAGGTTATTACTAATCATGATAATGAGACTGTACTTGAAGCTGTTGCTGAAAAAGTGAATAATCTAATGAGTGATAGACCTTTGTTTAATGGGTAAGTCTATCCATTAATTTTAGTCCAAAAAGCATCTTTGTAAGTTGCACCAATAGGAATATATTCGCCGTCAATTACTATTCGATTACGCTCGATAAATTCTACTTGTTGTAGTGCAATGATGTAGGATTTGTGCACACGAATAAATTTGTCCTTCGGTAAGCTTTTTTCGAAATCTTTCATGTTCTGCAATGTCAAAACTTTGCCTTCTTTAGTTTGTATTGCAACGTAATCACTCAACCCTTTTAGATATAAAATATCTGAGAAGAATAGTTTTTGGTGACGATATTCTGTTTTAACAAAGAGGTAATCATTTTTGTTATTATCAACGGTATTTACTACACTCTTATTCTTTATTTTCTCTACGGCTTTTAAAAAGCGTTGAAAGGTTATGGGTTTCAATAAATAATCCACGGCATTAAGGTCATAACTTTCTAAAGCGTATTCCGAGTATGCTGTTGTAAAAATCACATTAATGTCAGGGTTTATGATTTTCTTAAACTCTATACCAGTAATTTCAGGCATTTGAATATCCAAGAATAATAAGTCTACCGATTTTTCACGAAGTATTTTCAATGCATCTAAAGCATTATTGAATGTTCCTATGACTTCTAAATCTTCAATTTTTGAAGCATAAGATTCTAATAAATCAACAGCTAAAGGTTCATCATCTATAATAATACATGTCATTGTAATGGTATTTCAAGTTGAGCAGTAAATAGAGCGTTTTCTGATTTACTTAAAAATACATTTGTATTAGGATACAAAAGGTCCAAACGTTTTTTAAGATTATCTAGCCCTAAACCACCTACTTTGTCTTTTTTCTTTTCTTCAATTTCGTTGGTTACAATGTAACTTAAATTTGAATTAGTAATTTTTAATCTAATACTTATAGGTTGATTTTTGCTGTGTAATTTACCATGTTTAAAGGCATTTTCAACAAATGGCAATAATAAAAATTGTGGCAATCTTACATTTTTGGTTATTCCATCTATATTCAGCTTTAAATTTGGAGGTTCTTTATGTCTAATACTTTCTAAATCTATAAAATTTTTAATCTGTGAGATTTCATCCTCTAATGCTACAACAGTATTGGTTTTATATAAGGAATATCTAAGCAGCAAGGACAATTTCTCAATAGCTCCTAAAGCCTTATTAGAATCTTTATGGACTAAGGCATAAATATTATTTAGTGTATTAAACAAAAAATGAGGATTTGTTTGTGAGCGTAACAAATCTAGTTCCATACGCTGATTCTCCATTATAAGCTGGTTATTCCGCTCATCTTTGTACTTAGAATACTGCCAGAAGTAAAAGATAATACCCAAAGCGCAATATTGAAAAACGTAATAAAAATTATCTAAAAAATAATATAATAATGATATGCCTTTTCTATAATTCCCAAATCCAAATAAACTTCTAAAGGCAATTTCTTCAATAAAATATCTAATTCCAACAATCAATAATCCGGCAAAAAATATAAATACAATATTTTGCCAGAACGGTTTCTTATGATGCCATTTAAAGAAAATAAGATAGGAAGAGAGCGAATACAAAAAAAACACAAAACCTACGGAAATAGTTAATGCTACTATTTTAGGTTGAGTATTATATTGAAAAGCCTTTGAAAACGAATCAGCTTCTAGTATTGCTCTAAGAACATCAGTTACTATATAGTACAAGAAAAACCAAAGCCCTAGTTTTTTGATATTTAATTTCATGTGTTTATATCTATTTTTTGATTGTCACATGTTGTTCGCTATTAATCATTTTCATAGGAGTGGAACTATTTAACATGCTCGTTTCATAATGCGAAACTAAAGAAATAAGAGTTTACAGATAAATAACATCTGTGAACTTCAAAAATTCATCTGTGAACATAATCTACTTATAGTTAATAGATATTGAGAAAGTTTAACCGACGTCTTTATCTAGTTTACAGATTCTCTTTCTTTTTAATAGAAAAGAGTTAGACTTTTGATTCATCATTAAACTATAAAGGTATGATCGATTCAATAAAACACAAAAAAATAATTCAAACTCTAGTTTTAGCACTCCTGTTTTTTAGTTGCAATCAACAGCCTGAATCAAGTGAAGATTTAAGTTCTAAAGCGAGTACAAAAACAATTAAAGTTTATCTGTTAGGCACTTTTCACTTTGCTCAAACAGATTCAACTTATAATGTTTTGGATGAAAAACATCAAAAAAGCATAGAGGAGCTATGTCAAATAATCGCTTCAAGAGAGCCAAATAAGGTTTTTCTTGAAAGACAGCCTGAATTCCAATTTCAAAATAAGATAGACTCATTATATACCGTATTCCGTAGTATGAAGCGACCTCTTAAAGCTAAAAACGAAATTTATCAAGTAGGTTTTAGAGTTGCAAAAATGCTTAATCATGACAGTGTTTATTTGTGCGATCACCCAGGAAGATATGGTTATTTGAATGAGGCAGCTTATGAATATGCACAAAATAATGACCAGACAGATATTTTAGAAAGAAAACGAATAGGAACTGTTGAGCGCTATGAAGATAGAGCTAATGAGGATTCAATAATGAAAAACTCAAGCTTACTTGAATATATCAAATGGATTAATAGTGATAAGGTTATGGATGCATCCCATGCTAGCTATATCTCTAATTGGCCATTAATTGGAAGCACTGATTTTTATAATTATGATGATGACGATACATTAATTGGAGCAGCTGTTATCACTGATTGGTATAGGCGAAATATTTTAATCTATACAAAAATGATAAACCAAGTTGATTTTGAAAATGACAATGCTATAGTTTTGATAATGGGTGCCGACCATATCCCAATTATCAAAAATTTATTTGATGCTAATCCTTATTTCGAAGTTGTATCAGCAAGTAAATGGCTAGATAGGTAATTATTACCTATAAGAATATACTTAACCACAATTAAAATTAAACATATATAATATGAAACTAAAATATGTATTAGGCTTGTTATTAATAACTGTTTTTAACGGTATGATTGCGCAAGAGCAAAAAGAGATTCTCATAGTAGGCGATATGCATCAGCTTCCTGGAATAGTAAAGCGAGCATATAAACCTATGGTAAAAAAGATATTAAAGTATCAGCCAGAATTGATTATGGCTGAGTATTCCAAAACTGGTGATACGGCTGCAATGGGTGAATGGAATTCTAAATTTAAAGACGC
>SHBX01000051.1 GCA_004211785.1 Winogradskyella sp.
AAATATTGTATTTCACTTCCTTTTTCTTAATGGTATTAGCATCATCTAAAGAAGGCTTATCCTTAATCTTAAAGGCATCCGAAATTGTCGGTGTATATGGCTTGATAACATTTACCGTTTGGTCATCAATTGTGTCCTTTGTACGCTCTTGTGCAAACGTAAAAGTGAAGACTAACATTAAAAGTACTGCTATTTTATATTTGATGTTCATGGATTCTGTTTTGATTATGAGATGCTGAATCAAGTTCAGCATGACAAAAATTTCTAATTTTTGTCAGATTCGATTGATGAATTTGTCTTTGCTTCTTCAGATTTTATTTTACTTAATTCGGATTTGGCTTCTTCTACTACATCTTCAAACTCTGGAAAACTAGAAATGACACTTTCTAAAATATAAGTAGCTTGAAAAGCATCATCTAAGGCATAATAATTTTTCGCCATTACAATTAGGCCTTTTGCTGAGTAGAGTTTGTAGCTACTATAGTCTTTAGCTAATTTTTGAATCACAGTGTTTGAAGCAGTATGCTTTCCCTCTTTATTCTTAAAATAAGCGTTGTAATACAATGCTTCAGCCGCAACACTGCCAGAAGCTGTTTTCTGAACTTGTGCATACGCAGATTTTGCTTTTTGTTCGTCTCCTGTTTCCCATGCAGAACGTGCGATGATGAGTTGCGCATCATTTTTTATTTTACTATCTAAATTAGATTTTGATAATACTTTTTCTGCATAGCTTTCAGCTTCAGAATAGTCTTTAGTTTGGTAGTAAGCGTTCATTAAATTAGACTGTGCATAAATGACATTCTGTGGGTAATCGGCTTCAGTTTCTAGTTGCTTTAAGACTGAAATCGCTTCTGTCCATTCAGAATTATTGAGATAAATTTCGCTCAGCTTTACAGTAGCTTGCTCCGTATATTCATTTTTTGCAGCATTAACAACAGCTCTGTAATGCGGTTTTGCATTATCAAACAAATCTTTCTTGTAATACAATTGCGCTAAATAAAAATGTGATTTTACAGCATGGATTCCATTTGGAAACGCATTTAAGTATTTATTGAATTGACGAATTGCTTCATCAGTATCACCATCTAAATACTGCTTTTCTGCTGCCAGATATGTTGTATTGTCCAACTCGGCATCTGTAACTTCTACATAATCCAAAGTTTTCACCCAACGTGCATATTCATCCACTCGCCCTAAATCGATATAAATTAATCGTGCTGTTGAAACGGCTTGAATAGACTCCTGAGAACCCGCGAAATCTTTAGCTACTTTTTTGAACTTACTCAAAGCACGCTCATTCTCACTAGCGTTATAATGAATTAAACCTTGACGCAATAGCGATTTTGAGATAAAGGCACTACGTTTATATTCTGAATTTAAACGGTCGTACATAGACATGGCTTTATCCATTTCATTTGCTTTTACATAAGAATTTGCTAACTCGTACATAGCATCATCTCGCAGTCCAGATTTAGGATAACCAATAATAAATGTATTGAGTTCTTTAATTTTTGTTGAAGCTTTACCCATATAACCATGACTCATGGCTTTTTGAAACGCTGCATAATCGGTTTCAATCTCATTAATGGCAATGGCCTTGTCATAAGCCAAAATTGCATTGTTATAATCACTAGAAACGAAATAACCATCACCTAATCTCAAATAAGCATCATTAACTCTTAATTTATCGTCTTTTTTTGCGTCAATAAACGTTCTGAAATAACTAGAAGCTTGATTATAATCTTTCAGCTTAAAATACGTGTAAGCCAAATTATAATCTAGGTTTTCAATCTCTGGAGTATCGAAAATCCCATCTTGTTGCTTAAACTGCTTAAAACCTATTAAAGCCTCATTATAATTGGTTAAATTATAATCAGTCTCAGCTTTCCAGAAAGTGGCACGAGCAACATAACCATCATCTCTTGGTTGTTTTAGAGAATTTTCGAACATCTCTAGAGCTTCATTATATCTATCTTCGTTATACAATTCGATGCCTCTATAAAAAGCTACTTTTTGATATGCTAACTTATTCTCGAAACTATTTTTATCCTCGAGAAGATTTAAAGCTTCTTTGTAATTTTTTGATGTGATGTAAGAATCAATCAATAAGGTTTCGATTTCTTCTTTATAAGCCGTCTTAGGATAAGCCTCTAAATAGCCAGCCAATACTTGTGGCACCGATTGATATGGATTACCAATCTCGTAACTGATCTTGGCATAATTTAACCATGCATCTTCTTTAATAGTATCATCAAAATTCATCTGAGACGCATTTCTAAACGCGTTTAATGCTTCTGGTTTTTTATCGAGGTTGATATAACTTTCACCTAAATGATAATAGGCATTTTGAGCTACTGAATTATTACCATCAATGATTTTATTAAATTCTGAAATAGCATTTTCAAAATCGTTTTGCTTGTAATATGCATAACCCAATTGGTAAAAATCAGTATTATTCCAACGGCCATTTTTACCTTTGTAAGCTTTTAGATATGGAATGGCCTCAGTATACTCTTCAAGATTAAAATAACTTTCGCCAATAATTTTTGATAATTCTGAAGTCTCTTCTTCGTTACTCTTTGGTAATTGTTCTTCTGCTAATGTTATCGCCTTTTCGAACTTACCTAATTTGAAGTTTAAATCGGCTTGATAATAATTAAGCTTCTCTTTGTACTTTTCATTGTCAGAAACGGCTTCAAAATATTCGTTTGCAGCATCATAATCATCACCTTCATAAGCCATGTAACCCAAATAATATTTGGCTTGAGAACCATATTCTCCATTTTCTTTAACTCGATTTAGATACTTTTCTGCACCATTTTTGTTTTTAGTAGCATAAAGACTGTAACCGTAATTAAAATTGTACTTGTCTTGCTCAGCACGGGCAATACTCATCTCATCGACCTTTTGGTACCATTTGCGAGCATAAGCATAATCAGAATTCTCGAAATAATAATCAGCAACATCTAAAAATGCTGTGTTTCGTTTTGTACTTGTTGGGTACTCTTCAACAAAATCTTCAATTAAATCATCTGCATTCTTTTGATTTAACCTCACCGCACAATTAGCGATGTAATAGCTACAATCAGACTTTAAAACTTCATCTTCTGTATCATACTTTATGTCATCAAATAAAGATTGTGCAGCTTTATACTGCTTATTATTATATAATGTGAGTGCTTTTTGATACTCTTTAAATTCGCTAGTATAGATAGCGGATTTTTGAGCAAAAAGAAATGATGAAAGTAAGAGACAAATGCCTAATACATGTTTTTTTAATAACGTCATTAGCGTCGTTTTTTGATTTGCAATTATGATGACTAGTATCAATTCAAAATTAAATTAATACCCTAATACTAACGCAGAAAATTACTGTTAATTATAAACCAAGTTATCAAACATGGTTTGAAACAATAGTCGTTTTCTACTATTGCGCGATTGCACAATAAATGTTTATCTGCCAATTATTATGCCATTATTAAAAACTGTAAATTGATTTTTTTACAATACATTTATAGCCAATAACGTTTACTACTCCAAAATAAGCATATGTCAGAAACCGTTTTACAGCTCAAAAACGCTAATATATATCAAGCCGAAAACTTAGTGCTTAGCGATGTTAATGTTGAATTGCAAAAAGGTGATTTTGTATATCTCATAGGTAAAACCGGAAGCGGCAAAAGTAGCTTTATGAAAACGCTTTACGGCGATTTAGAATTAACTGAAGGCGAAGGTCATGTTGTAGACTTTAATCTTCAAGGACTTAAGGAAATGGACATTCCCTTTTTAAGACGTAAATTGGGTATTGTATTTCAGGATTTTAAATTGTTACCAGATCGTACAATTAATGGCAATCTTGAATTTGTTTTAAAGGCTACTGGTTGGAAAGATAAATCAGAAATTAGTGACCGTATTGCTTCTGTCTTAGATAAAGTTGGTATGGGAAATAAGGGTTTTAAATTTCCGCATGAGCTTTCTGGCGGCGAACAACAACGCGTTGCTATTGCGCGTGCTTTACTTAACGAACCCGAGCTTATTTTAGCTGATGAACCAACTGGAAACTTAGATCCACAAACAAGTATTGAGGTTATGGAAGTTCTGCAAGACATTAATAAAAATGGTAATACCATTTTGATGGCTACTCATGACTATGCTTTACTTTTAAAATACCCAAGCAAAACATTTAAGTGCGATGAGAATAAGGTATTTGAGGTTGTGCAGCGTAAAAATTAGAGCAAGTTTTCGATAATGATTTTAGCATTTTTCAAATCATTATAAGCTGCTAAGGCTCGTTTTCTGTTTTCAGTTAGTTTAAATTCTTCTTTAAATATAGCTGTTACAGCATCTCGATAAACATTTCCTGTTTCAGCAACTTTACAGACATTCAAAATATTCTTATCATCAATTATATTTTTATTCAAAATACAATGCCTTCCATTAAATAATGCTGCAAATACCTTTAGTTTCGTGCCAGAACGCTGAAAAGAGTATAGAGTATTAACATGTGCATTCTCAATTAATTCCTGAAGTTGTTGTGGTTCAGAAATTTCTGCAAATGAAATATTCTTAGAATCTTTGATTAGTTTATTAATAGCGTTAGGTAGCTTTGAACCAGCAATGATAAATGGTATCTTCGTTTTTTTAAAAACTTTTATTAAAAACAAAGCAGATTTAATATTATCCGAAGTTGTTAAGTCTCCATGATATAAAGCATATTTGCCAAATCCATTTTTAGATTTAATAGACTCATAACCTTGAAATACGTTCAGGAACATTGATTTAGATTGGTAATTAGTTTTAAAATAAGATTGCTCATGCTTTGAAATATTAAAAAGTATATCAGCTTTATTCAATATCCTCTCAAACTTTTTTTGTTTATAGCCTTCGACAAAATGTGCTAGTTTTCCAATCCAACTGCTTTCGCTTTTTGACAATCCCCAACTATAATCGTGTTCTATATTGTGGTTCCGAACGGCAATCTTCTGAGAAAAAGTTTCATTTTCTAATAACGCACATGACCGCAAGGATTCAATTAAAATTGGTGCGTCAGTAGCTTTTAATCTTTCAATTAACTTTTTACTCTTTCTACTTATAACACTAAAAGGTTGAAATGATAAATGATTAAGGACTCCTTTCTTACGTTTATATAGATAGACTTCTTCACAATAGGTTCTAATTCCAGATATGTCGTGTCGCTTATCATAGAATATATGTAAAAAAACCTTTATGCCTAAGTGATGTAGTGCTTTCACTTTATAAAACATATCAATAGCACCGCCAAAATCTGCTGGATAAGGATTATTAAACGCAACAATTTGAATAGACTTTTCTGACATATCACAAATCTAAACCAATTAATTGTAATCACTAAAAACAAGGTTGAAATAAAAGGTTACTTTTAGCATAAATATAATGTTAAATGCAACCATTTTTTTCAGTAGTCATTCCACTTTATAACAAAGAAAAGTATATAAAGGGAACTCTAGAAACTGTCTTAAAGCAGAGTTTTAAGAATTTTGAAGTAATTATAATTAATGATGGGAGTACCGATAATAGTATTGTAGAAGTTAAAAAAATTAAAGACCAAAGAATCAAGATTTTCTATCAGAAAAATCAAGGCCTATCTGTTTCTAGAAACAACGGAATTGAATATGCTAATGCAAATTACATTGCTTTAATTGATGCTGATGATTATTGGGAAACCAATCATTTGCAGCAACTGCATGACCTCATTAAAGACTTTCCAAATCAAGGTGTTTACGGAACAGGGTATACGCTAAAAAAGTCAGAGAACATTTATCATCGTGCAAATTTCAATGGCTTGGCAAAAGGTTTTAGAGGCATTGTTCCTGATTTTTTTAAACATTCTACTCAGCATTGTATTGCATGGGTTGGCGCAATTTGTATCCCAAAAGTAGTATTTAATGATATTGGAAATTTTGACATAGAAATCTACTCAGAGCAAGACATTGATCTATATATTCGTATTGCTTTAAAGTATAAATTTGTATTAGATGATTCTTGTACAAGTGCTATATATAATAGAACAATGGACGATAACATGTCTGATTTTTCTATGAAAAAAAGTATTCCAAAATTTTTAAATGCTTACAAAAAAGAGGAAAAACAAAATTCGAATATTAATCGTTATATGGATTTGAATCGGTTTGCAACTATAATCTTTTTTAAGCTTTCAGGTAAAAAAGAATTAGAAAAAGAACTGCTGGCAGATGTTAATTTTAAAAACTTTACACCTTTACAACGTCTGATTTTGAAATTACCAAATACAATTGTTAGGGTATTATTTAGAATAAAGAATCTTTTAAAATTGAACCCATTAATAGTCTTTAAAACAAACTAATTGTTTTCAATAAGTTTTATCCATTGATCTATTATTTTTTCTTCTGTAAAAGGTAATTTCAGTGAGTCTAAATTAGATTTAATTTCATTATAAAATTCATGATTAAGTAGTCTATTTAGAGCAATAATCAATTGACCTCTATCTTGGTCTTTAACCAACAATCCATTTTTTTTATGTTTAATAATTTCACTAGGGCCACTTTTACAGTCAAATGAAATTACTGGTGTTTTAAGCTGTAAAGCCTCAATTAAAACCATAGGGAAACCTTCACTTTGACTAGACATTACTAATGCTTTAGCTTGACTAACATAGACGTCTACATTAGCATCAAAACCTTTTAAAATTACATTATCATTTAAGTGATTATCATCAATAAGTGATTGAAGGTTAACGCGCTCATTGCCTTCTCCAAAAATAAGAAGTTTAATATCTGCTTTTAGCAGTTCAGAAGCATTATAGGTATCGATTAAAACATTAAACTGTTTTATTTTTTCTAACCTTCCGACTGCTATTATATATTCGAAATCTAAATCAACCTCTTTAATAGAAGTCTTAGGTTCTGGATAATTATAAATAACTTGACTTTCAAGATTTAATTGCTTTAAAATTTCATCTTTAGCCAATTGACTAACAGCTACAATTTCTCTAGTTTTTACTAAGGTTTTCTTTGATAAAAAAGGTATAGATACTTTTGGGAAATAAAGTGACAAATCATAATGATGGACACAATAAATAACTCTAGAAGTATTAAAAACAAATTTTGAAAATACAAACTCTTTTAACCACCTCATACGTACGCGATGGTCTAGAATCACATCGAAATTTTGGATTTTAAAAAAACGTTTAAACTCCGAAAAAGCTCTGATTTTATTGTGTTTCGCTTTTATTTTTCCAAAATTATAAAGTGTGCCACCATAATCGTAGATAACATCATCTATCATACAGACTATAGTTGTCTCATAACCTCTACCTACTAAAGACTTAGAAAGGTTAGCTACCATTTTTTCAGCGCCACCAGAACCCAAACTATCGGTTAATAAGCAAATTTTTTTTGGCATTATTCTTTTGAGTTTTCAAAGTATTCATCAAAATCTCTATCGCCTACAATAGTTCTTTTTTTAGGCTTAAACTCAGAACTGAAGATGCTATTCTCAACATCCATACTCTTATGCATAACTCCAAATATATGTCCAATACTTTCGTAAGTGTATTGAGAGGTAAAAGGCCTGTTAGGTATGTATTGAAAATCTTTGGGCTTATCGAAATCTTCTGAAGTCCATAACATAAACGGAATCTCAAACATATTCTTAGTTACTATTTCTTCGGAACGTCCAAAAAAATCAGTACTGTTGTCGTATATATTTTCACCATGATCGGAAACATATAGCAAAGCGCTTTTTTGAGTATTCTCTTTAAGTTTAGTAATTATAGAGTGTACAATAAAGTCATTGTATAGAATAGCATTATCGTACTCGTTAATAAGTTTTTGTTTTTTATTATCTGTGTCTGATATATCAAATTTATTATAAGCTTCTGGATATCTGTTATCATAATCAAAATGTGTACCTATTAGTCTTAGCACGATTAATTTTTTTCCTGGTTGTTGGAGTGTTTTGATATAATCTGGCAGTATTTCTTCGTCCAAAACCTTAGTATCTCTATCTATTAAATGATTATAAAACTTAAACATCTTAGAGCCCGAAGCAATCTTGCTTATAGCATTATCATGGAAACTAATTGGCCTCTGATTAGACAACCAATAAGTATCATAACCTGCAGCTTTAAATACCTGAACAATATCTACTAAACTTTCGCCATTAGAATCATTATTAAGCGAGGTTAATATTTTTGGAACCGCCTTTAGTGTAAATACTTCAGTGGAAATAGTATTGTTGTACAACATTAATTCATCTTTTACAGAATCTAATAACGGATTAGTTTTACGATTGTAACCATAAAGCTGCATGTGATTTCTGTCTGTAGATTCTCCTAAAACTAGAACCATAACATCGTTATCTGCCGTAATGCTTATTTCATTTTTGTTTATAACTGAAGTAAATTGCATATTCTTTTGTAACTCGTAATAGCCATAAGTTCCGCGTATGGCATTATGATAAGCATTGCTTTCTATGAGTCCTGTAAACTTCAAAAATGCCGTTATAAGCACTAAACCTGCAAACCCTATTAATGTAGAATGCTTGATATTTATATCCCATGTTTTTTTTCTAAGCATAAAGAACAAATACCCATTAACAATAAATACCATAAGTATTGGCCAGCTAAAATAACCACCTGCAAATTCTTTTAGCTCAGAAGAGCTAGACTCTAATAGTAAATACATATAAGACGATGAAAACGTTGAAGATACCGCCAAAAATGATGTTGTTTCTAATACAACATAAAACACATAAATAAGAAGTAATAGATTTTTGAAAATCTGTTTTTGAAAAAAATTTGTATGTATCAACAATGCTATAAGCGCAAAAAAGATAACATCTTCCTTGATATCTTCATTATCGAAAACACCCCAATCCACAAATACTAAAAAGAAGACATATTTGAGCAAAATTGGTAATGCCAAAATCAATATTAGTTTGAGTTTTTTATTACGCATCAGTCTCCAAATAGTTTTTGTTTCTTGTAAATATAAATAAAGTCACCACGAATAAATATAATGTGCAACTTAAAATATGCGCGTAAAACACACCCTTTAAGTCTATCTGTTCTAAAAAGTAAATGCTTAGTACATAGAAAGAAAGGTATAGTATGGCATCAGAAATAAAGTAAATGGCCACCATCGTCTTTGCATGAAACTGACAAGCCAATGAAAAAGCTATTATTTTTATAAAATCTCCTGCAAACTGCAATAAAAAGTACTTTTCAATAATTCTAAATTCTTCAGTTAAAAATAATTTTATAACAAAAGTTCGAAGAAGAAATAGCACCAAAAAGATTAAAATCATTAACGGAATTAAGCGCTT
>SHBX01000052.1 GCA_004211785.1 Winogradskyella sp.
CAATTTATTCGTCGCAAAAGAACCTTTGGTGAGAGTAAGGCTTTGAAACGAAATATAAAACAGAATTTTACTTTTGAAGAATATCAGAAAATAAAAACAATAAAACACGATGTAGTAGTTACTGTTGCTAACCTGTCTATGAATCGTGTAGAGTATAAATCTATACGAGATTGTTCTTATGAAGAGTTTTGTGATTGGATATGGATTTCGTGTAACTATATACCGTTTATGTCTTTAGCGACACGTAATGGACATGAGTATGCAGATGGAGGTTTAGGAAGTGTAATCCCTATCCGTGAAGCTATTTTAAGAGGTGCAACAGAAATTGATGCTGTTGTTTTAGAGGCAGAAACTATGGATAAACAAAAGGTTTTAGGCAAAAACCCCTTTTCTTTAATGATAAGTTTGTTTGGTCATTTATTGGACCAGGTCGAAAAAAATGATATTGTTATAGGGAAACTAGCTGCAAAAAACAAAGACGTAAAACTTAATTTGTATTACACGCCAACGTCATTGACTGAAAACTCACTGATTTTTAGTAAACGATTAATGGAAAAATGGTGGCAACAAGGGTATGACTATGCTGAACAAAAACACTCTGATAAGTAAAAAGTGATATAAGTTAAAAGTCATATGTTGTTAGCGAGGACTATTAAAAAATATCTCACCTAACACCTAACTACCATAACTCCCCAACCTCTTTTTTAATAAATGAGAGACCAGCACTACTAGGTGTAGATCTGTCCATTAAATTTGTTAAGATAACTTCTCTAAGTTTGTCTGCCGAGTCAACTTTATCACTTAAACTCGATTTTCTTATCAACTGAATTGTTGCGTTTTTTGAAGCGTTAATGACATTCCAACATTCGTCAGTAATATAGATTTGTTGTGCTAAATTATGTTCAAATTCTTGTTCAATATTTGCTATAAGTAAAGCTTCATAATCTCCTTTATTTGAAGATGTTGGTTTTATTCTTACAACTAATTTATTAGGTGAAATACGTTCTAAAAATAAAGCCATACGTTCGTAGGCTTGTAAGCGTAAAGGCAATGATTCTTTTTGCGTATCTTTTTGAAGTAGAAAACGTCTTCTCCTATTTTCATTTTCTATATGTCCTTTAAAAAAATAATAGGCAATAGCTGCGACAATGATTGTTGGTAGTAGCCCAATAAATAGTTGTAGGATAATATCTGAGGTCATAATTTTCTTGTTTTAAACAAACATAGTATGTTTTATTGTAATCTGCAATTAGGTGTTAATGTCCGTTGCTTTTCCACCCAAATGCAAACAGTCTTTTAATTCTTGCATGTTATTAAAATCTACAGGTGTTTTATTATACCCAAATGTGCTATTAAATTCCTTAGTAAGATTATGGTCATCAACGTTCATTTCTACATCAGTCATTTTAAACTGGCAAGGGTGTTCGTAACCTGCAGCATGGGTTATTTCTATTAACTCCTTTTTAAAGGTTCTAAAATACTGTGCTAAGCGTTCTGACTTTAAAGGAATATTAATGCCATTTTGCAACCATTTGCTTTGCGTGGCAATACCAGCAGGGCAGCGGTTGGTGTGGCAAATTTGTGCTTGTATGCAACCAATACTCATCATAGCTTCACGAGCCACATTAATACAATCGACACCCATAGCAAATGCCATAGCAGCCTTTGCAGGGAATCCTAGTTTTCCACTACCAATAAATACCACGCGGTCCTCTATGTTGTGTTTCTGAAATAGTTTGTAAATATCGCTAAAGCCATATACCCAAGGTAGAGAGACGTGGTCTGCAAAACTTGGAGGCGCAGCACCAGTACCGCCTTCGCCACCATCAATAGCTATAAAGTCTGGTCCACGATTTTCTGTTTTCATGATTTGCGCTAATTCTTCCCATTGGTCTAGTTTACCAATCGCTGCTTTAATACCTACAGGTAATCCAGTAGCTTCGGCGATAGACTCAATAAAATCTACCAATTCTGGTACATTAGAAAAGGCTTTATGGTTTGGAGGTGATAATACATCTTTACCAATCTCAACACCGCGGATTTCTGCTATTTCTTTGGTAATCTTTGCACCAGGTAACACGCCACCTTTTCCAGGTTTTGCACCTTGAGATAGTTTAACTTCTATAGCTCTGATAAAAGGATTGTCTTCAACCAATTTTATCATTTTTTCCATGGAGAATCCGCCATCTTCTGCACGGACACCAAAATAACCGGTCCCAAAATGGAATACAACATCACCGCCATGACTATGATAAGGCGATAAGCCACCTTCACCCGTATTGTGATAAGCGCCAGCAATTTTTACGCCTTTATTGAGCGACTCTACAGCTTTTGCTGACAAGGAACCAAAACTCATTGCTGAGATGTTGATTATAGATGCTGGACGATACGGTTTTTTACGCTTGTTATAGGCGCCCATGACTTTTGCACATGGCAAAAAGCATTTATCAATAGCATTCGGGTGATTATCATCAACCTTAAAAGGCATCATCGCGTTATTAATAAAAATATGTTGATGCGCATAGATATCTCTATCGGTACCAAAGCCTTCGTAATTATTTTCTTTTTTTGCAGAGGCATAAATCCAGCCACGCTCAATACGGTTAAAAGGTAGCTCTTCGCGATTGTTGGCTACAAAATATTGGCGCATCTCAGGACCAATACTTTCTAATAAATAGCGTAAGTGCCCAACAATAGGGAAATTATGACTTATGGTATGGCTTCTTTGAAAAAAGATATCTCTAATCGCAACGATAGCTAAAACAATAATTATCCATAACCACCAGGATATGCTACCTAGGAACTCAAAAATGCTATCCATAATTTAGTTATTCAAATAGTCCAAAGTAATTTGCGTAAACGCTTTAACACCAAGTAATAATCCGCTTTCATCGATTTTAAAATCTGGCGTGTGATGCGGAAAAGATTCTGCATTTCCAGGCGTCATTCCACCTAAAAAGAAATACACGCCAGGCACTTTTTCTTGGAAATATGAAAAATCCTCACCACCAGTTGTGGCTTTCATGATTTGTACATTCTCTTCGCCAGCTACTTTTTGAATGGATGGTAGTATTTGAGCAGTCAATGCTTCATCGTTATAAGTGATTGAGGTATTATTCTGAAAGGTAATTGTTGCCTCACCACCATACGCTTTTGCAATGGTTTCTACCATTTCTTTCATACGACGCTCAATCATAGCACGCATTTTTGGGTCAAGAGTTCTTACTGTTCCAATCATTTCAGCAGATTCTGGAATGATATTAAAACGTGTACCAGACGTGATTTTACCAACCGTAATTACCGCAGCTTCGTCAGTTAATCTGGCTTCACGACTGATGATGGTTTGTAAACCATCAATGATTTTTGCTGAAATAAGTATTGGGTCTACACCAGACCAAGGTTGTGAGCCGTGTGTTTGCTTACCTTTAACGTTAATCACAAAACGCTCTACAGATGCCATAATGCCACCAGTCTTGTATTTAATAACACCAACTGGTGTCTGTGAGTTAATGTGTAAACCAAATATCGCATCGACTTTTGGATTCTCTAAAACACCTTCTTTAATCATGAGTTTAGCACCGCCTTCTTCACCTGGTGGTGGTCCTTCTTCTGCAGGTTGAAAGATGAATTTTATGGTGCCGTTAATTTTGTCTTTGTGTTTGCTAAATACTTCTGCAGTCGCCATTAATATAGCTGTGTGTGTATCATGGCCACAAGCATGCATGACGCCAGTTTCGGTATTTAAGAATGTGGTTTTTACTTCAGATTTAAAGGGTAAATCGTTACGCTCTGTTACTGGTAAAGCATCAATATCTGCTCTAATGGCAATAACTTTTCCTGGGTTATCGCCTTTTAAAATACCAACAACGCCTGTTTTGGCGACATTGGTTTCTACTTCTAAGCCCAAAGATTTAAGATGTTTGGCAATCTTCTCCGCCGTTTTAAACTCACGGTTAGAAAGTTCTGGATTTTGATGAAAATCGCGACGCCACTCGATGAGCTTGTCTTCGATATTAATAATATCTTGTTCTATTGAGTTTTGTGCTGAAATGCTAATAGAAGCAAATAGGAGTAGAGCTAGGATTTTTTTCATAGTATCATTTTGGTTAGTTAGGCTTTGTATTGCCAAATGCCCATTATGGGCTACTAAGATATTTAAAAAAAGAAAACCATTTCTGAAATTTCAAAAATGGTTTTGTTAATGTATTAATTACAGATTGTAAACTATTCTATAATTATTTTTTTAGTGGCTACACCATCATCAGTATATATCTTAAAAAAATAAATAGCTGGATTTAGTGCACTTAAATCTATGGTTTGTATATCTGTAAATCCTTCTAGGTGTATGGTCTGTATCAGTGCACCTTTGACATCTATAAGTTCTCCTTTTATTAAGTTTAATCCTGAGGTGTTTCTCAGAGTAAATTGACCACTAGATGGATTTGGAAACATAGAAATGTTACGGCTTACAATATCATCGATTTCGTCTGTTCCTAAGGTTTGCTCAGTGACGTTTAGTGTAAAGGTACAATAGCTAGAGTTACCAGCGCTATCTGTAGCGGTAATGGTTATGGGTGTGCCATCTACAGCACCTAAACCAGCTGCAAGCGATTGCGTGTAGGTAATAGTTGTTACTGAATCATTATCTGTTGCAGTTATTGATGTAGTGTAATCTGGTATGGTATAAAATAAATCACAATCTGCAATTGCGTTTTGGTCACTCAAACAATTAATTACTGGAGGTTCTATGTCCTTAAAGGTCATTACCATTTCACCGATAAATTCGCTGGGTGTAGGATTAAACGTAATTTCTGGTTGAAAACCATCTACTGGAGAAATCACAGTATTAAAAGAATCAAAAAAAGTTATACCGATATTTGGGGATAATACTAAGCTTGAATTACTATTAACCGTTGATGCTCCATTATTTAAAACAACAGATATACGATTGGAACTGCCAGATAAATTTTCAGCATTGTTGAATACATCAAAGCTTGTTTCGCTGTAAATGTCAAATATAAATTCCGAACCATTTACATATAGTAATTTATTAAATGAAATTATCCCTGGATTTTCATCACCAATATCAATTATAGCACTTGTAATTTCTCCTTGAGACGTAGTATTTTCATTGAACGCGCCGGTACCCGATAGTGTGGCGTTAAAGGAAGGCTCAAAATACAATGGAAAGACAATTTGAATTTCACCACCATCTAAATGAATATTTCCGTATACTCTTATGGTTGCCCCAGGGAAAGGAGTGGGCATTGGAAAGTTTAATTCCCCAGATATATTTAAATCTGCAAAAATTTCATTAATAAAAGTATACTCGGATTGATCGACGTTGCAAACACCTAAAATATTAACATCTATTGAAGCATCTGACAATATAGTAGAAAAATATTCTGGCGACCATTTGGTTTCGTCAGTGATGTTGCCTGGTCCTGTAAAGGTATATTCTGTTTGTGCTTGAGTTACATAGCTTATTAGTAATGCAAGTGTGAAAAGTAGTTTTGTTTTCATTTTAGATTTATTAATTACCTACTTTACTTGCGACCCCTTAAAAGATATTGTTATGTTTCCCCCGAAACAATTGTCTCAATTTTAGAGCCGCAAGTAGAGCAGATATTTTACTGTTTTATAAACTTGATGCTTTCATCATTAATCTTAAGGAAATAGAGTCCAGCAGATAACTGAGATACATCAATTGTATTTTTACTTAAATCAATGGTTTTGGTGAATAGTTTTTGTCCTGAGATATTGTAAACTTCAATGTTCTCAGAAGTTTTTAAACCTTGTATATTAAGTATTTGATTTGTTGGGTTTGGATAAATACTTAGTGTTGTAATCTCAAAATCTGTGTTACTTAATACAGTTTGAGACTCATAAGCACCAACATCAATGGCTAATCCAACTATTCGTGTTCTTCCTGTGATATCGGTTAATGGTGTATTTGGTAATGCAATACCAGCATCTATTAAAGCGCCTCCTTGTGCGGGAATTAAACCGTCATCAATAGTTCCTAAAATATCATCCGGACCATCAATGTCCATACTGTCTACAAATGGGTCTGTTGTTAGAAGGGTACCATTACCATTGACGTTTGATACAAAATTGTTAGTAGAATTAGGGCTTGATGAATTAATATCAATACCTGTTGTATTATTAAAAAACACACTGTTTTTAATGGTAGATAGACTACCCATTGAAGCTATCGCATTACTTCCGATAGGTAAGTTTAGTGTATTATTTATAAATGTAAGATTACTAAGTTCAGCCTGAGTACCACCAATCTGGTCAACAAATAGTACACTTAGGTTTCCAGTATTATTATAAAATAATGTATTTGAAATTAAAGGTAACCCACCAGAACCAAAATACAATGTTGCTTGTATAGTAGCAGAGTTCGCTCTAAAAACACAGTTTTGAATTTTAATTGAAGTGTTACTTGTATTTATAGCAGCACCATTTGTAAATGTGACGATTTGACCTTCAATAGTAGCACCTCCATCTGGTCCAGAGTTATCAGGGCAAGGATCCGTTGACTCACAAGGGTCACCAGATACAGCAGGAAATCCTCTATCCGCAGTTCCTCCTTCAATAATAAAACCATCTACAATTGTGTTTGCACTATCATTTATTGAAGTTATGATATTTAAGGTGTTGTCAGAGTTGTCGTTTAACACACCGATATCACCGCTTAAAACGGTTGGGTTTAATCCTAAATTTCGTTCAGAAATATCATTCTCATTTCCAGAAAAACCACCGTACATAGCCACATTATTAACTAGGTGAAAACTAAAGTTACGGTCGTCAAAAAAGTTTAGTGGTGTAATCGGTGTGCTATTTCTTGGTAAAACACTAGGTTTGTACATTCCAGCGGCTACCCATATTTGTTCTATAATACTACAAGTTGCAGCTTGGTCTATTGCCGATTGTAGATCTGTGTATGCATTTGTCCAACTTTCGCCAGTATTACTTCCTGTTGCATTTTGGTCTACGTAAATTATTTGGGTTGTATTAACGACATTTACTATAGCAGTTTCTGAATTACTATTACCGGATGTATCTGTTACAGTTAAAGTCACTGTATTTTCACCTAAATTAGTTTCGTCAAAAGTTGTTATATCTAAATCTATATTAAGGATTTGACAATTGTCTGTTGACCCATTATTTATCGTGTCGGCAGTTATTGTAGCCGTAGGATTGTTACAATTTATAGTAACTGTAACATCTTGTGTTATAACGTTTGGTCCTGCATTATCTACTATTGTGATTTGAGCTGTTGCTAAATCAGAATTACCATTAATGTCCGTAACCGTCAATACTACAGGAATAACTCCGGGCTCACCATTAACAGTTGCTGTATTAATAGTATTCCAATCTGTGTTGGCATCTAGATTAAAAAAACTAGCGTTGTTGTTATTTGGAGAGCTATCTAATAACGTATTATTACCTGGACCTTGTTCGATACGGAAATAACCTACTAAATTTGCCTCATCACTACTTAGTATTAGACTGCGTTGGTCTGCAATTTCTTGAGCGGTGAGTGCTCTATCCCAAATTCGAAGTTCGTCTATAGTTCCAGTAAATGTAGCATTGCCCCAGTCAACACCGCCTAAAATGGTATTGTTGGTTGTGCCTAGAGAACTTCCTGTTATACCAGTGGCCGTGTTTTGGAGTGTGCCATTAATATATATTGATAATGTACCGTTGGTTTGATCATAAACTCCAG
>SHBX01000053.1 GCA_004211785.1 Winogradskyella sp.
CGACTGAAGTATTTAGTAACTCTGGTGTTTCTGTTCAAGATTTAGGAGACGGTATATTAAATGTAGAGTTCCAATCCAAAATGAATACCATTGGTGGTGATGTGTTAGCAGGACTAAACAAAGCCATTGATATGGCTGAAAAAGATTTTGCTGGATTAATTGTTGGAAATCAAGGTCCAAACTTCTCAGTCGGAGCAAACATTGGTATGATTTTTATGATGGCAGCTGAGCAAGAATATGATGAGCTTAATGCAGCTATTAAATATTTCCAAGACACGATGATGCGCATGCGTTACTCTTCAATCCCAACAATTTCTGCGCCTCATGGTATGGCACTTGGTGGTGGTTGCGAAATTTCTTTACACGCTGATAAGATAGTGGCCGCAGCAGAAACTTATATGGGACTTGTAGAGTTTGGTGTAGGTGTCATTCCTGGTGGTGGTGGCTCTAAAGAAATGGCCTTAAGAGCATCAGATACATTCAGAAAAGGAGATGTGCAATTAAACACGCTTCAAGAGTATTTCTTAACTATTGGTATGGCAAAAGTATCAACGTCGGCTTATGAGGCATTTGATTTAGGTTTAATGCAAAAAGGAAAAGATGTTGTCGTAGTTAATAAAGACCGTCAAATAGCTACAGCTAAAGCACACGCCAAATTAATGGCCGATACTGGTTACACACAACCAGTAAGAAGAAAAGATGTTAAAGTCCTTGGTAAACAAGCATTAGGAATGTTCTTAGTTGGTACAGATTCGATGAAAGATTCTAACTATATCAGCGAACACGATATGAAAATTGCTAATAAACTGGCTTACGTAATGGCTGGCGGTGATTTATCTGAGCCTACTTTAGTAAGTGAGCAATACTTATTAGATATTGAACGTGAAGCATTCCTTTCACTTTGTACAGAGCGTAAGACTTTGGAAAGAATACAACACATGTTAGCCAAAGGAAAACCGTTACGTAATTAAAATTACTAAGCTATTAGCCATTTGCTATTGGCACATTTTATAAATAATAAAAGATGCTAGAAGCCAAAAGCTAATAGTCAAAAGCATAAAAAAGATGAAAACAGCATATATAGTAAAAGCATATAGAACCGCAGTTGGTAAAGCACCAAAAGGCGTGTTCCGTTTTAAAAGAACTGATGAATTGGCAGCAGAAACCATCAAACACATGATGAAAGAGCTACCAAATTTAGACCCAAAACGTATTGACGATGTTATTGTTGGTAATGCAATGCCAGAAGGTTCTCAAGGACTCAACATGGCACGTTTAATCTCGTTAATGGGATTAGAAGTGATTGACGTCCCTGGTGTAACTGTAAACCGTTTTTGCTCTTCTGGAGTAGAAACAATTGGCATGGCTACTGCAAAAATTCAAGCTGGAATGGCAGATTGTATTATTGCAGGTGGAGCTGAAAGTATGAGTAGTGTACCAATGACAGGTTTTAAACCAGAATTAAATTACGACGCGATTGTAAAAGCGGGTCACGAAGATTATTACTGGGGAATGGGAAATACTGCAGAAGCAGTGGCGAAGCAATTTAACGTCTCTCGCGAAGATCAAGATGAATTTGCATACAACTCGCATATGAAGGCTTTACGTGCGCTAGCCGAAAATCGCTTTCAAGACCAGATTGTACCGATAGACGTTGAACAAACGTATGTTGACGCTAATGGTAAAAAAGCAACAAAATCATATACAGTAACCAAAGATGAAGGTCCAAGAAAAGGGACTAACAAAGAAGCTTTAGCAAAACTAAGAGCTGTATTTGCTCAAGGTGGTAGTGTTACTGCAGGCAATTCATCTCAAATGAGCGATGGTGCTGCCTTTGTAATGGTAATGAGCGAAGACATGGTTAAAGAGTTGAATCTTGAACCTGTAGCAAGAATGGTAAACTATGCAGCTGCTGGTGTTGAACCTCGTATTATGGGTATTGGGCCAGTAAAAGCTATTCCAAAAGCCTTAAAACAAGCTGGTTTAAAACAAGATGATTTATCGCTAATAGAACTAAATGAAGCCTTTGCTTCTCAATCTCTTGCTGTTATTAGAGAATTAGATTTGAATCCTGACATCATTAATGTTAATGGAGGTGCCATCGCATTAGGTCACCCATTAGGCTGTACTGGTGCAAAATTATCAGTACAGCTATTCGATGAAATGCGTAAGCAAAATATGCAAGGCAAGTATGGTGCAGTCACAATGTGCGTTGGTACTGGGCAAGGTGCTTGTGGGATATTTGAATTTCTTTCGTAAGAATCGGAACTAAAAGAACTAAGAGACAAGACTAAAGAAAAGACAATGCATAATTTCAAGAAATTAAAAATTTGGACAGAAAGCATGCAACTTGTTTCAGAATCATATAAACTCACTCGTTATTTTCCAAAGTTTGAAACCTATGGATTAATGAGTCAAATGAATAGATGCGCAGTTTCAATCCCTTCAAATATATCTGAAGGCTCAAGTAAAAGCTCAAATAAACATTTTAATAATTATTTAGAGCATAGTTTAGGTTCAGCTTTTGAATGGGAAACGCAACTAAATGTTGCATATAATGAAAACTACATTTCGGACGAAAAATTTAAAGAATTAGAAGACAAAATAAAACAAATACAAAAAATGATTTCAAGTTTCAAATCTGGACTAAAAGTGTCTTAATTCTTGACTCTTGAATCTATTAATCTTAAAAAAATGACAACTCAAGAAAAAGAATTATTAAGAGGTGGACAATTCTTAGTAAAAGAAACAAAATGCGAAGACGTATTTACTCCTGAAGATTTTTCAGAAGAGCAAAATATGATGAAAGAAGCGGTAATGGAATTCAACGAGCGTGAAATCATTGCACACAAACCAAGATTTGAAGCAAAAGATTACGCACTAACTGAAGAAGTGATGCGTAAAGCTGGAGAGTTAGGATTTTTAGGTGTTGCAGTTCCTGAAGCTTATGGCGGATTAGGAATGGGCTTTGTTTCTACATGCTTAACATGCGACTATATTTCTTCTGGAACAGGTTCTTTTAGTACAGCATTTGGTGCGCATACAGGTATTGGTACTATGCCAATTACGTTATATGGTACTGAAGCTCAAAAACAAAAATACGTACCTAAATTAGCTACTGGCGAATGGTTTGGTGCTTACTGTTTAACTGAGCCAGGTGCTGGTTCTGATGCCAATTCTGGTAAAACAACTGCTGAACTTTCTGCAGATGGAAAGTCTTATAAAATCAACGGTCAGAAAATGTGGATCTCTAACGCAGGTTTCTGTAGTGTGATGATTGTTTTTGCTCGTATTGAAGATGATAAAAATATTACTGGTTTCATTGTAGAATATGATGGAGATAATCCAAACGGGATTACTCTAGGTGAAGAAGAACACAAATTAGGTATTCGTGCAAGTTCTACGCGTCAAGTATTCTTTAATGATACGGTTGTACCTGTTGAAAATATGTTAGCTGGTCGTGGTGAAGGCTTTAAAATTGCTATGAACGCGCTTAATGTTGGTCGTATTAAATTAGCTGCTGCTTGTTTAGATTCTCAAAGAAGAATCCTTAACACTGGCGTGCAATACGCAAACGAACGTAAGCAATTTAAAACACCTATTTCAGATTTTGGAGCCATTAAAACCAAACTAGCAAAAATGGCTACTGATGCTTATGCAGGTGAATCTGCTACGTATAGAGCTGCCAAAAATATTGAAGATCGTATTGCATTACGCGAAGCTGCAGGAAATACACACCAAGAAGCAGAGCTTAAAGGCGTTGAAGAATATGCCATTGAATGCTCAATCTTAAAAGTTGCGGTATCTGAAGATGTGCAAAACTGTGCTGACGAAGGTATCCAAATCTTTGGTGGTATGGGCTTCTCTGAAGAAACACCAATGGAAGCTGCATGGAGAGATGCGCGTATTGCACGTATCTACGAAGGGACTAACGAGATTAACAGAATGCTTTCTGTTGGTATGTTAGTGAAAAAAGCCATGAAAGGCCACGTAGATTTATTAGGTCCAGCTCAAGCTGTTGCTAATGAATTAATGGGCATTCCTTCTTTTGAAACTCCTGATTATTCTGAGTTGTTTTCAGAAGAAAAAGCAATGATTGCTAAGTTGAAGAAAGTATTTTTAATGGTTGCAGGTGCAGCTGTTCAAAAATATGGACCAGACATGGAGCAACACCAACAGTTATTAATTGCTGCTGCAGATATCTTAATCGAAATCTATATGGCGGAATCTACAATTTTAAGAACTGAAAAGAATGCAAAACGTACAAGCGAAAAAGAACAAGCGGTACAAATAGCAATGGCTAAATTATACTTATACAATGCTGTAAGTATTGTTGAAGGAAAAGGAAAAGAAAGCATTATTTCTTTTGCTGAAGGCGATGAGCAACGTATGATGCTTATGGGACTTAAGCGTTTTACAAAATATACAAACTACCCAGATATCGTTGACTTACGTAACGAAATCGCAGAAAAAGTTAAAGCAGAAGGTAAATACTGCTTTTAGTTAAGTTTAATTAGATGTAAAAAGTCGGGCTGTTTCGTTGCAGTCCGACTTTTTTATTTGTGTATATTTAGATTTCAAATTAAACGCCAAAATGAAATCTCTTTTTACCTTTTAGTATTAACAATCATTACCTAAACTCTAGCCTAAAATACAGAGATTTATCTGTTTAACGTTAAAAACAAATAGTAAATTATCATCTTAAAAATCAGAGTAAATTATTAATTCGACAAAATGTTTCTTTGTTTTCATCATTATCTTAAATGACACTACTCTTTAATACGTATGAGTATCATATAAATTAAGTTTTAATAATATTTTCTAATTGAATTATTATATAATTCTGGACTATTTTGATATTTAAGTATACTACTGATATGAAAAATCACTGCGGAAATTAAATATTTTTCTTTTTCATAATTGCTATGTCGTTTTTTCATAATTTTTCATTTAGGGTTATTAGTTTAAAAACATTAACACCAATCGCATATCCATATATATCTTCATTTTCATCTTTGTAAATTCTAATTTTGTTACACGCTGCACCTAAATCATAGCGTTCCCAATTTTTACCACCATCTATAGTTTTATACCCAATACCATATGTACCAACATAACCATGTTTTTCATCTATAAACCCAACACCAAATTGTCTTGCTGTATTATCTTTAACTAAATCAATTTCTGTCCACGTTTCTCCTCCGTCTATAGTTTTTGCAATACGCTGTTGTACAACATTTGGATCTCTATTGTAAGATTGAATGGTAACATAACCTACTTTATCTGTTGGGAATGAGGCTTTCCAAGTACCTTCGAAAGGTCGGTTAGATTGATACACCTTTTTCCAAGTCTTGCCTCCATCATATGTTTTTAAGATTAGCGCATTAGATTCTGCTACATTAGCATTACTACCAGCACAGACAATGCCTTCATCTTTATTAAACATCTTTATATCAAAAAGCATTTTGCAATCATCCATCATGGATTTAGATTCCCATGTGTTACCTGAGTCATGTGATACCATCATATTCGCTGGACTACCTACTCTACCTACAGCATATATATGATACTTTTTATCTAAAACACCATGATTAATATACTCTTCTTCTATAACATCCATACCACATAACCCTTTTACATAAGGTCCAGAATAGTCGACAGGCTTCCATGTTTTTCCACCATCTTTGGTACTATACAATGGAATAGTATCTGTTACATTAGGAAAATACTCTGTACCCACTGTGCCAGCAAAACCTACTTTCTTATCAATAAAAGCGATGGTTCTAAAAAATGTTCCTTTTTGCTCTAATTGCTTTTCCCAAGTAACACCTCCATCTTTTGTATGAAAAATTTTCCCATAACCATTGACGTACCATCCAGTGTTTCTGTCCACAAATGTTATATCATCTTGCTTTCCCCTATATGGTTCTGTCTCAAGAATTTCCCATTTAAGATTTTGTATATGTTTGCGTCCATTATCTAAAGTTTTACATGCAGTTATTAGCAATAACAAGCAAAAAAACATAAGAAATTTAATTTTTTTATTCATACTATTTACTCTTAAATAATTTTATAAGCTATTTATTGATTTAATATCTTACCTACATATGTAATCCATTTATGTTGCGGAATACTTTCATGTATAAAATAATCTGGTTGTACTCCTCTTCCATCTACTGCATAATTTGGCATTCTTAAACTTCTAGACAAACCATAAATTAATCTCAAATCTTCACATGGAAATAATACGGTATTCAAACCTGCAATATCAATTGCACCCATAGTAGATGTTCCAAAAAGTTTTACCTTCTTACTTTGCTTTACATCGATCAAAAATTGCTCAACTGTACTGGCATTCTTACCATTAATAAGTATAGCCACATTTTTAGGATACTCATAAACATCATCAAGCTTTAACGTAGTAACGATAGAATCATTCAAGTGCACAAACTTCCCTGGATTATTATTTAACTTTTCTAACCCCTTTCTAGCCCATTCTTTACTTGCTTCTGGCATACTTGGATGAGCTATAAGACTTTCCATTCTTTGATTATTTATAGGTGTTGATAAAAACTCAACGTCTACAATTTTTATTGGATTAGTGTATACATACGGAATAATATTTTGGTAAATTTGATCACTTCCACCACTTCCACCAACATTATTTCTTAAATCAATAATTAGGTTTTTATGATGAACTATTTCATTATGATTCACCTTTAAAATACTATCTATTTGCATTTTATTAGTCATAGCAAAAGAAGGAATTCTTAAAAGCATCGTTTCTTTTGAATGTTCTTTTATTGAAGCATTATTAGAACTTAATGAATTAAAATAATTTTCGATTTCTGAGTTAATAGTAAATTTTGATTCTAACCTTTTTAAGTTGACCGAACCCAAAGAAAGAAAGTTACTTCCTAACAAATCAATATTTTCAAACCTTATTATGCTATGGTCTTTTGAGTAAAAATCGGAAATGTATTTTCTTTCAGATTTGTAAATTTTCAGCTTAACTTGATTTTTTTTCCAATAAACACCATCCCCTTCTATAATAAAACCAATGTATTTTTCTTCTGTTGAAGATTCATCTTTTATAATACCAATTTTATAAATTCCTGATTGCCAAACCCCTTCAAAAGTTGGTTCTTCAATTTTATTTAAATGTGCAGAAAACTCTTTTGATGTTATTTTAAATATTTCAGTATCTCTAAATTTTTCAATAACCTCCTTTTCTGAGAGTTCATTTTGTGACTGTGATAGG
>SHBX01000054.1 GCA_004211785.1 Winogradskyella sp.
GTAAAGCAACGATTTATAAAAACAAAAATGTTCAAGCCTCTGGTTTGTATCACGGCTTTAATAAGAGCAAGGATACACTAGTTCTTAGAAGCGATAAAAAAATCAATTACCTCTATACGGCGAATAACTCAGATAAGAAAGATATTAATCTAAGAGTTGATAGTAATTCTTATAAACTCCCACTTAATAAATTAAAAAAAGGGCGCAATGTTTTAGTAGCTGTTCAGTCGCCTTTAAAGATTGTATTTGTGGTTGAGGTAGAAAGAGAGTTTCCTAAACCTATCGACAAGACACTATCTATCGTAGATTAGATAGTGCTCACGTATTTTATCGAAACCTTTTAAATCTTTTTCCCAAGTTTTTTTAATTTCTTTTTCTGTTTTACCAGCTTCAATCTGTTGTTGTAGTTTAGCTGTGCCCGCATGCTTACTAAAATTTTCGGTATTGAAAAATTTAGTTTTATCTAATGAGTTATTGTAGGCATCAATAACATATTTAAGCGTAAATCCTCTTTCAACATTTACATTAGACAAGTCATTACCATAACAAATCTTACCTTTATGTTTTGGGTATTTAGAACCAAAATTTGGTTTTGGCGAATAAGTAAATTGATAGTGCCTACTATCTAAAAATGGAGCACCGTAGCGTTGGAACTGAAATTCTGTTCCTCTTCCGGCGTTAATATTTGTGCCTTCAAATAAACCTAAGCTTGGGTATAATTTTATCGCTTGGTCATTAGGTAAATTTGGTGAAGGTCGTATGGCAAGACTATAAGTTGAGGCATGTGTGTAATTCTTCAATGTAATGATTTGTATATCACAAGTAATTCCATCTTTTAACCACTTTTGGCCATTAATCATATCTGCATATTCACCAATAGTCATTCCATGTACTAACGGAATAGGATGCTTTCCTAAAAAGCTGCTAAACTCTTTTTCTAAAGTCGGACCATCAATATAATTCCCATTTGGGTTTGGTCTATCCAGGATTAGGAGCGGAATGTTTTGTTCTGCACAAGCTTCCATAACATAATGTAAGGTAGATATATATGTGTAAAAACGAACACCAACATCTTGAATATCAAAAACCATAATATCAATATCACTTAACTGTTTTTTAGTTGGTTTTTTATGTTTGCCGTGTAGTGAGTGTATTGTTAATCCTGTTTTGGTGTCTTTACCATCTTTTACCAATTCTCCAGCATCAGCTTTTCCTCTAAAACCATGCTCTGGTGAAAAGACTTTTTTAATGTTAATATTGAGCGCTAAAAGTGAATCTACAATATGTGTTCTTTGTATAAAACTGGTTTCAAAACTTTCGTGTTGTCCAGATAGACTCGAAGGTGGATCTAGAGTTATTTTTAATTCATCTTTAAATATTACACTAGTCTGATTCGCGACCACACCAATACGTTTTCTTTTTAAGAGTGGCAAATAGCGTTCAGTTTGGTTAGCACCAACTATAATTGAACTGTCATTCTGAACTCCTGTACTGAGCGTAGTCGAAGTATGTTTCAGAATCTCATCATTAGATGATATGTCATTTTTCGTTTTAGAAGCACAAGAAATCACTATAAAGACAAAGAATAAAACTGTATTTTTGAAAACCTTAAAGCCCATATCAGATTTTGAATTTTGAGTTGTTTATAGCCAAACGTATAATTGGTAGTAAAACGTATAAAAGTAGTGTTTCAGCACCAATAATTAAAATTGGTATTGCTGCCATTGCTATTGGTATTGTAGTGATGCTTATTGCTATTGCTACAGGTTTGGGATTGCAACAAAAAATAAGAGATAAAGTTGTTGCGTTCAATGGTCATATAATTATTGATAATTATGATACTAATGAATCTGATGAGTCTCAAGTACCAATAAGTCTTGAGCAAGATTTCTACCCCGAGTTTAATACTGTTGAAGGCGTCTCCCATATTCAAGGCACAGCTAATAAATTTACCATTATCCGAACTAAAACCGATTTCGAAGGTGTTGTAATTAAAGGTGTTGGTAAAGATTATAGATGGAACTATTTTGAAGAATTTCTTATTGATGGTCGTTTGCCAGATTTCACTCAAAAACTTAATAACGAAATTCTAATTTCCAGATATCTCGCTAACCGACTAGGTTTTAAAGTAGGCGATACCTTTCAATCACTTTTTGGCGAAAATTTAGAACGTTTGCCTCGCATTAGAAACTTTGAAATCGTAGGAATTTATAATTCTGGATTTCAAGAGTTGGATGAGAAGTTTTGTATTGCAGATATTAGACATATTCAGCGTTTAAATAAATGGAAAGAAAATCAAGTTGGTGCTTTTGAGGTTTTTGTAGATGACTTTTCTGATTTGAATGACATTGATAAAAGTATAGATAGAGAAACGGGTTCTTTTCTTAAGGTAGAACCTATTACCGACAAATATTATTCTGTATTTGAATGGATTAAAATTTTTGACAACAACACCTATGGCATCATTGCTATAATGATTTTGGTTGCAGGAATAAATATGATTACCGCATTGTTGGTACTTATTTTAGAACGTACACAAATGATAGGTATTCTTAAAGCTTTAGGAACTGCAAACTGGTCCGTTAGAAAAGTATTCTTATATAATGCCTCTTATCTCATTGGCTTAGGCTTGCTTTGGGGAAACCTTATAGGTTTGGGCTTATTATTTGCTCAGAAGTATTTCAAATTATTCCCACTAAATCCAGATACTTATTACGTTAGTGAGGCTCCCGTTTATATAAGCTTAGATTATATTCTATTGCTTAATTTAGGGACATTTGTATTGTGTTTGTTAATGCTAATGATACCATCTGTAATTATTTCAAAAATATCGCCAGTAAGAGCGATCCGTTTCGATTAAAACATAATATTCATTTAACTTTTGCTTTTTAACTTTTAGCGTACCTTTGCACCGCAAAATAAAATTATGAATTACGCAGAAAACATATTAGGAACCATCGGTAATACGCCAATGGTTAAGATGAACAAATTGGTTGAAGAATTAGACTGTTTAGTGTTAGCTAAATACGAAACATTTAACCCAGGAAATTCTGTAAAAGATAGAATGGCACTTCAAATGATTGAAGATGCAGAAGCAGATGGAAGGCTAAAACCTGGCGGAACAATCATTGAAGGTACTTCTGGTAACACTGGAATGGGATTAGCACTAGCTGCTATCCTAAAAGGTTACAAATGTATTTTTGTATTAAGTGATAAGCAATCTAAAGAGAAGATGGATATTCTTCGTGCTGTTGGTGCTGAAGTTGTGGTTTGTCCAACGGATGTTGAGCCAGATGACCCTCGAAGCTATTATTCTGTGTCTAAGCGTTTAGGTGAAGAAACACCAAATTCATGGTATGTAAATCAATATGACAATCCTAGTAATGCAAAGGCGCATTATCAAAGTACTGGACCAGAAATTTGGGAACAAACGGATGGAAAAGTGACACATTTTGTAGTAGGTGTTGGTACTGGAGGCACTATATCTGGAGTTGGTAAGTATTTGAAAGAACAAAACCCTAACGTTAAAATTTGGGGAGTTGATACGTATGGTTCAGTATTTAAAAAATATCATGAAACAGGCGTTTTTGATGAAAACGAAATTTACTCATACATCACCGAAGGTATTGGAGAAGATATACTCCCAAAGAATGTAGACTTCTCTATCATTGATGGTTTTACTAAAGTTACCGACAAAGATGCTGCTGTTTATACGCAAAAATTAGCTAAAGAAGAAGGCATGTTTTTGGGGAATTCTGCAGGAGCCGCTATTAAAGGTGTGTTGCAATTAAAAGAACATTTTGGACCAGATGATGTTGTTGTAGTTTTATATCATGACCATGGAAGTCGTTATGTAGGTAAGATGTTTAATGACGATTGGATGCGTGAGCGTGGTTTTATAGAAGATGAAATTACTGTGGCTTCAGATTTAATAAAAAACCATTCGGACAAGCCTTTAGTTACTGTAAAAACAGAAGAGTTGGTATCCCATGCTATCGAGCGCATGAAAACTTTTAAAATTTCTCAAATACCAGTAGAAGATATTACAGGTTTTGTAGGTGCTGTGGACGAAACAGATTTGTTTAGAAAATATGTTGAAGATAAAAACATCTCTGATTTACCAATAAAAGAAGTAATGGGCAAACCTTTTCCTATTGTAAATAAGAATACAAAGATTGATGAAATTTCAAAACTCATCAATAAAGAGAACAATGCTGTTTTAGTCGATTTAGAAAACGGTAAATACCATATTATTACAAAGCACGATATTATTAGTGCATTGTAATTTTAAGGATATATAGAATAAAAAACCCCGAGCAACGCTCGGGGTTTTTGCTTTAATAGTGATTATATAATCATTTAAGAGCTTCTGTTATAGATGTGTCTATATGTTCTCCAATACCAGGAAAGCCACCAGTAGTAATAAACTCTGCATATTTACCATCTTTACCTATAACGACATTAGTTGGGTATCCATTAAAAGCAAATTTACCTATCTCTACTTTAGAGTTTGCAACTACAGGATAGTTTATTGGTTTCTTTTTTAGAAAGCGTTCAACTTTATCTTGCTTTTCAAAGCTTATAGATGCAAACACAATATCTTTATTGTCTTTGTATTTTGCGTATACTTCGTTTAATTCTGGGATTTCGTTAATGCAAGGTTTGCAAGTAGTAAACCAAAAATTTAATACCACTATTTTACCTTTAGTATTTTCACTAGAAATGATATTGCCATTAATATCTGTAAATTGAAAATCAGGCGCTTTTTTACCAACCCTACTTTCTTCACCTTTACTTCCCGACATCATTTTAAGCATCATTGCTTTTTCCTCGGCATTTGATTTTTTAAGTTGAATATACATTTTGCCATCTTTGTCTTTTTTTTGCGTTATTGACCAATCTCCAGTAGGCATCATCTTCATAAAGGATGTCAGACTTATAATTTCACCTTTCTCATTTTTTATGATTGTCTTTTCATCGATTTGAATTTGACCTCCATCTTGAGCATAACTAACATTTACTGTAAATAGAAGGCAAATTAAGAGTGTGTAAAAAAGCTGTTTCATTGTTTTAGAAAATTTATTTAAAAGCAAATTAAGTTCTTTTTTTTGTTTTAAATAAGTTTTAGCGTTAACGTGTGTTAAACAGTTTTAATTTGTCTCTTAAAAGCGGTTGTTCTATTTTAGAGCATGCAAGAAGATTTTCTTCACTTTATATGGAAATACAAAAAGCTTAATGCTTTAAATCTAAAGTCAACTAAAGGCGAATCAATTTCCATAGTTAATTTAGGTCAACATAATCATAATTCTGGTCCAGATTTTTTTAATGCACAAGTAAATATAAATGAGCAGTTGTGGGCTGGCAATGTTGAGATTCATATAAAATCCTCAGACTGGTATGTACACAACCATGAGAAAGATAAGGCATACGACAATGTAATTTTGCATGTGGTTTGGGAGCATGATACAGATATATTCAGAAAAGATAATACAGAAATTACCACTTTAGAGCTTAAAAGTATTGTAGATAAAACATTACTTAATAGTTATAACAAACTCATGCAGTCCAAATCATGGATTAATTGCGAAACGGATTTTCCTAATGCAGATGAGTTTTTGGTCAATAATTGGTTAGAACGTTTGTATATAGAGCGTTTAGAGCGAAAATCTAAAGACATAGAAGAACTCCTTTCAGTTTCAAATAATGATTGGGAAACTGTACTCTTTAAAATGTTGACCAAAAATTTTGGACTGAAAGTAAATGGAGAGCCTTTTCAGAGTTTGGCCAATTCTTTTGACTTTACTGTGGTTAGAAAAATAAGATATGAGATTTCAGATTTAGAAGCCTTATTCTTTGGGCAATCAGGCTTACTCGATGATGATATTCAAGATGCTTATTATAAAGATTTACATAAAAGATATCAGTTTTTAAAACAGAAGTTTCAACTGAGTAGCCTAGGTGTAATGCCTCTGCAATTTTTTAGATTAAGACCACCTAACTTTCCGACATTAAGATTATCGCAATTGGCAGTTTTGTATCATAGCATGCCAAGTTTGTTTTCGGATATTATTGAGTTAAATACCAAAAAGGCATTTTATAAATTGTTTGAAATTGAAACCTCGGAGTTTTGGAAAACGCATTATACTTTTTCTAAAGTATCTAAATCAGTAAAAAAGAAGTTGTCAAAATCCTTTATAGATTTACTAATAATTAATACCATACTACCTTTAAAATTTAGTTATGCTAAAGCAAATGGCAAAACAATTGAAGACTCAATATTTACTTTGGTTAAATCAATTGGTATAGAATCAAATAATATTACAGAAAAATTTCTGAGCTTGAAGCCACTTGATAAATCAGGATTAACATCTCAAGGGTTAATTCAGCTTAAAACAGAATATTGTGATAAAAATAAATGCCTGCAATGTGCAATTGGTAGTTATTTAATCTCAAAAAATGAATAACTTGCAGTATGAATTTTTTCTACACACTACTTCTTTATTTTCAAAAGCGTGGGTATTATGTGTGTCAACGTATTGCTGACCGTTTGGGTATCCGTG
>SHBX01000055.1 GCA_004211785.1 Winogradskyella sp.
ATGCTACAGCGGGGACTTATAGTGTGAGCTATATTACCGATGGTACTACAGTTACCGCTACTGCAGGTACTGTGGATACGGTCAATAATATGGTTACCGATATCCCATTAGGGACAGACATTACCATCACCTCTAGTAATGGTGCTGGTTGTGATACCACATTAGATATAATTGGACCAGATACCTGTCCTACCGATTGTGTACAACCAGATCTCACTGTAGGTCAGGCCGTATGTGACGCCGTTGGAGGAACAACATATACCGTTAGTTATACAGAGAACACTGGGGCGACCTTAGTGGTCACTGGTGGAACAGATAATGGTGATGGTACCATTACTGGTACTCTAGGCACGGACATATCCGTAACAGCTACCAATGGCACTTGTGTCTTAAGTATTGCGGTCCTAAGCCCTACGGCTTGTGATGATCCTTGTGAGAATCCTGCAATTAGCATTGGTGGTACATCTTGTGCTGCTGATGGTAGTACTACTTATGATGTAACCTATACCGCGACAGTAGGTGCTACGGTAACGGCAAGTGCTGGAACTGTAACTCCAGGAGCCATTACTGGCATCCCAACGGGTACTGATGTGGTCCTAACAGTCAGCTTCCCTGGATGTCCTTCGGACACTGTGGTCAACGTACCGAGTAGAAATTGTGAATTCCCAGACATCAGTTTATTAAAGACTTCTGTATTCAATGATGAGAATGCTGATGGATTAGCTCAGGCAGGTGAGACTATTACTTATAGTTTTGAAGTAATCAATACAGGTAATGTAACCTTAACTAATATTGAGATTAATGATCCTCTATTAGGTGGTCTTGTATGTACTATAGGTACATTAGCACCTAGTGCAACGGATACAAGTTGTTCGGCAAGTTATACTATTACGCAGGCAGATATAGATGCTGGTATAATAACCAATACAGCTACAGCTACTGGTGATGACCCTAATGGTAATCCTGTTGATGATGATTCTGATGACCCTAACGACCCAACGGATGATGATCCTGATGGTGATGGTGACCCAGATGACCCAACAGATACACCACTGCTTCAAATCCCGGGAATTGAAGTCACTAAAACAGCTCAGTCTTCTGGATTGCAAGTAGGTGATTTAATTACCTTTACTATAAACGTTGAGAATACTGGTAATGTAAGTTTAGATAACTTAATATTAGATGATATATTTACAAATGGTTTTGGTGATTTGATTAGTCTTACTACTGAACCTGTATTTATATCCTCAACATTTGGTAGTCCAATAGGCACATTAGTACCAGGAGAGATAGCAACCTATGAAGCAACCTTTGTTATTACTCAGCAGGCATTTAACTCCGCTAGTATTTCCAATACTGTTATAGCAACTGCTATTAGTGCTACCGCTGAAACAGTTCAAGATACGAGTGATGATGGTGATGATTTTGATGGAAATACAGAAGATGACCCTACAGTATTATCTATAGGTTGTCTAGAAATTTTCAATGAATTCTCTCCTAATGGAGATGGTATTGATGAAACATTTGTAATCAACTGTATTGACCAGTATCCTAATAATACTTTAGAAGTCTACAACAGATGGGGTAATATCGTATTCAATACTAGACAATATAATAATGATTGGAATGGTGTTTCTAATGGAAGGGCTGTTTTAAATAAAAACGAAAGCTTACCAGTTGGCACGTATTATTACGTTCTAAACTTAGGGGATGGTTCTGAACCTAGAGTTGGTTGGTTATACATAAACAGATAATTAATAATGGTAAGATTTAAAATAGATAGTAAAATGATAAGAAAATCAGCATTAGTTCAAGCCTTGCTATTCTTAATGTTTGGTGCATTAACTGTAAATTTAAGTAATGCTCAGCAAGACCCGCAGTATACACATTACATGTACAATACATTAAGTATAAACCCTGCATATGCCGGTCAACGAGACAATTTAAGTATCGTTGGTTTGCATCGTACGCAATGGGTAGGTATTGATGGTGCCCCTCAAACACAGTCTTTAGGGATTCATTCGCCTTTACGTAATGAGCGATTAGCGCTTGGTTTGAACGTCGTTGTTGATGCTTTAGGGCCTGCTAGAGAATCATTTATTGATGCCAATTTTGCGTATTCAATACCAATAAATGATAATAATACAGAATTAGCTTTTGGATTAAAGGCCGGATGGCATAATATAAGTACTGATTGGAGTAAAGGGCGTTTTCAAACATTAACCAACCCTTTATTTCAAGAGAATATTAACCTTCATTCGTTAATTATTGGAACAGGGTTGTATTTAAGTAATACAAACTGGTATCTAGGAGTATCTATACCTAACTTCTTGACGACTAAACATTATGATGACTTTCAAGAGTCTTTAGCCACGGAGCGACTTCATTATTTTTTCACAGGTGGTTATGTCTTTGATTTAAGTAGTAATGTGAAATTAAAACCAGCATTTTTAGTAAAAGCAACTTCTGGAGCACCACTCATAGCGGACATTTCTGCTAATGCCTTATTTAACGATAAATTTACCCTAGGCTTAGCTTGGCGCTGGGATGATTCCATATCTGGTTTAGCAGGTTTTCAAGTAAATAAAAGTATGTATATAGGCTACGGATATGATTTGACAACTTCTGATTTAAATAATTATAATAGTGGTACTCACGAAATAATATTACGATTTGAAATTATGAAACGCGGTAGAATGGTTTCGCCAAGATTCTTTTAAAACACAGACTATGAAGACACAAAAAATTATATACATTATAGCATTCAGTTTTGTTTTTTCTTTAGGTTCTGCTCAAAGAGGAAAAATAATAAGAGCATCAAAAGAATATAAAGATTTTGCTTATTTAAAAACCAGTGAAATCCTTTTAGAAGTTGCTGAAAACGGTTATAAATCTGTCGATATACTTCAAAAATTAGCTGACTCTTTTTATTTTAATAATCAAATGGAGGAAGCTTCTAAATGGTATGGTGAGTTAATGGCTTTAAATGAATCTGTAGATTCTGAATATTATTTTAGATATGCACAAGCATTAAAATCAATAGAAAAGTATTCGGAATCAGATAAGTGGATGGAAAAATTTGTAAGCGCTAACGGAAATGACCTAAGAAGTAGAGCATTTTCATCGACAGTGAATTACCTAGACATGATTGATAGAGCCAGTAGAGTATTTGATGTGAAAAATTTAGATATCAATTCTGAAGTCTCTGATTTTGGATCTCATCAATACGATGGTAAATTAATCTTTTCCTCTTCAAGAGGTAATGGTAAAAAGTATGAATGGAATCAGCAGCCCTTTTTAGATTTATATACGGCAGAAAAACAAACTGATAATACCTATGGCAACGTCAATACTTTAGATAAAATAAATACAAAATTTCATGAATCTAGTGTGGCCTTTACCCCTGACGGTAAAACCATGTATTTTACTAGAAGTAATTACTTTAACAATAAGTATAAAAGCAGTAAAAATGGAACAAATCATTTGAAATTATTTAGAGCCACTTTGAATGAAGATGGTATTTGGGATGATATTACATCTATCCCTTTTAATAGCGACGAGTATAGTGTCGCACACCCTTCAATAAATGCAAGTGGCACTAAACTTTATTTTGCTTCAGACATGGAAGGCACTATAGGTGCTTCTGATATTTTTGTGTCGGATATCAATTCTGATGGGACATTAACAGCGCCTATGAATCTAGGAAAAGCTGTGAATACAGAAGCGCAGGAAACATTTCCTTTCATAAACGCTAATGGGGATTTGTATTTGTCTTCTAATGGTTTTAATGGTCTAGGAGGTTTAGATGTTTATGTTATAAGAGATTTTGAAAATAAAAGAAAACAAAATCAAGTATTGGCATTAGAAAACCTAGCAAGACCTATAAATAGCCCTATGGATGATTTTGCTTACTATGAGAATATGGCAACTAAAGAAGGGTTCTTTACCTCTAATAGAGCAGGAGGAAAAGGAGATGATGACATCTACAGCTTTACAGTTCAAGAATGTGAGCAAGATTTGCAAGGTATTGTTAAAGATAAAGATACAAATGCCAATCTCCCTGGAGCTACGGTAACTTTATTTGATTCTGAAAATAAACCCTTACGTCGACAAATAACAGAAACTGATGGCTCCTATAAATTTGAAGACATCGAATGTGAAAAAGAGTATTTAATCCGAGCAGAATTAGACGATTATGCAACCGTTGAAAAACGTTTAACCACTCCTAACACAACACAAGAACTCGTTGTAGATTTTCTTTTAGAAAAAGAACAAATAAAATTAGAACCTTGTGACGATTTAGCCAAGATTTTAGACATCCCTATTATCTATTTTGACTTTGATAAATATGATATAAGATACGATGCAGAAATAGAACTTCAAAAAGTCTTAGCCGTACTTAAAAAATACCCAACCATGTCTATTGATATTAGATCGCATACAGACTGTAGAGGTACTATGGCCTATAATGAAAAATTATCTGATAATAGGGCCAAATCTACACGCCAATATTTAATAGACAAAGGCATTGCTGAAAATAGACTTACGGCTAAAGGTTACGGCGAATACCAGTTAGTAAATGATTGTGGCTGTGAACCTAACAATATTTCAGATTGCTCAGAAGATGAACATCAATTAAATCGTAGAAGTGAATTTATAATAACAAGCTTAAATGGCCAAGACTGTGATGAAAATTAAGCATTTATAGATAATGGTTTGCTTCTAATAAAGCGCCTCTACAATATGCTTTAATATATCTAAGATCAGTAAAAAATCTTCCTTGTGAATAACTTAGGATGAATAGCACTCGAGCCTTCTTTTTTAACATAAAAAAAGGCTCTTTTTTTGATGAAATACTTCTAAGATAAATATTCTTATAAAAAAAGATTTAGAGTTAACTAAACCGTTTATTTTACTAGTAGCGGGTACTGGATTAACTCGCTAAAGCTCGTTGGACCTCAAAAGGGAGGCTATACAATGAAAGCCATCGTTGCTTCGCAACGAACGTTTTTATTTTGATACACAAACTGGAGTAAACTCCACTTGATTGCAAAATAAAAGCCTCTTGATAAATCAAGAGGCTTTCGTAGTAGCGGGAACTGGACTCGAACCAGTGACCTTCGGGTTATGAGTTCAGATAATGAACATAATCCTATGATTAAACCTTATTTCCTGTCGCTATTTTGTTAAATCGTGTTCCAAAACATGTTCAGTTTTGTGTTCAACAATTGATAATAATTAAAAATAGCAAATTTTATTAATTCCTAGAAAAATATGTAATGTGTAATTTGTAACTATCTCGAATAGGTGTTTTAATATTATCAATTTCAATATCATGATTTGTATATGCAGTTACTCATCAAAATTAACTATTTGAGAACGATGAGTTCTTCTAAATCTCTCATCTAAACAATTCGAAAAAGACTTGGCTGTATGTTTTATAATAAATGAAAAACATCTCACAAATACATTTTGTGATTAATAAATTAAACAAAAAAACAGCTATATAATAGCTTATTATTACCAGTAATAAGAATAGAAAAATAGTCAACGGAGCATTAAAAATGCTCTATAATACTTTTTAATTATGAAAAATTATCAAATAAAACTTATACTTCTTAGTGTAATTTTTTATTATCTAACAATTAGTTGTTCTGTTAAAAATTCGAATAATAAAAATGTTGAACCAAATACAAATGATTCCTTATGGACATATGAGGATGGTGCTAAATATGCGATTAAGAATAAAGATAGTACTAAATGGTTAATTAGTTCTCTTAGAGATGATTTAGAGCTTAAAAAAGAAACATCTAAGATGCACACTCAACCTGCAATTTCCGACTATCCTTCTTTGGTTTCCAAATATAATGGTGCAATACAACTTGGTAAGTTAGAGTTGACAGTTTCTTATAAGAAACTCAAAGGAAGTGTTTTAAGTTATGCTTGTGATAAATATAGACCAAAAAGTAATCCTAAAGTGTGGAGTAAAAACTATTTAAATATTTTATTTCTTACAGACATGCCAGAGAATAAATATACTACTGCACATGCGACTTCTAGAAACTATCCACATTATATGACATCTGGAAAACAAAGGACAAGTATGGGAGATATTGATTGGGTCCACCTACAAAGAGCTGATGGAGAAAATATTGCCATAGTGACACAGAGATATTTTGACTTAAAATATGGAAAAACTTTAATTGTCATACCACACAATGATGGGTCTGTTAGACTATTACAGCTTCCATATGAGTTTGAAACTGGCAATAAAACCGATTATAATAAAAATAAGAATGAGTTTTATGATAAACTCAAAAATGATGAAGAATTAAAAAAGTATCTCAACCATCCTAATGTTATTAAACAATAATGTTTATTACTTTATAATATTCTGATAAGTAAACTTCTAAAACTCTTTT
>SHBX01000006.1 GCA_004211785.1 Winogradskyella sp.
CGATACATTTTTTATTGGACTGCCTTGGTTTGAAAGTGTAGCAGTAAGTTCTATATTTTCAGTTGTATATTTTGAAATATACAAACTATCTACACTTATATTATTACTGTAAACGGCTTTTGGCTGAACTAATTTTAGAGTGATAGTACTGTCAGTGTCAAATATTAGTGGTTCATCTTTTTGCTGAAAGTCAGATACTAAAATTAAGTTTTTTACAGAGGTTTTATCTTCAGAGAAATACTGCTTTCCTTTTAAGTACGCAGATTTGTATGATAATTGAATAGGTGAGTGCTGTAATTTTATTAAGTCATTGACAATGGCCTTTACAGAAGTATTTCTATAAGTTTCTTCATTGGTGTAGATGGTAATTTCATCTTCATCGGAGTAGGCTTTCAATACATCTTGGACAACTTCATTAAGTATACTACCATTATTTCCTTTGGCTTCCATACTAAAGGAATTATCTAAGTATATAACAGTTTCGTTTTTAGAATTAAACGCATCAGACTTCGTTGTAAAAGGCTGTGCAAAGGCAAATACTATAAAGGCTAGAAGTAAAAGTCGAGTTAATAACGCCAACCACTTTTTTATTTGCGAGCTTTTGCGTGTTTGTAGTTTTACATTTTTAAGAAACTTTACATTGGTAAAAGCTACTTTTTGAAAACGTCTTAATTGAAATAAGTGAATGATAATAGGAATAAGCAGTAAGAGTAGTGCCCATAGAAGTTCAGGATGTTTAAACTGCATTCGCTTATGTTATCAATTAATAGTTAATTTCAAATATAGGCATTGATAGAAAATTACGAAGCTTCGGTTTTGAGAAATTTAACGTTTGTTGTTTAGCAAAAGAAAAAGTAGTCGGTCATAGGCTTCATATTCAGTTTCTTAAAATACTTGGTAATATGTTGTTGTTCAGTTTCATTAGCAACAGTTACAATAGTTTGAGGGTTTTTTATGGTTTTCAAATTTTCAAACGGAAGTAATTGCTGTCCGTAAATATCTTTCCCTATTTTTTTAGGATTATCACATATCCAATAAAATGGAATATTTTGTTCTACCAAAGACTTCGCGATGGCTTTTCCTTTAAAGCCAGCACCCCAGATTGTTATTGGACGGGTATAGTCATAGTCTAGTTTTAAGAAATAGTGCAGTTTTATGCCTAAAAAATAATTCTGTGCATAGTGTTCGTGAGTTCGTGAAGTACGAGTACTATAATCGCGCCAGTAATGTAAAAGTTCAGTGTTTGGTATGCATTTAAAACCATGTTCATAAAACCTGAAAGTTAAATCGTAATCTTCAGGATATCTATTAGGATTAAAAGCGTCACAAGCTATTAAATCTTCACGATGCAACATCCAACAAGGTGATGCAATAACACATTCCTTATAAATTTCAGAATAGTTAGTACCATTTGTTGTGAGTCTGTTTATCCAAGCTTCATATTTTGCATAACCGTCGCTAATGCCAACGTGACTAAAGTATTTAACCAAACCCAATGCCACATGATTCTTTCCATGTATTTCAAGCTGATTAACCATGACTTCTAATTTGTTTTCGGTCATGATATCATCACTATCCATTCGGGTTATATAAGCACCTGAACTTTCCTTAAAAGCCATTCGAAGTCCAGATATAATACCTTCCTCTGAGTTTTTAAATAGCTTTATACGACTATCTAATTTTGCGTATTTTTCTACTAGTTTATTGGAGTTATCGGTTGAATGGTCATCTATAATTAGCAGTTCCCAATTGGTATAGGTTTGTTTTAATATAGAATCTATACATGCTTCGATATATACTGAAACATTCTTAAAAGGCGTTAATATACTTACAAGCGGTTTTGCCATTGCACGAATATAGTAATCCTCATTTTAACATAAACTTTACTAAATTTTATTGTAACACATAGTAGATTTGCTCGTCAAGTAAAAAAACCAATTAACAAAATGAAAAAATATATTTCAATTATTGTGCTTTCAGGACTAATATTAGCTTGTGGGCCAACAAAACCTAAGGTAGATGATTCTGCAGCTAACAATCCTGTTGTTACAGCTATGGACTTAACTAGTGTTGATAATGATAGAATTCCTGTAAGCATTAATCCTGGTCGTTTTAGTGTAGAAACAGTGACCTATAGATTACCTAAAGTAGTGCAAGGCACATATTCTGTTGGTGATTATGGTCGCTATGTCGATGATTTTACTGCTTTGGATTACGATGGAAATTCTCTTGCTGTGAATAAAGTAGATATCAATACTTGGAGTATTTCTGATGCAACTAAGCTTGATAAAATCACATATTTAGTAAACGATACTTTCGATACTGAAAAACAAGGTGGCATAGGTGGCGAAGATATTTTTTCTCCTGCAGGAACGAATATTGAAACGGAAAACTATGTTTTAAATCTTCATGGCTTTATTGGTTATTTCGATAATCTAAAAACCAATCAATATGCTTTAGACGTCACAGCACCTGCTGATTTCGTTAGAACTTCTGCATTAGAAGATAAAGGCTCTGATACTTCTGCTGATGGCAAAAGTATAACTAGTAAATACTTTGCACAGCGTTACTTTGATATCACGGATAACCCAATGATGTATGGTAAGCTAGATGTTGAGGAGTTTATGGTTGGTGATATTAAGATTGTATTAAGTGTTTATTCACCTAACAAAGTACATACGGCAGCAAGTTTAAAGCAAACAATGTTTGACATGATGCAAGGTCAAAAAGCATACTTGGGAGATGTTAATAGCACGCCTCGTTACGATATATACCTATACTTATCTGAAGGTAAAGAAGATTCTCCTAAAGGATTTGGAGCGTTAGAGCATCATACATCTACGGTTGTAGTTTTACCAGAATCTATGCCTGAAGCTGGTTTGGCGAAATCAATGACAGATGTTGTGGCACATGAGTTTTTTCATATTGTAACGCCTTTATCTGTTCATTCGGAAGATGTGCATTATTTCGATTATAATAACCCTACATTCTCTAAGCATTTATGGATGTACGAAGGTGTAACAGAATATTTTGCTCAACATTTTCAAGTCTATAAAGGATTGATGGAACCTTCAGCATTTTATGGTGTAGTACAAGGAAAAATAGATTTTTCAAAGCGTTACAACGATGCTCAGAGTTTTACAATAATGAGTGAGAATGTACTTAAAGAGGGCTATAAAGAAAACTACGTAAATGTTTACCAAAAAGGTGCTTTAATAGGTATGTGTATTGATATTTTAATGCGAAAAGAAAGTAATGGTACTCGTAGTATGCTGTCATTAATGAAAGAATTATCAGCAAAATACGGAAAAAACAAACCTTTTGTTGATGATAACATCATTACTGAGATTACAGCAATGACGTATCCTAGTGTTGGAGAATTTTTAAAGACGCATGTTGAAGGTGATGTGCCAATCAATTATGAAGATTTCTTTAAAATGGTTGGTTTAACTAACGGTGAAACTGAAGTTGAAACTAACTACATTTTTGCTGGTGGTCAGAATATAATTTTTAGTGGTGCGCCAGATAAAGGTATTTTCTTTACAGATGTAGCCTTAAAGAATTCGTTTTGGAAATCTCAAGGCATTCAAGCAAATGATGTTATTAAAACAGTCAATGGTAAAGAATTAACATTACAGAACGCACAAGAAGTAATAGGAGGAATGATTACTTGGGGAGAAGGACAAGATATTGAGATGGGATTAGAGCGTAATGGTGAGCCAGTAACAGTAAAAACAAAATTAACTAAAGCATATGCGACGATTGAAGGTCTAACAGAAGATGCTAGTGCTACTCAAGCACAAATGGATTTAAGAAATGCTTGGTTAAAAGGATAAATAATATAAGCTAGGTTTTAAAAAAAGACTTCCAATTTGGAAGTCTTTTTTGTTTATACTATAAATTTATTCTGAAATTGTTTCATATTGACAGCTGTTTTCTTAGAAAATAATTATTATAATTTGTCATGCTGAATTTATTTCAGCATCTTTAGTTTATGCCAAAACGGGATTATCATAATTATACGGTTTACATCATAACCAACAGAAAACTTGATGTATTATATGTTGGTATGACCGCAGGTTTAGATGATACAATGGAGCGTCATATGGCAGGCAAAGGCAGTAAATTCTCATCAAAGTATAATCTAAAGCTATTGGTATATTATGAAGATTTTCAATATGTTAATGATGCAATAAAAAGAGAAAAACAACTCAAGAATTGGTATCGTCAATGGAAAATAAATCTTATCGAACAAGAAAATCCTAATTGAGATAATCTATGGAAATCTTTGAATTGAGTATAATTTTATTTCTTATTTAATGAGGTTCTGAAACGAGTTCAGAATGACAATATATTCATGAGAAGATATAACAGACAAATTTTGTCACGCTGTCCCGATAACTACCAGGATTGTTTCAGTATCTCACGCTTAAGCATCTAATACTTTGCAGCCTTACCATTAGCAGAGGAATTTTTTATGAACTCACGTAAGTCATCATTCGCTTTAATTAAATCCTCATTGCGTAAGTACATCATGTGTCCGCTACGATAGCCTTTAAAGTAAAAGCGATCTTTCATTTTGCCACTTGGGTCAACTTGCCATTGACTGTATTTAGCTTGAAAATAAGTTGTCGCACCATCGTAGTAACCAGATTGGGTTAATACTTTTAAATAGGGATTTTGTGCCATAGCTTGACGTAAGTTTTCCCGAACGTTGTCATTAGCTCTATCCCAATTACCAACATTACCAAAAACATTGTATTTAAGGTCAGTTTTAAAGTTTAACTCATTTTGGATGTAATAGTTTATTGCTGGTGTAAAAGAGTGCAACCAAGAGGTTAATTCTGCGCTATAATCAGGACTTGTGCCAGTTTCTACTTTGTCAATGCCCAAATAGCGACTATCTAATCGCCCAATGGTTTGTCCAGTTTTATCACGCAATAATTCTTTCCAGAAAAAGCGGTTAGGAACATCTAGATTTTGTTTCAAAATAATATCTTCAGACAGGCCAGAGTAGTAGCTCATCTTTTTGGCAATTGCATTTCTTTCGCTGTCAGAAATAAAACCACCTTTAGCAATGGCAGGCATGAGTTCATTAACAGCAAAATCTTCAGCTTCAGGAAGTATATCTAATAAATCTTTATTCTGAAGTTGACTCGGTAACATCTTATGATACCAAGCTGCAGCGGTGTAATATGGTAAATTCAAACTAGAAGACACTGGTCCGCCTACACGCAATACTTTATAATCTGCTGGAGATACCATTATCACACCATTAAGATACATCCATTGACTGTTCTGCAACTCTAGCGCTAAACCCATAACACGTGTACCACCATAGCTTTCGCCAATAATATATTTAGGTGATTCCCAACGGTTATTTCTGGTGACAAATGTATTAATCCAACTTGCTAGATACCTAACATCGGCATTGATACCAAAGAAGGTTTTGTCGTCTTCATATTTTCCATCTTTCAGCATTACTTTTCTTGAGTAACCTGTATTTACAGGATTAACAAAAACGATATCAGCTACATCTAGAATAGAATTTGGATTGGTTTTTACACCGTAGGGTTGAATAGGGTAACCTTCATCATCAACATTCAACACTTTTGGACCAGTATAGGCAATATGCATCCAAACTGATGCAGAGCCTGGCCCACCATTAAATGATACAATCAATGGGCGTTTATTCCCTTTAGTGTCATTGGTGCGTTTGTAATAGGTATAATACAGCGAAGCCATAACCTCTCCATCTGTATTCCAAACTGGTTGAAAGCCAGTCATGGCTTTGTAATTTATAGTTTGCCCTTTGATTTTGGTCGTATGATTGGTTGTGATTACCGTATCTACAGGAGTTTTTAGGTTTTGAGAAAAACTAAAAACTGAGAAAAGTAAAGCGATTAATAGTATTCTATTTAGCATGTTTATTATTTTTTTATAAATATAAAGACTTCTCGATACAATTCCTCATGCTTTGGAATCATACGAAGTGACGATAAGTAATTTTGTATCGAGAGCAATATTGTTAAAACCCCTCAAAAACGCCTAGTCCAAAAAGCGCAAAATCATATTTTGCAGGGTCATTGGCATCGAGCTTACGCAAGTTTCTATCTAATTCTGCTAAAGCCTTGCCATCATTCTGTTTGCGTTTTAGTAATCCTAGTTTGCGAGCCACATTACCAGAATGTATATCCAAAGGGCAACTTAACTGACTAGGTGAAAGTGATTTCCAAATGCCAAAATCCACACCATTATTGTCATTACGTACCATCCAACGCAAAAACATATTAATGCGTTTTGCTGCTGAATTTTTTAGTGGGTCACTCACGTGTTTCTTGCTACGCTCTAAATGTTCTATCTCAAAAAAGTGTTGTTTAAATTGATGAATAGAATTCTGAAGCGAATCTGCCTCTGCATACTTAGCAAAAACAGGTTCTATACCATCATGATTTGTATAGATATGTTTTAAACTTGTTATAAACTGAATAAAATCATAGCCATTAAACGTGCGGTGAACAAAGTGCTGAAGTTTTTCTAAATCAGAGTCTTGGTGTTGCATCACAAACTCAAAAGGCGAGTGGTCTAGCAGATTAACCATACGTTTTGCATTGGTAATAATGCTCTTGCGATTGCCCCAAGCAATAGTGGCTGTTAAGAAGCTAATAATTTCAATATCTTCTTTTTTAGAAAATGAATGTGGGATTTGTATCGGGTCGCTCTCAATAAATTTTGGATTATTATAGAGCTCTACTTTAGTATCAAGGAAATCTTTGAGTTCTGTTTTTTTGAGTTTCAAAAGCTAGAAGTTAGGTCTTGTAAAAATAATGCTAAAAGAACTATTTATCTCGCTTTTGATATTGAAAAAGAGCAAAAACTAATAACCCAACTAGGAAAATGCAAATACGGAAGAAGCTGTCTGTATGTAAATAAATTGGTAGATATAGATATAAAAACACTACGAAAATTGATTATGAAAAGCAAAGATGTTACATGGAATTAGGATTGAAATTTGAATTACTAAAAAACTCTACTTTGCCATCTAGATAATCTTTGAGTTCTGCTTTTTTGAGCTTCAATAGCTAAGTTTTTCATTAGGAAGTTAACACCTGATTGCTAATAATATAAATTCTTTACTATTGAAAATTTAATTTGAAAAACCTAACTTCGCTTAACGACCGATAAAGTCAATTAAAACTGAATTTATCTAAGCATTGTAGCTAATTTGACGAAAAGAATGCGAATTTCCATAATCATATTATTATTAAGCTTTAGTTCTATAAAAGCTCAAGAACAAGAACCCGATTTCTATTCTGAAATTTATGATAAGTATTCACCAAGAACTCACTATTTGGTAAAAAAAGGAAAACCAAGTTCAATTTTGGTTAATGATACTATTATTCTCAGAAATTCTGAAAAATGGATTGAGCATAACGTCTATACTTTTGAAAAACCAAACGAAATTCTTGTAAAGAAGTATAGAAATGATTCTCTAGCCAAAGATGAGAAATATAACCTTGACTCAAAAAAAAGAATAATAAAGTATGAGGGAAATATAAAATATAGTAAAGGTGAATGGTATATAACTAGACTTAACTTCTCATACGAACCAAACAAAAAAATAACTGAAAAAATTAATCGATTTGGAAAAATCTATATGCGTTACGAAGTGAAATATGATAGTCTTAAAAACCCAATACTCATAAAAAGTACAATTGTAGGTGGACCAAATAGCTCAAGATTGGAAAACATAAATTACGACTACAAAAACAGAATTTTTGCTCGTTCTGAATTCAACTTTAATGGAAAAATTAGAAATGAAGAAGAAGGATTTTTTAATACCGATTACGTTATAAATAGAAATCCCAACAACGATATAACAAAAATGTATTGGATTACTTCAAATAAAAATGATAAAATTATTTATGATATTGAGTATGAATATGATAATTACGGAAATTGGATAAAGATGATTAAGTCATTTAGTGAAGGTGAGGAACCAAAGAAAATCTATTCCAAAACATATAGAGAAATTAAATATAAAAACTAGCTACAACAATGGCTATAAGTAATTGCTTGTTCTGGCCTACTTTGGAAATTCCTGCGGAATTTCCAACTTGGTGTGTACTTGCAAAGTTAAGTACTAACTCACGCAACTACTCATAGCCTAGACCGTTAAGCGTAACTACAAAATCACTTAACCGCAATCATACTAATTTCAACGTTTACAAACTTAGGTAAGTTGGCAACTTCAACAGTTTCGCGAGCAGGTGCTGTGGCTTCATTAAAATAGGTCGCATAAACCTCATTTATTTGAGAGAAGTTATGCATGTCGCTAATAAAGATGGAGGTTTTAATCACGTTTTCAAAGCTCATATCTGCAGCATCTAAAACGGCTTTCATATTTTCCATGACTTGCTTAGTTTCGGTTTTAATATCGTCTAAAACCAATTCCATAGTTTCAGGGTCTAATGCAATTTGTCCAGATGTGTACAATGTATTACCAGATAAAACGGCTTGGTTATATGGACCAATTGGTGCTGGTGCTTTTGAGGTGTTTATTATTTTTTTCAAGATTTAAAATATTGAGTTATTAGCCTTTCAAAAATAAGTAATATTTATTAGTAAAGATACTTCGATTGCGTTCAGTATGACATATACATAACACCCAAAACCTAGTTCCCTAAACGCTGGTCTGGCTGACGACGCTGCTCGTATTTTAAGTCTTTTAAGAAATTAGACTTAATACCAATAAAGAAATTCCAAGAGGATAAGTTACTAAATGGCACCCAAGAAAAATTCATACGCCAGCTCAATAAATCACGTTCAAAACGGAATTGCGTAAAGGTAAATCCTTGATTTAAAAAGTCATATCCAGATGACGCACCAACAGTCCATTTAGGTGACAACTCTATATCTCCAGAAAACATGAGTGAGTGCGATGCAATACGGTCTTCACGTCTGGTATTGTTATAATTCACAGCATAAGCGAGACGCAAGTTCCATGGAATTTTATAATTGTAATCCGTAAGATTTGCTTCTTTTTCTTTTTGTCGCTCTTTATCTTCTTCAGTATAAATACGATCTGTATAATCCTCAGCTCGCCCAAATAAGTCATCCGTACGACCATTGGCACGGACAGATTCATCACGTTCTCGTTGGTCTTTTTCAGATTCTGGTTTTCCACTAAAAGAATCGTTATTTAAAGAGTAGCTTAAATTCATGTTTGCAGATGTCAAACGGAATAAACTGCCACCATTATCAATATTAAAAGTATTGATTTTGTTGTTGTTATTGTCTAACGCATATGCATCTAAAGTTGCAGCAAAATTCACAGACATTTTATCTTTTAAGAATTTTAATCCACCATTAATACGTAATGGCGCTAAGTTTAAAGAATCAGCTGCCAAATCATAGCGTGTGCTAAAATTTAGGTTATTAATTAGTGTAATCTTTTCTGGTTCCGTTTTGGTAGAATCTTTAGAGCGGATTTTGGCTTCAAAATTATTACCAATATCTAGGCCAATAGAGCTAGAGTAGCGATTTCCTGGTGCGCCAAATATAGAGCGCTCAAAACGGGTGAACTCAACTTGATCTGTTGTAACACCATTTGCATCTACGACATCAAAGGTCTCATAATATTGGTCAAAAGCTGGTTGTACAGTATAGCTTAGAGATGGTCTCATGACATGTCGTATAGCTTGTATCTTTGAGTTTTTATTCTTTTTGTTAAACGGAAACATACCGTATAGAGTTGTACCAATATTTGCACTAAAGTTGTATGTTCTAAAGCTGTCAAATCCATTAATATCTGTAGTGACTTCAGTTTGCGTGTTTTGGTCAAAGCTTCGTCTTATGGTATTTAATGTCCAGTTTTCTTGAAAACTTGTACTCGCACTTACACTGAAATAATCAAATAATTTAAAGTTAGTTGTAATAGGAATTGAATGTTGCATACCAGCTAAGGCATCATCAAACATTTCGCTTTTACCAAATAAAGAATCCGTGGTCGTAATACGGTATTCTGCTCTAGAATTGTACTGAAAATTAATATTCTGAATAATCCCTTTTTTCGCACCGTTCTTTGGTGCAAAAGGAAACACTCGCCCAACAGAAACCTGTAATGTAGGCAAGGTGAGGTTTATCTGTTCGGTTTGTGTATTCTGAGAATGTGTAGCCGTAGCATTGACATTAACTTGTGGCTCTCCAGGAAATGTCTTGGAAAAAGATACCGAAGATGCTAGTGTGTTATTCTGTGAGTTAATAATGTTATTTTGGTTCACAGATTGCCTAAAAAATTGACTACTACCTAAGTTAACAGAGGCCGAAAATCTAGAATTAGGATTTGCTTTTGAGTCTTGCGAGTGCGACCATCTAAAGTTGTAAATGGTATTCTGTGTAAAATCTGGAAAACCACGTTCGCTGGTGAGTAGATTCTCATATCTAAACGCTAAGTTTCCACTAAAACGGTAACGCTTGGCATAATTACTTTCTATGCGCAAACCATAACTTCCGTTGGTATAATAATCACCAAGAACTGCCAAATCTAAATAATCATTAATGGCAAAATAATACCCGCCATTTTGTATAAAATAGCCACGATCACTACCTGTGTCTTCACCAAAAGTAGGAAAAATGATACCCGATTTTTGTTCCTTATCCAGAGGGAAATAAGCAAAAGGCAATGCAATCGGGGTTGGTACACCATAAATTTCCATATAGGTTGGTCCAACTACTATTTTCTTTCCTGGAACTAATTTGATTTCGTTTGCTATAAATTGATATTCTGGGTCATCAAGATTTTCTGATGTGGTAAAGCGTGCATCTTTCATAAAAAGCGTTGAGTCGTTTTCTCGCTTTGTAATAGGCGAAAAAATATTCATTCCAGAATCTTCAGTTCTAGAATTAAAAATAATGGCTTTTTTATTCTCTTTATTAAAAATAATAGAATCAGGTTCTACCTTATTCTGAGCTTGCGTAAAAACAGGTTCTTGAGAATACCCTGTAGAATCTTTTAATCGACCTGCATAAATTAAGTTGGTGTTATTATCAATAACAATTACGCCAGCAGTAATCTCCATATCTTGGTACTTTACAACAGCTTTGTCGTATAAGTATATCTTCTGTTCTTTATTGTTAAGGGTAACACGACCATCAGCACTATAGGTAACTTTATCTTCTAAAAACTCTTTTGGTTTTTTAATAGAGTCATTCTTTACAGAATCTACAACCTTTAGGTTCTGTGTAGGTTTTATTATTGAATCTACTGAAATAGTAGTACTATCTTTTTTTATTGGTTTAGGTTTTACAGCAGGGATTTCGGGCTTAGGTTTTGGTGGAATATCCTGTGCATAGCCAATAGTGTTGATAAACACTGTAAAACTAAGGGTAAAAAGTATCTTTAGGCTATTTGTACGCAAACCTTTTAATGGTATTTTTGTAAAAGTATGGCTCGGTTTTTGAAACCTCAAAATTACATATATTTTTTTGTGATTGATTTAATATTACAATTAAAGTTTCAAATATAGTCGAGCTAAATAAAATAAGGTAATAAAGATAGATTAATTGCCGTTTTAAAATTTACATGAAAACGAATAAGAATTACATATTAGTATTGTTGTTAACAGCATTTATAACATCTTTAACATCTTTTGGTTTTGCCCAAGGACCTAAAGATGAGTTTGTGGTTGTACTGGATGCTGGCCATGGCGGTAAAGATCATGGCAATTTAGGTAACGGTTATAAAGAAAAGCATATCTCTCTTAAAGTTATACTAGAATTAGGAAAAGAACTCGAAAAATTAGATGGTGTTAAAGTCATCTATACGCGTAAGACGGATAAATTTGTTGACTTATGGAAGCGTGCAGACATAGCTAACAAAGCTGATGCAGATTTATTTGTGTCCATACATTGTAACGCAGTTGCAAATTCAAAGCCATTTGGAACAGAAACATGGGTTTTAGGTGAGAAAAATACAGGACGTAATTTTGAATTTGCCAAACGCGAGAACGAAGTGATTTTCTTAGAGGAAGATTATGAAAAGAATTATGCAGGTTTTGACCCAAGCTCTCCAGAATCTACAATTGCTATTGGTATTGAGCAAGAAGTATACGTAGAACAGAGTATTCTTTTGGCGCGAAAAATTGAAGATGCATTTAAAAATAAAGTAAAGCGAAAGAGTAGAGGCTTGAAACAAAAAAGTTTACTAGTTATTAGAAATACTTACATGCCAAGCGTATTAGTTGAGCTAGGTTTTTTGACTAACAAAAAAGAAGGTGCTTTCTTAAACACAAAAACCGGACAGTCTAAAATGGCAAAAGCCATTAAAGAAGCAGTGATAGAATATAAAAATGAATTAGACCAAAATATTGGCGAGAGTGTTTTTGTAGATACTGGTGATACTGAAACAGAAATCGAGATTATAGAAGCCGATGAGATATCTACACTTATCAAAAAAGAAGTTACTTTTAAAGTTCAAATAGCGGCAAGTTCAAAAAAATTGGAAACAAAATCATATAACTTTAAAGGTTTGTCTGATATAACTCGAGAGAAATTGAGTAATCTTTATAAGTATTATTACGGCTCAACCTCAGATTATAATTTAATAAAACAACTTAAAGAAACCGCAAAATCAAAAGGCTATACTTCTTGTTTTATAGTAGCATACAAAAAAGGAAAGCGAATTTCAGTAGAAGAAGCGCTTAAAAGACCATAAAATAGTACCTTTCTTAACTATTTTATTCCTAATTTTGTCAATAACCAAAGATCAAAACATTGAAAATTTCTAGAGAAGTTAAAACTGCCGTACTCGTTATTTCTGGAGTACTTCTTTTTATATATCTTTTTAATTATCTCAAAGGCCAAGACCTGTTTTCTGACGAAGTAGAATTCTATACGGAGTTTGAGTATAATGCCTTAACTATGTCATCACCTGTGACTATAATGGGTAATGTGGTTGGTAAGGTCGAAGACATTAAATACGATTTTAAAACTGGTAAAACTAGAGTAGAATTTTCAGTAAACCCTCAATTATCTTTTTCAAAAAGTTCAACAATTCGTTTGTACGAAACAGGAATTATGGGCGGTAATGCGTTAGCAGTTGTAGATTCTTATGAAGGTGTAAAGGCAAAAAAAGGGGATTTTATTAAATCTGAAATTCAGCCAGGTTTAATTTCTTCATTAAAGGATAATTTTTCAGGCTTAAGTACAAACTTAGACAAGACACTACGTTCCGCAGATACTTTGATGGTTAATCTTAATGGATTAGTAGCAGACGAATCTGATGCAGGATTAAAAGCTACTATCAAAGAACTTAATACAACTTTGAAGTCATTCAAAAACTTATCTTATTCTATTCAAGGTGTGATAAAACAGAATGATGAAAAGATTGCTGCTACTTTAGAAAGTTTTAAAACTGCAAGTGAAAACCTTTCCGTATTATCAGAAGATTTAAAGAAAGCTGAATTATCTAAAACCGTAGGAGATTTCGATAACACACTAGTTAGAATAAACACACTTTTAGAAGGTTTAGAAAACGGAGAAGGCTCTATGGGAAAATTGCTCAAAGACGATAAACTTTATAATAATCTTGAAGCAGCAACAAAAGAAATGGAAATGTTACTCTTAGATATTAAGTTGCATCCAGCGAGATACAGACGTATTTTATCCAAACGTGAGATTCCTTACCAAGAACCTACTGAAGAACAAAAACAACAGAACTAAATCATTACATGGACTATTTACCAAATATAATTTTTGCAGTAATCCTTATTGCTGGCATAGGTTATTTTGCCAGAAATATTAAAAAACTAATCCGAAACATAAAATTAGGTCACGATGTTGATGCTAGTGACAATAAAGGACAGCGTTGGAAAAATATGGCACGTATTGCTTTAGGGCAAAGCAAAATGGTAGTGCGTCCAATTGCTGGGGTTCTACATATTATAGTTTATGTAGGTTTTATAATTATAAATATTGAAGTCTTAGAAATAATAATAGATGGACTTTTTGGTACACACCGCATTGGTTTAAAAGTATTATCAGAACCTGTTTATGGTTTTCTAATCGGAAGTTTTGAAATATTGGCTTTACTTGTTCTAGTAGCTGTTATTGTCTTCTGGTTAAGACGTAACGTTATTAATCTTAAGCGTTTTTTGAGTTCTGAAATGAAAGGCTGGCCAAAAAATGATGGGAATATTATCCTTTATTTTGAAGTTGTACTCATGTGTTTATTCTTAGTAATGAATGCTACAGACACCACATTCCAACAAATGAATACTGGAAATGTAATATCAGGATTTATAGCACCTTGGTTTGGTGATAATCCAGATACGCTTCATCTTATCGAGCGTTCAGCATGGTGGTTACATATTATTGGGATTTTGATTTTCTTAAATTATTTATACTTCTCAAAGCACTTGCACATATTATTAGCGTTTCCAAATACGTATTATGGAAAACTCACTCCAAAAGGACAGTTCAATAATCTTGATGCAGTAACTAATGAGGTAAAATTCATGATGGATCCAAATGCTGATCCATTTGCTGCTCCAGATGAAGATGATACAACAGAAGAACCACCAAAGTTTGGAGCTAGTGATGTTATGGATTTAAACAAAATTCAATTACTTAATGCTTATACATGTACAGAGTGTGGGCGTTGTACAAGTGAATGTCCAGCAAATCAAACAGGCAAAAAATTGTCACCTCGTAAGATTATGATGGACACTCGTGACCGTCTCGCAGAAGTTGGTAAAAACATCGATGCCAATAAAGGTGAATTTAAAGCTGACGGTAAGCAACTATTAGGTGACTATATTACTAAAGAAGAACTTTGGGCGTGCACAACATGTAATGCATGTGTAGAAGCTTGCCCTGTGAGTATAGATCCATTATCTATTATTATGGAAATGCGTCGCTATTTGGTTATGGAAGAAAGCTCAGCGCCAATGGAATTAAATAACATGATGACCAATATAGAAAATAACGGAGCACCTTGGCCTTATAACCAACAAGACCGTTTAAATTGGGCTAACGAAAATTAATATTATGAGAACTTACCGTATAATACTTTTATTATTTTTAATTACACTCAATTCATTTTATTCTGAAGCTCAAAACGACTCTAAGGCTCTTAGTGAAATGGCTAAGAAAATGTTTGAGAGCACAAACGATAGAGATTTTGATACACTTTTAGATATGACATATCCTAAAGTTTACGAAATAGTTCCAAAAGAAACAATGAAAACTATGTTTGTGTCCATGTTTGAAGGTACAGATGAGATGTCAATTGATTTGCCAAAATTAACACCTGAATACGAGCTATCTGATATGTTTTCTGACGAAGAGACAAATACAGATTATGCTTTTTTAACATATGATATGTCAATGTCTATGACTTTTAAGAAAGAAGGATTTGATGAAGAAGGTCAAGGTATGATGATTAAAATGTTTAAGGTGCAGGGTATGGATGCTGAATTCGAAACTGATAAAAAAGTAAATATAAAAGCACCTAACCGTATGGTTATCTTTTTAAAGAATGAAACTTCTGGCGGAAAGTGGACGATGATTAATTATGATACTAATTCACCAATTTTCTATCAAATATTAAGCTCAAATGTATTGGAAACATCTAAAAGCTATTATGAAAATATAATGATAGAAGCAAAGAAAAAGAATTAATTAGATGAGCGAGCAATTAAAAGTGCCAACAATGGCAGAATATATGGCAGAAGGCAAGCAACCAGAAATTTTATTTTGGGTGGGTTCTGCTGGTAGTTATGATGATAGAGCAAAAAAAATTACTAAAGCTTTTGTAAAGCTATTGAACAATGCAAACGTAGATTTTGCGGTTTTAGGAGCAGAAGAAAGTAATACTGGTGATGTTGCTAAACGTGCTGGTAATGAATTTTTATTTCAGATGCAAGCCATGATGAATATCGAAGTGCTTAATGCTTATGAAGTAAAACGTATTGTGACTTGTGACCCACACTCTTTTAATTGCATTAAGAACGAATATCCAGGACTTGGAGGTGTTTATGATGTTATTCATCATACACAGTACATCAAAGAATTAATAGATTTAGGAAGACTTTCTGTAAAAGGAGATACTTATAAAGGTAAACGTATTACATTCCATGACCCATGCTATTTAGGACGGGCAAATAATGAGTTTGATGCACCTAGGAATGTACTTCAAAATACCAATGCGACTTTGGTAGAAATGAAGAAGCATAAACGAACGGCATTGTGTTGTGGCGCTGGAGGCGCACAAATGTTTAAAGAGCCAGAAAAAGGAGATAAGGATGTGAACGTCCTAAGAACTGAGCAAGCTTTAGAAACCACGCCAGACATTATTGCTACTGGTTGTCCTTACTGTAATACTATGATGACCGATGGCATAAAGGCTAAAGAAAAAGAAGACAGTATTACTGTTTTAGATGTTGCAGAGTTAATTGCAAACGACCAAGGCTAATTTATGAATGCTGCGGACAAACAAATGCTTAAAGTTGCCTTAAGAAATGGCGTATTATTTACAGCACTTCTTTTGGTAATTAGTTATTTTAAAAACGGATTAATTAATTACAAATGGATACCTCTTTGGTTCTTGTTTTTTGCAGGAACTGGTGCGCTTCGCTATTATTATCAAAACAAAAAATCAAATGAATAGATTATTATTTTTAGCTCTTTTTACATCTTCAATTTTTATAGGAAACGCACAAGACAAAACAAAAGATGAAATTTTGCAACTTATAGCTGACGATACATGTAAGTGTATTGCAACTAGTGATGTAAAGGCAAAAAAGACAATGAAAGAGAAAGAATTAGCACTTGGTGTATGTCTTATTAAAAGTTATGGTGTTAGAAAAAAAGAGAGTAGTTACTTCAAAAATAGCCCTCAAGTAGATTTTGAAGCCTTAGGAGAAGAAGTAGGTGTTTTAATGATTGGGACTTGTGGTGATGATTTCATGGCGCTTTTTAATGACGAAGAATTAGGCGAATATATAGAAGATTATGCTGATGATTCTTCACAGCTTTCTTATACAAACGGAAATGTATTGAACTTAGAGGTGACATTAGTATCAATGGAAAACAATATTGTATCTTCTATAACAATGACAGATGATTTTGATAAATCACATACTTTTATCATTATAAACGAGTTTGATGGCGCTAAGCAGTTGAAGAAATCTAATTTTGGTAAACAATTTTATGTGGAGTATCAAGAATTGGATATCTACGACTTAAGCGAAAAGCGATACGTCAAAAAGAAAGTTTTAAAATCTATTAATAAACTATAATGCTTGTAGATTTCGATACACTTCCCGAAGAATCACGCGTTTGGATATACCAAGCCAATCGCTCGTTTTCAGAAACCGAAATTTCTGAAATAGAAGAGAAGCTTAATGTCTTTATCGAAGCTTGGACGGCTCATGGTCAAGATTTACAATCTGGCTTCAAAATAGTTTATAAACGTTTTATTGTTATTGCTTTAAATCAAAGTTTAAATACCGCAACTGGCTGTTCTATAGACGCTTCAGTGCATTTCATTCAAGAATTAGAAAAAGCATATAATGTTGATTTAATGGATAAGATGAATGTCTCTTATAAACAAGGTGAGTTTATTGCACATAAATCATTGATTGACTTCAAAAAAATGGCAAAGCAAAAAGCGGTGTCAAAAAAAACAATAGTATTTAATAATCTAGTGACTAATATTGCTGAGTTTAAAGACAATTGGGAAGTTCCTGCTAGTGAAAGTTGGCATAGCCGATTTTTGTAATTAAAGATTTCTCAGTCATATCTCAATATTTTTATAAAATTCACAATTCATTTTCCTTTTATAATTAACCTAGATTAGTCATATTTACACTTCTTAAATAATTAATCTTTATTAGTGGCTAAAGATATTTTCTTATTAAATATTTCCGGACAAGACAGACCTGGATTAACATCAGGATTAACAAGTGTTTTAGCACAATACGGTGCCAAAATATTAGATATTGGCCAAGCCAATATTCACGATACGCTTTCTTTGGGAATGATGTTCGAGATAGAATCAGGACCTAAATCTTCAGCTGTACAGAAAGATTTATTATTCAAAGCTTACGAGTTAGGAATTATAGCGAAGTTCAAACCCATTTCTTTAGATGATTATGAATATTGGGTTAATCAGCAAGGTAAAGACCGTTATATCGTAACCATTTTGGGTGAAAAATTAGCTGCAGAGCAGATTTCTGAAGTTACTAATGTGATATCTGATAAAGGCTTAAATATTGATTCTATTAAGCGTCTCACTGGTCGATTATCACTTGTTAGAACCGAAGAATATCCTCGAGCGTCAATACAACTATCTATTCGTGGACGAATTGATAATAAAACTGAACTCACCGAAAAATTCATGCAAATATCTCATGATTTGGATGTAGACATTGCATTTCAAGAAGATAATATTTTTAGACGCAATAGACGTTTAGTGTGTTTTGATATGGATTCAACTTTAATCCAGACCGAAGTTATTGATGAGCTTGCAGAACTTGCAGGCGTTGGAGCAGAAGTAAAATCTATTACTGAATCTGCAATGCAAGGCGAAATAGATTTTAATGAAAGTTTTAAAAGAAGAATGAAACTCCTTAAAGGGCTTTCTGAAGAAGTGCTACAACAAGTGGCTGTTAATTTGCCTATAACAAAAGGCGCAAAGCGATTAGTAGATACACTACATAGTTACGGTTTTAAAACGGCAATACTTTCAGGTGGATTTACTTATTTTGGTAACCATCTTAAAGAAAAACTTGATATAGATTATGTCTATGCAAATGAACTCGAAATCATAGATGGCGTACTCACTGGTGGTTATATTGGAGATATTGTAGATGGCAATAAAAAAGCAGAATATTTACAATTGCTAGCTAATAAAGAAGGTATTGATATTAGTCAAACCATTGCTGTTGGTGATGGTGCTAACGATTTGCAAATGCTCAATCTTGCAGGTTTGGGTATTGCTTTTCATGCAAAACCGAAGGTAAAAGACAATGCGCAGAGTTCAATCTCTAGTATTGGCTTGGACGGCGTACTATATCTTTTAGGTTATCACGATCGCCATATAGACTTGTTAGATTAATCATTTCACTTGTTAATTAAAGTCTTTATAAATCTATCTTAAAGTCTTTTTACTTGTTTGTTTTTATGCTAATTTGGCATAGTATTCGTTATAGATTAAATACTATAAAAACAAATTCATGCAGCGTATTTTCCTCATTATATTTTTATTCTTTTTTTCCCTTGGTTTTGCACAAGATGAAACTCCAAATCCTTTGTTAACTGAAGATATTGAAGCCCAGCAAAAATGGGTTGATAGTATTTACAATTCTATGACTGTAAAGGAACGTATTGGACAATTGTTTATGGTTCAGGCCTTTTCTAATAAAGGGTTTAAACACGAAAACGAGATTGCAGCATTGGTAAAACAATATGGTATTGGTGGTGTTATATATTCAAAAGGAGGTCCAACACGTCAGGTAAAAATGAATAACAATCTGCAGTCAGAATCTAAAATTCCACTTTTAATTGGTATGGATGCAGAATGGGGTTTGAGTATGCGTCTAGATTCTACCTACGCATTTCCGTGGAATATGACACTTGGTGCAATTTCTGATAATAAATTAGTTGAAAAAACTGGTTATCAAATCGGAGAACATTGCAAGCGCGTTGGTGTGCATTTTAATTTTGCACCAGTTGTAGATATTAATACAAATCCAAAAAATCCTATTATTGGAAACCGCTCTTTTGGAGAAGACAAAGAGAATGTCACCGAAAAGGCTTCAGCTTTTATGAAAGGTATGCAATCCGCGGATGTTTTGGCTAATGCGAAGCATTTTCCTGGCCATGGAGATACAGATGCAGATTCTCATAAAACCTTACCAACAGTTAATTTTACTAAGAAACGAATTGATTCTGTAGAGTTGTATCCTTATAGAAAACTCATTAAAGAAGGACTCTCTAGTGTTATGGTGGCGCATCTAAATATCCCTGAATTAGGGATTAGAAATAAATTGCCAACATCATTATCCAAATATGTAGTTACAGATTTACTAAAAGAACAACTGGGTTTTAAAGGTCTCATATTTACAGATGCTTTAACTATGAAAGGAGCAGCGGACTTTGTAGAACCTACAATTGATGGTGTAGCTTCTAAGAAAATGGACACTCGAGGCGAAATAGACCTTATGGCTTTTAAAGCTGGTAATGATGTGATGTTGATGTCTGAAAGCGTACCTAAAGGTATTGAAAAGATTTTTAAAGCTTTTGAAAAAGGAGATATCTCAGAAGAACGTTTGGCGCATTCGGTTAAGAAGATATTAATGGCTAAATACAAAGTTGGCCTTCAAGATTACAAGTCTTTAGCATACAATGGTGTTCATGGCGATATTAATAGAGTTAAAGATGATGTTTTGTATGGAAGGCTCATAGAAGAAGCCATTACAGTTCTAAAGAATAAGAATAGTATTTTACCATTTCGCAATCTAGAGACTAAGAAGATTGCTTATGTTTCTTTAGGTGATGATAAAGGTTCTGATTTTTATGCTGAACTAAAAAAGTACACTAAAGTTCATAAAGTTTCGGCAGAAAGTCTTAGCGATTTAATTGAAAAATTAAAAAACTATAATACGGTTGTTATTGGTTTTCACAAATCCAATGCAAATCCATGGAAATCGTATAAGTTCTCTACTAAAGAACTAACTTGGCTATATGAGATTGCAAGGACAAATACGGTAGTTTTAGATGTATTTGCAAGGCCTTATGCTTTAATGGATTTTAGTACTATCGAAAACATTGAAGCTGTTGTCATGAGTTATCAAAACAGTACCATTGCACAGCAAAAATCCGCTCAATTATTATTTGGAGCTATTGGCGCTAAAGGAACATTACCAGTTTCTGCAGGACAATATTTTCAATATGGTCAAGGTGAAACATATAATGCGCTTAATAATTTGTCATACGGATTGCCTGAGTCTGTAGGTGTAGATTCAGAACTATTGAATTTCAAATTAGATTCAATAGCAAACTATGCTGTTAATGAGAAGATGACTCCTGGAATTCAGCTTTTAGTAGCTAGAAAAGGGAAGGTGATTTATAATAAAAACTTTGGATATCATACCTATAACAAAAAGAATAAGGTAGATTTTGATGATGTTTATGATGTGGCTTCTTTAACTAAGATTATGTCCACACTACCTTTAATTATGGAGCTTCAAGAAGATAATGTTCTATCGTTAAATACAAAAATATCAAGATTATTACCCGAGTATAAAAGCACAAATAAAGAAAACATTACCGTAAAGCAGATGTTATCGCACTATGCACGGCTAAAACCTTGGGTGCCTTTTTATGCAAAAACACTAGATACAATTACCAGAAAGCCTTTAAAGAAATGGTATCGTAATTCCAGAATTGGAGCATACAATGTAGAAGTGACAGATAATTTATTTATGCGTAAAGATTATAAAGATTCTATTCATGATATTATAAAGGAAACAGACTTATTGTCTACACTGCGTTACAGATATAGTGACTTGCCTTATTATATCTTAAAAAAGTATATAGAAAAGTATCATGATAAAGGTTTGGATGAACTAGTTCAAGACCATATATATCAATCCTTAGGAGCAAATTACACAACATATAAACCACGCGATAAGTTTAGCCTAAAAGATATTGTACCAACAGAGGTTGATGATTATTTTCGTTATCAAAAAGTACATGGTTATGTTCATGATATGGGTGCTGCTATGCAGAATGGTGTTGGTGGTCATGCCGGTGTTTTTAGTAATGCAAATGATGTTGCAAAATTGATGCAAATGTATTTGCAAAATGGCTTTTATGGCGGTAAACGTTATTTTAAAACGGAGACGATAGACCAATTTACCAAATGTCATTATTGCCATAGAGATAATAGGCGAGGTGTAGGCTTTGACAAACCTCAATTAGGTGATGTTGGTCCTACGTGCGGCTGTGTTTCGATGACAAGTTTTGGACACTCAGGATTTACTGGAACTTATGCATGGGCTGACCCAGAAGAAGAAATAGTATATATTTTCTTGGCCAATAGAACTTATCCAAAAGCTGGTAAAAACAGATTGCTTCGCGAAAATATTAGAACAGAAATCCAACGCTACATATATGAAGCTATCATAGATGAATAGAGTTTTAATTATTCGTTAAAACTAGAAAACTTCAACCTTTACTATTCCAAATCTCTTAATTTAGCTTTATATAATCTAACTTAGTATGAAAATAGGTATTGTTTGTTATCCTACATTTGGTGGTAGTGGTGTAGTAGCCACAGAATTAGGTTTGGAATTGTCTAAACGTAGCCATGAAATTCATTTTATCACATACAAGCAACCTGTACGTTTAGAATTGCTAAGCAAAAACGTTCATTTTCACGAAGTGCATGTTCCTGAATATCCTTTATTTCATTATCAACCATACGAATTAGCTTTATCAAGTAAATTAGTAGATATGGTGAAGTTACATGGTATTGAGTTACTTCATGTCCATTATGCTATTCCGCATGCTTATGCTGCATATATGGCTCAGCAAATGCTAAAAGATGATGGTATTTATGTGCCTATAGTGACAACACTTCACGGAACAGATATCACATTGGTTGGGAGTCACCCTTTTTATAAACCTGCTGTAACGTTTAGTATCAATAAGTCTGATGCAGTGACCTCTGTATCCGAAAGTTTAAGGCAAGATACTTTGCGTCTTTTTGATATTAAAAATGAAATTGAAGTTGTACCAAACTTCATAGATATTGAGAAACATCAACCAAATTTTACCGATTGTCAACGTAGTATGATGGCAACTGACGATGAGTTGATTGTTACGCACATAAGTAACTTTAGGGAAGTAAAGAATATCCCAGATGTTATTAAAGTGTTTTATAATGTGCAAAAAGAAATACCTGCCAAATTAATGATGGTTGGTGAAGGTCCTGAAAGAGAACCTGCTGAAAATTTAGTGAAACGTTTAGGCATTAGTGATAAGGTTGTTTTCTTTGGGAATAGTAATGAAATAGATAGAATTTTATGTTTCAGTGACCTATTCTTATTACCATCACAAACTGAAAGTTTTGGGCTTGCTGCGCTAGAAGCTATGGCGTCTAGTGTTCCTGTTGTTTCTTCTAATTCTGGAGGGTTATCAGAGGTAAATAAGGATGGTTTCTCTGGATATTTAAGTGATGTAGGTAATGTAGATGAAATGACCGGAAACGCTCTTAAAATACTCCAGAATAAAGAAACACTAAATAAATTTAAGGCAAATGCAAAAGCACAATCTTTAAATTTCGATTTACATGCTATTGTTCCTATGTATGAAGCCATATACGAGAACACACTATCTGAATGTTTAGTAAAATAAAAAAGCTATCTTGATTAGATGGCTTTTTTATGAATTCTATATGGTATTAAAATTGGTATCTAATACCTAATGCAATATCAAAATTGGTATCATCGTTAAAGTCTCCAAAGCTAATTTCAGGTCTAAAATCTAAAGACAGTAGTAGAGGTATATCAAAATCATATTCAATACCGATATCTCCTGCTATAAAGAAGAAGGTTTCACTATCATTAATTGGTGCATCAAAATCATAAGAGCCGACACCACCACCAGCACCCGCATACCAGTTAAAGCCACCATCAATGTTCCATACCCATTGATAAAGCCCTGTGAGCTTAAAACCGTCAAAGTCATCACCAGTTCTCCAGCCAAGGTCTAGTTCTAATCGATTATTATCGCCTAAAGCTCGTTGATAAGAAATTTCAGCACCAAGACCATCACTATCACCAAGACGTAATCCAATGGCGTTATCAGAAATGCTTTGTGCGTTTACAAATAATAGGCATCCAATGATTGTAAATGCCGAGAAAACAAGTTTTTTCATAATGTATCGTTTTTTAATGATTTCCTTTTATTCTTCAAAAATAACGCCAAAACTATTTATATATTTGATTTATATACAAAAAGCACTATTTGACCTTTTTATAATTTTTGAATTCAGTTGAATGAAGCCATTAATAGATTCGTTTTTAAATATTCTAAAACCTAACCAAATATTAATAGATGATAGCTTATCTTCTAAGTATCATCATATTTGGGCTATGGATGTACCACTTAATGCTCAAGCCATGCTGTTACCAGATACGACACATCAGGTTTCTGAGATAATGAAAATTTGCAATGAAACCGAAACCGCTGTAATTGTTTTTGGTGGTCTTACAAACTTGGTCGGTAGTACAGAAACTACAGGAGATGAAGTTGTGATTTCCATGGAACGAATGAATGCTATCGCAACGCCTGATATACAAAGTAGAACAATTACTGTTGAAGCTGGAGCAATTTTAGAGAGTGTTCAGAAAGCAGCAACAAATATTGGGCTTTTATTTCCTTTAAATTTTGGAGCAAAAGGTTCTGCTCAAATTGGCGGAGCTATATCTACTAATGCTGGAGGTCTTCAGGTGATTAGATATGGTATGACTAGAAATTTAGTTTTAGGTCTAGAAGTTGTATTAGCAGATGGTACAATTCTATCTTCGTTAAAAAAGATTATAAAAGATAATTCTGCTTATGATTTAAAGCATTTATTTATTGGTTCAGAAGGTACATTAGGTATCGTTACCAAGGCAGTTTTAAAGTTAGTTGAATCTCCTAAAAGCCGTGTTTCGGCATTTGTTGGAATTAATGAATTTAATGATGTTGTCTCTTTTATGCGTTATGTAGATCAAGGGTTGGCTGGGACATTAAGCAGTTATGAATTAATCTGGAAAGACACCTTTATAACCTTAACACAAGACCAATCGGTTGAGCGATCACCATTACCATATGATTACAACTATTATGTTTTAATTGAAGGACTTGGAAGTAATCTTGAGCAAGATCAGACACGTTTAGAAAATCTATTAGAAGAAGCATTAAATAAAAGTGTCATTGAAGATGCAGTATTGGCTTATACTGATAAAGAACTTAATTGGTTTTGGCATATACGCGAAAATGTAGATGCTTTAGTTGCAGTTTGCGATTACGACCAGCATTTTGACATAAGCTTGCCTATTAACTCAATAGGAAAAACTATTTCAGAAATCGTTAAAAAGCTTTCCAAAATTAAAGGTGTAACTCGTATTTTTCCATTTGGTCATGTTGGTGATGGTAATATTCACTTCATAATTGGGAAACAGAACAATAGTGACGAATTACGTAAAGCTATTAATGCAGTCGTATATGAACCCTTGTTACATTTAGGTGGTTCTGTTTCTGCAGAGCATGGCATTGGATTACATAAAAAGGAATATTTAAACCTTTGCAGGACTCAAGAGGAAATATTTATAATGAAACAACTTAAAAAAACACTCGACCCAAAGAATATTTTGAACCGAGGTAAAGTTTTAGATATTAACTAACAAGATTTTACTTATTATTCTTCAGGTTGCTCAACGATAGTAATAGCTGCAATTAAATCTTTATCATCCATATCTTTTAATTCCTCATCAGGAATAAAAGGGATTAATTTGTCATTAGAATAGTTATAGAGTTTCCAACGTTTAAGACGATATTCTAGAGCCGTGAAGTTTTCTACCCAATCTCCTGAATTTAGATAGGTTGTAGACCCCTTAGAGTTAGTCTTTACTTCAATAGTAGGTTGGTGTATGTGACCACAAATCACATAATCATAGCCGTTTTCTATAGCTAATTCCGAAGCTGTTTTTTCGAAATCTCCAATATATTTTACAGCCATTTTAACGTTGTCCTTAATTTTTTTAGAAAAGGAATAACGTTCTTTCCCTTGCTTTTGGAGATACCAATTGATTAATTGATTTAATGCAATAAGCATATCATAACCCCAACCACCGAGTTTGGCAATCCATTTTGCCTTTTGTATAGAAACGTCAAAAACATCTCCATGAAATATCCAGGCTTTTTTTCCGTCTAAGTTGAGTAACAATTTGTTAACAATAGAGATATTTCCAATTTCTGTGTCTGCAAATTTACGAAGCATTTCGTCGTGGTTTCCTGTGATGTATGTTACCTTAGTTCCATTTGCAGAAAAGTTCATTATCTTTTTTATAACCTTGAGATGAGCTTTAGGGAAATAACGTTTTTTAAACTGCCAAATATCTATAATATCCCCGTTTAGCACTAAATGCTTGGGCTCAATACTATTTAGATAATTAAGTAACTTTTTTGCATTACAGCCATATGTGCCTAAATGCACATCCGATATAACAACAATATCTAACTTTCGTTTTAAATTCAAACCACAATAATTAACAATACAAATTACTTACACCAATGTAATGTTATGGTTAATCCACAATTAACTGTTATTAAGGGAATTGTTATTAAAGTGTTATGCATTAAGTCGCGTAAAGTCTATATAAATTTAGCAATGCGTTTTTGTTTCTGTGAGATTACAATTACATTAGCGTAAAATAAATATTAATGGCAGGAAATTCCTTCGGAAAGTTATTTAAACTCACCACTTTTGGTGAATCTCATGGTAAAGCTATTGGAGGCATTATCGATGGTTGTCCTGCAGGAATAAAATTAGATTTTGAAGCGATTCAAAATGAAATGAATCGCCGTAAACCTGGACAATCAAAAATTGTAACTCAACGCAAAGAGCCAGATGCTGTAGAATTTTATTCAGGTATTTTCGAAGGGCAAACCACAGGAACTCCAATTGGTTTTGTAATTAAAAATACTAATCAAAAGTCAAAGGATTATTCGCATATAAAAGATGTATATCGCCCAAGTCATGCAGATTACACTTATGATAAAAAATATGGTGTGCGAGACTATCGTGGTGGTGGGAGAAGCTCAGCTCGTGAAACGGCAAGTAGAGTGGTAGCTGGTGCTATTGCAAAACAGTTTTTATCTCAAATAACTATTAATGCATTCACATCTTCTGTTGGTGATATATTTATAGACAAACCCTATCAAGAATTAGATTTTAATACTATTGAATCTAATGATATTAGATGCCCTGATGAAGCTACGGCAGAAAGGATGATTGCCAAAATCAAAGAGATTAAAAAACAAGGAGACACCATTGGAGGAACCATTACTTGTGTGATTCAAAATGTGCCTGCAGGTTTGGGAGAACCCGTTTTTGACAAGCTTCATGCAGAACTTGGAAAAGCAATGCTTTCTATTAATGCAGTAAAAGGATTTGAATACGGCAGCGGTTTTTGTGGTGCTAAAATGCAAGGTAGCCAACATAACGATAAGTTTAATGAAGACGGAAGTACACAAACCAACTTATCAGGTGGTGTGCAAGGTGGCATAAGTAATGGCATGGATATTTATTTCCGTGTTGCTTTTAAACCTGTGGCGACAACATTGCAAAAACAAGAAACAATTAACAGTAAAGGCGAAACGGTTGAAATGCAAGGTAAAGGGCGCCACGACCCATGTGTGGTTCCTAGAGCTGTGCCTATTGTAGAAGCTATGGCTGCATTGGTTTTGGCTGATTATATATTACTAGACAGAATTAGTAGGTTATAATAATTCCACAATAAAAGCAGGCATTTATGTCTTGAAATGCTATTTAGCTTAATATGAAATATTTAGTTCTAAAGAGAAAAAAGCTATGGAAGCTATTGTTATATCTAGGCATTATACCGTTATTGGTATTAAGTGTAGTGTTTGTATATATCTATACTAGACAAGATGTCATCCTTCAAAATCAAATATCTAAATTAAATGCAGAGCATGCTGCGCTTATAAAGGTTGGTGAAAGCCGTATATCTCTATTTAAAAATTTTCCCTATGTTTCTGTTAAAGTTAATGATTTAGAAATTTATGAAACAAAAGCAGTTGATGCTCCAGTAATTACACGCATAGATAATATCTATATTGGTTTTAATTTATGGGATATATTAAACAAAAAATACGATGTAAAATCAGTTTTGGTGGAAGACGGCTTTTTCAATTTTGTTCTACATAAAGACGGCTCAAATAACTTAGAAAATGCCTTAAAAACAGATACAGAAACTTCAGAAAGCAAATCTACTACTGATATTCATCTTGAAAAAATTAAAATTCGAAATTTAGATGTTCATAAGTTAGATGAATCTAATAATCTAGATGTTGAGACGCTTATTTATTGGGGTAATGGCGGATTTAAAACAGAGAATAATCAAATAGAAGCCCACATAGATACAGAATTTGAGCTTAACATAATAAAAGACTTAGATACTACATATATAAAGCATAAACATTTTCAATTTGAAACTGACCTAAATTTTGATAAAACTTCTGGCATACTAAGTTTGCAACCTACAACTGTTGTACTGGAACATGCCGATTTTGAATTAGAAGGTACACTTGACACAAAGAATGATATGGATATAGACCTTTCTATTAAAGGCACTAAATCTAATTTTGATATGCTTATAGCATTTGCGCCTCACGACCTCATCCCAGTTTTAGAAAGCTATAGTAATGCTGGTAACATTTACTTTAACGGCCTTGTAAATGGCCCTTTATCCAATAATCAAATACCATTTATAAATGCAGAATTTGGGACAGATAAGGCGTATTTAGAGAATACTCAAAAGAAGAGACGAATTAGTGATTTAGGATTTAAGGGGCACTTTACCAATGGGAAAGAACGAAGCCTAGAGAGCATGGAGTTTTCATTAACCAATATGAATGCTAAGTTAGAAAGAGGGAATTTCACAGGCAATTTAGTGGTAAAGAATTTTGAACATCCAGATATTAATGCCCAAGTCGATGTAGATTTTAATATAGACTTTGTCACCGAATTTTTTAACATAAAGAGCATTAAAAATACTTCTGGCAATATATCGTTGAAGATGAATTTTCACGATATTATAGACTTTAATCAGCCTGAGCTTGCCCTAAACAACTTAAACCAAGCTTATTTTAGTGAATTAAAAGTAAAAGATTTAAGCATAGCATCAGATGATTTTCCTGTACCTCTTGAGCAATTAAATGCCCATGTGGTAATAAATGGTAAAGATGCTATAATCGAAAACTTTGATATGCTTCTTGGTAAATCCGATTTATCAATTAACGGGTCTCTTTCTAACTTTCCTTCTGTTATTCATCATACAAGCGATTCCATTGACGCACATTTAAATATTACCTCTAAATTGATTGATATCGCAGAGTTGACCAAGTATTCTGAAGCTGATAGTATAGGCATGAACGAGCTACTAAAAAATCTAAATACCGGTTTGTCCTTTAAAGCTTTAGCTAAAGACTTTACAGAGTTTGATTATTTACCTAAAGGAGAATTCTTTATTGATAGCCTTTATGCAGAATTAGAGTATTATCCACATAACTTTCATGATTTTCATGCCGATATCTTAATTGATAAAAAAGATATGAAGCTTGTTGATTTTACAGGATATATCGATGACTCAGATTTTCATCTTAATGGTTTGGCTCACAACTATGGGTTTTGGTTTAAGGAGACTTTAGATGGAGATGTCGATTTAGACCTTACATTGGCTTCAGACCTGTTAAGGCTTGAAGATATATTTACTTATAAAGGTGAGAATTATGTGCCCGAAGAGTATCGACATGAAATGTTTAAAAACCTTAATCTACATCTCAATTCTTCTATGCATTACAAAGCGTCTAGTTTACAATCCATAGATTTAGATATAGATAAGCTAAATACTAAAATGCTATTGCATCCTAATACTTTTGAAGATTTTCGTGGTCATTTTCAGTTTGAGAACAAACAACTTGTCGTTAATGATTTTCATGGTAAAATTGGTAGTACCAACTTTGACATGGATTTAAATTATTATCTAGGTAATGATACTGAAAAAAGTAAAACTAATTCACTCAACCTAAAGTCTAACTATATTGATTTCGATGCACTTTTTAAATTTAATCCTGAGCCACCAAATAAAGTAGCATTAGAAAATGAGTTTGAAGATGTAAAATCTCATGCCGAAGCTTTCAATATATATGAATTGCCTTTTACCGATATGGTATTAGATGTCGATATAAAACGTTTGAAGTATCATAGAATTGATTTAAAAAATATTGACGGTCAATTACGTATGACTCAAAATCATTTTATCTATGTAGATACATTAAATGTTGATTCCGCAGGAGGTAATTTTAAACTCTCGGGTTATTTTAATGGTAGCGACCCAAAGCATATTTACTTTAAACCCAACCTAATTATGCAAAATGTGGATATTGATAGGCTTGCATATAAGTTTGAAAACTTTGGACAAGACCACGTTTTATCTGAGAATCTGCATGGTAAATTAACATCAAAGATTACTGGTAATGTACGATTGTATCCAGATATGGTACCAGATCTTGATCAATCCGAAATACATATGAATGTTAAGATTCTAGAAGGCAGACTCGAAAATTATGAACCCATGTCTATGCTTTCTGATTATATTGGAGACAAAAACCTTAAAAAGATAAAATTTGATACACTTCAAAATAAAATTGACATCGATAATGGTAAGATTGTTATTCCGAGCATGACTATTGAATCCACCTTAGGCCATATAGAATTTTCTGGTACTCACGATAGTAATCATAATATTGAATACTATTTAAGAATACCGTGGAAGACAGTAAAGAAAGCGTCTTTGTATAAAATTTTTGGAAACAAGAAAAAAGCAGATTCTATCTATGGAGAAGAGAATATCGTAAAAGTAGATAAAACCAAAAGAACACGTTATTTAAACTTAAAGATTATAGGAACAATGGATGACTATGATATATCTTTGGGAAAGAAAAAGAATAAAAAATAAAGATTTACTATAAATTAGCATATGAAAAAACTCGCACTACACTGGAAGATTATTATAGGAATGGTTCTAGGAATCGCCTTTGGACTTGGTTTTACAACTTTTGAATCTGGCCCAGAGATTATTGCAGATTGGATTAAACCATTTGGAACAATTTTTATTAATTCTTTAAAATTAATTGCTATTCCATTAATTCTAGCGGCTTTAATAAAAGGTATTTCTGATTTAAGAGATATATCTAGTTTATCAAAAATGGGTTTAAGAACAATTGTGACCTATGTGATAACAACCATAATTGCTGTTTCAATAGGATTGTTAGTAGTTAGTACTATTCAACCTGGTAATTCTATAGAGGAAGATACCAGAAATGAACTCATCGAAGCTTATGGAGGTGATGCAGAAGCAAAACGTGTAGCTGCTCAAAATCAGAAAGACGCTGGTCCATTACAAGCTTTAATTGATTTGGTGCCTAGTAATATTGTTAGTGCAGCTTCTAGTAATAGAAATATGTTGCAAGTTATTTTCTTTGCTGTATTCTTTGGTATTGCATTGATTCTTATTCCTGAAGAAAAATCAAAGACAGTAAAGAAATTTTTTGATGGACTTAATGAAGTCATACTAAAGATGGTTGATTTAATAATGCTAGCTGCTCCTTATGGTGTATTTGCATTAATGGCTGCATTAGTTGTTGAGGCACCAAGCACAGATTTGTTTGCTGCTTTAGGTATGTATGCAATATGTGTTGTATTGGGGTTAGCTTTAATGGTTGTTTTTTATATTTTTCTTGTTAAGATATTCACTAAAAAGTCACCAAGTTTCTTTTTAAATGGTATAGCTCCGGCTCAATTATTAGCCTTTTCGACAAGTAGCAGTGCTGCTACATTGCCAGTAACAATGGAACGTGTTACTGAACATCTTGGTGTAGAAGAAGAAGTATCTAGTTTTGTGTTACCAATTGGAGCAACAATTAACATGGATGGTACTAGTTTGTATCAAGCTGTTGCTGCTGTCTTTATTGCGCAAGCATTCGGGATGGATCTTTCATTTGGAACTCAATTAGGTATTATTGCTACTGCAACATTAGCTTCCATCGGTTCTGCTGCTGTTCCAGGAGCTGGAATGGTGATGCTTGTTGGCGTGTTAGGTTACGCAGGAATACCTGAAGCTGGTTTAGCACTAATATTTGCTGTTGATAGACCGTTAGATATGTGTAGAACAGTTATTAATGTAACAGGAGATGCAACAGTGTCTATGCTAGTTGCTAATTCTCAAGACAAACTTCATGATCCAAAACCAAAAGAATGGGATGATAATTATGAAGCTGTAAAGTAATTAGAGAACTGTTTTTTTGAAGAAAAAGTAAGTGAATCTCTTATGCTGAGAGTAGTCGAAGTATCTAGAGAACTATTTTTTTTCTTTTAAAAAAGTAAGTATTTTTAATTCATAAAAAACCAACCACAAAATTATGAATGTTTGTTTCATCATGTATCCTTGGGAAAACATTGACCCAGAAAATGATACAAGTTTAGCTCTAATAAAGGAATGTGTTAAAAGAGGTCATGGTGTGGCTATGTGTACACCTGCTAATTTAACTATACGAGATAGTGTGACTAATGCTTTTTGCAATGTGATTAGTCGCATGGACAAAGTGCCGTCAACTCTAAAAGCATTTTATAAAAAGGCTATTTTAAGAGAAGAAATGCTGCCTCTGGCAGGCTTTGATGCTATTTTCTTTAGAGCAAATCCACCATTAGATCCATTAATGCTTAATTTTTTGGATTCTGTAAAGGATGATGTGTTTATCGTGAATTCTTTACAAGGTATGCGAGAAGCGAACAATAAATTATATACTGCAGCTTTCGGTGATGCGCATAGTAATATTATACCAAACACACATGTATCAAAAAATAAGAATTATTTAATTGAACAAATTAGAGAGTCAAAATCTGACAAAATGATACTTAAACCTTTAAATGGTTTTGGAGGTTCTGGCGTTATTCTTATTGAAAAATCTGCGATGAGTAATATTAATTCATTATTAGATTTTTATATCAGTGCTGGTGAAGGTGAATCTAACTATGTAATTCTTCAAGATTATATTGAAGGTGCTGATAAAGGCGATGTTAGGATTTTAATGCTTAACGGCGAAGCTGTTGGTGCAATGAAGCGTGTTCCAGGTGATGATGACCATCGTTCTAATGTTTCTGCAGGTGGTTCTGTGCAAAAGCATGCTTTAACCAAAGAAGAGAAAGCCTTGTGTAGACAAATAGGTCCAAAACTTGTAAAAGATGGATTATATTTTGTAGGTATTGATGTGATTGGAGGTAAACTTGTTGAAGTAAATGTCATGTCGCCAGGTGGAATCACATACATCAATAAAGTTTATAAGAACAAGAGAAAAGTTGAAGAAAAAGTCATTGACTTTTTAGAAAGTAAAGTGCTTGATAATCTTGAAGCGTTTAATAGAAGAACACGTCTAAGAAAAACGGTTGAAGATGCATAAATATTGATATTATGCTTCAAATTGAATCGCCATTAGTTTCTGTTGATTGGCTTCATGAGCATATTGAAGCAGAAAACTTAATCGTCTTAGACGCAACAATTTCTAAAGTTACTGACTCAAACTTAGGAATTGATTTCGGTTATATCCCTAAATCTCAATTTTTTGATATAAAGATGAAGTTTAGTGATACCTCTGGTAAATTCCCAAATACATTGCCAAGTATAGAACAGTTTCAAAGAGAGACTCAAAAGCTAGATATAGATAATAATAGCGCCATTGTTGTTTATGATTTGCATGGAATATATTCTAGTGCAAGAGCTTGGTGGTTGTTTAAATACTTCGGGCATAATAATGTTGCCGTTTTAGATGGCGGTTTGCCTGAATGGTTTAATAAAGGGTTCAATACAGTCAGCAATTACGAGACTTCTCAATCTCAAGGAAATTTCATTGCAAAACTCAAAACATCATTAATTACAAATTTTACAGGCGTAAAGTCATTTTCTAGTTCTAATGTGGCGTTAGTTTTTGATGCACGTTCCCGAAAACGATTTTCTGGAGAAACACCAGAACCTAGAAAAGGTTTACGAAGTGGAACACTCCCAAATTCAGTAAATCTGCCTTACACAGAGTTATTAGATAGCACTACTTTAAAATCTAAAGAGCAATTAAAACAAATATTTAATAACTTGATAAACCATCAAGAAACACTAGTTTTTAGCTGCGGCACAGGAATTACAGCTTGCAATCTAGCACTTGGAGCAACAATAGCTGGTTATGAAGATTTAGTAGTTTATGATGGCTCATGGACAGAATATGGCACATTAACACGTAATACTATGGAAGTACCTAATTGGACTAAAAATGAGTTTATGGCATACATATTATTATATGCTGCACATTCAGATTTTAAAGAAGATAATCATGAGCGCAATGTTATCATCTCTAAAGTAGACATGCAAACTTTTCAGAAAATCCATGATGAGTTCTCTGGAGATAATGATTACCAATGCATTCAAAAAATATTAGCTTCTGTAGAAAGACACAATTATTCTCCTGAGAATATTGACGAAATATTAGCAGATATTAAAGGGTTATTTTTCGCAGATGGTGATTTTGATATTAAAGAACATTCCATGCTTTTGTTTCTAAAGCGTATTTTAAAATAGAATTTTATGCTAAGACTATCAATTTCTGAAATTATAGATAAGATTAATTCTGAAGTCATTTTTCATGCGGTTTCAGAAGATTATTCTTTTACTATAAAGATTGATAAATATGTGCCTTATACTTGTGCTGCGGTGCATGATGGGCACCAATTTAGAAAAGAGCTTTGGGATAATTGTTTGCATTCAGAATATGATCGTTGGTATGAAGAAGATCCAGAAACTAAGAATATGGTTCAGTCTCATCCCATTATTATTGCTGGTTGTGATTCGCGTTTCGAATACGATTTAAATCGAGCACCAGAAGAAGCCGTTTTTGAAACCGCTTGGGGAAAGCAATTATGGAAATCACCATTGCCAAATGTTCAAAAGGAGACAAGCCTGAAAAAACACACAAATTTTTACAAAGTAGTAGAAGCTCTGATATCAAAACTAGAAGATAAATTTGGTATATGCATTGTCTACGATATGCACAGCTATAATTGGCAACGTTGGAATAGGGAAGTGCCAACCTGGAATTTGGGAATTTCTAACGTTGACAATAATCGTTTTGGGAGTTTTATAGAATCTTGGCGTGCTATTTTAGAATCTATTAATTTGCCAAATGATATTCCAGAAACGGCTAAGATTAATGATACATTTCAAGGTCATGGGTATTTCTTAAAATTTATTACCAATAACTTTAAAAATACATTAGTTTTGGCAACTGAAATAGCCAAAGTATATTGCGATGAGTACAATCAGGTTATTTATCCTGAGGTAGTTGTCGCTGTAGAAAATCAGCTTAAAGATTTGCTACCAAAACATGCTGCTGATTTTTACAAAACGTTTTCTAGTTAATGCCAAGTATTAAGACAACACAAGAGTTTGAAGCCATTTTTGATATCGATTCTAATCTAAATAGATTAGTCAAAAACATTGAGCTACTTAATTATATAAATCCATTAAATATTGCTGTTGAAAAAAAGAAATTCTTTTCAGCTAAGTATAATTACGAACCTCAGTTTAAGTATCCAAAGATTAAATTCAATGGCTATAAACTACATCGCTTATTTTTCTCTCAACGTCTAGAGCGCATAGAAGATGACGATATTCGTCAATTATATGAAGACATTATCTATGAATATTCTGGACTTATAGAATGTATTGAAACCATTGGCAAAGAAAAAAAATTCTACTATAATAGCTTAAAAAGTTTTGGAACTCCAACTGAGCGTGATATTGAGAATGCTAAGTTTATTTTACGTTTTGACGATGTAGATGAAGCCGATTTAGAACCTATACATAATGTCCTATATGCTAAGGACTATTTTGAAAACTATTCAAAACGTTATGATTTTGAGTATAATCTAAAGATTAGTAACAATATTTCTGCTGCAGCGATGGTGCTTAATAACACGCAGACCTTAGTGTTACGTAAAAATCATAAATACAGTAATAATCAATTAAAGGTATTAGCAAATCATGAAATTGGTGTGCATTTGGTGACGACTTTTAATGGTTTATCTCAGCCACTTAAGGTATTTTCTAACGGATTTCCAAATAATGTAGAAACCCAAGAAGGTTTGGCTGTTTACTCGGAATACATGAGTGGTTCTTTAACTATGTATAGATTACGTGAATTGGCATTTAGAGTTATAGCAGTAGATAGTTTGAGTAAAGGTTATAGTTTTTCGGATACTTTCAATCTATTAAACGGGCAATACAAACTTGAACGTCATAAAGCATTTAGCATTACACAACGTGTGCATCGTGGCGGTGGTTTTACAAAAGACTTTTTGTATTTAACGGGTTTAAGAAATGTATATCAATATGCAAAGCAGAATAAGGATTTAGGAAAGTTGTTAATGGGTAAAGTCTGCATGTCCTATACACCAACGATTGATAAGCTTACCGATTTAGGTTTGGCAATATCACCTAAATACTATACTGATGCTTATGAAAGCAATAGTAATACCAATTCTAAACTAGATTTTATTCTAGATGGGTTAAAATAAAAACCTCAAAGCTAGATTTTTCGGTCTATCATCTTCAAAAATGAAACTTATAATAGGGTAGACTTGCCTTATTGTAAGAGCTTGATTCGTTCCCAACTAACAGAAGCAGGGCTCAAACTAACATAATCTAGCTTTGAGGTTTAGTTAACCAACCATCAACTTTAAACTTATTATTAAAAGTAAGCAGATTGCTACATTTCTGAAAACGAAATTTAGCTAACAGGTCGTTTTGTAACGTGAAGCGGTCTTTTGAATGAGTTAAGGCTTAATCTAAGAATTTAGACTTTAATTCTGGTGTAGGAATCATACAAGCATCTCTTTTGCCATACCATTTGTATCGATTTTTAGCGATATAATCGTAAAACCGATTTCTTATAAAGGTTGGAATAACAAAGAAAACAGCCATAAGACTTGTTGGGAAATTTAGGGATTTTGCCACGTGCAGTGCAGCAGCAGATTTACTATAAATCTTAAATGTTTCTGGATTAAAAAGCAAGATAGAGTCTATTTCTGTAGTATCTATATTATACTCATTAATTATAGCCTCACCAATTTCACTCTGTAGCGGAGCAAATAGAAACTTGTTTTTGGCATCTCGTTTTATAACATACAAAACACTACTATTACAAAGGTTACAAACCCCATCGAATAGTATTAATTGCTTGCCTTTTGGGATGCTGTTTATCATTTTTTTGCCTCTACTAATTCTAATAAATCCACACTAACATTGGTTGTGAATAAACCATAGTTTACTGTAACTTTCCCTTTTTCAATATCATCTATACTACCAATAGCACGTCCATCATGCATACGTACGCGGTCACCAATCTTAAGTACTGGCTTTGGAGGTGCAGGCTTTTCTTTTTCTTTTTGTTTGGCAGCTTTTTTCTTTTTACGAATAACTTCAACTTTCTTTTCAGCTTCCTTTTTTATTTGAATTTCTTTAGCTTTTTCTGCACGTTTCTGTTTTGCTGAAACTTTCTTGCGTTTAGAATTTTCAATTTGCACCAATCGGAATAGCTCTGCCATCAACTCACGTTTCTTATTGTTATTCTGAAATTTTTCAGCCAAGTCATTTACTTTTTGACCTAAATAAATCAAACGTTGATTGCTGTCATATAACTCTTGATAGCTTTCCAGTTTTTTCTGCACTTTCTGGTTAATACCTTCAAGTTTTTCTGCTTCGGTCAGCTTTTTCTTTTCGTTTTCTTTTAAAGAACGCTCAGTTCGTTCCAATTTACTTCGCTGTTTTTGGAGTTTTGCGATAGTAGCATCAAAACGCACTTTGCCTCGTTCTATCTTCTTTTTTGCCTTATTAATTAGACTATACGGAATACCATTTTTCTGTGCGACCTCAAACGTAAAGGAACTTCCTGCTTGTCCAATGACTAGCTTATATATCGGTTCAAGCGTACGTTCATTAAATAGCATATTAGCGTTACGCATGTATGGCAATTCATTCGCCAGTAGTTTTAAATTCGAATAATGAGTCGTAATTATTCCAAAAGCCTTTCTGTCATAGAAAACCTCTAAAAAGCTCTCAGCCAAAGAGCCTCCTAATTCTGGGTCAGAACCTGTGCCAAATTCATCTATTAAGAATAGTGTATTCTTATTACACTTTTTTAAGAAATAATTCATTTGTTTTAAGCGATAACTGTATGTGCTTAAATGATTTTCAATAGATTGATTATCTCCAATATCACTTAATACTCTATCGAACAAACAGACTTTACTGCGTTCATGAACTGGAATTAGCAAACCGCTTTGTAGCATTACTTGCAATAATCCTACCGTTTTTAATGTAATACTTTTTCCACCAGCATTTGGTCCAGAAATTACAATTATTCTCGCGTCATCACTTAGCTCTATAGTTTGCGGAAATGTCTTTTCACCATGTTCTGCATTGGTTAAATAGAGTAGTGGATGATATGCATCACGAAGATGCATATTACGTTCTTCTGAAACCTCCGGAAGAATCGCATTCATGCTTCTCGCATATTTTGCCTTTGCAGATATGACATCAATCTTAATTAAAAACTCTTGGTATTGATTCAATAAAGGCAGAAACAAACGTATGTAATCAGTTAGCTCTTTTAGAATTTTGATAACTTCTTCCTTCTCTTCGTATTCTAAGTTATTAAGTTCTCTTGAATAGTTCAAAGTAGTTTCAGGCTCTATGTAGACAATACTTCCAGTTTTACTACTTCCCATGATAGCGCCTTTAACTTTACGTCTATACATAGACTTCACTGCTAAAACACGCTTATTCTCAACTACAGATTCGCGTATATCATCTAAGTATTCAAGATTGTGGTATTTATTTAATGCTGAAGAAAAGCTCGTATTGATTTTACCTCTTAGATTTCCGATAGACTTTCTTAAAACTGAAAGTGTAGGCGAGGCATTATCTTTTATATCTCCAAATCGGTCAACAACGGCATCTACTTGTTCAATAACGGAAGTGTTGTGCTCTATTGGATTTGAGAGCTGATATAAATTCTGATAGTATTCTTTAAATTTCAAAAAGAATTTCAGAATGATATTCACTGTGAGAGATGTGCTTACGATCTTCTGTAAACTTATTACTTCTAAATAAGTATTTTCAATATTTAGAAGCTTTAATTCTTTAGTTAAAGCTTCGAAACCATGATTTGGTATGCGATTATCATTATCAAAAGAAGATACATACTCGTTAGTGTAGGCAAGTTCTCTTTTTAAAATTTCAGCATCAGAAAATGGCACAACCATAAGCGCCGATTCTTTTCCCAAATTAGTGACACAGTGTTCACTTAATTGAGACTGAACGGTGCCAAACTCTAAGTCATCTAATGTTTTCTGATGAATATTTATCATATCTATACTCCGTGAAAACGGAAACCTCTTATTTTATTCGAAAGCAAATTTAAGTGAATTCAATTATAGCACCTAATGGATTATGAGGGTTTTATTATTTGTTAATTTTATATTTGTAATATGAACGTATCTATAGACTCCAGTTGGAAAACACATCTTTCTAAAGAATTTGAGAAGTCCTATTTTTCTGAACTTGTAGACTTCGTCAAGAAAGAATATTCCGTAAACACTTGCTATCCAAAAGGGTCAGAGATTTTTAATGCTTTTAACCATTGTAAGTTCAATGATTTAAAAGTAGTTATTATTGGTCAAGATCCATATCACGGACCAAATCAAGCCAATGGCTTATGCTTTTCTGTAAATGATGACATATCACATCCACCATCTCTGATTAATATTTTTAAAGAGTTGCAAACAGATATTAATATGACTTATCCAAATAGTGGTAATCTAATGCCTTGGGCTGACCAAGGTGTATTGCTACTTAATGCTACGTTAACAGTTAGAGCCCATGAAGCTGGAAGCCATCAGAAAAAGGGTTGGGAAATATTTACTGATGAAGTCATTAAAGTTGTAAACGAACAAAAAGAAGATGTTGTATTTTTGCTTTGGGGCGGATTTGCTAAAAGGAAAGTAAAATTAATAGACCAAAGAAGGCATCATATTTTAACCTCTGGTCACCCATCACCATTAAGTGCAAATCGCGGGTATTGGTTTGGTAACAAACATTTCAGCAAAACCAACATACTTCTTAAATCTCTTGGAAAGAATGAGATTGATTGGGTAATAGATTAGATTTTATATACTAAATTTTCGTAGGCCCATTTTTCTGGTATGATATTAAGGTGAAGTAATTCGTCTTGTACTTTATTTAGTGTTTCTTTATCAATTAATTCTTGAGACCATTCAGTTAAGGATAACCATTCTTGTACATCTCCAAGTTCTTGGTCATAGCGGTTAGAAATAGTTCTATCTATACTTGGAATATTCTTAAATTCTGATGTTGTACCATTTATTATATCTAATATGGTTTTTACATGCTCTTCATTATCCTTTAAAAACGCTTCTCTCACAGCAATAACAAAGCAGGGCCAAGGTGATGGGCAATTACCTATACGTCTAAAGATACCATCATCAACGAGAGGTTTTGTGGTAAACTTTTCCCACATAAAATAATCTGCTTCGCCTTCAGTTAATCCTTTTACAGCACCATCTAAATTTTTAATCACTGAAAAATCTAGGTCTTTCTCTAAATCCCAATCATTATTTTTTGCATTGACATAAGCCATAAGATGTGACCCAGATCCATAACGACTAATTGCTGCCCGCGTACCTTTTATATCTTCTATAGTTTTGAATTTTGAATCTGTAGCAACATGAATACCCCAAATTAGAGGTGACTGCGTGTAGGTTTGTATAATTTTTGAAGGATTACCAGCAATAATATCTTTGACAATACCTTCGGTAAGTATTACAGCTAAGTCTATATCTCCTTCGCGTAAACCTTTGCACATTTGCCCGGTTCCACCATGGTAATCGTGCCATCTTAGATTAATATTTTTAGCTTTGTATTCACCATTTTTAAGAGTTAAATACCATGCTAAATTAAAATGTTCAGGAACACCGCCTATATTTATTTTCTTCATATTTGCCGTTTGCAAAGCTTAGATTTATATGTTTACGATACGCTCTAATGCATATATAATCAGTTGTTCAACTGTTTCTTTCGGGTTTTTACTAAAAGTGCCATTTGCTCTATTAGCTATGATGGCATTTAATGATAATGCTTCATGCCCTAAAAGTTTGGACAAGCCATAAATAACAGAGGTTTCCATTTCAAAATTTGTAATTCTAAAATCCTTATAACTAAAATTGTCAAGCTTAGAATTAAGATTTGAATCCTGTAGAGGAAGCCTCAAAACACGTCCTTGTGGGCCATAAAAACCTCCAGCAGTTCCTGTCATACCTTTTAAAACGATATGACTTTCAAAGTGTTTCTGCAAATAGGAACTGTTATTAATAATTATTGGTCTTGCTTTGTTCTTATCCCAAGCTGTGTGCTCTATAAATTTGTCCTCAATTTCTGGATTATTAATACCATCAATCTGGTAGAAGTGCAACATGCCATTGACATCTAGACCATGTGTGCTTATTAAAAAAGAGTCCACTGGAATATCAGCTTGTAATGAGCCAGAAGTTCCAATTCTTATAATATTTAAGCTTGTTAGACTTTCTTTCGGTTTTCTAGTCTCTAAATCTATATTCACTAAAGCATCTAGTTCGTTAAGTACAATATCTATATTATCTGGACCTATACCTGTGGAAATTACTGTTATTCGACGGTCTTTATAGTAACCTGTTTGCGTTTTAAATTCTCTTTTTTGAGTCGTGAATTCAACACTATCAAAATGTTTAGTGATTTTCTCTACTCGATCTTGGTCCCCAACGAAGATAATAGTATCAGATATGTGCTCTGGTTTTAAATTCAGGTGATAAACACTACCATCTGGATTTAATATAAGTTCTGAGTCTTTAATTGACATGCGAGACTGTTTTTATGAGTTTATTTTCAGAGATATTGAATTGATAATCTAATCGTGATATACCACCATAGCAGATATCATTATTAATCTCTAATGCTAGATTATGTTCTCCCAGCAAGGCTTCGTGTCCTTTTCTAGTAAGTATTAATTTTTCTTCTGTAGCTTCAAAAAAATTAATCAGCTTATTCGCCATTCTTCTAAATTGAATATCTCCAAAGCCATAATAACCTTGATAGTTAAGACAATAACCTAGCAAATGATGCTCCGACTTGATATTCTTTTCTTTAATAAGTTTAAGGATATTCTCTTCTATAGCACTAAGACCAGTTTTTTGATTAGGAAAGCGTTTTAAATGTGCTTTCAAACAATTAGTCAAATATTTGAAATTTGAATTTTTTGTTATATAAGGTTTAAAGATATTATGGTCCTTACCACAGTAAGTGCGCCATAAGGTTATTGCCAAATCTATATCACCTTTAGTTAACAAAACACGATTTTGATAATGCGTATTTATCTCTTCGGGACTAAGTTCTGGTAAACCTTTTAAATCTTTTTCACCTTCAACACGACCGCTACAAATAAGATATAATGGCTTGCTAATTTCTTTTTGATGCATTAAACTGATAACCGCAATTAGATTGATGTGACAAAACAAATCATACTCAAACCAAAGATTAATTTCATCGTACTCTTCTGTATTGTTAAGAGCAGCTATAGATTCACTTAAATTATAATCTGAAGGATTAATGCCATAGTATTCCGCTAAAAATAATCGTCTCTTATTATAGAACTCTTCAGAATCAATAAGTGGTACAGTTGGACCTTCGCAAAGCATTTCTCGCCAGGTTAAAATATCTTCTGTGAAATCTAATTCTCTTAGGTAATTAGTCAAGCTATCGCCATTAGTAATATGTAAAGCTATTTTTGACATGTATTAACCTCCAACTCGTTTTACATTAAACCCTTTGCCTTTAAGAATGGTCATTATCTTATCTCTGTAATCACCTTGGATAATAATTTTATCATCTTTAAAACTGCCACCAACACTGAGCTTTTGCTTGAGTTCTTTGGCTAGTTTTTTAAAATCATCAGGAGCACCTGTATAACCTTCTAGAATGGTAATCGGCTTGCCCTTTCGTTTTTCGTATTTACAGATAATAGGGTCATCTTGTAGCCAAATATCTGATTTTTCTTCAACTTCATTTTCTGAAACTTCAGGTTTATGGTCAGGAAAAAGGTTTTTCAATTGATCTTGTAAATCCATTATTCAATCTTACTTTTTAAGACCCAATTCTATCAAACGCTCGTTTAAGAATTCCCCAGCAGTAATATCGTCAAACTTTTTTGGATTGTTATCATCCACACAACTATCAAGAACATCCAATTTCATTTCACTAATAGGATGCATAAAGAAAGGAATAGAGTAGCGTGATGTTCCCCATAATTCTCTTGGCGGATTTACAACACGGTGAATTGTTGACTTTAGTTTGTTATTGGTATGTCTAGATAACATATCTCCAACATTAATCATTAATTCATCTGGCTCAGCAATGGCATCAATCCAATCTCCTTTATGATTCTGTACTTGTAAACCACGACCTTGAGCTCCCATTAACAGTGTAATCAAATTAATATCACCATGAGCAGCTGCACGTACAGCGTTTTTAGGCTCGTCCATAATTGGTGGGTAATGGATTGGTCTTAAAATCGAATTACCATTATGAATATAGTTATCAAAATAAGTTTCTTCTAATCCAACAAAAAGTGCTAAAGCACGCAAGACATATTTTGCGGTTTCCTCAAGTTTTCCATAGGTTTTTTTTCCGACTTCATTAAACTTAGGCAATTCGTTAACTTCAACATTTTCAGGGTATTCTTTGCGACGCTCATCATCATCTTCAACATATTGTCCAAAATGCCAAAACTCTTTTAAATCACCTTCTTTTTTTCCTTTTGCACTTTCTTTGCCAAACGAAATATAGCCACGTTGACCACCAATGCCTTCAATTTCATATTCACGTTTCTTTTCGACTGGTAGGTCAAAAAAGTTCTTAACTTCTGTATAAAGACTGTCTACCAACTCATCGTCTAAAAAATGCCCTTTTAAAGCTACAAAACCTATGTCTTCGTATGCTTTTCCAATTTCATTTATAAATTTTTGTTTTCTATTTGGGTCTTCAGATAAAAAATCTTTAAGGTCTACACTAGGTATTCTGTCCATGATATGCAGTTTTATTAATTATATGTACTACAAATCTAGTGAAAACCCAATAATAATAGGAGTTTTATGTCAATAAAATTGATGATTGATAAGTTATGATTTCTATCAATTTTAGTTACATTTGATTGACCGATTAAAAATGTTATAAACATGTCCAACCCTACATTAAGACCTATAAGTTTTGATAGAGCTTCGCTAAGTGATGAGAAGTTAATTCAGCTCTATTACAATATGTTAAGACCTCGATTAATAGAGGAGAAAATGCTTATTCTATTGCGTCAAGGCAAGATATCTAAGTGGTTTTCTGGTATTGGGCAAGAGGCAATTTCTGTAGGCGTGACGATGGCTTTAGATAAAGAAGAATATATTTTGCCGATGCATCGTAACCTCGGTGTATTTACGACTAGAGAAATTCCGTTGTTTCGTTTGTTTTGCCAATGGCAAGGAAAAATGAGTGGCTTTACGAAAGGGCGTGACCGTTCTTTTCACTTCGGAACCCAAGAATATAATATAGTTGGCATGATATCACATTTAGGACCACAATTGGGTGTGGCAGATGGTATTGCTTTGGCAAATCTATTGAAGAGAAACAATAAGGTAACTGCTGTTTTTACTGGTGAAGGTGGTACAAGTGAAGGTGATTTTCATGAAGCTTTAAATGTAGCATCTGTTTGGCAATTGCCAGTACTGTTTTGTATAGAGAATAATGGTTATGGCTTGTCAACTCCAACTAAAGAACAGTACAATTGTGAGCATTTAGCCGATAGAGGTAAAGGCTATGGTATGGAATCCCATATTATAGACGGCAATAATATTACTGAAGTTTATACTAAAGTTTCTGAGCTTACTCAGGATATGCGTCAAAATCCTCGCCCTATATTGTTAGAGTTCAAAACGTTTAGAATGCGAGGCCATGAAGAGGCGAGTGGCACCAAATATGTCCCGCAAGAATTAATGGATTATTGGGCTGCAAAAGACCCTTTAGAAAATTACCAAGACTATTTAAAAACGTTAGGCATTTTAACTGAAGAAAAGGAAGTTGAATTCAAAGAAGCTATTATTCATGAAATAAATGAAAATTTAGATGAAGCTTATGCTGAAGAAAATATAGACCCTAATTTAACTACTGAGTTAGATGATGTGTATAAAGAGTTTGTATATCAAGAATCTAAGTATAGAAATGAAACAAAAGAATTACGTTTAGTTGATGCTATTTCTGAAAGTTTAAAACTATCTATGGAACGTCATAATGACCTTGTGATTATGGGACAAGATATTGCTGAATATGGTGGTGTTTTTAAAATCACTGATGGCTTTGTAGAACAGTTTGGAAAAGGTAGAGTACGTAACACGCCGATTTGTGAATCTGCAATTGTAGAAGCAGGTATGGGCTTATCCATAGCCGGAATGAAAGCTGTGGTTGAGATGCAATTTGCTGACTTTGTGAGTTCTGGTTTTAATCCAATAGTCAATTATTTAGCAAAATCTCATTACCGCTGGAATCAATCAGCAGATGTTGTAGTACGTATGCCATGTGGTGCTGGAGTTGCTGCTGGACCTTTTCATTCACAAACCAATGAAGCTTGGTTTACAAAAACACCAGGTTTAAAAGTGGTTTATCCGGCGTTTCCTGCAGATGCAAAAGGATTGTTGGCTACAGCAATTAACGACCCGAACCCTGTATTGTTTTTTGAGCATAAGGCACTTTATAGAAGTATTAGAGAGGAAGTTCCAACTGATTATTACACCTTACCACTTGGTAAAGCATCCATACTTAAAGAAGGTAATGATATTACAATTATAACATATGGAGCTGGTGTACATTGGGCTTTAGAAACTCTAGAGAATAATGCTGGAATCTCTGCAGATTTAATTGATTTGCGTTCACTACAGCCTTTAGATAAAGAGGCAATTCTCAATTCCGTTAAGAAAACAAATAAAGCAATTATTTTACAAGAAGACTCGCTATTTGGTGGTATTGCAAGTGATTTATCTGCGATGCTTATGGAAGAGTGTTTTGAATATCTAGATGCACCAGTAAAACGCGTGGCTAGTTTAGAGACACCAATTCCTTTTGATAGTCAATTAGAACAACAGTATTTGGCTAAAGGTATGTTTGAAAAAGCTTTATTAGATATTATTACTTATTGATTTAACTTTTCGTTCAAAAAATTAGTATACTATTTCTGTATATTTAAACTCAATTAAATTTAGTTATAAAAATGAAAAATATAAATTACGCTGCTATAGTTGTCCTATTTATAGCATTGAGCTGCAAGAAAAATGATAAAGATGTTAACTATACTTCAATTGATGTTCCCGTAGCGGAAAAAACGCCTAAGAAGCTTACAGTTCATGGTGATACACGTACTGATGATTATTTTTGGATGCGTCTAAGTGACGAGCAAAAAAATGCTGAAACTCCAGATGAACAAACTCAAAAAGTGTTGAACTATCTAGAAAATGAGAATAGTTACAAGAAAGAGGTTTTAAAGCATACTGAGGACTTGCAAGAAAATTTATATAATGAGATTGTTGGCCGTATAAAAAAGGATGACCAATCCGTACCCTATAATAATAATGGTTATTCTTATTACACTAGATTTGAAGATGGAATGGATTATGCCTTGTATTGTAGAAAAAAATTGGAAGATGATAGTAAAGAGGAAATAATTCTTAATGGCCCTGAAATGGCTGAAGGGCATTCATATTTCGGTATAGGGAGTCGTTCTATTAGTGAAAATAATAATATAATGGCTTTTGGGATTGATACTATTTCTAGAAGGCGCTATGATATATATTTTAAAGATTTAAACTCTGGCAAAATGTTATCTGATCAATTGAGCAATACAACAGGAAGCATTGCTTGGGCTAATGATAATAAAACTGTTTTTTACACTTCAAAAGATCCTATTACTTTAAGGGCAAACAAAATTTATAGACATGTTTTAGGCACCAAACAATCAGCTGATGAATTGATTTTCGAAGAAGTTGATGATACGTTTAGTTGTTTTGTGTATAAATCCAGATCTGATGCATACATTATGATTGGTAGTTCTCAAACATTGTCTACAGAATATCAATATTTGGATGCTAATAACCCATATGGAAAGCTTAAAATTATTCAACCTAGAGAAAAAAATCTAGAGTATTCTGCAGATCATTACAAAGACCATTTTTACATACGCACAAATTTAAATGCAAACAACTTTAAATTAGTAAAAACCCCAGTAACAGCTACTACTAAAGATAATTGGACAGATGTGATTCCGCACAGAGAAGATATTCTTTTACAAAGCTTTGTGCTCTTTAGCAATCATTTAGTGCTTCAAGAACGAGTAAATGGACTAAGAGCCATTCGTGTAAAAACTTGGGACGAAAAAGACGACTATTATATTGATTTTAATGACCCTGCATATGTATCTTACCCAACTACAAACTTAGATTTTAACACTCATATTCTTCGTTACGGTTATACATCGCTTACGACACCGGGCAGTACATTTGACTATGATATGAATGCAAAAACCCAAGTACTTTTAAAAGAGCAAGAAGTTTTAGGAGAAGATTTTTCTAAAGACAATTATGTTTCAGAACGTATTTATGCTACCGCAAAAGATGGTGTAAAAATTCCTATTTCTTTGGTTTATAAAAAAGGCACAAAAAGAAGTGCAGATACACCATTACTATTGTATTCTTACGGATCTTATGGCTCAAGTTCAGAACCGTTTTTTAGTACTGATAGATTAAGTTTATTAAATCGTGGTTTTATATATGCAATGGCTCATATTCGTGGAGGACAGGAAATGGGAAGACATTGGTATGAAGATGGCAAACTTCTAAAAAAGAAAAATACGTTTACAGATTTTATTGCTGCTGGTGAGTATTTGGTTGCCGAAAACTATACGAGTTCCGAACATCTATATGCTATGGGAGGAAGTGCTGGTGGACTGCTTATGGGAGCGGTTGTTAACATGAAACCTGACTTATGGAATGGTGTAGTGGCTGCAGTGCCTTTTGTCGATGTTATTTCTACAATGATGGATGAAACGATTCCACTTACTACTTTTGAGTTTGATGAATGGGGTAATCCAAAAGATAAAGAGTATTATGATTATATGAAATCATACTCGCCTTACGATAATGTAGAGGCAAAGGATTATCCAAATATGCTTATTACAACAGGTTACTGGGATAGTCAAGTACAATATTGGGAGCCTGCTAAATGGACAGCAAAACTTCGTGAATACAAAACGGATAACAATATGTTAGTTTTAGATTGTGATATGGAAACCGGACATGGAGGAGCTTCAGGTAGATTTGACCGTTATAAGCGTACGGCATTATATTATGCATTTTTGCTGAATTTAGAAGAATTGAAAAATTTTAAGTTATAATCTAATTAACTTGCGTCAATAAGAATGCCTAGTAGAATTTGTTTTACTAGGCATTATTTTAAGAATACTTACAAATATTCACTTCAAATCATCAGCCACAGCCTGACATTTATCCAAAACACGTAATAAATTTCCTGACCACAATTGTTCTATTTGGTTTTCAGTGTAACCACGACGCACTAATTCTAAAGTAACATTAAAGGTTTCAGACGCATCATTCCAACCTTCAATACCTCCGCCACCATCAAAATCACTGCTAATGCCTACGTGGTCTATTCCCATTTTCTCTATTAAATAATCAATATGATCTACAAAATCTGAGACATTAACTTCTGGCGGAAAGTCTGTCATTGCATCTATTTTTGTTTTGGTTATTTCATTAATTTTTGACAAATAACCACTTTCTCTGATAGAATCTTGTAATGTTTTGTCTAGAGCTCTAAATTCTCTACGCCCATAATACGTAACACCCATAGAGTCTGCTATTTGCTTTCTAATTTCAGTTGCTTTTGCATTTCTAGCTTCTGATTTTTCTTTACTTAAATAACTTCTAAACGCCACAGTCTGAACAACACCTCCGTTTTCTTTCATCCACTGTAATTGTTCGTCATCTAGATTTCTACTGTGGTCACATAACGCTCTAGCAGAAGAATGTGATGCGATGATAGGCGCTTTGGTTAACTCAATCATTTGGCGCATAGCTTCTTTGGAAGGGTGAGAAACATCTATCATCATACCAACTTTATTCATTTCTTTTACCACCATTTTACCAAAATCACTCAATCCGTTGTGTAACCAGTCATTATCTGCCTCACCAGTATTGCTATCACATAATTGACTATGTCCATTATGAGATAAAGACATGTAACGTGCGCCTAAATCGTAAAACTTCTGAACATTTTCTATGTCCAATCCGACTGGATAACCATTTTCAATACCAATCATTGCAACTTTTTTACCAGATGCATTGATGCGCCTAACATCATCAGAAGTTCTAGCCAATTCTATTTTATCTGGCGCATAATCCCTAACCAAACGATGAATGGCGTTAAATTTTGACATGGCATTGGCATGCGCCTTTTCAAAACCTTCTCTTGATAAAGAATCTTGCCCAGTATATACAATAAACCATGGTACATCAAGACCTCCTTCTAACATTTTTGGCAAATTAACTTGATTGTCTAAGCGTTGTGTGTAGTTTATAGAGTCTGTGAAATTTGCAACATTAATATCGCAATGTGTATCTAAAGTAATTACGCGGTCATGTATCTCTTTAGCATAAGCGATGAGCTCTTCTTCGGTTTTAGGCTCAGACTTACAGCTTGATATTAGAATGGTTAGAACAAGAAAGGATAGTGTAGCTTTTAATTTCATAATCGAAGTTTCAATTTTGCATAAAAATAATGTAGTAAAGTGTTAAAAACAAAAAACCAGTATTACAACTAATACTGGTTTATTCAAATTCGATTCTGATTAGATTCATAGTCTAATGTTTTCTAGGTCATCATCTAAACTGTTAGATGTATTGACGATTTTTGATAATGCTTTCATTTCTTGATTGATTTTAATGATTATCTAAACCGTCTTTTACTGTTCCAAGTAAAACTTTTAGCTTCTGAATTTCTGCTCGTTAACTGATTGCTGTTTAATGTTCTCATGATTGTTCGATTTTTAATTGATTACACTATAAAGACGACCAATAAAAATTTATGTTACAACTAAAACATTGATTTAACACACATTAACGTTGCGTTAACCTTAATTATAGAATTAATCACGATCAACTTTGACTTCTGATAATATAAAGGGATAAGCTTTTTTTACTTCTATTAATTCTTCTTTTGTGAGCTCATCAGGTACTTTATTAAACATGTTTTTTGCATACGTTGTACGAACATGTAGGTAGGCTTCACTTATTTCATCTTGAACATAGATAAAAGTTGCATAATTTGTTAAAGCATCGTGTTTTAAAGAGATTATTGCTTCTTGTGGCTTATCTGATGATTCTGGTAATTGTTTTCCATTACAATAGTCACATTCGTTTGCGCCATTATTATCTACAAAAGAAATAACTAAATCTTTTAATTCTTCTAGTTCTATAATTTCATCTTCTGCCATGATTTCATTATTCATATTTATATAAATCTTAAAGATGTTTCTATCATTTATTATTATATCACAATCGGGTGTTAAACATTCCGGAGGTAATTTCCTCAGAATACCTTTATCAGCAGAAATAGTAGTGGTCACTAAGAAAAAGATAAGTAGTAAAAAAGCAATGTCTGCCATTGAACCTGCATTAACTGATGGGGCATTTCTTCTTGAGTTTCTCATAATAATTGAAGTTTTAAGATTAATGTTAAAGAATTCACAAAAACGATACCACTTTTAAAATGTTGTTAACAAGAGCCTTTGAAACCGTTATTATGTTCTATTTTTGCAAAATTGGTCCGTTAAACAATTAATTGACCTAAGCTATTAATACACATTTTAAGCATCATATGTCTGTAGACACTCAAATACAAGTAGAAAAAGAGAGCAAAAAGCGCCTGTATGACTATCAAATAGCGGATCTTAATCGCATTTTTGATGTCATGGACGAGTCTCCAGAAGATTACAATTTGCTCTACCAGTTACCGACTGGTGGAGGGAAGACTGTTATTTTTTCTGAAATCGTTAGACGTTATATTAAAGACAGAAACAAAAAGGTTGTCATCCTAACGCATCGTATTGAATTGTGTAAACAAACCTCAAGTGTACTTTCTGGTTTTGATGTAAAGAATAAAATTATAAACAGTAAGGTCAAGGATTTACCAGACCAGGATGATTACCAATGTTTTGTGGCAATGGTTGAAACCCTGAATAATCGTTTGTCAGAAAATGATTTTGAACTAAAAGATATTGGGCTCGTAATCATTGATGAAGCGCATTATAACTCATTTAGAAAGTTATTTAAGTTTTTTGACAACTGTTTTATTCTAGGTGTTACAGCTACGCCATTGAGTAGTAATATTAAACTACCAATGAAAGATAATTACAGCAATCTAATTGTTGGTGATGATATTTCTACGTTGATTAAAAATGGGTTTTTGGCTAAAGCAGATATGCTAAGTTATGATGTTGGCTTAACATCACTAAAAGTTGGTATTAATGGTGATTATACTGTTAAATCATCTGAAGCATTATATACCAATAGCTTTATGCAAACTAAGCTATTAACAGCTTTTGATGATACTTCTAAAGGTAAAAAAACGTTGATTTTTAATAACGGTATCCATACGTCTAAAGAAGTTTATCACACCTTTAAAAGAGCTGGCTACAATGTAAGACATCTTGATAATACAGCTAATAAAGAAGAACGCCGAGAAACGCTTGAATGGTTTAAGACAACGCCAGATGCAATTTTAAGTTCGGTAAGTATATTAACCACTGGATTTGACGAACCTTCTGTTGAATCTATAATTTTGAATCGTGCCACACGTTCATTAACCCTATATTTTCAGATGATTGGTCGTGGATCTCGTATTTATGGTGATAGAAAATCGTTTCAAGTTGTTGATTTAGGTAACAATATTGCTCGTTTCGGACAATGGGACCAGCCAGTAGATTGGCAACATATATTTAAATATCCTGACTTTTATTTAGAGAATATTGTTGATGATGATACGCTTGAGCGTGATTTTGTATACGAAATGCCAGATGCTTTGCGTAAGAAGTTTAAAAAATCCGAATCTTTGGATTTTAATGTAAAAGCTGAGTATAAGAAGGTTCTTAATTCAGGAAAAAAATCATTCACAGTCATAGAGCGTTCTATTGAGCAACATTCAAAAATATGCATTGACAATTGCGAAGATGTTTTTGAAGCTCGTGAGTTAATAAAGGAATTACAAGACGAAATAGGTTACCGTATTAAGCAATATTGCTACTGTATCATGAACAGTACTCAGAACTACAAAGATTGGCTATATGAAGAATATAATAGACGTTTAAGATTGAGTTTTAACGGAAAGTTTTAACTTTTTTTTGAAAGGTTTTCGTTTTTTATGCGTTTAATTTGAAATAGGTATAGTTTTTGCTATTTGTATCTTATTAATTAGGCCAAACATGTATAATCGTTTTTTAATCATTCTATGCTTTTTAGCTTTCGGCTTTTCGCTGAATGCTCAAGTGACTGATAAAGACAAGAAAACAATTAGAATTCCTGCCGTAGAATCTAAAAAAGAAAAAGATTCAACACCAATACGTATTAAGGTCGCACCAAAGAAGAATCCTAAGGCGAATAAAGACAAATCCAGTAATAAGAGTAATACAATCTCAAGAAAAAAAGCTACAGAAGTAGAACGCCCTTTTTCATTGATTTACGATGACGGTTTACGAAATCCTGGCGAAATTTTTGAGCAACGTTGGAAAAAAGAGGCCCAAGCTTTAGGGATAAGAAAGTTTATGAGCGATCAATTTTTAGGACAATACAACATTGATACAGAATTTGTAAATATTGTTTGTCGAGATCATGAGTATCCAGATGGTGATCGTGTCAGTGTTTCTTTAAATGGAGAAATTGTATATGCAAATGTGACATTAAGGTCACAATACAGACGCCTGAAAATTAATCTGATTGAAGGTATCAACATGATTGATATTACTGCTCTAAATCAAGGTGATTCTGGACCAAATACTGCGGAATTTGTTGTTTATGACGATAAAGGAAATGTAGTGTCTTCAAAAGAATGGAATTTACTTACTGGTGTAAAAGCTAAAATCACATTCATTAACGAGAAGCCAAAGATTACCGCTAAGAATGAAGGTAATTAATACGTGCAAACTCTCCAGGTTTCATATTGTCAAGTTTATAATTTCCGATTCTAACACGTACTAACCGTAGTGTCGGCAAGCCAACTTTAGATGTCATTTTTCGGACTTGTCTAAATTTGCCTTCGGTAATAGTGATGCTCAGCCAAGACATAGCACCGTGGCGTTCATCTCTTACAAAACGTTCTATAATATGAGATGTGTCTTCTATGATTTTAGCCTGGCAAGGTTTAGTCAAATAAGGTTCACCATTGACAGATATTTCTACTCCTTTTTTTAATTGATTAATGATATCATTAGTAATAACACCATCTACCATAACGTGATATTCTTTTTCAATCTTAAAACTCCTTATATGATCGCTAAATTTTCCGTTTGTTGTTAGGAGAAGTAAGCCTTCAGATTTTTCGTCTAAACGACCAATAGCCATAGTTCCCTCAGGCAAATCAAATAAATCACTTAATAATTTTTTGTTGCGTCGCTTGTTTTGGTTATTTACAAACTGGCTCAGATAACCATAAGGCTTATATATTTTATAGTGTTTGTGCATTACCAAAATGTTATAAAGCATTTTTGAAGTTCTCCTTTTTTATCTTTCAACCAAACCATTGGCGAACGTTCGTCATCAATAAATTCTTTAATTAGTATTTGTGCGGTGGTATATGTCAACCAGTTTACGTCATGATTTGGCTCAATTAACCAATCTAGTTTTTCAGGAATATAAAATTCAAAATTTTCAAGCTTATTTATTTCAAAAAAGGATAAATAAAACCCATAGACACAGTTTTTGTTTAAAGGTTTTATACTCTTAATTGTACTAGTAAAAGGCAAATATAATTGTGCCTTGAAACAAACATTTTGAGTGATATTGTCTTCAATTAAATTCAAATTCTCTAATCCAGATTTGCAATGTGCAGAATGGAGTAGTGGTAATTGCTTTTTTGTAAGCTTACTTAGTTTATAAATTAAACTATCTTTTTGGTTTGGTCCAACCCATTTATCTAATTCGTTACCCGTATTAATATTGGGATTATAGAGATAAAACTTATAGACAATCTCAATATGTATTGGTTTTTCATTTTTTTTAATAATAGTATCAATTTCTCCAATAGTCTGTTTGCCGTCTTTAATTTGAAGATTGCTAGTAAGAACAGTATGTTTTGAAGTATTTACAATTTGAAAATTAAAAAATTGCTCAACACGTTTGCCTAGTCTAATCTCTTTAAATCTTGAAGGATTTTTAATAGGAAAAGTAACGTCTTGATGTTGAAATTGTTTAAGCTCTAGAACATGAGAATTATTCCAAAGATTAGGGGTTTTAATAAAGCCTTTATATTGAAGTTCGATGTCTTTTTTCATTAGCATTTAAAAATACAAAGAAGCATTAATAATTAGACACAGGCATTAAATAAGTTTACCTTTGTCGCAAAATTATTAGTAATGGCAACATTTTTAGAACTTGGTGTTTCAAAATCTTATGTAAAAGGTTTAAAAGAGTTAGGAATTAAGCATCCTACAAAAATACAGCAAGAAGTTATCCCAGTTTTATTAGACTCAAAAACAGATCTAATAGGTTTGGCTCAAACTGGAACAGGTAAAACAGCAGCTTTTGGTTTGCCTGTATTGCATGCCATTGATATTAATAATGATAATGTACAAGCCTTAATTATTGCACCAACAAGAGAATTGGTGCAACAGATAAAAAAGCAGCTTTTTAAGTTTACAAAACATATAGACCATAAAATTTTTGTCGAAGGTGTTTACGGTGGAGAAAAAATGGATAGACAAATAAAAGCACTATCTAGAACAACACATATAGTTGTAGCTACACCTGGACGTTTGTTAGATTTAGTAGAGCGTGGTGCTGTAGATATTAGTCAGGTTAAAACATTAGTTGTAGACGAAGCTGACGAGATGCTAAGCATGGGATTTAAAGAAGATTTAAGTAAGATTTTAAAGTATAATACCGAGTCTCGAAAAACATGGTTGTTCTCAGCAACAATGCCTAACGAAATTCAGAAGATGGTTAAGACTTACATGTCTCATGATGCAGTGCGTATTGAAATTGATAGAAACTCATTAGTCAACGAAAACATTTCACATCACTTTATAAACACATCCATTCCAAACAAAACCTCAGTAATTGCAAGACTTTTGGATAAACATCCTAATGATAGAGGCGTTATCTTTTGTAGAACAAAGGCAGGCACAAAAAAACTATCCCAAGAGCTTAAGAATGAAGGCTTTTCGGTTGATGCTTTAGAAGGCGATATGCAGCAGAAAGAACGTGATAAGGTTATGCGTGCCTTCAAAAAAGAGAATTTACAGTTTTTGGTTTCTACAGATGTTTCTGCTCGTGGCATTGATGTTAATAATTTGGCTTTTGTAATACATCATCAATTACCTGAACAATTAGAATATTATACACATCGTAGCGGTCGTACAGCTAGAGCCGGCAAAACAGGACAATCAATTGCTTTAATTATATCTGGTGAGATGCAGAAAGTAATTGAGACTCAAAAAGCACTAGGTATAACATTTAAAGAGTTTATGCTTTAATTTTTGCAAACTGTAAGGTGCTTAGTTATTTATAGACTTAGTCAAAAAAAAACACTAAATGAATCTTACAGAGCAACTTAAACAATTTGCAGATAAAAGTATAAAGCGTCATCCAGGTGAAGCTCAGAATATAATGCAATCAGCTATTGATCAACTGATTTCATCTTCGATTTTAGATAATGCTTTAAAAACTGGTGATAAAATCCCAAATCCAACTTTGCCAAATGCCAAAAATGAAGCTAGAGAACTTTACAGCTTTCTTAAACAAAGTCGAGTAGTACTTATATTTTATCGTGGTGGTTGGTGCCCTTATTGTAATCTAGAACTACGAGCTTACCAAAATAGACACGAAGACATAAAGGCAAAAGGAGCTGCACTTATTGCTGTAAGTCCTGAAGTACCAGATAATTCATTATCAACTTCAGAAAAAAATAAATTAGACTTTGAAGTGCTTTCAGACATTAATAATGAATTTGCAAAAGAATTAGGCTTAGTATTTCAATTACCAGAATCACTTCAAGAATTGTATAAAAAATTTGGAATCAATCTAGATGAAAATCAAGAAAACACTAATCAAGAGCTTCCGATTGCCGCAACTTACATTATTGAGCAAGATGGCACAATTAGTTATCACTTTTTAGAAGAGGACTATAAATTAAGGGCAAATCCGGATGAAGTTGTAGACAGATTATAGTTCAATTGTTTGATAATTAAAGGTTAAAGTCGCTTTTTTAACAGCCATCAGTATAATTTTTGATTAACTTATAAGCTATAAATTTTTAATTATGAAAAAGTTCATTCTCTTATTAGTTTTTGGCATATTTATTTCTAGCAGTAGTTTTTCGCAAACTCGAGCAGAACGGAAGCAAGCCAAAAAAGAACGCATTGAGAATCAGTATAGTGAAACAAAAGCGCTAATAGAATCTGGAAATTTTAAGTTCGAAGCCAAATGGGCAATTCCATTAGGAAATGACATTTCTAATTTGGGATTAAGTATTCCTGGTGGTAGTGCCATTTTTCAAGGTGGTAGAGTAGATATCTCAAACAATTCAAATATGGTGAGTATTGACGGCAACAATGCAGATGTCTATTTACCATATTTTGGACGTGTATTCTTTCCAAAACGGGTCTCCAATGAAAGAGGTATACAATACAAAGGCGAAATAGAAGATTACACTGTTGATTATAACGAAAAGAAAAAAATAATCATCTTAAAGTTTAAAGCTAATTCTCCTGGAGACTTCTTAAAATTTATTTATAGAATTAATTACGGTGGCAGTACCACATTAACCGTTAATAGTACAAACAGACAAACCATTTCCTACAATGGTAGACTTGTTCAAAATAGTACAGAAATCACTAAAAATTAATGACTTTGAAGTCTATAATTTAGCATAGTTTTAATATTAATTTGCGTTATGTAAAGTCAATGTTTTCGACTTAGAAGTAAGTTACTATTATTATGAAGTTTACGATATCACAATACAAATTCATCTTATTCTTATTTGTGTTTTTGCTTTCAGTCTTATTATTTAGTCAAACAGAATCAAAGACTAAAACTACGGATGATATAGAGTTTTCTAATTTTGTGAGCATTGTTTCTTCAGATAATAAGCAAGTACATGATAAAGCGTTATTGTTTCTTACTGAAAATTGGAAGCCCGAATTCGAGATTATAATTTTAGAAATTTTCTATTTCTCTCAAGATTTTAATCTAAATCAATCCTTACTAAAATTAATAAAAGCAAAAACGGGTAAGAGTTACACTTTAGATGTCAATAAATGGTATGAGGATTTGTGGTCAAAACCACAAAGAATAACACCCTATTACCATAAGTTTAAAGCGCAATTGCACGGTTTAATAGATAGACGCTTTACTAAATATTTTTATAATCGCCAAAATAAAGCAGAGATTAGGTTAGATGAAGTTCGTTGGGGCGGCGTTATACAAGATGGCATTCCTCCTTTGAGAGATCCACAAATGATATCAGTTAACGAAGCTGATTATTTAGAGGATAATAATATTGTTTTTGGTATAGAAATTAATGGTGATTATAGAGCTTATCCAAAACGCATTTTAGCTTGGCATGAAATGTTTACAGATACAGTTGGTGGTATTCCTGTAGCTGGAGTGTATTGCACATTATGCGGAACAGTAATTTTATATAAAACAGAGCATAACGGCAAAACATATAATTTAGGAACAAGTGGATTTTTGTACCGTTCTAATAAGCTAATGTATGATAAAGAAACTCAATCTTTATGGAATACCATTTGGGGAAAACCAGTTATTGGACCTTTAGTAAATAAAGGTATTGAATTAGATTATTTAAGTGTGGTAACAACAACTTGGGGAGAGTGGAAATCTAGACATCCTGAAACTACTGTACTAAGTTTAGAAACTGGACATAAAAGAAACTATGGCGAAGGTATTGCTTATAAAGATTATTTTTCTAAAGATGATGTTATGTTTAATGTACCAAACCTTGATAAAAATTTAAAAAACAAGCAGTCAATATTAGCTATAAAGCTCCCAGAAATAACAGAGAAAACAATTGCTATCTCTACAGATTTCTTAAATAAGAATACTCTATATAAAAATAAACTTGCTGAGCAGAATTTTGTGGTTTTGACAGATGCTTCAGGCGCAAATCGTGTATATTATTCTAAAGATGTTGAGTTTGCTTCTTATGACAAAAAAAGCAGCCTAGTTGATAAAGCTGGTATATCATGGACACTTGACGAAAATACTCTTACATCAGAATCAGGTAAAACACTAAAACGGTTACACTCTTTTAATGCATTTTGGTTTGGCTGGAAGGCTGCTCATCCAAATACCAAACTCATAAAGTAACTAGTTAATAAAATTACTAATAGGCTCTTTTGAGTTATATAAAGTTTCTATTTCATCGTTAGAAAGCGCTCTGTTAAAAATAGATAGTTCGTCCATAAGCCCAATATAACTCAATCCTAAAAGAATATTAGATTTCTCAATTTCCCAGGTAAATGGGTCAGTCATGGATGCCCTTGACCCCATATTTTTGCCATTAATAAATAATTCTGTTTTTCCTTTTTCAGTATTTAAATTAGAAAAATTAATGACTATATGTGTCCAAATACCTGATGCAAATGGTGGGTTTTCAACTGGTATCAATTGAGATATGAAATTTGGGTTTTCATTATCAGGACCTTCAGGATTTGGGTTCCACGAATCTCTATCCCCTATAACACCTAATCTAAAATCTCTGGGATTTTCTTTTGTAAAATCCACCCATATTCCTGCATCATTATAGCCAGAATCTGTAATTTGTATAGGATCACAGTACCCTGGTTTTAAATCTTTATTTGGGTCTAAACTCAACCAAAAAGAGATAGAACTACTCCAATCTGTCTTAGAATAGGCAATATTGTTCAAGCTTCGATAATAAATATAGCCTTTTGATTTATCTTTAAACTGAAGTGCGTCTCCATATTTACCCTGATTTTTAGAGATATTTACACTGTCTTTATGCAAGCCAATCAATGCAGAATCTAGTTCTTTACGATTCATCACGGAATAGAGTTTAGAATCTCCATTTGCAACGTCTGCATCAATACCATTATCAAAAGAAGCATATAATGTTAGAGCAGATTTAAGTGCTATTTGCTCTTTTTGTATTTTAGGTAATTCTATTTTTTCTTCAGAATTTTTCTCCTTGCAAGAATTGAGTATTACTAATAATAAGAGGAGTTGCATAAAATATTTCATAAATTATAGTTTTTAGTTATTGTCTTTGCCCAGGCTTATATGTTTCTTCAGCGACCTTTAAAACATCTTCTTTGTAATAAGGAACATCTTTAAATTCCATATCTGCATAACGCTGTGCTTGGTCATTAAAATGTGGTGAGTTAACATCACTACTTTGGCCGCCGGCAAGCATCGTTTTTGCTTTTACTTTATCACCAAACTCTACAACAGCAACAAAGCTATTGCCACGAGTTCCATATATCTTTTTGGCTTTTGGGTTTGTGTAACTAACGCCATATGCTGCCAATGCTCCCCAACGACCGGAAGCAAAACCAACAGGAATACTAGGTTTATTGTCATCAAATTTTTGTTTAATATCACTATTTAAACGTTGATATCTATTGACTTCGCCCCAGGGTATATTCCAAGTGTCGAAAGTTTCATTTAAATAGGTTATGACGCTTTCAAAGATTTTTACACGCTCATCTTCAGGTGATTCATTGCCAAAATAGTTGAGTGCTTCCATGGTAGACATAGGTTTTGGTCTTTTTCCATTTCGCAAAACATTCATTCCATAATAATGTGCTAATGTCATGGCTACTGATTTTTTAGAAGACGTGTAATCCCATTTGTTCAATACATCTATTGCTTCTTGATAATCCAAGTTTTTAGCATCTTGTTTATAATAAGCTTTAACAAGACCTGGAAGTAAAGCTTGAAAAGCAGGCAGATATGAATCATGTGCCATTTCTATAACTGAGTTCAAAGTGTATTCTTTTCCTTTAGATAACAAATCAATGGCATGGACACCTCGAAAATTCTCACGATTTAAGGACATGTAATTTGGATAGTCTTCGACTTTTGGACTGTTTTCAGCGGCAGCAGTAAAGGGTGTAGAATTACAATTCTGAAGCCAACCATTCTCAGGGTTTAAAAGTGTGATATGGTCATCTACTTCATGCAATCCTTGCCAATCTGTTTTAGAATTACTGCCATCAACTGGTTGTTTGTAATTAAAAGATGCATTTCGTTTTGGTATAAAATTACCGTGAAAGTAACCAATGTTTCCTTCAGCATCCGCATAAACAGTATTGTTTGATGAGTTGGTTTTGATGTCCATCATCTCTCTAAAGCCTTTATAACCATTTTGCTTGGTTCTAATATAAGACTGTTCTAATGCTTTTACAGGTTCCCACATCATAGCTGTGGCTACCCATTTACCATTATTACTTTGAGTAATTGGTCCATGATGTGTTCTGTAGAATGGGAAGTTTTTCGTTTTAATAGAATCACCGTCTATATATTTTAATGTCGTTTCAAAAGATTTAACTTCTCTTAGCTCTTCGCCATAGCGATACATAAGTTTATCTTTGACGTTCACTAAATCTTCTTCAAATTCATCAATAACATCCGTATACGTGGACGTGTGCATCCAACCCGTTTTTTCATTAAACCCCTGATAAACAAAAAACTGCCCCCAAGTTACTGCTCCGTATGCATTAAGACCTTCTTCACTAACTACATGAACTTCACCACGGAAAAAGAATGACGTATGTGGATTGATTAATAAAATAGGATTCCCAGATTTTGTGAGTTTACCATGAATAGCTATACCGTTAGAACCAGCAGGTTCAGCTTCTGCTTTTACTTTAATTTCTTTTTCTATTTGAAACTGGTTGATGTCCGTACCTTCATAAAAAGCTTTTATCTTACGAGTAGATACACGCTCAATATCACCACCAATAGAGCCTTCAGAAAAATACATGGGCATCCAAGGTTCAAATTTTGTGATTAAACGTGGTGTTATTTCAGGATGTGTGTAGAGATAATAGTTAATACCATCTGCAAAGGCATTACATAATTCTTTTAACCATTCTGGACTTTTCTCATAATTTGCCTTTGCCTCATCTTCAGTCATAAACATCTTAGCACGTAAATCACTATAGATAGCCGATTCTCCATCAACTTCCGCTAAACGCCCTGTTGCCCATATGTAGTTCTGTTCTACGCGATTAAAATCATCTTCACATTGTGCATACAATAATCCAAAAACAGCTTCAGCATCTGTTTTTCCATAAATATGAGGTACTCCAAAATTGTCTCTTATTATGGTAATGTTATCCGCAATTTCTTGCCACCTTTCAGTATCTGAAGAATATGACTTGTCAGTTTTACAAGAAATAAATAGTAAAGCAATTAATAGGAGTGAAACGTATTTCATAGTGCTAGAATTTGTTGCGTGAAGTTAATTCACTCAGACAACAAATCAAAACTCATAAAAATAGAAATGAGACAATGCTATAGCTCTAAAACGAGCTTTTGTCCAATTCTTAGTGTTGAAGATTTTCTTATTGAATTAGTTCTGCATATAGCAGCAATAGAAACATTATTACGTTTTGAAATCCTTGAAAGTGTATCACCAGACCTTACAACATATACTTTTTTTGTTTTTACTAAGCTAGCTAAGGCTTGCTCTTCAGTCGTGAACAACTTAAGTTTAGACTTACGCCTAGAACTGTGAAATGATGCGCGAGTCCATTCTTTAGTGACCCAAATCTCTTTTGATCTTATTTTATTTTCTTTAGAAAAATCGAAAATATACTCAGGATGTATGTATTGTCCTTTATAACTTGTTACCAAATGTAAATGACTGCCAGTGGAACGACCTGTACTTCCACCTTTGCCAATAAACTGCCCTTTTGCAATGGTATCATTTGGCTTTACATTTATTTTTGATAAATGTGCGTAAGCGGTTTCAAGACCATTATAGTGCCTGACAACAACGACTTTACCATGACCACGGCTATATCTTGCAAAACGCACAACTCCATCAAGGATGCTTACAACACTATCTCCAGTAACTAAATCTATATCTATGCCTTGATGTGGTCTGCCACGACGCCAACCATAACGTGAGGTAATGACTTTTGATTTTTTAATAGGAGATATATAAGTGGTATCATCAAATTTAATCTGAATGGGATATTTTACTATTTCGTTTCTGTAAGGGTTAAAGCTGCCGGTGTCCCAAAACTCTAGTTTTATATCATTTCTTTTATCAACATCGATAATTGGAATTTTAATTTCTTGTACAGAATTGCCTTTTTCTAGTGTAGGTTTTACAACTATAGTTAGGGAATCTTGAAGATTATTTTGAGTAAATAATAGAGTAGAAGCTAGTAGTATAAAAATTGAAGCTAATATCGTTTTCATTTAGTTTTAAATGATTGATGCGCAAATGTAAACGATATTTAAGGCGTTCTTATTATGAGTTAACTAAAGTTTATACTAAAAATATTAACAATTAAAAGTATTTAATTTAGTTTAGAAGAAAAATCTTATTTTTGATTTCCCCCGCAATTAAAGTACTAATCCAAAATCTTAAAAATGAAACTCAAAAATTGTTTCTTACTTGCGGCATTGTCGATTTTTTTATTAAACTGTAATAGTGATGATGATAGTAATACTTCAAGTGATATTACTCCAAATGTGACTATAGATATAAATGGAATTTTGGCACTACCAGCTGGGTCAGATATTACATCACTAGTTACTTTTGAGGGTGCAAATCCGTTTGATTATTTAGCAGAATTAGAAGTTGGACAAAGTTTAAGGCTTACTCAACCTAGCGGATTAGCTTCTGGTGAGGCCTTATTATACTCTAGATTATTTTTCTTTGAAGAGAATCTTTTAGATCCAGGTGTGTTTGATATACAAATTGACACAGCAGATGTCTATGGTGCATATTTAAATAAGTTTATAGCACCTCCAGGCTCTGTTGAGGCATTTGAAAATCCTAATGATTTTAATAGAAACATTTCTACTTTTTTAGATTTAACTGTATTTGACGCGATGGATAATGATGACATAGATTACAAATATGATATCGAAGTCGCTATCCGCGAAGCAGACGGTAGTGTTTCTGATTATTACTATATAGACCCAAAAATTAGAATTAAATCTCGTAACTAATAAATTGCCTTTTTTCAAAAGCTTATATAACTCTAGAAGAGCCTATTTAATTATAGGCTTTTTTGCATGTTCAATTTTTCAAGGCTATTCTCAGAATATTAAAGTAAGTGATAGTTTAGAACGTGAGTTAAAGAAAGGTAATTATGATAAAGCTGGAGAGTTAGAACTTCTTAGATTAATCTCTTCTGAGGAAACAGATTATGATAAGCAATTAACTTATAGTCTCCAATTGATTGTCCTAGCAAAGGAACTCAAAGACACGGAATCTGAATTTTCTGGTTATTTGCAAAAAGGGAATGCCTATCAGGCTAAAGGCGATTTAACCAAAGCTTTAGAGAGTTACTTTGATGCTTCTAAAATTGCAAAGGATAATAAATATATCGATAGAGAGGCAGATGTAGATTTAGCAATAGCGGGAACATATTCTATTATGGGAGATACAGATTCTTCATTTCAATATTACCGGGAGAGTTTAAGGATTCTAGATTCTATCAACGAACCTCTAAGTCTTGCTTCGGCACAATTAAATTTCGGAGATGAGCTTTTATTAGTTAAAGAATTGGATTCTGCTTTATACTATTTTAATAAATCAAATAAAATTTTTAAAGGGCTAGACGATAAGGATACTAGTGAATTTGGTCAAGCATTAAACCTTGGAAATATTGGTCTAGTATATGCAGAAAAAGGAGATAATGAAAAAGCAGAAGAAAATATAAATAGAGCAATAGAGGTCTTAAACGATTTTGGAGATTATCCCTCAGTATGCGTTTATTTATCTGCTATGTCTGATGTTTATACTGAAAAAGGTCAGAGTCGAAAGGCTGTCGATTATGCCAAGCAAAGTTTAGACTTAGCACTTAAACATGGATTAAAGGATGAAATAGGCCAAGGTTATTTGAAACTATCTAAACTATACGAGAATCGTGGAAATATAAATAAAGCTTATGATGCCTATAAGAATGCAATAGAATATAGAGATAGTGTAACTAATATCACTGAGTTTCAACGCCAAAACAAAATGCGAACAGATGATGCTGTTTATGATGAAGTAGTAGCTAGACAAGCTCAGGAAAAAGTAAATAATCAACAAAAGATTATAATTGGTCTTGTTGTATTGGGACTATTAATCATAGGTTTCCTTGCTGTTAAATTCCTAAAACAAAGTAAGGTGCTTGAAAAACAAAAAGGCGTTATAGAATATGAGAAGCAGCGTTCCGAAGAACTTTTAACCAATATCTTACCAGAAGAAACTGCTGAGGAACTTAAAGAACATGGTTCTGTTAAAGCCAAAAAGTTTGACAATGTTTCCGTTCTATTTACCGATTTTAAAGGCTTTACATCACAAGCATCATTATTAAGTCCGGAAGATTTGGTGAAGAGTATTGACTACTACTTCTCGAAGTTTGATGAGATTGTCGAAAAATATAAACTCGAGAAAATCAAAACTATTGGTGATGCATATATGTGTGCAGGAGGATTACCTCATCATATAGATCATCAAGCTGCCAAAGTTGCCCAAGCTGGATTAGAAATTGCTGATTTTGTAAAGCAAACTAAACGTAATTTAGATCATACGTTGGCAAAGTTCGATATTAGAGTAGGGATACATACTGGACCAGTGGTTGCAGGTGTTGTAGGTACAAAAAAGTTTCAATATGATATTTGGGGAGACGCCGTAAATATTGCAGCACGAATGGAAAGCTCTAGTGATGTAGGTAAAGTCAATGTAAGTGAAAACACTTATAAACTCCTCAAAGAATATGATATGTTTGAGTTAACATCTCGAGGTGCTTTAGAAGCTAAAGGTAAAGGCAAAATCGAAATGTATTTTGTTGATTATAAAGATTAGTGATTTCTCTAAAAAATATAAAAATCTTAAGGGCAATTCATTTTCTTTTATATTAGCTATCTAATTAATCAACTTTTTAAGACTAAAAATGAAAAAAAATCACTCACTCCTTCTTTTTATTTTTGCTCTAAGCTTTATGATAGTTGCTTGTAATAGCGATGATGATAATAATGCTGAGCAAGAGTTTGAATCTACAAATCTTACGCCAACAATTACTACGGACTTTGATGCAATAATCAATTTAATTCCTATTGGCCCTATTGATGTTGATAATCCACTTAACATTGACATCACAGATTTAATTAGTTTTGGTCAACCATCAAATATATCGACAAGAAATTTTGTATCCGTTGTTGATGAGTTTGAGACTATTACTCTAGGTCAACCTATAGGATTAGCACCTGGAGATATTATGTGGTACTCAAGAGTAGATTATTTTGATGTAGATACAGGAGCAGATATCAACAGTCTCATCGATAGCAATTTTATTGAATTTTCTGTACCAACTAGCGCTAATTTTGTTCAAGATCCATATGCTCCATTAGGATTTCAGGTTGTCGATGCAATTGAATTAATAATTGCAGGCGCTGAAGATGACTTAGATGTTAATACAAAGTATGATATTCGTGTTTTAATTGAACGTGGTGGTACTATCTATGGATACTTTACTATTGATCCAAAAATTAGAATTAAATCTAGAAACTAACTAGATTATAGCTGCAATTATATATAAGGGTTTGCTATATGCAAGTCCTTTTTTGCTTATTGGTATTTCCAATATTCTCTTGCACCAGTAGTACATTCACAATTACTAACACCTTGCAGTAAGTCTATACCAATTGTAATGCTATGTGTTCCTGAGTTATAACCTGCTAAATCATTAACCGTAAACTGATAAGAGTATGCAAAGTAGAATCCCTTCTTCATAACACCAGCCATTGGTCCAATATTAAGTGGTTTTAATAATTGGTCATTAAGAAAACGGTAAGAAGCACCAATCCAATAATAATCACCGTATCTATTTAGTTTTCTGTATTTAAAATTTATATCAGTACTTGAGCGACCATCACTATTAAACCTTTGGTAAAATACAGAAGGTTCATATTCCGTCATTCTATCTTGAGAGCTTCTCAAAACAAGTCCGCTAAATAGTTGATAATTAGTCAAACTATTGGGTTCTAAGCCTGTAAATGGATTTACATCTTTTTCTAAGATATTATTTACATTAAAACTTAGATAAAAATTGCTATATCGGTATAAAAACCCTGCATCAAAATTATTATTGGATTGCGAACGGTCATCAATAATACTTGGGTCTACAATTGGAATATCAGGTGTAGCTACAAAGTTTTCGATATCAATACGAAAACTATTAATGTTATAAGACAATCCAAAGGATAAGTATTGCTTAGAATTATAGCCTAACGTTAGGTGATGTGCGAAAGAAAATTTAATCCCTTTTTGTCTTGTATTACCGTTCTTGTCATTATACATACTTACACCAACACCCGAGCGATTTCCTATTCTCATATCAGCATATAGAGCTTGATTATCTGGAGCACCTTTAATACCAACCCATTGTGTTAATCCATTAGCACGTATTCTCACATTATCGCCAATGCCAGCAAATGTCGGGGAAATTACAAATTCATTATCCGCTAAGTATTGTGTAAATACTGGTAAATTTAGCTCTTGTGCAGAACTATAAATTGATAAGCTCAGTAATATATATAGTAGATTTTTTTTCATCTGTTTCATTTTTATAAGTTAGGAATTACCTGTAAAGGGTGAAATGCCCAACAAATGAGCGGTCAACACTTGTACCATTTGGTCTAACGACGTACCAGTAATCGCCTGTAGGTAATTCTGAACCATTATAACGTCCGTCCCAATATTCACCAACACGATAAGTGGCTACTTTACGACCATATCTGTCAAAAATGTCGAATTCTAAGTTTGGATAATTGTCTACACATCCTGGTGCCCAAGTATCAGTAGTTCCATCACCATTTGGTGTGAAGTAATTAGGCACACATATATCTACAAACTCAAGTTCTACTTGAGCAATAGCAGTACATCCATTTGCATCTGTAACAGTTACAATGTATATGCCTGATTGGGTAATTGTATACGTGTTCTCTGCACCGAAGTCTTCTTCGTTAAATGTATATGTATAGCTTCCTGTACCTCCGCCACCTTGAGCGACAATTTCATTTAATTCTCCTTCTGATAAGGTAATTGTTACGGGGTCGTAATCTGACATGTCAAATAGTTCTGTGGTTTGAATACAACCGTTACTATGTCTTACGTTGATGTAATTGTCAGTTCCTACAGGAATATTTGTAAATACATTACTAGCCTGATATGGTGCGCCATTTAGTGAATAATCTAGTTCAGATAAATCAGTAATAGAGTCATCTACAGTTACAGTAACGGTATTTGTTTGTGCGTTTTGATCACAATCATACGATAATTCAATTTCTGGATTTATCCTCACAGAGTTTGGAAACGTGATATTCCATTCAGACTCGCAACCTTCCGCATCTCTAACGTATACAATATGATCTCCACCTGCTAGGTCTGTAAAATCAAATTGTGTTTGTCCAACAAGACCTGTTGTATATGGGCCATCATAATTATCTAAACTCACACTATATGGTGTTGTGCCTCCAGATATATCTATACTAAACTCACCATCTAAATCACCGTCACAAACCTCAGGTAAGATTGAATTAGGCACTATACTCAATAATACCTGCACAGGTTCAGTGACAGTTTCTGTAAAAATCAAATAACATCCTAGTTCATCTTGAACAATAATATCATAGTCGCCAGGTTCTAAATTTTCAAAAAGATTGGTGTCAAAAAACTGGTTTAATTGTGGAGAAATTGCATACTTGATAATACCGGTACCTCCAGTTGCATTAATTAATATTGAACCATTGTCAGTTCCAGCACATTGCACATTTGTTACGTTTAATGTCGCTTCAAGAACTGTAGGTGGCTCAGTTATTGGGATAGTAGAAGATATTGTATTACAATCTCCACTTTCAACAGTAACTACATAATTACCTGCAACTAACTCTGTAAAATATCCAGGTGTATTTTGTGTAGCATTAATTGTATTTCCTGATGTATCTTCAAGAGTATATATATAATTTCCTAAACCACCTATTGCTGTAGCTGTTATGCTTCCTGTATTGTCACCAGCACAATTGATAGTTGGGTTTACTGAGTCTAAGCTAATTGTTAAATCTGGCAATGGGTCTATAGTAATATCATTTGACACGATTGCAATACAATTATTTGCGTCTCTAACATAGTACGAATATGTACCTACCGGAACATTAAAGGTAGTAGATGAATTAAACGTCCCTAAAACTGTTGTAAAAGAACTGTCTGCACTATAAGAATATGGAGCTGTGCCTCCAGTTGCACTAAGGGTTAATGTAGATTCTGTAAAACAAGTTTGAGAAGATGCTTTTACTAAATTGGCATTTATAGGTGTTGGTTCTGAAATCGGAATATCTATAGATATCATTTCACAATCAAAACCATCATTTATTACAACTTGATATGTACCAGCAGCTAACCCATCAAATACATTAGATGTTTGAGGTCCTGATGAAGCTACAACTGGAGAAATAGTATTTAATGTAAATGTATAATTATTGCCTTGACCTCCGGTTACATTAGTAATTGTGATACTCCCATTTGAATCCCCAAAACAAGCTAGCATATTAGTATTAGGTGTAAAAATAGCGTCAATTGGAGTAGGTTCATCTAATCTTATATTTTCAGAAACAATACACCCTTCAGCATCTCTAACATTAACTGTATAATCACCAGCAGATAAACCTTCAAACATTCCATTTGGTGAATATCCCACTGCAGCATCTCCAGTTAATTCATATTGATAATCTCCCCAACCGCCTGTTGCAATAGCTGTAATGGTTCCTATATTATTATTACAAGTTACGTTCGATGTTTCTGAAACATCCAGTAATAATTCTTCAAGAGGTGAACCTATAATTACATCCGAAGTTGATGAACAAAAAGGGCTTTCAGTTTGAGTAATAATTACTGAATATGTTCCAGATGTTAGGCCACTTACCGTTAATGGGTTAGTAGTCGTATTTGCAGAAACAATTCCAAAAACAGAAGTATTTATACTATCAATGACTTCATATGTATATGTGCCCGAATAATTTGTAATATCTATATCAAAACTTCCAGTATTATCACTAAAACATGTTACCGAAGTTGGTGTTAAATCAAAAGTAGGAGCAATAGCTTCAGGTAATGCTACAGAAACCTCTTCAGTACAACCAGTAACGCTATCAGTAATTGTGATATCATATAATCCTGAAGGGACACCAGAAATAGTATTTCCTATTATAGAAATTGATGGACTATTTGGTAAAATGCTATACGTGTAAGTACCAGAACCACCAGAAGGCGAAAGTGTAATTGCACCATCATCATTATTACAAGTTGGTAATGCTGTTACTTCTGGTGTTATATCTAGAATTGGCAAAATATCTACTGATACTAAGTTTCCACAACCATTGACATCATTAATTTCTACAGTATGATTTCCTGATGCTAGATTTGAAATAGTGAAAGGGAAACTTTGCGTCTGAAAAGCACCTCCATCTATACTAATACTGTAAGGAGATATTCCGGCTGATGCTAAATTCACATCTATTTGAAACGTTCCATCAATATCTAAACAGTCATCATTAACAACAGCTGTAATTACTGGCGAATCGTCCATTGGCAATATCGTAGCAGGGCTTGTAACAATACAACCATAAGCATCTAATACATGAACATAGTATGTATTAGCATCTAAATTAAATGTACTTGCTGAGTCCCATCCAGCATTAGTAGCTAATGGTGCTACTGGTGTTGTTGTAATTTGATATTGATATGGTGCAGTACCATTTTCGGCAACTGCAGAAATAACTCCAGAATTTGCATTACAATTAGCGTTTTGATTCACAAAAACAGATAAATCTAAAGGAAATTCTGATTCAGTAATATTAAAAGGAGCAGTGACAATTCCACAACCTGCATTAGGACCTGTAGTTTCTATGATAGACACAAAATAATTTCCAAATGGCAAACTTTCAAAGTCAGTAATTACTAAACTTCCATTTGCAGGAACGGTTCCTATACCAATAGCTCCAATAGGAGTTAAAGATTGTGATTCATAAACTTGGTAACTAACATCAACGTTAGTAGCATATACACTTTCAATAGTAAAAGACACATTGCCATCTGCATCACCAATACATGTTATATTGTTACTACCAAACGCACTTAAAGTTAGCGTAGAGTTTGTAGGTATGGATGCTGTAGAAGTTTCGTAATATGTACAGTTAGTAGCGCTATCATATACAACGAATGTGTATTGCACTCCAGGAATTAACCCAGTAAATATAGTAGAAGCACTTCCTGCTGGATTCTCTGCCAACCAATTTGGGTCACCTACTGTATATGGTACAAATGGCTCTTGATAAATCGAAAACCAAAAAGGACCGGAACTACTAAGTGCAGAGCTAACAGCTATTGTTGCTTCACCACCAGTAGAACAATTAACAGTTGGTGTAATGGTTATATCTAAATCTGATGGAGGAGAAGCCACTAATGCATCTTGAATTAAAACTGAACATCCATTAGCATCTACTACATTAATTTGGTATAATCCAAAGTCAACGACATCAAAACTTACAGAAGTTGAACCAGTAGCGTTAAGCTCTGAATTGGAATAGCCATTAGTTCCTGTTACAAAGTAATTATAGGGAGCTGTACCACCAGTTACAGAGTTTATTATAACAGAACCCTGTGAAACGCCAGAAGCTGTACAAGTAATATCTACTGTACTAGAATTAACAACTATAGCATCAGGTTCAGATATTGTTATAGTCTGAGTATCTGTACAAGAATTTACATCGGTAATGGTTACTGTATAATTACCAGCTGGTAAACTGGTTGTTTGATTTCCATAATCTGTGCTTGTAGTGTCATTATTTACATTAATAACAAAAGGTGGTGTACCAACCGTATTATCAATTGTTATGTCTAATGCTCCTGTAGCTTCACCATTACAATTTATATTTTGACTTTGCACTACAGCACTCAATGCAGGAGGAATTATAGGGTTTACTGTAATAATTGATGATAATACAGTACATCCATTTCCATCAGTAATCTCAAATTGATAATCACCAGCTGTAGATGTTGAATATGTAAATATGTTTCCTGTACTACCTAAAGGACTGAATGCAGAACCATTAATTGAAACAGCATATGTGTATGGAGCAGTACCATTGATGGTACCTGTAATAACAGCATCTGGGCTAGCTGTACAATCTAATCCTTCTGTTAATACAATATTTACAGTAGAAACTGGTAATGGAGCAACTGTATAAGATTCACTATACTCACAATTATTTTCATCTCTTACCTGAAACGTATATGTTCCAGGTCCTAACCCTGGAAATACATTTGATGATTGATAAGGTGTTGTAGCAGATGCTGGTGCTATAACCTGGTATTCTAATGCGCCAGTTCCACCAGTAGTATTTGTAATAGTTATTGTTGTAGTATTTGTTGAACAATCGATTGGACTATTACTAAACTCTAAATCAGTAGGCGGATTTAATGGCAGAATTGTTATGTCATTGGTTATAAAGGCACAATTATTTGCATCTTGGATAGTTACTGTATAAACGCCTTGACCTAAACCAGTAAAAGTAGTCCCAGGTTGAAAATTAACACCATCTATACTGTAAGAATATGGAGCAACTCCACCTGAGACACCAGTTACATTTATTGTTCCACTACTTGTACAGGTAAATGGAGCACTTAATTCTGCAGTACCAACTATTGGTGGATTCTCATTAATAACTGCTGGCTGAGGATTTGTAGTACAAACAGAACCTCCAAATGTATACTCTAATACAACATTATAATTTCCTGCTGATAAACCAGTAAAAACTGGAGAGTTTGAAAACGTAATACCGTTATCAATACTGTATTGTATAGTACTGCCATTTGCATTATTTACAGTAATAGTGATTTCGCCGTCATTACTTCCAGGACAAAGAATATCAGAAGTATTAACTGTAAAATCTGGAGGTAATGCCGCTTCAACCGCAATTGAAGTTGTTGCACTACAGTTGTTAGCATCAATAACGGTAATGTCATAAGTGCCAGCTGCAGTTACTGTATATTCTGGTACAGTCTGAAAGTCAGTAGTGCTATTAATAAAATAAAAATATGGAGGAGTACCACCTTCAGGATAAATAGTTATTTCACCATCTGTACAAGTCAAAGGTGTCGTCAAGGCTGCTGTAACAGTTAATAATGGAGGTTCTACAATAGTTATATCTTCCGTGTAGAAACAACCATCTTCTGTGCTTGCTGTAACTGTATATATCCCTGTATTTAAGTTTTCAAATAAGTATGTGTTTTCAATAATTGGACCTACACTATTTACTAATGTGGCTCCTTGAAAGATTTCAAAAGTATATTGTGGTTCTACATCGTTAGCCGATATTTGAATACTGCCTTTATCTCCATTGCAAAATGGTTGAGTAACTACTGTTGATACCGTAAAATCTCTTTCTCTTATTTGAACATCCGGAACGGTAAATATGCAAGGATTTGTGTTTATACCTATTTGTCTGATATATACAGTATATGTACCTGGAGTTGTAATAGTAAATATATTGCTTGCTTGATACGTTATACCATCTAAACTATATTCGTAACCAGATGGTACATCATTTACAGTTATGCTTCCAGGTGTTGTACAAATAATGTCTTCAGCGACTACTGAAGGATTTAATAGATTTTCGTAAACATTAAAATAAAACTGAACAAAACAACCACCTTCATAATTTATGGTTAATCTATATTGTCCTGCTGTGTCAGCGACAAAATCAGGGCCTGTAGCTACTTCATTCCATGTACAGGAATCATCTTCATTAGCGCAATCTGTATCAGTTACAGCAGGGCAGCTAGTCTCATCTAACTGTTCCCAAATAATTGAAGATGCGCCAGATATATTGGTATCTATATTTACAAAATCTTCTGCACCACATAAATAAATATTAGGTAGTTCTTTACCGTCATTTGGGCAAATGACAACTTCATCAGCAAAAGGAATGACTGGATTTGTTGTTGTACCTCCAAAAAGCTCAACATTGAATTGTTGAACAATAGATTGACATGGTGCTAATGCTGTATTAAATGAATAATAAGTACCTGTTGCACTTACTGTTATCGTTTGAGTACTACCAATGACTGGAGTTCCTGTTGGGCTTGTAGACCAAGAATATGAATCATAACCATCTGCTGCTGTTAAATCTAATGTAGAACCGCAAAGTACCTGCTCTTGTTCAAAAGTGCAGTCTAAATTAATTAGAAAGTTAGTGGCTTGAGGAGTTAGCAAACATCCTGTATTGCTATCTATACTTGGATCATCAGTAATCTGAAATGTTGGATTGAAAAATCCATTGTATGTCGCAAAGGCTTGGTTATTTATAATATTTGAACAAGCATCAGCTAATTGTTGACAAGAATCAACAGTTTCTACTTCAATGCGTATTTCATAAACGGGATCATTTTCTTCAACTAAATAATCTTCAACATCAAAAATGAGCTCCCTTGTTGCTGGATTATAACTATTAACTGTTACACCAGGTGGAAGCACTAAATCGGTAGGATGATTATATACGATATTAATTGGAAGAATATCTCTAATCTGAAGACTTGTTGCATTATCATTTCCTGTATTCTGAAAACCAATCACATAATTTAATGGTGTAGACAAACCAACTCCTTGACCACCAATATTGTTACCAGAATCGTCTTCTACAATTTTTGTAAGCACAATATTTGGTTCAATAATTTCTACAGCAAAGGCGAAGAAATACGGGAAATAAGTATCGCCACTAGTTTCCAATCGTATGGTTCCAGATGTTGCATCATTAGCTATGACTGAATTTCCGGGGTTTGGTATTGCAATTACACCAGTGTCAAACCCAAGTGTATTTGTACTATTAGGCACTCTATTATTTACAGGTAATGCACTTAATTGAGTAACAGAGCTATTGAAAAAGTTTGCTACAGGTCTATCTGCTGTAGATAAGCTAGTTCCATTTAATCTTAATCGGTCTCCTAAAATTGGACTATCACCTTCAAGAGTGGCGAATGCAAAATTTGCTCTTACTGGTGCCGGCGCAGGAACTGTTCTAAAACCATCAACAGGAATATCTAAATTTGGATTATTACCAGGAACGCTAATAGCACTAAAACCATCAAAACTCGTTATTGATTTACCAGGAAGAGTAGGGTCTTCATATACTATAAAAAGTGACCATCCAGCGGATTGACCGGTACCATTAAATGGGTTAAAATTTGCTGTTTCTCCAACTCCTGAAGAAACATTTGCAACGGTATATGTCCCTAAATCTGAACCAGAACCAAAACTAGTAACTATAGAAGTTACATCTGCAAAGCAGGCATATGAAAAACTATCTCCACCATCTACAGATGTACCTCCTGCATCATAAATTATTGTTCCTGTGATATCATTATATCCACCAGACGGTCCTCTAAATCTTACATCGGTAATGGGTTCATTACCTGGATTTACAGCACCCCAATATAAACCTGCATATATAATTTCGTAACAATTTGGATTTGGAATTTCTAAGTCTGCGCTAGAAGAGCTAAAAGTACTAGCGTCACCATCTATATCGATATATTGCATATCGACATTATGATTGTAAACAGAATTATCATTAAATGCATTGTTATCTGGACCTAGAATATTGTTACCAATTAAGACAATATCACCTTTTAAATCTTGATTAAACCGTGGCGTAAATGGCACATAGTTTTGAGCGTAGGAGTGTAGTCCTATAAAAATTGTAATGATTATAGTGGCTATACTAGAAAAAGTAGGTTTTTTCATGATATATAATGTTTGATTATTCTTTACCTATCGGGTTTGGGGCTTAATAGATAAAGAATGCCCTTAATGATATTTTATTAGTTTTCGATTTTAATGATTGACATGTTACTGTTATATGGTTTTGTGCCTTTTAATTTCAGGTTATTATTAGCTTCTTGAACACTTGCAAACTTTTTAGAGTAGATATAATATTTACTCGTATTGACATCATAGAAGAATTCTACATTGCTTAATCCTGATTTTAAGGTTTTAGTTATAAATTCATTTCGTTTATCGACATCGCTATGTACTGCAATTACAGCATAGAAACCATTTTCTACATAGTTGATATTTTTGAGTATCTGAATATTGTTTGGCTGTGGTATGCCAAAGTCAAAATCGTCTTCTTTTAATGACGTATCTGTTATAGATGTTGTTTGCTTTAGATTTGTTAAAGTAGCTCTATCTTGTCTATAACGCTCTTCTTCATTATCAAATTCAGCACGCTTTATACGACGTCTTTTTTCGAACTCTATAGCCAATTGAATATCTTTCAATCTACTTTCTAATTTTGCTTTTAGTTCGTCTGTCTCTATTTGTTCAGTTTTTAAGCGCTTAATTTCTTTTTTATAGTAAAGCATAACAACATCATTAACTATTGTGTCTACTTCTTTTAAATCATCATAAAGCTCTTCTAATTCATTAATCTTTAAATTCCTAGAATCAATAATTTCATCAAGGTCATCTTTAATAGCTTTTAGAGCTTCATTTTCTTTTGTAATACTCTTAAATGGTTTTGGTTTTACGGCAATACCTTGTTCACTTAAATCATTCTCTTCTTTTAAGTTTTTCAAATTTTCATTTTTTCCATCAACAGCTTTATTATATTGATCTAACAAGTTTTGTTGCTGTTCTTTTTCCTGTTCTGTCTGCTTAACAAGGTTTTGCATAGATTGACCTAACTCATCATCTGGATTAGTTATTAACTCTAATTCTTTTTCTTTTTTAGATTTTTCCTCAGCTAATTTTTGTGCTTCAATTGCAGCTTGTTCTTTAGCCAGTTTTTCGACCTCAAGTCTTGCTTGTTCTTCTGCTAATTTTCTAGCCTCAATTTCCGCTTGCTCTTTTGCCAATCTATCTGTTTCTAATTGTGCCTTTCTTTCAGCAGCTTCTTTCTCTTTTTGTGCTACTAATTGTTTAGCCTTGTTTTCGGCCTGTTTTTTTGCTAATAATTCTGCCTCTCGTTTGGCTTTTTCCTCAGCTAATCTTTTAGCTTCTAATTCAGCTTGTTGTTGAGCAAGTCTTTCAGCATCTTCTTTAGCTTTCAACTCAGCTTGTGCTAATTGTTCTGCTTCTAATCTTGCTTTCTCATCTGCTAGACGTTTGGCTTCAATAGCCTCAATCTCTGTTTGACCTTCATTGGCTTTAGTAACTACTGGTTCTTTTGTTTTTCGCTTTATAGAAGTATATCTAGGATAAGATGGTTTTTTGTATTTCTTAGGTGCAATAAGTGCTGTAACTTCATCCTGACTACTATAATCAAAAAATCTTTCATTTTTGAAGCGATAGGCTAGTGTTATTTCATGTGAAGGCCCAAAATCACTAAAATCACCAAGTGACATTTCATAATTATATTCTATAGCGATTTCTTCAGTAATGTTTAAGCCAACACCGCCGGAAGCACCATACATTGTATTATAACCGCCTTGAACCCAAAACCCTTTTGGAATGCTAAGCATAGCATTTGCTGCAATGATAGTCTCATCTTTTCTAAACTCGCTCCTTACAAGACCAGTAAACTTACTATCATCGAAGAAGCCTCTACTAGACATATAACCTGTATACATAATATGCCCCTGTAGACCTTGATTGGGTACATCTTCTAGTAATTCTGAAGATTGAACATTATATAAAAACAGGTTTTTTACTGAAACTCCAAAATCAAGAAAAGTAGTTCCAAAATTAATTCCTGGATTTACAGATACTAAGAAGTTAGATTCTATATTATCTAAAGTAGGATCAGGGAAATTTGTAACAACATTGGAAGCGTTAAGTCCGCTACTGTAAGCTGCTAAATTTAATCCAAAGGTTAGATTAGTGTCGCGCTCTAATCTTGCATTGTAAGCAAAGTTTAGTACACCACCATAGGTTGTTAGTACGCCGTAGTTTTGTTGAAATAATGTAATACCCGCACCGATATCATCAGTAAAACGACCAGAGTACGATACTAAGTAGGATAGAGGTGCATCATTAAACTGAACCCATTCACGCTTATTATAAGCACTAACAAATTTGTTTTGCTCTCTAACGAAACTAAAAGTTGGGTTAATAATATTACGATTAAAAGTTAATGAGTTTCTTACTGGTAACTCAAAAGCAACCACACCATCGCCAGCTTGAGCAGAAATATACTCTAAGAAAGACATACATGCTATAAAGACAAGTAGATGTGTTTTCATTTTATAATCGTTATTGATCCTTTTCTAGTGTCACCTGTATTAGTGGTAATGATGTAATAAAACACCTGATTTATGCTGTTTGAATTCAAATTATCTATAGGCCAATTGTTTTGGTAATCATTAGTTTGAAACACCTGTTTTCCTTGGCTAGTTAATATTCTTATACTTGTTTCTGTTCCACTTACAAAAGCTGTTGGAATAACCCATGTATCATTTATGCCATCTCCATTTGGGCTGATAACATTTGGAATATTATCTACATCAGGAAAAGGTTCTGGAGCTTCGGTTATTTCGAAAATTAATTCTCTAGAGCCTGTACAACCTAATGTTTCTGTAACGACTACTTTGTACATCCCAAATTCTGAAGCTGAAAACGTGTTGTCGTATTCACCTTCAATAGGAGAATTGTTATAGTACCATATGAATTCTGGATTGTTAGCATTTGTTGTAACCTCTACATCAAGAATTTCGCCTTCATCAATTTCATTAGTTTCGGAAACATTTGCATCCATATCAAACAATTGACTTTGCAAATCAATAGTTCCTGATGTTTGGCAATCACCCAAGTCTACTTGTACTGAAAATTCACCAGATTCATTTGTCTGATACATTTGTGCGTCTGCGCCTTCAATAAGTTCACCATCTTTATACCATTGATAACTTAAAGCGCCAATTGTGCTTAGTGTTGTTAAGCCTTGTTCTGGACAGTACGGATTACCTAAACTTGATGCTATTGTAGCATTAGCCTCACCAGTTGTAGCTTCTATAATTTCAACTCTATTAGAAAATGAATCTGAAGTACATGTTCCGTAATTTGTTTCTACAAAATAAGTGCCTTCTTCTGAGACAGATAGTGTTTCGCCAGTATCAATAAACTCAGATGTTGTTGGACTTGTCTCTCTATACCAATTATATGTTAGTGATGGATAATTCAAAGGCGAATCATTTCCATTAATTCCTGGGTTATCTATGGTTAATAGATAAGCTCCGCCAGGACAATACGCACCAGAAGACACTAAGTTGTTTATAGAAAATGGAGAGTCCTGTAATTTGTAATACGCAGCAAAAGCAATTGAATTAGAACTTGTTGCAACAGGTGCAGTACTTTTTATACGAATTTTATAGTTTTCACCAGCTGTTGTTGTTGGTAATGAAAAATTGAGTGTAGCAGGAGATTCTGTAACTGTTCCTGCGCTAGAGGTGTATACAACTGTCGCATCTGAGAAATCTCCTTCGGGATCAGACATTTCTACTACAAACTGATTAGAACTTAGTAATCCATTTTGAGGTGAAAACACGAAGGTTACACTATAAGAATTAAAAGATTCGCTAGCACAAGCTTGACTAAAGCCCAAGTTTGGTGTACCTATAACTATCTGTGCATTTAGAAATTGCATAGAAGCTAAGGCTAGAGCCAATAGGTATAGATAGGTTATCTTTATTTTAGCAATTTGGGGGCACATTGGTCGTGGTTGTAGTTTTTTAATCTATAGGCTAATTTTTTTAGATAGGGCTTGACTTAGTTGTCATCTAAATCATCAATATCATCACTATCCGTAGTGGCTACGATTTTATTAATTCGTAATCTAAAATCTGGAGTTCTTGGATGTCTTAAATCTATAAAAGTTTCAGAATCTGGACCTTTAGAATAAACATTATCAAAAGCTCTACTTCCGTACCAACTCTCTAAATCTTCATTATTTGAATTGTACTTAGTGAAAATATTGCCTTTACAATTATTAAAATAAGTACGCTCAAAATTGATTTTTTGAAGATTGTCGTTATTAATCTGAATATCTTCATCGAAGAATACAGCAGGATTAAAACCAGAAATGACACTTCCTTTTAAAGAGAAAATCGCATCTTTTTCTATGTAAATGGCTTCTTTTACTAGTCCGATACTTATATCGTATTTTAAATCATCACTAATATTTATCATAGTTAGATTTGAAGCCAGAACCAGAGTGTTAGGTTTTGTTGGGTCTATATCCTCAATATTATTATAGGATGATACATACATACATCTATAACCATCTGGGCTAGAAACATAAGGTGACCTTGCAGCTAATGAGTTTTCAATAATTACTTGAGCGCCGTGATTAAATTTATAATCATTGCGATTAGATTTATATGAAACTAGTTTATTTAATGTCACGTTACCTCCAATAACACTAAATGCATCACCAGAACAATAACTTACCATAATATTTTCTATAGTAGTTTCATTTCCAACACCAGCTAATGTTAGACCATTAAAGTATCCAAACTCTTTTGTTCTTCTACCAGCATATTCAATTCTAACATAGCTCAATATTCCAGAATTGCTGACTTCATTCTCTCCGCCATAAGTAATATTATTGAAGTTACTAGGTTTAAGACCGAAGTTTAACGAGCTTTCGTTACCAAATTTATTAGTTGGTGCGTCACTTAAAATAAATATACCACCCCAATCGCCTGGTTTTTTCATTGGTCTATTTGAGGTAAAGACTATTGGATCTGTTTGTTCTCCTTCAGCAATAATTTTTGACCCATTGCTAATTGTTAATGAGCCTCTAGTTTTATAATCGCCTAAGATTACTGTTCCAGGTTCTATTGTTAGTGTGGTACTATCGGTTACAAAGACATCACCTAATAATAGATAAGTATCTCGCTTTTTTAAAGTTATATCACTAGTAATATCTCCTGTTAAAATTTGAGTAGGTTCACCATAGTTGGTTTTATTTGGTTTAAATTCTGCCCAAGGACTTAGCCAGTTATCAAATCCAATAATTCCCTTTTCTTGTTGGGCTGTAATGCATGCTATAACAAATAGACATAGAACAGCACTGAGCGTAATTTTTTTCATAGAGGTTAAGTTTATTTTTTGATGAGGGCTATATCAAACGTATAATTATTATCTATAAAATACAACTAATATCGATGTAATACATTAATTATTTAGAAAAAAAAGAAATAACTTACAAATAAAGACGTTTTGTCGGAGTTTCAATTATATAAAGTTGAATATCAGCATAAAAGAAAATAATTAAAAGCCATAAAAAAAGCCTCAATAACTATTATTGAGGCCTTTAACTACATATTAATTAAGCTTGTTCATCAATTTGATTTAAAATCATTATAAGTATGCAAAGATTTTAAAGTGGATTCATAAAACAATATTGCGGCTATCAAATCTGAAGTATCAGAATAGGGTAGTATTTTCTTTTGAAATTCTATAGTATCCTCAAAATAGACATCAGAAGCTTCTTTATTTTCTACCAATGCTTTTCTATTTTCTTTTGTGTCTGGAATACCTAAAGTTGACATAGTAACATTTGAGTTTGTTGCAAATGCAATATTTGGCAAGATATTTACAATTACTTCTATACGTTCTATATATAAGTCAAGTAATTCTCCTTTATTCATTCTATTGAGCTCTTCTCGCTCATGGTATTTAGCGATGCTTATTTTTCCACTAATAAAACTTAGTGCGTTTTGCTTTTTTTGGGCATTTACAAAGGTAGATACACAAAAAAATGCAAGCATAAATAGGGTAATTTTAGTCTTCATTTCTATAGGTTTTTATTAGACTGGGCAAGACAAACATATATAATTATTTATGAATTTCGGTCTAATATTGATGTTTTTTTGAAAAAAAATATTATCAATGAAATGCATTTTTAAGCGACAAACTGCATAAATAGTGGATTAAATGCAATTATTTTAGACGAAATACATTTGCTAAATTTTCATATCACATGTAGGATTTTTAGTATAAATCGAAAGAAATTAGAAATATTTTTACTAAAATATAGACTTAATTAATCTGTTATTCATCGATATAATTTGCAATCATAATCATTACATCGAATATTTTTTGCATTCAATTGATTTTTATGGCTTTACAATAATAATTACTCAAATTGAGACTCCAAATCAATATTATTCTGCCATGAAAAGGTTTTTGAAGCTTACTTTCTTTTTACTGTTATTTACTATTACACTATCTACTGCTCAAACTAGCAATTCTTCATCTATTATAATCGATGTAATAGAAGCATCAAATAATAATACAGATACTATTCCTGATTATTCAATTAAATCAAAGCCGTTTTTGATATCGGGTATTGTCTATTTGAAGGATGGTGTTACACCCGCAAAAGATTATGTTTTAACCATTAATCAAGCAGATGAAGATGGAAATTTTGTTGTAGAAAAAATTAATGGACAGAAAAAAGTTAAGCACAGCGCTACTATAAAAACAAATGCAGACGGCAAATACAGTTTCTATACTTTTGTTCCAGGTGGTGATAGGCTATATAATCAATTACAAGAAATACATATGAAAATTAAAGTTCCTGACGGGAAAGAGTATGCATTACCAACCTTATTTTTTGATGAAGACCCAATGCTAAGTAAACGTTGTCGTAAAAAAATGGCTAAAAGGGGAGAAACTGATCGTATTCTTAAACTTCAAAAGGTTGATGGCAACCTTGTTACTGTTACTTCAAGAGATATAATTGTTTCTGAAAATCTAAAACGCATAAACTAAAATTATTGACTTTATAAATTATTAATGACCGTAAGCGAAATTGTTTACGGTTTTTTTTATATAATATTTAGACTTTTGGTATTCTTATCAGTAAGTTTTATATCTTTATAGTCCTCCATTATTAAAGCTATTACATTCACATTATACCCTTAAGAGATACGCTAATATCATATAGCGTAGCAATCTTGTATTATCTTAAAGTAAAAATGTAAATGTATGAAAGTCGTTAAATTCAAAACTGGTGAAACAGTAAAACTTACCGTAAAGATTAGCTCAGACGCCAATGTGGGCTCCAATGTTAATCTAGATGATGTTGTCGTAAAAAAAAGTATTACTAATAAATTTTCTGTTGATTTAGGCAAAATTGATGATATCAATGAGAAAACACTTTCTGTAGTCTCAAACTTCTTTGTTAATTCTGGTGCCATAGATGCTATAATAGAGTCTACTCATGTAGAGTGTAGTTTATCTTCAGAAAGTACATCAGAAACCATATCTGCTGAAAAAGTAAAGCTTAATAGTAATCTATTCATGGCATACATGGTTGTAAAACTTAAAAAAGAGTAATATTATGAGAAGATTAGTATCAGTATTATTATGTGCTATTGGTGTTGGTTTATATGCTCAACAAGTAGATTTAAGTGAATTTACATTAACCAATACATCATCTCCAGCATTTGTTTTAGTGGAAGAAACACCTACTGCTATTTATATGCCAGAAAACCTAAAAGCCATAGCAATACATGCTCTTGATAACTTTGGAGAAAGTTTATCAGTTGAACTAACACCACATTTTTTGATAAATCAAAATCGAAAAGACAGAACCTATCAAAAGTATATAGGTGTTATTGAAGATTCTGAAACCAAAGAATTAAAGCAAAAACCTTTTAGCGGAATTAATACAACAACAATTTCATTGGCTTATGTAGATAAGAGTTTTTCTGGTTTGCCAGACGAACGTAAAACCTATTCTCTTGGAGTACGCACCACATTATTACGTTTTTATAATAAACAAAAAGTACATGACAATACCATTGGCATGGCTACGGCATTATCAAATATTACTGTACCAACGGCTGTTTTAGTTCAAGGAGAAGAAGCCATTCAAGAGTATTATAACAGCAATCAAGAACAAATAAATGCACTTATTCAGCCTTTTCAAAAAACAATTAAACCATTATTCCGGTTAGATGCAGCTATAGGATACAGTGTTTTATTTAAAGAAAATGAAATTGATTCTGGTACAGCTAATCGTTTTGGAAGTTGGTTAACGGCTGAGACAAGTCTTATTCTTAATGAAGGTAGCGAAGCCAAGACCAATAACTATTTCAATCTGTTTGTAACAGCGAGATATATTGAAGACGGTTTTAATACAACAAATAATACCTTTTTTACAAATTACTACCGTGATTTTGGTGGTAAAGTAGAATTCGAATTTGGGCGTATTGGTTTTGCCTATGAATATATTTCAAGAGATGGTACCATAAACACAGAACGTTCAGTAGGAAGCATCAATTTTACGATTACCAAGGATATTAGTGTCAATGGTGGTTTTGGTAAAGATTTTACTGTAACTGACGACAATCTTATTACCATTTTTGGTATTCATTGGGGTATCAATACAGGAAATAGTAAAGTGAAACTGAATTAAAATAGGAGTATGTCAGAAGATATAAAAACGTTTCAACCTTTCAATAATATTGGACTTTGCTTTAGTGGTGGTGGCTATAGAGCTACTTTTTATGCGCTTGGCATTGTATCCTATTTAGATAATGTATCGTATAATGGCATATCCTTGCTGTCATCAGTAAAAGCATTAAGTAGTGTGAGTGGTGGTACTTTGTTAGCAGTAGCTTATGCCAAAGCTGTACAAGAAGATGATTATGACTTTAAAGCTTTTTTTAAAACTTTCTATAATACGTTTACACCAAAAAATGACAAGCTTTTAGAAAATGCTATTGCAAAACTTGAAGATAATACCGTTTGGAAAAACAACCCGCATAAAAAACGTTCGCTTATCAATGCTTTTGCATTGGCCTATGCTGAAATGCCTGTATTTAAAGGTAGTTTTCAGCATTTTGAAAATAAAGTCATTAAGCAGTTAGAGCAAGTCTGTTTTAATGCTACTGATTTCTCTTTTGGTTTAACATACAGGTTTCAAAATAGAGGCTACTTTGGCAATAATCCGTTATACCGTAATTATCAAAAAGAGGTTAATGCGCTAAGAAATGATGTACAACTAGGTGATGTCATTGCTTCATCATCCTGTTTTCCTGTTGGTTTTGAACCTTTAGTATTTCCTGATGATTATTTTGAAAATCAAGATTCACAAGCTTACAAAAATCTAAAAGGTTTAGACCGATTTATTGATGGTGTTGGTATCATGGATGGTGGTATTGCAGATAATCAAGGTATTGGCAGTATGATGCTTATAAATGAACGCATGGGTGATGGCCTAGATCTAATTATGGTTAATGATGTTGGTAGCTACAAAATGAAACCTTGGCAACAAGATACTAGTCGAACAGGGAAGAGCTCAACTGTAAAAATGGTAGTCAATAAGATTTTGCAATATTTTACGATTAAACCATTGTATGTTATCATTTTGTTTGTTGGTGTTTTATTGGTATTATTTAATAGTATGAGTGTGTTTGGTCCAGAACCATATACTGGCCTCTATATTGTTGGAAGTATTGTATTAGGTTTTGGTGTATTATTGACTGTATTTGGTTTGGTAGCTTCAGTAGTCAAAACTTCAATTTTAGGGCGTTTAAAACGCGTCTTTAAAGAGAATGTGCCAGAGCCGTTGTTAGATGATATATTAACCTTTCAGAAGCTTGATATAAGCTTAGTACAGCGTATGCTTACGGATAGATTAACATCAGCTATGACTATGATTAATGATGTGTTTTTAAAACAAATGCGACGTTTAAACTATGATTTGTTTTACTCTAAACCAAGACTTAAAAACAGACGTATCACAACGACAGTTTATAAGTTAAATGGGCAAGAAACGCCTTATAATAAAGGCAAAGGTTATAATAAAGATATTAAACCACACCCGAGTAAGAGCCTCCAAAGTGTTGGTCTTACGGCATCCAAAACACCCACAACCTTATGGTGGGACCAAACAGATATTGCCAAAAACCGAATGGAAACACTTATAGCTTGTGGACAATTCACGGCTTGTTATGAGTTAATGGATTATATATTAGAACTTAAAAAGGACGAAAAAAGCGGCATTGCAGATTTTACTGAATTAGATAAACTCTATGAGGCTTTAGAAAAAGATTGGAAAACTTTTAATAAAAGTCCATTATGGTTAGTAGATGAGTTAAAGTAGTCTTGAATTTGGTTAATGCTAGGTTAAATCAGAAGTCAATTTGTAGTAAAAAGTTATTCATTCTTATATTTGAAAAAATCAATCTTTAAACTCATGAAACGTTTTTTCACATTATTATGCCTTACTGCCATTCTTACATCATGCAAAGAGGAAGCAAAACCAGAAGTTCAAGCTGTTATTTTTGATGGTATTTCCAAAGACATTAAGCCAGGTGATGATTTTTTTAATCATGTCAATAAGCGATGGATGGATAGTGTAGTCATCGCAGATGATCAAGTCGGAGTAGGTGCATATCGTTTTTTAAATATTCCACAGCAAGAATTACTAAAGAACATTTTGCAAGAAGTATCTTCACAAGAACACACTGCTGGAAGCGTAGAGCAACAAGTTGGTGATTTCTATGCGTCAGGTATGGATACCATTAAAATTAATGAACGAGGTATAAAACCCATTGAGCCTATATTAACTCGTATTGAAGCCATTGATAATGTACCAGCATTAACCCAATTTGTAGCAACACAATTGCAAACAGGTGACTATTCTATGTTTGCGCCATACATTTCACCTGACCAGAAAAATAGTAAAATGAATATATTGCATCTAGCTCAAACAGGATTAGGTTTACCAGATAGAGACTATTATTTTATTGAAGGTGAATCTGTTCAACAAATACAAGCGGCCTATAAAACATATTTAGCACGTTTATTTGAATTGGTTGGTGATACCGATTCAAAAGCTAAAGCAGAAGTAGTTTACAATATCGAAAAGCTACTAGCAGAATCTCATAAAACTCGAATAGAACGCCGTGATGTTAAAGCAAACTACAATAAAATGTCTATTGCTGATTTGGATAAGAGACATTCTAATATAGATTGGAGTGACATGCTTTCAATTTTAAATGCTAAAACAGATTCTATAGATGTTGCACAACCAGCGTATTACGATGTGCTTGATAAGATGTTATCTTCAGTGTCTATAGACGATTGGAAACTATATCTTAAGGCTAATTCTATTGGTTCGCATGATAATATATTGAGTAAGCCATTTCAAGATGCCGCATTCGAATATTCCAAAATACTTTCGGGTCAGTCAGAACAGCAATCTCGTGAAAAGCAAATGGTAAGACGCGTAGACCAACAAATAGGTTTTGCGTTAGGGCAACTTTATGTAAAGCGTTATTTTAATGAAGACGCCAAAGAACGTGCGTTGGATTTAGTCAATAATTTCCAGAAAGTCTTAGAAAAACGTATAGATAATCTAGACTGGATGAGTGATAGCACCAAAACTAAAGCCAAAGACAAACTCTTTGCAATTAACAAAAAGATAGGTTATCCAGACGTATGGCGTACTTATGATGTAACCATAGATCGCAATCAGTTTTTCGAAAATGTCGTAGCCTTACGCAAAAACGATTACGAATACCAATTAAAACAATTAAACCAACCGCCAAACAAAGACGAATGGGGCACAACACCATCAACAGTGACTGCATATTATAACCCGTCGTTAAACGAAATTGTATTTCCAGCTGGGATTTTGCAAGCACCATATTTTGATTTGTATGCAGATGACGCTGTAAATTATGGTGGTATTGGTATGGTGATTGGCCATGAGTTTACTCATGCCTTTGATGACCAAGGCGCACAATTTGATAAAGATGGTAATGTCACCAATTGGTGGACGGAAAACGATTATAAAAAGTTTAAAGAAAAGACCAATCAAATTGTAGAACAGTATGGCGCATTTACTGTTTTAGATTCTGTACATCTTAAAGGCGCATTAACTGTTGGAGAAAATACAGCAGATAATGGCGGTATTGCCATTGCTTATGATGCCTTTAAACTTACAGAACAAGCACAAGACACAACTAAGATTGGTGGTTATACACCTAACCAGCGTTTCTTCTTATCTATTGCAAATATTTGGCGTGTAAAAATGCGTGATGAATTTTTGCGTAACTATGTGGCAAATGACCCGCATTCTCCACCAATGTGGCGTGTTAATGGCCCATTAATTAACTTTACACCGTTTTACGAAGCCTTTGATGTAAAGCCTGGAGAGGCAAATTATAGAGAAGAGGATAAGCGGATAAAGATTTGGTAGAATTTATGACAAATGGGTAATTATCAACCAAAAATAATAACTGCGCATACACAAGCAGAGTTCTATTCAGTAAACTACAAAGCTAAATTCCTGGTGCAGGTTTTGTCTCAAAAAGTTGATTACCATTTTCTAATGGAAGTTCTTGATATAAAAGATAATAGTCATGTTTTAACGATTAGTTCAGAGAAATTTAATCCTTCTAGCGTATATGATGAGTTTGGATTAAATGACTTTATAGATGAAGAAGACAAAGAAGTTGAGACTCATTTTTTATGTTTGTTTAAGGATGGGCAACACACAAATTATGGCGATAACGAGGATTGGACTGATCCTCGAAATTTTAAGAGGGCAGCCTTAGAACTTATAGAAACTGAAACTGGCGAAGCATTAAAAGAAAACATACAATTAAGTGAACGTGAAGCACACCTTATTAAACTTTTAAAACAGAGATTGACTACAAGAGAAATAGCTCAAGAATTTAACCTAGTGCCAAGAAGCGTGGATACGCTTTTAAGAAATTTAATCTTAAAGTTCGGCGTAAAAAGTAAAAAGGAATTGCTTGATACTTTAACTGAGTTGGATGATACCGACTTTAATACCACTAAAAACTAATGAAGACGCAATCATATATCTTTATAATACTGTTCTTGCTTATTGGTATAAATAGCTATAGTCAAAGTGACACATATCTCAACCAAAAACCGCCATCAGAATTGCCAGAAGTATTTGCGCCAGGGATTATTTCTAAAGATAATGTATATGAGTTTGGTTCTGTATTTAATAAAGATGCTACCGAATTCTATTATGGTGTCAATAATAGAGGTAAAGAAGAAATACGCTATACAAAACTTCAAAATGGTAAATGGACAACATCAAAAACAATTATGGTACACGATAAACATGGCTATAATGATCCTTTTTTGTCTCCTGACGAAAACAGATTGTATTTTATATCTCAAAGTGCTTTAGATGGAATTGGTGAGCCCAAAGATTATGATATTTGGTATGCAGAACGTACAAATAGCGGCTGGTCAGAGCCTATTAATACTGGTAAACATATTAATACCCAAGCCGATGAATACTATATCTCATTTACTAATGAAGGTACCATGTATTTTTCATCGAGTAGAGAAGGCAACAATTTTGATATCTATGCTTCTAAAATGATTGATGGTAAATTCCAAAAACCTGAAAAACTTCCTAAAGAAATTAATACACCTAGTTACGAAGCTGATGTATTTATAGCACCAGATGAATCATATATAATTTTCTGTGCTAACAGAAAAGAAGGTTTAGGACGAGGTGATTTGTATATTAGTTTTAAAGATGAAAAAGGAGATTGGACACCATCTGTAAATATGGGACCAATAATTAACACAAAAGGTCATGAGCTTTGCCCGTTTGTTTCTAAAGATGGCAAATATTTCTTTTATACCAGTAACCAAGATATTTATTGGGTAAGCACTCAAATATTTAAAAGCTTAAAGAAGTAATAGTTTAGGATTATTAAATTGTTCTTGTATAATTTTGACTCATCATTATGAGTATTTAATTACAAATTCTCTATATTTATACTTTAATCACTTGATTTATAGTGATTAGTCTTTCCCCTAAAAAGACAATAACGGCATTTTATCAAATACCCGATATTGGTTATGTCTTTGCTTTATTAAATATTATTTCTTAGAGATATAAGCATTACTAACCCTATAAATATTTGAACTATGTCACTTAAAACTTATTTTACACTTTACACAGACAGCAACAATCGTTTAGAAAGCTTTGAAACTAATAGTAGTAAACCACACGCCTTTATACAGTGGTTTGTACTGTTGTTAGGTATTGTCATTCAGCCATTTTTCACATCTTACAAGGAGACTGGAGACTTTGCTTGGAATTATGACTGGAAATTTTTACTATTTGCTATTATTGTTGCCTTTGTTGCATTCCCAGGTATCTATAGAAAAGCATTTGATTCTGACCAACCAAAATGGATACAAGTTATACCAATTTTTACTGCAGGCTTAGGCTGGCAAACTCTTGTTGATGCAGCTATTAATGGTGGCAAAGACAGTAACACTGTAAAAGATGCAGTAGAAACTGCAATACAATATGGTAATAATGTGGTTGAGTTCTTTGTTTGGATAGTTTAAACTAAAATTGTCTTGATAAATAATAGTGCCTCCAATGCCAGTCTATAAAGAAGGAGAGTATGCTCCTGATATGAAACTGTATGATTTGGGAAGTCTTTCAGATTGGGGCAGACATACTATTGGTAGCAAACAAAATGTTGTTACCGTAGATAGACCAACTATGTTATCTGAGTTAATCATGGGTGATGCGAAAATTAGCCAAGCTCTGAAGAACCTACCACCAAATGGAAAACTAAAACTGTATTGGTCAGCTTGTGCCAGCCAAGTAAGTGGCAATAGTGCGAGTTTATAAATGGAGTTTATCATAATTTATAATAACCAAATAACCCTTTAATTATCAAAGAGTTATTTGGTTAAATTGGTTGTAATCTATGAGTAATATGAAAGGAATGATTAAGCAATTGAATATTGAATTTATATATTTGATTTTATTTAAGTATGAGTTTCAGTTCATTATTTCTATTCTTTTTTGGAGCTATTGGAGTTTTTAATAGTTTTTTAATCAGTTTGTATTTTATATTGAGAAGAAGACAACAATCAAATCTCCTATTTGGTCTTTTCCTCTTATTTTTAAGTGAACGCGCTTTACGCTCGTTAATTTATTTTTTCAGTAGTATAACACCAAATGATTATTCAAAATTTGGACCAATAACTTTCCTTTTTATAGGACCTTTTCTGCTGTTCTATGTTTTATCAGTAATTAAACCCACACATAAAATTCTAGATTACTGGAAACATTATATTTTGTTTTGGATGGCAATTGCAATATCCATGCATTTGGTATTTCCTTTTAGAGCTGACCCAATATTCTATAAAGCATATATTTTAAAAGCAATTAACATACAATGGTTAATACATATTTTAATTTCTGGAGTGCTCGTTTATAAAACAGTGAACAAGATTCAAGCTAAAAAAGAAAAGTGTAGTTTTAAAAACATCTGGCTATATTCCCTGATAGCCGCAGTTCTTGTCCTTTGGGTAATTTATTTCTTCGTAAGCTTTAATTATTTCGTAATTGGTTCAATTACTTTTTCAGTGTTATTTTATTCTTTTTTCTTGTATTTCAATCTTAACAAAAAAAAGTACACCATAATTTTCCGGAATGAGAAAAGACATGCAATTAAGAAAATAGATAATTCTACCGAAGCCATTATAGTAAAAAAGCTTAATACGTTGATGAAGGAACAGAAGCTTTATAAAAACCCTAATTTAAAAGCTTCAGAAATTGCACAAAAATTGAATATATCACCACATCAATTTTCTCAATTATTAAATGACAACCTGGGAAAAAACTTTGCCATTTTTATAAACACTTATAGAGTAGAAGAAGCCAAACTAATGATTATGTCAAATACTAAATATACTCTAGAAGCTATAGGTAATGAATCAGGATTTAACTCTAAATCAAGTTTTTACGGATATTTTAAAAAGCAAATTGGAATGACACCTTCACTATATAGAAAACAAGTTTTAAGTTCAAAATTATAAATTTGAACAAAATGCGACTGTCGCTGTATCTATTTTTTAGATAATCTCACTTTTTTTGTTATTCAATCTTAATATGCGTTTATCAATGAAAAAACAAATCAAGGTTATTGCACAACTTTTACTCTTAATGCTTATAGTAACAAGTTGTAATTCGCAAGCTTCAAAAAATAACGACTCAAAATCCAAGCTATCTATTGCCGAAGCTATTTCGGTATTGCCAAATGCAACAATAAAAGAAACCATAGATTACTATCATAAGCTTAAAAAAGAACAGCCTCGAACCTATAATTTCGATGATGAAGCCGAGCTTAACAGACTAGGCTATCAATATTTAAATAATGGAAAAATTAAAGAAGCCATTGAAATATTTAAACTATTAGTTTCAGAGTTTCCCAATTCTTCCAATCCATATGACAGCTTAGCAGAAGCTTATAATACAGATGGTAATACAGACTTAGCCATAAAAAATTATGAAAAATCACTTGAGTTAAATCCCAAGAACATTAACGCAGAAGCTTGGATTAATCAACTCAAATACTCAGAATATGACGCCACGAGGTTTTATAAAAAATACTCGCTTGAGGAGTATGGGCAAGATCTTGATGAACTGGGGCGCAGGCTTACAGAAGTAAACCCCAATGCCTATAAGTTTATTACAAAAGACGCCTTTTGGAAAGCGTTAACGGCAAAAAAAGAACTACTAACTGAGCATACAACCTTTAGCGAGTTTATCTGGCATTGTAGCGAAATAATTGCCACTATAAGTTGTAGTCATACAAGCATGGGGTTTTTTAGTCAAGAAAGAAAAATGCTTCCAGACTCCTTACGTTTCCCTTTAAGAACGAGGTTGCTGGATAATAATTTATATGTGATTAATCCTCTTACTAATAAAGGAAAAGTTATGATAGAAGATGAAATTGTTGAAATTAATGGAATAGCAATTGATACTATCAAAAATGAAATTTACAAACACATATCGTCGCAAGGAGAAATAGAATCATCAAAAAAAAGTTTTTTTAACGCGCACAGCACATCTATAATTCCATACGCACTAAATTTCCCTGCTTCATATAATGTACGGATTAAAAACCAGAAGGAGCCTATTAGACTATCGCAACTAGCAAGTTATAAAGATGAATTTAAAAGCTTGTCCACATACTTATGCAAGGAGGAGTTATGCCTTAATTATTTGGAAGACAACAAGACAGCTATAATGACGGTAAGTACTTTTGCATTCTATGGAAATAGGTTTCCCGAATTTAAAAATTTTATGGATGTTAGTTTTAGTGAACTTTCTAAAAAAGGTATAGAGAATCTAATTATTGATGTAAGAGGCAATGGTGGTGGTACATCTGATGCCGGAATCTATTTAATTCGTTACCTAAGTCAAAAACCATTTACTTATTTTTCAAAATCTCAATTTAATGAGAGTCTAGAGTCCAACAACCCACATCCAAATGTATTTAAAGGCAAGGTATATGCACTAATAGATGGAAGTGGAGGGTCTACTACTGGGCACTTTATGTCTTTGGTAAAACATTTAGAACTTGCTACCATTGTGGGAGAAGAATTGGGTTCAAATCAGTTTTGTACAGGTGGTCAAAAAATGCTGCGATTGCCCAATACAGGCATTATTTATGTGGTCGGGAGAAACACCTACGAAACTATAGCAACGTCTTTGCCAATAGAAAGGGGTATTATGCCGGATCATGAAGTTTCACAGTCCATTAAGGATTATCTAAATCATACAGATAGAGTTATGGAGTATACCAAAGCATTAATTAACAAAGATTAATATTGTCGTAATAAGTTTTGGTTAAATACAATTTTACGTTGTTTAATTGCCCCAAGTTCTATAGTTTCTTTAGCAGACAAATGTTTCTCTAGGATGTTAATGAAATCAAGGAACTAAGATTCACGAATTTCCATATGAGTAAAGGGCAGAGTAGTGGTGTACAATGTCTATAGATTTACATATATAGCCTATGTAATCTCGTTTTGTCTTAAATAAAACATACTATTAGAGTTAAGCTCATAATCTAGCCCAGGTATAAAAGACGTAATGGTGTTATTGGCAAACTTAGGCCGTAAATTGGGTATTATCCCAACCATGTGTTGGTAATAGGAACGTAGTTTCTCGGTACTCTTTTTAATATTCTGAAACTGTAACCAATTTAAATAATCTGTAGAATCTTCTATAAGCTCTAATTCTTGCAGACAAAGCACAATAGTTAATAACGGATTATTAACGCTTAAGTCATCATATTCATCCTGTAATTGTACAACAATCTCTATAGTATTTATACACAATACAGCTGGTGTTAAAAACTCATGAATCTTATAAGACGCATCCAACTGTTTTGCAGTACAGTTTTCGTCTTTAATAAAGCTTTTTAAAGCGATGACTTCTGGATATGTATGTGTAGATGACATATATTATAAAAATACTGATTTCAAAAGAGATTCGCGAACTCTTATTTATCAAATTTGTTTGGCACATTTGGAGAGAGGTTTCCCACAAAAAAAAATCAGCTTTTAGAAGGTTTTGGGAATGACCATACAATACATTGGGAACATTGAGCAGGCTAAAGCCGCTTTTGACAAGGCAAAGGGTTGGGAATAGGTAATGCATTTTATAAAAAACATTTACTTTAGCATATACAATCATAAAATTTAAATGGATACATTCTCCTTACTTGGAATTATTACTTTTGGAGTCATTTTTATTTCATTATTATTTGCTACTTTTTTGTTTACTGTTACTACAAAAAATAAATTAAGTAATAGATTAATTGCTTTTTATTTTATTGTTTTTTCAATACACATGAGTGTTTTTATCTATGCGAAATATGTTGACATTCCATTGACATTAGATAGATTAAGAGACCAAATCATTTTTTTATCAAGCCCATTATTATATTTATATGTGCTTTCAGCAGTGTATTCAGATTTTAAATTAAAACCAATACATCTTTTACATTTTATTCCTTTTTTTATAGAAGTTTTTGTTTATTTCCCACGATTTTATTTGGTAAATAATGAGCAAAGAATTTTATTTTATAATAGTTTTAATTCTAATTTAGAAGTTAAATTCTCCGCTATTTATGCAGTATTAATTGTTGTTTTTTATTTGACACTTATTTTCTTAATCTTGAAAAAGTACAAAGCAGTTTTATTAGAGAACTATTCGTACAAAAAATCATTTAATTATAAATGGTTACATCAATTTTTTGTCCTATTAAGCATAATTTTCATTTTTTCTGTAATAAAACAGATTTACAAATTTTATGGAAGTGATATCGATACATTAAATATCATAAGAGTTATCTTAACTCTCTTATTATTATGTTTTTTATCATGGATAGTATTAATGAGTATGTATAAACCAGAATTATTTAAAGGTATAGATACCAAACATCAATTGGTAAATACCATAATAAAAAATAAAACTTTAAATAATGAACATCTAGAAACAATAAAGCGTTTGCAAGAATATATGGAAACTAAAGAACCTTATCTAGATGCTTTTTTGACCATTAAAAAATTAGCCGAGCAATTAAATATACCTACAAATGAATTATCCATTTTAATAAACCATGAATTAGGAAAACATTTTTTTGACTTTGTAAATGAGTATCGCATCAAAAAAGCAATACATTTATTCAAAGAATCTAATGATATTAAACTCACTGTTTTAGAAGTATTATTCGAAGTTGGATTTAATTCTAAATCACCGTTTAATACAGCTTTTAAAAAATTCACAGGCTTAACGCCAACTCAATACAGAAATACCCAATTATAATATTTATTGACTTTTTAATATAAAATAATGCGTATTACTTTATATAGTTGTACGCCTTTACGGAATTTCTACTTCATTTTTGTTTTACAAACAATAAACTTTTTTTAAAATGAAGAAAATCATAATCATTGCTTTATTTCTATTACCATATTACAATGCCGTATTTGCTTGTAGTATGTTTAAAATCACTAAAAACGGTAAAACTATTGTTGGAAATAATGAAGATTGGATAAGTGCTAATTCTGAAATTTGGTTTGAGCCAGCAAAAGATGGAAAGTATGGAGTGGCTTATGTAGGCTTTTTAAACCATTTTCCACAAGGCGCTATGAATGAAGCAGGTTTAGTATTCGATGCGTTTGTAACCGATTATTTACCTGTAGAAAAAACAAAAGGAAAAGAAAAAGTGACATCTCTACAAGTAACATACGATATCATGAGAAACTTAGAGAATGTGCGTCAAGTTAAAGCTTATTTCGAAAGGATAGACCTAAGTTATATGGCCGGAGGCATTTATATGTTTGTAGATAAAACAGGGGAATACCTAATTGTTGAAGGAGACATTTTAACAATTGGTAATGACCCATATTATTTACAATCTAATTTTATTCCTTCACAAAATCCAACTCCTGCCGACGTAAAAAATGTTAATCATTATCAAAACGGATTGCAATTTATTGCAAACTCTATACCAAAAAGGAGTATGGATTATTGTGCTTCAGTAATGAAAAGCATGCAACAAGAAACAACACAATACACAAGTATTTATGATTTAGATAAAGGCGTTATCGAATTATACCACTATCATAATTATGAAACTAAAATACAATTCAATTTAAAAGAAGAATTGCAAAAGTCAGCACACTCTTTTACCATTCCTCGATTATTCACAAAACAAACAGAAGGATTAGCATATTACACTAAATATAATGATACGATAAATCCAACGGTGTTTATAAAAAATTTATGGGAAAAGGATAGTAGAGATAAAGTAGGTAAAGATTTAGAGGCATTTAAGCAAGGATTTGCCTGGGTTTTAACTACCATAGGTTATGAATGGTTAAATGATAAAAACCATATAGAAGGTGCAATTGCCATTTTTAAGTATGGAACCGAATTATTTCCAAAAAACGCTAAAATTTACAATGATTTAGGGAAAGCATACTGGAAAGCAAATAATAGAATTTTGGCTATCAAAAGTTATAAAAAATCCCTGACCCTAAACCCTAATAATGACCTTACTATTAAGAGATTAAAAGAAGTTGAAAAATTTGGTTTAAACGAACTCATCGACACTCCTAAAGGTTGGAGAAAAGAAATTATATACTTTCCATTGCCATTTGCTAAATCCTTACCATATAAGGGAGTAGAGGAGATTAAGTTTGCAAAAGCTTGGTCAGATACTACTAGCGAGGATTTTTGGACATACACTTTTGTATGGCACATAGAAAATAATCAAAGTTTCGATGAAATAAAACTGCAAAATGATTTGGAAAAGTATTTTAATGGAATAATGTACATTAATGAAAAAGATGTTAGTAAATCAGGAAATAGCCTAGCACTTATTGTAAGTAAGAGAAAAGATAATTATATCGGAAAAATTAAAGTCTATGATGCCTTTTTCTCTAAAGAAAATATAGTTTTAAATGTTACTATAGATATTAAACAAGATGCAAATGATGAGACGAAATACGTTCTTTTTAAATTTTCTAAAAAAGACTTTGGTCATGCTATTTGGGAAGAATTAAAAAACATTAAAATTAATCCGATTATAAAAGTAAATTAATGACGTTCGTTGTTTTAATGGTCTCATAAAATTTTATTCACAAGGTTTCTATTTTATTAAATCGGTATTCATGATTATTTGCAGCAAAAAGCTGCAAATAGTTGGCCAAAACAGGACCGAGCGTTTAAAAAAGATATAGTATATCTTTTTAGCGAAGGAGCCAGCGGGCGAGCGGGCCAAATTAATTTATGATGTTTTTCATGTAATAATAATTACGGCTAAACCGTGCTTCAAATCGTATTTAGCTAATAATGTCCACAGGACATTCTATTAACGCTAAATTTCTATTGTTATAATAAAGAGCTCGTGAATCTTCGATTTGGTAAAAAGCGAAAGTTTAATACTTCATTTTCTTTATTTTTTTCTACTCAAATGTTTCTCTACGATGTTAATGACATGCGAAGCATTCACGAGTTCCTATTTATTTAATAGGAGTGGAGCGAGTAAACACTCTTTTTAAGAAAGGGCAGAGGAGTGGTGGAAAATGTGTGTGGAATGAGTATAAATTATTTAATATTCAAGCTTTTATGGTTTTCCTCAAATCTAATTCCTACAAATTTTATTATATTTAAAGTATACCTTAATTACTTAACAAAATAAATTTCTAGTTTTTTTTAAAACTATAATCTTATATGTTATAAATTTTATGTTAAACCAATCTTACGGTGTTTCTGATTTATTAAGACTAATCACATTTGATGATTATAAAAAGTACGAAAGGTTTGGAGAAAGTCGCCAAAATACATTAGCTATTATTACAGACATTGCTAGTACAATTAATTCTGATGATTATCAAATTTCGTCGATTGCTAAAATTCAAGATAATGAAAATCAAATTTTTAGTTTAACTAATGTTGAGGATGATTTTGCATTAAGAAAAATTAATGATACAATTAAAAGGTTTTATAAAGTAAAACAAGCCGATAGAAATTTAATTGTTAATCAAATTATAGTTCTATTGCAGGAGGCAATACCAATGTCTATTATAAAACTAGATTTAAAACAGTTCTATGAAAGTATAGATAGAAATTGGATTCTAGATAAACTAAAGGACGATGCTTTACTTTCAGTAAATGCAATTAGAATACTCGAACATTTTTTTAGTCTTAGCGATTTTAGCGGATTTACAGGGTTACCAAGAGGGATTGGTATAAGTGCAACGCTATCTGAGTTATACTTGAGGGATTTTGATAGAAAGGTTAACAGATTAGATAACGTATATTTTTATGCAAGATATGTTGATGATATAATACTTTTCACAACCGAAAGCCCAAAAGCAATTATTGAAAAAATAAAACAAAATGGATTGCTTCGAAAACCATTAGTTTTTAATGATAAAAAAACAAAAATCTTTGAAGTTGATAACACTACAGGTGAGAACGATAAAAACCTTCAATTTGAATATTTGGGTTATAGATTTGTTTTTTCAGATAGCTGTAAAAAATCGAAATCTGAATTTAAGGATAAAAAAATTATAGTATCTATTGCCTCAAGAAAGGTTAAAAAATACAAAACTAGAATAGTCCATTCATTTTTGGATTTTCTAAAAAATAATGATTTTTCTCTTTTAGAAGATAGGCTTAAGTTTTTGACAGGAAATTATCCAATTAAAAGAAATCCATCTGAAGGTACTACTCTTTATGCAGGTCTATATTATAATTATCCTTTTATAAACGATGAGGCCATATTGATTGAATTAACAGTTTTTCTAAGGAAACTAATTAATTCAAAAAGCAAGAGTTTAGGAATTAAAATTAATGCTGCTTTTTCAAATGATCAAAAGGAACAACTATCAATATATAGTTTTTTAGCTGGCTGGAAGAATAGAAAGGTTAATACTGATTTCAGACCAGAAAGAGTTAAACAAATAAAACAGTGTTGGTATAATGGCTAGAGTTCGAGTTAAAAGGTTTGACAAAAGTAGAATTCTGTTGACAGAAGTTTTACCATATGAGGTTCCGATTCCATTTACGAATATTGGTCTATATAGATTTTCTAGAAAATCTCAGTCAGAAAAACCACCAGGATTAGTTAATGAAATTTTAATCTTATCTAACCGAAGTTCAAAAAGCCTACTACCTTATAATTATCAAATAATAAAAAAACTTGATAGCTACAGAACATTGAGCATTATGCATCCTCAAGTACAACTGAAATTTGTTGATTTCTACTCACGATATGACTCTCTTATCTTGAGTTTATGTTCAAAAAGTAGAAGTTCAATAAGATATCCCTCTAAAGTAGCAAGTCATTTTTATGTTAAAAATTCTAAAATACTCAAAAAGAAATTAAGAGATTCAGGAGTGGAAGTAGAAAGACAAGCTTTTGATATTGATGTTGCTCATTCTAGTTCATATTTCACTTATAAAAGCTATGATTTTTTATATAAGTTTTATGATTCTTATAAATTTCATCGTTTTGAGAAAAAGTTTAAAAAGTTGTTGCGATTTGATGTTGCTAAATGCTTTCCAAGCATATATTCTCACTCAATTTCTTGGGCTGTAAAAGGAAAAGAATTTGCAAAAAAGAATGTTCAAACAAGTTCTTTTGAAAACAAGTTTGACAAGCTAATGCAATGGTCAAATTATAATGAGACTAATGGAATTATTATTGGCCCAGAAATTTCAAGGATATTTGCAGAAATAATACTTCAAAGGATTGAAAACAATGTCGTTTCAAATTTAAAGTTAAAGCATAACATAAAAATTGATAAAAATTTTTCAATTTGTAGATATGTAGACGATTATTTTGTTTTTACAAATGATTTTAAACTTGCTAATAAAATAAAAAAGGAATTTATAAAAGAGTTAGAATATTATAAATTATCAATTAATGACGCAAAAACAGAAGAAATTGAAGTTCCTTTTATAACAGGAATTACTATTGCTAGAATAGAACTTGAAAAGAGGTTAGATGAATTTTTAGGCTCTTTCATAGAAGAAATTGAAGTAGAATTAGAAGATGGAACCAAGGAAAAACAAGTTCAACTCAAAAAACTCATAAGACCTTTTAATTTATCTAATATGCTAATTAGAGACCTTAAAAGTATTGTTAAAAAAAATGATGTAGATTATGAAGATATAACTGGTATAACTGTATCTATTATTAGAAATAGATTAGTCAAAATGTTAGAAAATGAATTTATACTAGCTCAAAATTCAGACTATCTAAAAGGCTTAAGTAATCCACTGATTATTATTTTAGATGTTCTCTTTTTCTTGATTTCAATGGACAGCAGGCCTAGAGCTACAGTTCTTTTAGCACAAATTTCTGTTGTTGTCACACGCTTTTTAAAAATTAGTAACATAGACAATGAACAATCACGACTAATTTCCAAAAAAATATTTGATGGGATTAGAGATACTCTTAATATTTTAAATAGAGATTCAAAAACTCATTTGGAATCTTTAAACTTGTTAGTCTCTTTAGTGAATTTAAATAAAATTTATCCTATTAATAAATCAAAATTCATTGAAGAAATATTTTCGTTAGAGGAAGATTTATTGCTATTAGATTATTTTCAAATTATTGTACTTTTTTATTTTATTGAAGATTCTGTAGATTGTAGTTCGCAAAAGCAAATATTAATTGATTCAACATTGGAAAAGTTCAGAAGTATAAATGAACCAATGTCCAAATCAGAATATGTATATTTATTTTTTGATTTCGTTGCTTGTCCATATATCAATAGTCAATATAAAAATAATCTAATTAAAATCGTATATAAGTCTATTTATGGTAGTGATGCTACTGTCAATAGAGTAGGTAGAATAAGAAATTATATATCACAATATTATTGGTTCATAGATTGGAGCACCGACGATATAAATCTTGAATATATTTTAGCAAAAAAAGAATACAATCCTCCTTATTCAGGATGATTGTTTGAAACTAGTGGTGCATCGTATAATACTGTTCACTTAATTGATTAATCAATGCATTTTTTAATCATGTAGTGGATTGAGCTCTTTTTTAGAGTACACACCAAGATGCGTTAAGCCACTAGTTTCTTTTTATAAATTATAAAAATTTGAATAAAGAACAGTTAAATAATTTTGACTTTTTAGACGAAATAAGCAAAGGCAAAACATATAGCCTTCTGTTTCCTGTTGAAGAAGACGGAATTGTAATCGCACAACTTTATGAAAATGTATTATTAGGTATTTATGAGGACGAACAATTTACTGGAGAAGATATACATAACATATATAAAAACATCCAAGGTTATACAACTGGAGGAGATAAACGCTATTTAAAGGATAAGATAGGCGAGAGAATTAAAAACCTGCAAAGGTATTTTCTTAGTTATGATGAAACAATTCAAAAATATGCATTACAAGAGTATGCCAAGCAGTTTTGTAGGATAGCAAAGCAAACATTAAAAGGCTCTTTTGATCCTACCGAAATACAAAAAATATGTTCGCGCCTCAGAAAAGCTTTAGATAAAGCAATTAAAGGTGAAAATACGCTGATAGATTGGTTTGAATATGATTTTGACCCTTTTAAAGAAGATTTAAAAGTTCAAATAGAATATCTGTATCGTCAAATAGATGACTCTGTTAAGAAGCTAAGAGAGGATTCTTATATAAAGAATTTAGAACCGTTAGAGTTACTAAAAACTGTTAGTGATGATTTAGCCATTATACAAGAAAAGAATGAAGATTTAAGATCTGCATACGATGAAACCGATGCTATGACATCGCAATTAATTGATCTTGATAGTACCAATGATACCATCGTAAAACGTATCTCAAGTACCACTTATTTTTTTAGAACAATTCGTGGCAGATTAAAAACCACAGACAATAAATTAAATAGAATTCGTCCTAGAATTAAAGAATTATTTTCTTCACTAAATAAACCTGAGTTCAATGCAAAAACAGAACGGTTTATAGATTTTTTATTAGAAGAATCTAGTTTAGATTCTGATAAAAATGTTGTTTTTCCTGAAGGTATTCAATCACTTATTAAATATGAGGAAAGAGCACGTTTAGTTTTATTGGATAGAGACCGTGAGTTGTTTCCGTTGAAAGCAAAAAAGCGAATAGCCTATGAACGTGATGAGGATGCAGAAAAGCTAAACCAAGTTGCCTTAAGCACAATAATAAAAGAGTCTAACCTTGTCAAGGAATTGACAGATAAGGTCTTTGGAAAACTTGAAAATAAAAAAACTGTGAATATGGTTAAAGAGTTTGAGGAAATCTACAATACTAATTCTGATTTTACCGTCGCATCCAAAGTGTATTTCGGCTGTATTGAAAGAGCGCATACTAACCCTAAGATTAAAGTGACTATTCAAAAAGAAAATTTAAGAACAATATCATCAACTAACATAACGCTATGGGACACGATATTTCAGATGTAGATCCGTTACATTTTTTAAAAAACAATGATGCCATAGCTAACTTTGGTAAGTTAGACTATTTATTAAAAGATGGAATGCACATTCAAAACTATGATAGCTATACCAACCAATTTCTTTTTTTAACCAAGTATTATCCAGACTTAAAAAAGTATTACGAAACATATTTCGGGATTAGTCTTTTTGAACGAGGGGAAGGAACTAAACGCTATTATTTTATCGATTTTAACTCTAGTAGTAGAGGCAATATTCCTGATTCTTCTAGAGCATTTATGAAAAACAAATATATCATTATTGGTTTGATACTTCATAAAGTCAAGGAAATAGATCGCTATGTAGAATTAGATTCTATCGAAGCATTTAAGAACATAGTCAAAAATGATTATGAAAATTACAAGCCAGGACTTATTAAGTTGATAGCAAAATCAGATAACACGAGTATTAAAGGTTCAGATGATGATGACAAAATTAGCAATACCATTGATAATGCATTTAAAAGGTTCAAAAGCGTTGGGTGGGTTTACTTTAAGGATGACTATTTTGAATTGAGACCTTCATTTAATCGGCTAATAGTCCTTTATGAGGATGTAATTAATACTATAGATGAACGATTGAACGATTTAAAATGAAAGACTATCCACGTATATACAGTTTAAGCACAATAAACATAATTCATCATCAGAATTTCGATTATTTGTTTCACCCTTTTAGAACAGATTTTAGTGGAGATAGTGGTGTTGGCAAAAGTATCTTAACAGATTTAATACAACTCATTCTCGTTGGGTCAACAGTTTATGAATCTGCAACTGAATCAAATGGAGATAGACCTTTTAATCATTTGGTTTTAGAATCAAAAGACAAGGGAGATTTTGGGTATGCTTTTTTAAATGTTGAAGTAGAGGAGAATAGTTTCTTGGTTGTCGGAACTTTCATAGAGCGAAATAAAAATAGATCTCAAGCTTTTATTATAAAAAAAGGTATTGGCTTTCAAAATTATCCATTTGCTTTGCTAGATCAACCAATAACAATTAGAGATTTTGAGTTTGACGATAAATGGCTGCCAATAGATGAGTTGAAAACTAAATTAAATACATCTGATTATTACGGATTTGAAAAGTGGCAGAATTTTAGCGAGTATCATTTACATTTAAAAGAAAATAGTATTCTACCATTAGATTTGTCAACAGGCAATAATACACTTAAATATTATGCGCAAATACTACAAGCATTTTCAAGAAAAGGAATTGATGTAAAAAATAAAATGAGCCTTCAGGATTTTCTGTTTGGTTCAGATAAGAGAACTGTCTTCGTTGAAGAATACGATAAAGCTGTTAAGGATTTACAAGAAGATAATGATTTGTTTCAAAGTAATAGAAATGAAATTTCAGATATTGAAAAGAAAAGGGACAAACTTCAAAATCTATATGAGTTAAAAACAAAAAAAGAGAGTCTCGAAAAGGATTATGCTATTAAGAAATACATGTCCACTAAAAGAGAGTTAAACGCAAAACAAAAAGAGCTTAAAACTGTATTAGAAAAGTACTTCCAATCTAAAAATGAAATCAGCCACTTAAATCAGCACATTAGTGATAAGATTAAATATATTGATGCTAATAAAGCACAATGGAAAACGGATTTAGAGATAGCAGAAGCTAATTTTAAAATACACGAACAGAAAAAAGACGAGATTTCAAAAATTGATGATCTTATTAAGGATACAGGACTTCAAACTGCTGAAAAGTTATTGGCATTTCATAAAAACTTCCACCTTAAAAACGATTATAGAAATAAGCTTGAATTATTAAAGGATAATTTAGAAAAGAAAAATTTAGAAACAGAATTCGAAGCATTAGACCAATCAAAAAAGGATAGCACAATTATTAAAGATCTTCAGCAATCAATTGGCAATATCAAGAAAGATATTGAAGAAGCCGAAGCTCTAAAAGATTTTAACGATGTTAATAATGAATCTTCTTTGGCATATTGGGTTGTAAACAGTACACGTAAATTTAATGTGCTTGAAGAGAGTGTAATTAGGCATTTTAATACATTAAAAACAACTAAACCTCAAGAAATAAGCAAAAATGCCAAATATTTGAATAGTCCAGATAAAGTATTAGAAAGTGTAAAAGATTTAGATAGTAAAATTATAGAAGATGGATTTTGGATAGAGCTTACAGGAATAAGCCATTACATTATAAAATGCAAAAAACCAATTTTAAGTAGGCTAAGCAAAAAAGAAGTCGTTGAATATTTTGAGAATAGCGCAAATGAAATTGCGACCAAGCTGCAAGAATTTAAGAGCAAACAAATTAAAATAGAAGCGTTGTTAAAACTTATTGAAGGTCTTGAAGATAGGAATTCATACCTAAAAGCTTGGTTACAACGAGAAGCATTATCTATAGATGTTAATGTAAAAAACAATGAAGTTCTTAAAAATTGGAATTACGAAAAATTAGACTTTTCTCTTGAGCAAAACTACAGTAAAAAAGAACATTATTTAGAGGAGTATAAGAAGTGTGAAAAGCAAGTTGATAAGGCGAGAACAAGTAAAATTTTAAATGATACGCTTTATACTAATCTTAAGAAATACGAAACTGTACAGATAGATAATTACTCACAAATAGATTCGCTTTTTGAAAATAACTTACCAAAAAAACTTAAAATAAATTCTAAATTAACCATCAATGATGTTACAGAATCATTTTACGGAGATATGGACAATGCATACCAAAAAGCAAAAGTACATTTAGATAGTTATGATAATGTTATTGAGCTAAAAGACGCTGTAAAAGATAAAGAGACTGAACTTATAGAATTGAAAAAAGATTTTGAGCACCATCTAAAAAATTTAGAAACTAAAAAAATAGCTGTTGTAGATTTTAAGCAAACTCAGAACTTCTATTTTGAAGCATTAGGCGAGTTCAAAGCAAAATTCGATTCAATAGTAGATGATTATATCTTCAACGAGTCAGAGATAATAAAAAGTAACAAAGATTTCATAAAATTAAGCGAAACGATTTTACCTAAAATTTTTGAAGGTATTTCATTTAAAGATGCAGATGTAATGACATTAATTACCGAGCGCCTCAAAAAAATTAATGAACAAAATCGAGATCTCGGAGAAAATAAATTAAGAAGAATTCGAGAAATATTGCAAGATGTACAAGATGAAGTCTCAAAGCAAATCAATATTGTGAGAGAAATAAACCTGTTTTTTGATAAAGAAAATGCTAAAATTACAGGTAATCACAAAGCGGTTTTAGAAAAAGATACAAGTACTAGAATTTCAACGAAATGGATTACAAAATTCATCTCAGACTTTACAAAACCAGCAGGAATGTTTCGAACACCAGGAGGTTTTAGCGATCAAATGGATGCACTACCTTCAATGAAAGAGAAAATAGAATACTCATATCAATCCTTTAATGACTCTGCCAAGCCAAACGTAGATTATAAGACACTATTAAACCCCTTTTCATATTATAATTTAAATTATTACATAACAACTCAAGATGGAACGTTAAACTCTGGTAGTACAGGACAAACATATTCTGCGCTTGCATTGTTATGTATTGCAAAATTATCATTGCTAGATAATGGTAAAGTTGGGAAAGATAATAAAGGGTTGCGGTTTATGAATATTGACGAAACAGAAAGTATAGGTTCAAATTTTGATATGCTGAGTGATATTGCTAAAGAGTATGACTACCAAATTATTTCTATGTCAATTAACCCTTTGAAATTAGATGAAGGAAAGCAATACATTTATCAGCTTAACAGAAATTTAAAATACGATCAAATTAATCATCATCCTGCAGGGATATTTACAAAAGAAGATGAAAGCAAATATTCCTTGGAGAATTAGAGAAGGTTTACACCAACTTTACGATAGCAAAAACCAACAAATTCGCAAACCATTACTGAACAATTTATATGTAAATGAGGTATTGTCTAAACAATTGTATCTTCTTAATTATAAAGAAGGAAACCACAATATAGTTGTTTCTAATGATGGTTTTAGGGCTTATTACGAAGAACATTTTTTAAGTGAATATCTATATTATAAAGAGTTTTTTGATACTTCAGGAATTTTTAAATCAGGCTACAAAAATTACACAACTGATGATCTACAAACACTAATTTTAATTTTCAAAAATAAATCTACGTTGGTAAAAGGGTTAACGACCATTAGAACGTTTTCATCAAAAACTTTTGAAAATGAAGATTCTAAATACTTAGAGTCTAAACCTGGTTTGTTAAAAGATGTTATGTTTTTATTGGGAATTGATAAATTTCCTGCAGAAGATACCAAAGAGCAACAATGGCGCTTTGTGATTGACTGTAAAAATCCTAAATATGTTTTAATATGCGAAAACCTAGATTTTTTAAAGTCACCTTGGATATTTAGAGAAAACAATATCGAACTCTGGTACGCAGGTGGTAACAATACGCCAAAACTCGAAGAAATGCCTAAAAAATATCTTGATTTGCCGTTGTTTTACGTGTGTGATTGGGATCAGAAAGGGTTAGAAATCTATCAAAATATATACGATATTTATGAAAGAAAAGGCAAAGAAGTAAATTTATTGTTACCTAACAACTCTAAGCCAAAACCAACAAAAACAGGCAAGCATAAAAGTAAATGGAAATCAAAAGAGAAAACATTACTTAAGAAGAAGTATTATAATTCTGAGCAACAACAACTAATACAAAAGCTCATTGCTAATGATCAATGGATTGAAGAACAAACAATAGAACCAATTTCCCTGATCTTGAACTCTGCAACTAACTAAAAATCTTTATGTTATTTAATGAGATGGTGCTATTTACCCAGATGATGTGTTGGCAAAGCGACCTCATAAAATTTTGGTTAAACAATAGGTGAGTGGAGCGTAAGATTTTAGGGAGATAGTAATACATATTCTTAAAATTACAATTTAAAATAGGATTTCAAAGTAATCTTAATCAGTTCAGAAGTTTCCTAAAATGTAGCGTAACGAGCCGTAATTGTTTCCAAAATTATATGCAGTCTTGATTTTTTTGTTTCTTTTTTTATCCAAGAAAAAAAGATATATTAAATACATCCATAACTTAAAAAAAATGAACTATGATTACAAGAAAACAAAAAACTGAAGCAGATAACTTAGCACTTGAGTATAATATGACGATGGCTGATGCCTTGCAACTTGTCTTACAATCTGAAAGAAATGAAATACTAAAGAGAGCATTTATGTTATCAGATTCTGACAGATATCCTTCAGCTCTAGAATCAATAGCAATGAAATTAGGTCAAGAAGAACGCTAATTTCTATTTTACATAATATTGGTAGCACTAATTAAAAGCTTAATAGGACAGACGAATATAATAAGTGCTAAGAATTTTGTTTTACTCACGTAGTTAATTATTTGCATAAACTTTAAATGTGTTCGTGAATCTCGTAAAAACTCGATTTCTCAAAATTTTAGCTCTTATGGCATGTCTCTGAGAATCGCGTAGAAAAAAATATGGTGTACAAATACTCAAATACGTTAAAATTTCAATTACAGTAAAAAGGCAAGCGATTGCAAATTGTGTGTACAAGAAAATGCAATGAGCATTTTATTTTACAAAACAATACAATAGTATCATTATAGCTACATAGAATACACACGTTAATCGCCAGCGCGCCATCATTCTTAAATATTGCTTCATCCACTGGATAAACCAATATTGTAAAATGTACTATAATTTATATTATGTAAAATATGACGTTTTATAGATTACTATATCATCCTCTATCTTATTACAGATAAAAACGTTCTATACAAGACCATAGACAAGCCTCATAAATCTGTTGATATATATTGACTATTTCTTCTACGATTTGCAATTAAAATCTACAATTTTCTTTATTTTGGAAGCTTAAAATCTACTAAATAAGTGAAAGTCTGTATTGCCGAAAAACCTTCTGTTGCTCGCGAAATTGCCGCTGTTCTTGGTGCAAATACCAAACGTGATGGCTACTTTGAAGGCAATGGTTATGCAGTAACTTACACCTTTGGACATCTCTGTACCTTAAAAGAACCTGCAGATTATAAACCCTATTGGAAAAGTTGGGATTTAAACAACTTACCCATGCTCCCAGAAAAGTTTGAGGTCAAGGTGTCGGACAATGATGGTATTAAAAAGCAATTCAATATTGTAAAACGCCTTTTTGATAAAGCCGATGTTGTGATTAACTGTGGTGATGCTGGCCAAGAAGGCGAATTGATACAACGTTGGGTGCTTAATCAAGCCAATTACAAAGGAAAAGTACTGCGCTTATGGATTTCGTCTTTAACAACTGAAGCTATAAAAGATGGTTTTGAAAACTTAAAGCCTTCCGAAGATTACGATAACCTCTATTATGCGGGCTTTTCTAGATCTATTGGTGATTGGTTGCTTGGCATTAATGCCACACGCTTATATACGGTTAAACATGGCGGTTATAAGCAAGTTTTATCTGTAGGACGTGTACAAACGCCTACATTGGCTATGCTGGTCAAACGTTACAAGACCATCGAAAATTTTAAGCCACAACCCTATTGGGAATTGCAAACCACCTACCGCGATACACTTTTTAATTACGAAGAAGGTCGCTTCCTTAAAATGGAAGATGGCGAGATACTAGCTAATAAAGTCAAAGAAGATCAATTTGAAATCGTATCCATTACAAAGAAAAAAGGCACGGAATATGCACCTAAACTCTTTGATTTAACAGGTTTACAGGTGTATTGTAATACCAAGTTTAGTATGTCAGCTGATGATACACTAAAAGCGGCACAACGTTTGTACGAGCAAAAGGCGATTTCGTACCCAAGAGTAGATACCACCTTTTTACCAAACGATGTATATCCTAAGGTAAAAGGTATTTTGAGTAAGCTGACCAATTATTCAGCATTGACCACTACTCT
>SHBX01000007.1 GCA_004211785.1 Winogradskyella sp.
ATTCAGGATTAATTCAATCACATAAATTAAAAATTTACTATTTCATTAAGGGGTCGACTGGTTTTGACAGCGAGATTAATTAAATGGTAAGCACGTCGTGTAATGGCATTGAAACACGTAAAAGGCTAGACCAAATTTTAAACGGCGAGAATAACTACGCTTTAGCTGCATAATCTGAATTATAGTAAGATTGGCCTCGGTACACTAGGTGTACAAGCTAAATGTCTCCAGAAAGCCTTGGTTAATGGCGTTCTTTTTTGAGGCATCGTAAATATTGACTAAGATTGGGTAGTGCTTTGATGCCCTTTTGAGATTAAGAAGCTAAGTTGTAAGTAGAATGTTTTTAATCGGCTTACAATCGAAAACCAAGAAAAAACTAAACGTGTAGAAAGCTCTTTGGTTACTTGTTTGGACGAGAGTTCGATTCTCTCCGACTCCACTCGAGAGGACAATTTCAATTTATTTGAAAATTGTCCTCTTTTTTTACCATCTAATTCATTGGAAATCTGCAATATAAACCTTAAAACATCATTAATTCTTCCAGTTCGACATTGCTCTCCTTCAAAAAAGAGATTTTCGGGAAATATCGAACTCAATAGCTTTTGTTTTTGTTTAACTGAGGATTCTCTGTAATGTTCTTTTAGGTTTTTCAGTAAATGAACTCCCTTGTTTAGCCATGTTCTATATTGACTGTTTCCTGTTTGCAAATCCTTAAGCTCTTGCTTTAATGCTTCGCGTTTCAAACTATATCTGCCATAAGCTTCAGAATAAGATTCTATATCTATTTTATCATCAACATATAAATCCTGAAGTTTTTCCAATCTCTTAGTAGTCTGCTCCATTTTAGCATTGAGTTTTTTTCGTTTTATAGCTGCTTGTTGTTCATTTCCAGATAATAACTTCTGAACCATCATTTCGTAAATGGTCTCCGTTCCTTTTGAAAACTTAAAATCATCTAAAATGGATTCAATAGTCTTATTAACATTAATAGCAGAGATTCTATCTTTCTTACAATGGTTGCAATGGTAATAGAAATATTGTTTCCCATTTTGACTCCTTGAAGGACTTCCTGTCATTTTACCATTGCAGTTTGAACAAAAAATAAGTCCTCTTAATGGTAATTCCTCTCTTAGAGAATTATATACTGGACGATTTGATTTCTTTTTTCGCTTACTCAAAATATTTTGGACTTGATAAAAAACCTCTTCATATATAATTCCTTGATGCAACCCTTCAACTAAAACTTTTGGCTCGTCATCCTTTGCAGGCACAACAATCTTTCCCATATACATAGGATTTCTCAAAATAAGTGAGATATTATTTCTACTAATAATAACTCCTTTCTTTTTTATATCCTTACGTACATCAGCCTGTGATTTTCCTTTTATAATTTGGTTAAAAGCATATTGAATATACTCTGCTTTTTCACTTGGGACGATGATTGGTTTATTTTCACTATCTCTAGTATTTTTATAACCTATTGGCGCTTGTCTACACCATCGTCCTGCTTTAAGAGAACCTCTTATGCCTCCTCTAATCTTTAGAGAACGTCTGTCGTTATCAATTTCTGGAAAGACTAAATATATAGCCAACATCGCTTTACTCTCTGGAATAGAGAAATCAATAGGCTGCTCTATCGCCTGTACTTCTATTCCTAAACCTTTTAATGTTCTGAGCATTAAATTAGCGTCAGTCATATTTCTTGAAAATCGGTCCCAAGTGGTTATAAATAAATAATCAATTTGATTTTTGTGCTGTTTAGCGTATTCCAAGAATTTTTGAAACTCAGGTCGATTGAAGTTTTTCGCCGAATGGTCTTCTCTATAATGCTTTAATATCTCTATATCATGTCTCTGGCAATATTTAGTCAATTGTTCAAACTGAACATCCAAACTGTAGCCTCTAACTTGATCATCACTACTGACGCGTGACATAATTACTGCTGTTTTTCTCATTCTTGTTGCTTATTAAATTGTTCTACACTCATTCGAGCAAATACTTCTAAAAGCTCTAAAACCTGTTTTACTTGGTCATTGTTTAATTTTTCTTTTCTGTTGGCATTTAAAATGGTTTTTGCCTTGTTAATTGAAAACATGTTAACTTAACATGTGCATCTCCTTCATTGGTTATGATAGGTTAGCTATTCTTGAATTGATCTGAGGTCTTCAGTATCATAATTTATGTTTTTCAGTATCGGTTATATAAACAACTTTACCATCAACTGTTTCTATATGCATTGATTTATAATCCCCCTTTTTAAAACGATGGATAAACATACTTTCTGCATTCGCTTTTTTAACTGTTTTTAGTTCTATCCTATTAAGTTGGTTGTCTTTGGTTGTAATCAATGCTGATTTTAGGTTTTTATAGTCTTTTCTTATAAGCTTAAGCGCATTATATTCTTGCTCAGTAAGTATTGATGTGAATTTCTCGATTCTTCGCTCTGAAGGAATATCATTATTAATGAAACGTTTAGTTATTTCATTAATAGAGATACTGACATGAGATTCTTTTAAATATTCAAAGTATTCTGACGCTTCAGATCTTTGCTCAAACTCTTTTAGTATCTCACCAGAAATAGGCACATAAAAATGTGGTTTATTATGAAAAAACATCAGATTTACAATATCATTGTAATTGACCACATTGAGAATTAAACTCTCAAAAGCAGTTATTGGATTTTCTTCTTCAACTTCATTTTCAATTTCATCATTAAATCTATTCAATTCCTCTTCTGTAAAATGCTCTAATAGTAATTCACGTTTTTCTTTTATTGCTAATCTATAAAAGTCCCTATCTAAAGTATCAGATAAACTGCACTTGAAAGTCTTAATAATTTCATAATTAAACCCAAATTGACGTAACTGTTCTACTAATTTTACCCATGTATAATAAACATAGCTATACTCTCTTTGATGGCTTTTTTTTCCAAATTCACCCCAAAGCAATCCATTTTTCTCCCACCTAACAAAATCATCATAGATAACATCCATTTCAGTTTTCTTAAATCGAGGTTCTCTAAGAATTTCAAATAGCTCATTATTAGCTTCGAAATTTTTGTAATAGTCTTTTAGATTAATCATAATGCCAAAATACTAAAAGTTGGTTATAAAACCAACTTTTACTTTTGTTGTCAAAACATATATTTTCTTATACTTTTTCTACTTGAAGAGGTTTTATTAAAAAAATATATTTAAAAACAATTTTCATCATAGTAGAACCTAAAACGGTCTTCTTTATTACAACAATAAATCGTCTTTTAGAACCAAAAGCTTTTAAAATACTTGATTGAAATTTATAATTCTGTTGAAAAACATAACCAACAATATTATTACTGTATCAAGTAAAAAGTCCAACTAAAATTAACGAATCGTTTCAATCGTATCGTAACTATCGATTTAATCAACTATAGATTGATTTAATATCGTAATACATTAATAAAAATAAGACTTATGATTACGATAAATCCCGAGTTAAATTGAATTAGTTAAATTATAGTTTATTCAATCAAAATTTTAGGTGAGTAGAACCAAAAACTCCATTTCTGAAAAGTCTTCGGTTTTATACTATTACAGAAAATTATTGTTTTTAATAATTTTTATTGGAAGACAAGTCGTGCTGTTCAATAACATATTTATTTATCCACTAATTATCACTCACCAATTGCATTAATAACGTTTATATTTAAATTGCTATATGATTCTGGCGGGTATACTTTAATAGTAAAGCTCTCAGTAGTATTTGGATAATAATACTCATAAAGAATAAATGTTTTTTCAGAAATAATTGATTGGGTATTTGAATAATAAGTGACTTTTAGTTTTACATCTTTAAACTTGGCTAAAGAAGCTTTATTTTGAATATATCCATTAATTATAGCTCCGTCATCGACGTATTTTGCTTTTTTAAATAATACAGCTTTTTTCACCTTTTTTCTTTGTGGTGTTATAGTAGCCTCAGTAACTGAGATATAATCTAAAGGGTTTGAGTGTTCATTTTGCCTTAGTTCCTGTCTTAACTCTTCTGGAGTTTTTTTTCGAGATTGATTTTCTTTACAGTTAATACTAAAGAAGCAAACTAAAACTAATAACACTATCTTACTTGTTCTCATCTTAAATAATTTTTATTTCATCAAAACCCCTTGATGAATTAATTGCATAAAAAAGCGTGGGGTTTCAAACCTTGATGTCTGAAGGTATCGCCAAACACCTAGTCACACACAAGTACTAACCCACGCCGAAAGCATGAGCATTAGTAATTGTTATTCGTGTGACATTAAAAATTGGCGATTTTTCAGATAGAACAACAGCTAACGCTTTATCAATATGTTTAGATTTAAACTATAATCTTATAGAATTAAATATTTTTTATGTTTCTTAAACTAAGTTAGTCAAATTATGACGACTACGAATCAAATGCCTTAAAATAGTAGGGAAATATAAATTAAAAATGCCTACATATAAATTGTAAGGTACTTTAATACTTACTTAACTATTTATCAAAATTACTTTATCATGATTGGTGACTATTTCACGATACAGAAAGTAATATGGTAGAATTTATAAGACTTTGAATACTTGTGATACAAATTTAACGCAACAAAAATCAAAGTAAATTAAACCACAATAATATTTTATGCAATAAATAATTCGATTCTTATTATAACTTCACCATTTAGCCTAATCATTTAAATATTCTACTTGCTCCTCGCTATTATTTCTTATCAACTCTTTAGTTAAATCATCAAGTATATCTAATTGAGATACTTTATCTGTTATTTTTTCTAAAACTGTCTTTAAAGAATCTATTTTATTTTGAGCAGTCGCATGAATAAAAAATAAGTTAAAGATGTAGAAAGGAATTAGCGTTTTACATATAAAAAAAATTGAATTATTTAGAGTAAAACAAAATAATTCAAATCTTCCTTCAGCTAATCAGGAAAAAAATCCAATCGTCTAAGGCGTAATATGTTGTAAATTTATTGACGAAAAAAATTAGTTAAAACTCACATAATTTAAACAACAATGAAAAATTCAATTCTTGCAACTTTAGCAGTTCCTTTTCTTATTACATTTTATTTCCTAACTAATTCTAATGATGGCCATAGCGAATACAAAACACTTACCCTAGAAGACAAAACAGAACGAGCAATTGCTTTTAAAGATTTTAGTGATTACCGTAATTGGTATCAAATTACTCATGAGAAGCCTAATACTGGAGATATCATTGGAGTATTAGGAAGCAATCACAAAGGACCTAAGGGATATCGAGAGGTATATATTAACAAAATCGGTGAAGCTACTAATAAAGGAACCGCTCCTTATAGCTATCCTGCAGGTACAGTAATAGTAAAAGAACAATACAGTAGTAAAGAGAAATGGGAAGAAAAAACGGACTTTAAAGTAACTGTTATGGTAAAACTAGATGCTGGCAGTTCTCCAGAAACAGGAGACTGGGGCTATACAAGTAAAATCAAAGACGGAAAGATCTTCAGTGGAAACTCTAGTAAAGCACGTTTTTGTGGTGGATGCCATATAGTTGCACAGGATACAGATTATGTTTTTATGAATAGCGACCTTCTAAATTCCGAAAGAGATTAAGATTACCTTATTGTCTTCGTTAAGAACAACTTGCCTCTATTTTAACTAACATTTAAATGCTTAAATTTAAATTACTTTCAATTTATTCATTAAAAGAAAAATTCCTCGTACATGCACTTGCTTCAAAGACCGACCTAGTCATAATAAAATATGGGAGTGAAATATCCGTGCTTTATGGGAGATGACACCATAGAGGTGCTCTTTTAAGTGATGGCTATATAAACGGCAAAAATCTTATCTGTGGCCTTCACGGTTGGGACTACCGCTACGACACAGGAATAATAAACTATCCTGTTGGTCTTCCTTTTGATCTTACATCGATTCTCTTTTTCTTTATAGTAAGTCCTTTCATTAATTCCATTAATTCTGGATCTTTATTTTTCTTATAAATTTCATTAATGATCAGTACTATCCTTTTGGCATTACGTGATAGTTGTATGCGGTCACTAGCTGATACCCCATTCATTTTGATATTCAAAAATTCTTGTACTTCCTTTAATACCTCCATTTGTTAATTCTATTTTAAACTAAAGAGGCTGTCTTTTCAAGACAGCCTCTTTTCTTCTCTTTGAAAATTGCTATTTCTTCAAGAAATCTTTAATTCCATAACTTGCCAATACTCCTTCTCCAGTTGCAGCTGCAACTTGGGCAATTGCTCCTTCGCGACAGTCTCCAGCAGCATAAATCCCTTTTGCAGAAGTTTCTGCAAGTCCTTTTGTAGTGATGAAACCAGCATCATTTAGGGCAATAAGACCTTTGAAAAGTTTAGTATTTGGAATTAATCCTATGAAAATAAATGAACCATCACCAGTAATTAATTCTTCTTCACCAGTAGCGTTGTCTTTTACTCTGACGCCTTTGAAATTGCCATCACCATCAGCCACGAATTCGGTTGTTGTTTTATTACAATAGGTATCTATGTTCTCTAAAGAATCTAACTTTTCTACATAAGTTGATGATGCTGAAAAATCAAAATCGCGATGAATAATCTTGACCTTTTTCACAAATCCGGCTAAAAAAATGCCTTCTTCAAGCGCACTGTTTCCACCACCAATTACAACTACTTCTCTGTGACGATAGAAAGCACCATCACAAGTCGCACAGAAGTGAACACCTGAACCAATTAGCTCTTCTTCCCCAACAATCCCTAGTTTACGATATGTAGAACCTGTGGCAGCTACAACGCTGCGTCCTATAAAAGTTTCGTGCGCAGATTTTACGTAAAACTTGCCATCTTTTTCCACAATAGATTCTACATTTACACCTGTTTTTATGGTTGCACCATACGTGCGCGCTTGCTCTTCCATCTTGTTCATTAAGTCAGGACCTGAAATATTGGTAAACCCAGGATAGTTTTCAATCTTTTGGGTTAAAAAAGCATTTCCGCCTATAGTTTTCTTCTCAAGAATTAAGCTATCAAATCTATCTCTCTGCGCATATATAGATGTCGTTAATCCTGCTGCTCCTCCACCAATAATGATAGTGTCGTATAATTTATACTCATTTTTTACATCAATATTTAAAAGCTCTTTTAAAGTATTGTTATCTGGATTAGTGTGTGGTTTCCCATCGATAAGAACGGTTGGAATAATGCGTTTTCCGTTATTAATCTCCTCAACCATGTCAGTTGCCCAATCGTGAACGTCTACATCAATAAATTGAAAGTTTGCGCCATTGTCTGACAGGTACCTTTTTACTCTACGGCAATCTGTACACCAATCCGCTCCAAAGAGTTGCACAACACCAGCATCGTTTACTCCAAGTAAATCGGCAAGCACTGCATTATTCGGATTTGCAAACGTCTTTCCGTTTAAGTCTATGGTTGGAATAATGCGCTTTCCGTTGTTGATTTTTTCCACTAGAGCAGTAGCATTTTTGTCTAAATCTACATCGATGAAATCAAAGTCGATGTTATTTTCTTTTAAATAAGCTTTAGCTCTGCGACAGTCTGGACACCAGTCTGCTCCATATAATTTTAATGTATTCATAGTTCTATTATTTTAGGGTTTATGATGATGTGTAATATACTTTCATATAAACAGGCTGCTTATTGTTTTTTACTTCGCAATCTTCATTGAATTGTAATTTATAATGAGGTTACAGATTTCTTTTGGTATTTCTTCTTGAATAAAATGCTTTGCATCTAGTAAGTGAATATTGTCTTTCGTTATTTTCAAATCTTCTACCACCTTCTCTGCTTGAAGCTTCCAAAGCAGAAACACATCATTCTTACCCCAAATAACTGATGCTGGAATATTTAAGCTCTGTAATAGCGATTTATAGTTCTCTATGTTATGGCATGTTTTTGAGAAAAAATAATACATCCCATTGATTTTCCCTTCTAAAAGCGGAAGTCTATATCCTTCTAATTCAGATTTAGAAAGCACAACTTTTGACAATCCTCCTTCAAAAAGTTTTTTAATAAGAAAGTCATTGATCAACTTTGTTTTATACAAAGTCATGATTCCTTTGGTTATGAAATTTCTACCAAAACGGATAGGCGGTTTAAAACCATCTTTATAAATAATTGTATTTAATATTACAAGTCTATTAATTCTATTTGGTTGTTTTTTCAGTAATTCCCAAGTCCATAAACCACCTGCATCATGAAAAACGTGTATCCAGTTTTTTAGCTTTAATGAATCCATTAAAGCCAGCAATCTCTGCGCTTGGATTGGTTCACTATAAATCTCATAACCTTTTGGTGAATCGCTACCACCAAAACCTAACATATCGGGTACAATTACCCTGTAACCTTCATTAACAAGAGGTGTTATCATTTTTCTATACAACCATCCTGATGTAGGGATTCCGTGTAATAATAAAAGTGCTGGACCACTTCCTTCTTCAATAAACTTAATTTCTCCATCTTTTGAAAGAAAAGATTTTTGACTTTTGCGAAAAGCTTTATAAGTGATTGTATCAAACATATATTTTATTTTACTACTAGAACTCCAATTTATACAGGTAATTTTTCAAATTTCATCCTGCAAGTCTCACAGACATATTGATTACCTTCTGATGCAATCTTACCGAGCATTCTTGCTACTTTCATAATAAAAGTATCATAGGTATTATTATCATAGTTTCCGTTGTTACCTTTCTTAAATTTGTAATATTCGTTTTCCCATTCTTGCGCTCCCCAACAATTTGGACACACTCCTTTAGGTGCTTTACCAGTTGCTTCATTACTCTCATTTTGTTGAAAAAAGGATTTTATATTTTCTATTCTTGACATTATATCTTGTTTTGTGTTTTATTTTTCTATTTTGATTTCTTTCAATTGCTCACTTACATATCCAGAATATTCTTTTAACAAGAACTGTAATTTTGGATTAATAAACGTTTCACAAAAAGGCTTTTTTGGATTTCTGTAGTAATAATTTGCGATTTCTTCGCGAGATGGTTTAAATTTTGAAAAACCAAGTACTTTAGTAACTAATTTATTATTAAAGTTTGACTGTAACTCCAAAATAGTATTCATAACAATCACTTCATCTTCTTGATTAAAAACATAAACCGCTGAACGATACTTTTTTCGCATACTGTGCTCGGATGTACTTTTATGCGTATGCAAGTGGATTTCTATTAAAACTTTTAAAGGAATAGATGAAGGGTCAAAATCTACAATTACAGCCTCAGAAAATTCAAAATGTTCATTCTTAGATGCTATCCAACCCTGCTGCACACTCTTTACCCCTTTAAGTGATTGAAAAACTGCTTCGGTACACCAATGGCAACCACCACCAAATCCTATTTTTTTTAACTTTTTCAACTATAAATTATGATTGTTATCAAATTGTAATTGTCTTATTCTAACTGTTCTAAAAGCGTAAATAATTAATATAATAAATGCTATAAATAAAAATATAGTTCCCATATATAATAATAAGCTTGGCACATCAAAGAATGAATTTGTCTCTAACAAAGCACCCAAAATACCAGAAAGCACATAAATCCCTGAAGCTAGATAAAGTAAAGCTCCTGCTCTTGTAAGTAGACCTAACTGCTTTAGTTTTTTAGAGGAAATTAAATGCTGAAAATCAGTACATTTTTGCTGCAACAAACCATTAATCTCATTACTTAGAGTCATCATCTGACTTGTGGTAGATAGAATAAGCATTCCTAATGCTGGTAATATTGTAATTGGTAAATACCATTCTTGCATATCCTTATATATTATTTGATTACTTTTACACCTCTCCAAAAAGCAACGTGATTTTTAATCCCCTTTACCAATTCTGAAGGATTTTCATAATACCAAGCCGCATCTTTATTCTCTTTTCCATCTACTTCTAATGAATAATATGATGCTTTTCCTTTCCAAGGGCAAGTTGAGTGCAACTCGCTAGACCTAAAGAATTCTTTATTTAAACTGTCTGGAGGAAAATAATGATTATTCTCTATAATAACTGTTTTGTCACTTTCAGCTAATATTTGATTGTTCCATATTGCTTTCATAATATACTAGTTTTATTGGTTTAAAAAAGATGAATACATCCAAGCTCAAAATATGTTATGTTTCTATTTGCTTGAATTTAGATTACTTTCAAATGTTGTTCTAAAATTCTATTTGCCTTAAAAATAGCTTTACCTTCTTTAAAGCTCAAATATGTATAGCCCTTTTCTTTATTTTTTAGACTAATCTTGCACATCATATACCAATGCCTTACAATTTCTTTCCAAGCAAAGAAAATAGAATGTTTAGAGTCATATATGTGAGTTGGTTCGCTACCAGCCCCATTAATCTCTATAATGCTAAAACTTTTCCTTTTGGCTAAGTCTTCAAATGAATTAAGACGAATATCTAATCGCCCATAATGAAATTCAGGCAATTCCATACAAATTGCATCAACAACATTTAAAATATCATTAGTGACTTTATTTGAGTCATCTATAAACCTTGCTCCTCTTGTATGGCTTCCAAAAGGAACCAACACAAAATTTTTTCCTACTGGTAAAACCTCATGAATAATTTTCTTGTATTTCTTTTTCAATGTTGAGAGCTGAAAATGACTACGTGGGTTTTGTTTAATAAGATTTAGTAACGAGTCCTTACCGTTTCCAGTAACGCTTAAAAATTCTTTTGAAACAATCCCCGTGATTTTCCCTCTTTTTTCATTGGGTTGGCGGACATAAAAAACCCCAATTTCATTAGGAAAATCTATATATTCTTGAATTAAAAAATTGACTGAAATCTTATCCAAATACAGTTTTAGGTCATAAATAGTATTAATTTTTTCAACACCGAAACCCTTCATCCCAATATCTGGTTTAGCGATGAAGGGAAACTCAATGCTCGCTTCTTCAATCGCCATTTGTATTTTCGAGAGTTTTTCTCCATTAGTTATTAAAATAGTTTTGGGAATAAATTGGTTTGGAATCATATCATAAATTTCTTTCTTAGACTCCATAACCATTCCTCCATTAGTTATTTTTGGGTTAGCTGCATTAAAAAAGAAAAAAGATTTGGCTCTCATAGCAAGATATAACCAAACAGGGAATAATGGATAATATATCGCCCACATTGGCCAGAACTCCCAATGTGTTACCTGATATAGTTTTAATCGTGTATAACTATTAATTTTTGAATTAATTAATTGTATTTTTTGTTTATGTTTTTTGTAAAACAAAACAATCAGATAAATAGAAAAACCTAAATACAAAAACCCCATTAAAAGAGATATAACACTCGAATATTCTGTTCTATTTTCTAAAATATTTGAGCCTAATAGAATAAAAGCCAACAAAGCAGATAAGGTTCCGATTCCTATCCCTAGAAGATAAGACAGAATACTATAAAAGGATTTATCTAATATTTTTTTTGAAATTAAAATAGTATTCCACCCCATCCAAAATGGAATTTGAAATGGATTTAACGCGCTTAATAACAAGCCTAATAAAATTGGGGATGACAGTGTAGACTTAGTGTAGATTGTTGCTTCTAATTGTAGATTTTTATTGTAATTACCAAAATTTACTAATGAGAGATAAGTAATTAGAAGTATCGCAATTGGGTACAAATAAAATGAAAGTTTTTTGCTGAAATCTTTTTTCACAAAGCTTATTAGTGTCAATCTAACTACTACAATCTCAACAAATACCACGGCAAAAGCAAATAAAACACCCTCCGATATAGATTTAGAAGCAGCGATTTGGAAAGCAGTAATGTTTAATGTCCCGAACGGCAATGCCCCAAAAAAGCTAATACCAAGCCCCGTTAAAAGTATTTTTATAGTCCTATTCATATTATTTTTACAATAGCAATAATTATTAAGTAGTTGCAAAAATTACAACCAGTTATTAAAAGCTATTTATATATCCATTTCAGTAATTTCCCTATACTCAAGCCTTGTACTAATATTGAGAAAAGCACGACAATGTATGTGATAACTATAATGTGATTTCCATATTCATAATTCCCCAAACTTAATGCCAGAGCTATAGATATACCTCCTCGCAATCCTCCCCAGGTAAGAACTTTTATAGTACTCATCGGCGACATATCATCTTTATGCTTTAATAAAGAATACATAGAAAAGACCGAAAAAAAACGACTACCAAGAACAATGAGTACCGCCAATAAACCAAAGATTATTGTTGTCGTATCAAAATCCAATAAATGTAGCGCCAGTCCTATAAGCACAAATAAAACTCCATTAAGAACTTCATCAAGCACTTCCCATATCTCGTTAAGTAAATGAATAGATTCGGGTGCCTCTTTTTGGTTAATATTAAGTTTATTTCCAATAACTAATCCGGCAACCACCATTGCTAAAGGGCCTGATACGTGAATAAGGCTTGCAAGGGAGTAGCCTGTCATACAAACAGCTAAACTAATAATTACCGTAAGTTGAGGATTAGAACAACTGTTTTTTATGAGCAAATAACCTATAAAACCTAAAGCGAGGCCATATAGAAGCCCTCCAATGGCTTCTTCTACAAATAACAAACCTATCTCAGATGCTACGTGCGAATCATCTACTCCAGACATTGGCAACAACAATAGTAATCCTGAAAAAACAACCACGCCTATACCGTCGTTAAATAATGATTCCCCTTCGATTTTAAGTTGTAGACTTTTAGAAACTGTTGTATTCTTTAAAATAGCAAGTACAGCAATAGGGTCTGTGGGAGATATTAAAGCCCCAAACAATAATGCATATATAAACGGAAAGTCAAGACCAAATAACTTTGAAGCGCCATATATGAGACCTCCCACCAGCGCAGTTGATATTAAGGTCCCAAGTGTTGCAAATAAAAATACAGACCATCGCTCCTTTTTAAGGTCTGAAATATTAATATGTATCGCTCCTGCAAAAAGCAAAAAGCTTAAAAGTACATCAAATAATAAATGCTCAAAATCTGCATCTAAGACTAATGTACAAAAGAATAGAAATAGATTTGGGTAAAGTGGTTTTAATAAATAGATAAGACCTACTGCAACTAGGCTTAATACCATAAGGCCAATAGTTGTGGGTAGTTTCAGCCACTTGTTATTTATAAAGCTAAACAGCGCAGATATACCAAATATTATTGCAAAAGATTGTAACATAATTATTGTTTTAATTTATTAAGCAAGCCTTTGGTACTTTCCAGTAAAAAGGGTTTTGCTATAGTTAAATAGTCCTCTATTGTATTAAACTCGGTAATAGGCAATACCGCCCCATTCCAGTTTATATGCTCCCAATACCCGTTTTTTAATGGTTTCAAGTCAATTGGCTTTACTACTGCACCTTTGTAAACCATACTATTATAAAAATATGGCACATCTATTACCTCATCGTCCGCAGATGCAAGGCCAGCCCACTGATTGAGACCCTTATTGTCATTATGAAAGATTCCTGTATCAAAGTTGGTTTTCCATATACGGATTTCACTCTCTATGGTTAACTCCTGGGTTATCTCGGATAAAATTCTGTTTGCTCCGTCTCGCAACTGCATCCACATTGTCTTACTTTTTGAATCAATTGATTTTGAAATTCCATCCTCATCAAAATGTTGCGGAAATCTAAATTCAACAACTTCAGGACAACTGGAAGATGCAATACCATTCGCCACAAGCACTTTTTGAATACCACTTATAATATGAAAATAACTTTGTGTCGCCTCAATAGTCGCTTTTATTTTGCCACTAGCTACACTATAAAAGTGAAAAGCGTTTTCTACTACATCAAAAGCGATAAATAGATTTCCATTTGGTGTCTCAAATTGTCTTCCTTCTATTTGCTTTGTATTGTGATTGTAAAAGAAATTAGTGTGACTATCATCTGGTTTTGGTGGGACAAATAGTTCTCCTATTGTACCCACGATTCTTCCCCAATTGTGAAACACTTGGTCACATACAATCAGTTGGTCTATGGTGGTTTTGGTTAGTTTCATAATCTATATCAATTTTACGTCTGATATTACTTCAAGTAATGCTGGACCATCGTGTGCCATAGCCTTTGCCATAGCATCTTTGAGTTGTGATTGCTCAGTTACTTTAATTCCTAAAGCACCACATCCATTCGCATATTCTACAAAGTCCGGATTTACTAGACTCGTTGCCCAAACATCGAACATTCCAGCACGTTGCTCTTTTGAAATCTTACCAAGCTCATTATTATTTATTAAGATGAGTTTAATTGGCATTTTATATTTTACTGCTGTTGTTATCTCTGCTAAATATTGGCAGAAACCACCATCTCCTGCAACGGCAATTACAGGTCTTGAATCTCCAACTGCCGCCCAAGCTCCAATAGCTGCTGGATATGCAAAACCGATAGAACCTAAATAGCCAGACATAATGAAAGACTGTTGTTTGCTTTCAAAATAACGTCCCAAAGAGTAGGCGTTATTCCCAACATCTACGGTAATTACAGCATTTTCTGGTGCTTGTTTTGTTAGTTCATCAAACACAGCAATAGAACTTATTCCATTTCCTAAATCATCAAGTAATCGCTTTTGCTTTTCTTCTCTCCAAATTGCCCATCTATCACTAATTTCAGAAGTGTGGTTTACCTTAATCGATTTATCCAAATCTTGCTCTAGTAACATTCCAACAGTAACAGAAATCTCTCCCCAAACCGCAGCATCTACTTTATGAAATTTACTCAATGCCATTGGGTCAAAGTCAATTTGAATCGTAGGTTTTTTAGGTGTAACTCCTGTGTGCTTTGAGAACGATGCTCCGATAACTAATAAAGCATCAGATTCATTCATAAAGTAAGAAGCGATTGGTGTACCACTTCTTCCAAGGACACCGCAACCTAATGGGTGTGTATCTGGTATCAATCCTTTTCCCTTAAATGTTGTTAGAACTGGACAATTGAGCGACTCTGCCAACTCAATAACTTTATCCATATGAAAACGTGCACCGTGACCTACGATAATCGTTGGCCGTTTTGCTATTTTCAATATTTCTATTGCTTTCGCAAAAGCTTCTTTTGGTGGCGCAATAGTAAGTGGTGTAATTCTATCTTCAGAACTTGATGCCTTATCATTTTCATCTGCGATTATCGTTTGCATTTCATCAGGGAATGTTAAATGCGATACATCACGATTGATTATAGCGTGCTTAATTGCAAGTGTCATTAATTCACTGTGCCTGCTGTTATTTAGCACTCTATGATTAAATCCCGAAACACTACCAAAGGCATTGACTAAATCTAATTCTTGAAAATTACCTGTACCGATGACCTGCGTATCTACTTGCCCAGTTAAAGCTAACAATGGTGCTCTATCTACCTTCGCATCCCACATCCCTGTGTACATATTTGTTGCACCTGGACCTGCGATGGCAAAACAAGCTGCTGGTTTCCCTGTCAACTTGCCATATGCCGAAGCTGCAAAAGATGCCGCACCTTCGTGACGTATACCTATAAATTTCAAATTCCCATTTTCTTCTTGACGCCTCAAAGCGTCAGCAAGTCCAAGATTAGAATGACCTACCATTCCAAAAACACTATCCACTCCCCAATTAACCATCGTTTCCGCCATAATGTCTGTAACTGTGGTTTCGTGTTCTTGTTCTTCCTCTAATTCTACATAAATGGCTTCGTTTTCAGTTTTAACATTAAAAGTTTCAAGTCCGTCCCCAAAACCATCTGGAGACATTCCTGTACAGGGATGATAATCCCACCCATGCCAAGGACAACGTAACCAACCATCTTCTATACTCCCTTCACCTAAAGGGCCTCCTTGATGCGGGCAGGAATTATCTAATGCACTGAACTTTCCTTTATAATGCGTAAGGCATATGCTTTGATGACCAGCTACTACCGTAGTTACGCGACCTTCTGGAAGACTTTTCCTATTGTCTAATACTTTGTGCCATATTAATTTTTTATTCTGTTCCACTGCTAAATAATTTAGGTTTTATAGTAATCATAGACCATAAAAAGTAATTTACTTCATTAGAATCTACATTTTTTAGAATTTTAAGACTTTCCTTTGCAAACATGTGGGAATAACCAACTAACACGTCTACAAACTTTAGCGGTTTATATATGAAAACCATATCTAATTCTGTCCCAAGCTGTTTAGATGCTTGTGAAGAAATAGCTCTAGGGCTTGAAAAGTTGTGCAAAGCCGCATTTAACTTTGTTTTTTCTGAAAAAGAAAAACAGAGTTCCGCGTTAACATCTATTAATCCGACACTATTAATGTGTTCTCCTCCAACATAGAAGTAATCCATAAACCCATTGTACTTATGATTGTTCCCAAAAAAAGGTGTAAAAGCTCGATTTCTTCCTTTATTTGGAGCCCCACCTTCATTACCACTCAAATATTGAAGTGCTAGAGTGAATTTCGTTGTTTTTTCTTCCCAAGAACCTAAAAGACTATAAAAATATGATTGTAAATTATTCCCTGTAGCATCGTCTCCTATTTGTCCGAAAATATTTGCATTAAGCATTAGCTTGCTTCTCTTATATTTAAAGTGCCCTCCAATAGTCTGATTGTAATAAGTGTCATTATTATTGGCATTATTTTCATCTAAAAATTGAAATCCAATATTTGCAAGTAAAAGACTTACTGAAAAATTATTAAACAGCTTATATGCTCTAACCAATTGCATAGATTTATATGTTCTTGGAGTAAGAAGTGTATTGTCGGTAAGACCATCTTCACTTTGATTATAAGCCAAACCTGCATCTAGACTAAAATTATTTTTTGCATACCTAAACATTACGGCATCATGAGCCCTCCCTTGCTGCACCCAATTTGAAGTACCAAAAAAGCGCAAATCATCATACGTTATCTCTTGCCTTCCCACTTTTAAAGTTAGGTCATCATTAATATTAAATTTCCCCCAAGCTTGAAATAAAGCTAAACCATTTTCATCATTTAGATTTAATTGTGGTACGTCTCCCCAAAGCCTTATGTTCTGCAAACTAATAAACAGTTCAAGGTTTTTGGTTGTATAAAATGTATTTAATCTTGTTCTCTGCGATATTAGTGCGGAAGCATCTTCATCTTCAGGAAATATTGTACGGTAGCCGTGCCTATATTCTAATCTAGGTCTTAATTCTGCATCTATACTGAATTGAGCTGTTATACTTAATGGGTAACCACAAGACATAATCAGCATCGATAATATAGAAGCTTTTCTAATCATTTAATAACTCGTTTATTCTTAAATCTAATCTTAATAGTGCATTATTTGGGTCTGAACCAAATATTGAGTATTCTAATTTCCCTTCTGCATTTAGCAACAACCAATGTGGTGTCCCTCCAGCTTTATATTTATGAAAGGTGTTGGCTTGTCCAGCATCTTTGTAAAATGGCCATCGAATGAAATAATCTTGCTTGGCTTTCTGAAAGTCTTCTAACTTATATTGTGGGCCTTCAAAACGTGTATGGATACCTACGACACTAATGTTATCCCCATTCTCTACTACAATTCTATTTGCAAAAGGAAGTGCTCTACCTTTACAACCAGGACAACCTAAATTGAAAAAGAGAATAAGCAACGGCTTCCCCTTATAATCTACCAAATCAGGGACAGAATCTTCAAAAACGGGCAGTAGTTCCCAATTAGGTATGTTTTTATTTAATTCCATTGTAAAGATTTTCTTTCTTGCCAGTATTCAAAAGGTCTTACCCCAAAAGAATCGAGCCTTGCAATTTCATCTTCGCTTAACGAAAATTGATTTGCGCGCAGATTGGCTCGTAAATGAATGCAGTTATCTGCTCCACTTAATATTTTTACATTTGGGAATTTATCCATACAATACCTTATAGCAATTGCATCTGCACCAACGTTATGCTCATCTGCTAATTCCATCAAAAAATCATACAGTAAAAAGTATTTAGGATACTTACTGTCTGGAATCAATCGTCCATTAGCAAGTGCTTCCTTAATAATAAATGGACCTGATATATTCTGTAGCTCATTAGCATATCTAAACAGGCTTTGGTCTAAAATATTGAACGTACATTGAAATGACTGAAAGAGCCTTTCGTTTTCAACTTCTATTGATAAACCCTTCTCTAATATTTCAGTTTGATTGTCTCCTGTAGTCGTTAAGCCAATGGTTATATTATACGTTTTTTTTATTTCGTGTAAACGAGATAAAACGGCTTTGTTTTCTAAGACACCTGTATCAAGTGTTGCTGAATGAATTTGATACACCTTAAGGTGAGGCAGTAGTATTTTAGAAAATTCCCATTGATTATTAAGTTTATTAATTGAATGTTCTTTTACCTCGTGGTGTTTAGCATTAGGGTCAAAATTGGCGACATAAGTATATCCCCATTTTGTCGAAACAACAATATCTGGGTCGTTCTTCTTTTTAAGCCAGTCTATAAGCAGTTGCTCTGCAAGCCCATAACCTGGCGATGTGTCAAAAAAGCGAATTCCATTACTATATGCGTCTTCTAAAACTTGTAAGCCATCTTCTTTAAACTTAGGCAAAGAAAATGGCTTCTCATCTGCACTTTCTCGCACATTGATATATAATGGCCTGCCAATGGCAGCTGTTCCTAACCCTATATGTTTATTGCCTGCCAACTATTCTTGAAATGGTGTTTCTCCTTGGGCAAGTTTTAAACGAGTCCAAACGTTCATATTAATCACTATCGCTGCTATTTCTGCTATTTCTTTTTCATTGAAATGCTTTGCCAATGCGTTGTGATATTTCTGAAAGTTTTTGGATTTACCGTCAGTTAATTTATCGCAATATGCTAGCGCTACTTTCTCTACTTTCGTGTATAATTCACTATTGTACCAAGACGAGATATTATCTGTCTTTGCGTTTGAAATACCTATATCACGAGAAGCTTTAGAATGTAAAATAACACAGTAAGCACATTCATTTTTCTGTGCTACACGAAGTCTTAATAATTGTGCTAATTCTTTATCGATATCTAAATCTGCTGTATAACCTACAGCTTGAGCCATTTGTTTAGCCAATCCGTGAAATGGCGTTACGTCTGGATTGAATCTTTTGTTTTTGAACTTTACTTCACTCATTTTCTTGATTAGTTTTAGTATTATTTATATGAAGACTACAGGAATAAATAGTAATGTGATTATTAGAATAATTGCAATGATTTTAAAACTTAAAGGAAGGTTTTTAAAACTGGTTCTCTTATCCGAGTCAATCTTCAGTAAATCTATCTTTTTATCTTTCACTTGTTTGTCTTTCTATTAATTGAAAAAAGCTCACACATTTTGGCGCGAGCTTTTCTCGTTAGTATTTATGCTACCTTGTCTAAGAAGCTATCTTCCCATCGTAAATAATGACACGTGTACCCGTTTGGGTTCTTCACTAAATAGTCTTGGTGGTAATCTTCGGCAACCCAAAAAGGTGCAAATGGCTCTAATGTTGTAACAACATCTGCTTCCCATCTTCCTGATTTGTTTACAATATCAATCACTTCTTCAGCAATTGCTTTTTCTTCCTCATTTTGATAAAAGATTGCCGAACGGTAACTGGAACCCCTGTCTCCGCCTTGACGGTCAATCGTTGTTGGATTATGTATTCTGAAGAAAAAATCAAGAATTTCTTTAAATGACATTTCAGTTGTGTCATAGGTAATCTCAATTCCTTCTGCGTGACCTGGATGGTTTCTATATGTTGGGTTATCATTTTCACCACCTTGATATCCTACTTCTGTGTTCTTGACGCCTGGTCGTGTTCTAAATAAATCTTCCATACCCCAGAAACAACCTCCTGCGATGTATGCTTTTTTTAAGTTTGTCATAATTGTTGCTTTTTAGATTTATATTTAGCTCTTTATCTTAAGCTTTTTAACACTACAAAGATACCGCCGAGCACCTCATATTTTGTTATATCAAATTCCTTTAAACTTTCCTATTTTCCTCATTTTGAATAAATTTTTACATTGTTCAAAAATCGAATCACCTTCTTTTCCTCCATTTCACAGGGCTTCAGCAATTCTTCATTATTTGTGATATAGTAGTTTAGACTCACAAAGTCATTCCCACCTAATTCTTCAGCATAGAACTTAATAGACTTACCTTTGTTATAAGTTGTTTTGGTCATTCCGTATTTTTTGGAATTGTAATACCCTTCAGAATACCCTTCATCTATTTTATTTAAAACTTTTAATAGCACTTTCTACTTCAAATTAGTTCCTCCCCAAACTACCGAATACGCTTTACAATGGATAACAATACTTTCATAATCTTCTAAAACTGCTTCAGTTGGAATTTCATAAGATTGCATACCTTTAAACGTTGCTATTTCTCCAAGAAACAGACCATCAATATCTACTGATTCTCTCTTGTGGATATCTTCCATTCGCTTTTGCGAAAGAAACACCTTAACATCTGGCCCTCTTGGTGTACTAAAATCATCGCCAAATACTACATAGCGTTTGTCATCTTTGGATTCAATAGACCAATGACCATTTATGTTATAGGTTTTAGAAACCCAATTGGTACCACTCATAATTTTTGTATTAGATATTTAGACATCTATTTAAGATTAATTAACTGCTTCAATGGTAAATTTTTGATTGTTGAACTCAAATGAGTCTCCCGCTTTTTTTCCTTGAAGCGAGCTATAAATTGGGGCTTTAGTTGATATACCCATAAAATCACGGTCTCCTATTTTAAAAGGAGATTTGGACACTGCCACTATCATACAACGTCCATTAACACTTACTACCGCACCAGGCTGTACGATATCTGTTGGTTCAAAGGAAATTTTATTAATAACTTCTAAGTGTTCTGTGTGTACGTGAGCCTGTTCATCTAACTGATCTGATAAATCAAGGCTCTGTCTATGATGTGACTGGTCATCAGTATCAACTACTTCTGAAGTATCTAATAAATTTCCTTTTAAAAAATCCTCATACTTCATTTCTGCAACATTAATATGTTTTTTCTCTAAGGCTATTAAGGCATCTTTTAATTTGTTTTTATTCATAATTTATCTGTTTACATTTATTAAATTCCGTTGTTATAAAATATTTTAACTGGACCATCTACATTACCAATTATAACATCTTGAAAGCCATTTCCTGTTAAATCGTAATTAATGACTCTATACCCAAAATGTGGATTCAAGAGTTTAAGCTCGTCTTGCAACATTGCAAATTTTCCGTTGACATCCTGCATAAACACCTTTCCTTTTGAAGGGTATTTTTTATGAAACCCTACTGGAAATTTGATATAATTTTCAGTTAAGACAGCATCTTTTCTTCCGTTATTATTTAAATCAACAAATTGTAATCCCCAACCAAAAACATTTGAATAAAGATTTTTTTCTTTTGTAACGTTTTTGAATGTAAAACCATCAATCTGTTCCAACAAGGCATACTCAGCATCAAATTTCTCTTCTTTTTTAAGGTCGCCTCGCAAGAGAAATGAAGGGAAGCTCTTCCCAACATTACTCATTAGAATATGATACTTATCGGTTTTATCTGTAATTTTCTCAACCGAAAGCCCCATCCAAAAACCATTGTCAATAGGTAATTTATGAGGTTTGAACGTACCGTTCCCTAAATTCTCATAGATATAGCCGGTGTTCGTATTCATTGCCAAGACCAAATCCTGCTTACCATTATTGTTGATATCTACAAATTGAGATAGATATGTGTTTTCTACTATACCTAATCCAGCTTCTTCTGCTTTGTTCGTAAAAGTGCCATCTCCATTATTAATCAAAAATAAGTTTGCTCTTTTATTGGTCTTGTCGTGGTACACAGCAGATGTAAAATGTTTCTTGTCTACAAAAGTGCTAACAAATAAATCCTGAAACCCAGAATTATCAGTATCTGCAAACGCGATGTCGTGCGCTATAGCTGCATCTGGAACATCAGCAATTTTAATCGCCTTTTCATACTGCTCCCTTTCATTATTAAATTTTTGCATATAAACAGCACTACCATATCCAATCACCACTTCCTTTATACCATCATTATCTATATCCAAAGCAACCATACTATAAGCTGCTTCGTCTAATCCTTCCAAACTTAATTCCTTCGCTATATCTTTAAATTCTCTGTCTTTGTATAAGTAGGCTTTATTCTTTTGTCCTGAACCTCCTGTTACAAAAAGTGCAATACGCTCGTCATTATAAGGATTGAATATTTTTATATCCATAAAAGGCATCGAATAATCATCTTCTGTAAAGACATTACCATCAAGCGACTTTTCTTCAAATGATGGTAATTTATTATTGGACTTACTCAAATAATCTTCCACAAAAGGTTTCTGCTCTTTTTTAAAGCTATAATAATTATACCATAACAGGGATAGCGGAACACTTATTAAGAGAATAAGTATTAGTATATATAGCATTATTTTATGGTTACTTTTTTTCAATTCTTCTATTTTAAATATTCCTTTTTGATGTTTACTGTATCCCCAATTTTTCCAAGATAAAAACATTATGAACTACAGGACAACATTGAGCAACCAACTTTGTGCCTAGCCCATTCAGGTCGTTTTACAAACCATTTTTTATTGTCTGGTTGCTCATCGTATGGTTTTTTAAGTAATTGACACAACTCGTTTATGGTACTGTAATCGCCATTATCTGCGTTATCTATAGCTATTTGTGCCATATAGTTGCGTAATACATACTTAGGATTAATGGTATTCATCTTCGCTTTTCGGTCTTCATCTGTGGTTTTTTCAGATTGAAGTCTTTCAGCATATTTAGCAAACCAATCTGCCCATTTAAGCCTAATATTATCAACTATTTCAATAGGCTCATAAAATGCTTTCCCAACAACTTTAAGCCAATCCTTTGCATCTGCTTTTTTTAAGTTTGCAAGATTTCTAAAGAAAATCGTCATATCTGTTTCAGAAAGTTGCAAATTCTTTTCTAATTCTTCAATAAGAACACAATCAGCTTTATTTTCACTCATAAAACCTAGTTTAGAGCGCATCATTTTAAGATACGCTACATCTAAATCATCACGGTATTCTTTCAATATCGTTTCTAATGGCTTAGCTTTTTCTACTAATAGGAACAACGTATTTGCTAATTGAAACAAGTTCCAAAGTACTATTTGAGGTTGAGTTCCATAACGATATCTCTTATTCACATTATCAGTAGTATTTGGTGTCCAATTAGGGTCATAACCTTCTAGCCATCCATAAGGGCCATAATCAATAGTGAGCCCAAGGATAGACATATTATCTGTATTCATTACGCCGTGCACAAAGCCAACACGTTGCCAATGAATAACCATTTCTAAACTTTTATTTGCTATTTCTTTCAAGAAAGCTAAGTACACATCTTTAGAGGGTTTTCCTAAATGCGAAAAATGATGTTTGATGGTATAATCCACGAGCGTTTTTAAGGTCTTTTTATCGCCTCTTGCTGAGAAAATCTCATAACTCCCAAATCGTAAAAATGAAGGTGCGACTCGTGAGACTATTGCTCCCTTTTCGTAAGAAGGGTTTCCATTATACAAAACATCACGAAGTACTTTGTCTCCAGATAATGATAAGGATAAAGCGCGTGTTGTTGGTACACCTAAATGATGCATCGCCTCACTACATAAGTATTCTCTAATTGATGAGCGTAAAACAGCTAAACCATCTGCACTACGTGAGTACGGTGTTTCGCCAGCTCCTTTTAATTGAATTGTCCAAATTAGATTATCGTGTTCTACTTCAGCTAAATTAATGGCTCTGCCATCCCCTAATTGACCTGCCCAATTTCCAAATTGATGCCCACCATAACACATTGCATAAGGTTTGGTATTTTCCAAAATTTGAGCTCCTGTAAACACGTTTAGAAATGCTTCGGTTTCACTGTCTTTTTCTGAAAGTCCCAAATTCTCAAGCATTTCTGGCGCCACATGAATTAGTGACGGATTGCTAGGTATTTTAGGTGTTACATACGAGTAACACGCCTCCTTAACTTGCCTTCTGTTGTTTCCCAGGATTGGGTCAGAAGGCAATTCTTTGCTAAAGCTATTTTTTAAATTAAATTTCACTTTTAATCCTTTTCATTAAAAAAATAAAATAATTGCAAATTTGGAAGGTTTAGTGACACCTGTTATCTAATTACATTTTTAATATTTATCATTCTTATGTAACACTAACATCTTAATTTAGATGCCAAACCCTAGTCTAAATGCTAATCTCCCTCCATCTTCAGACCCAAAGAATCCTAATTGCCCTGACAATTGTTCTGCTATCGTTAACCAAAAACCTCCTCCAACAGAGGTGTGCCAAATATCAGAGTTATCATTTTCAGTCCAAACTCTACCCACATCGAATCCTCCAAAAAATCCAATATTCAACGGTAAGAAACCTGATTTTAATTCTCTAAAGTTAAATCTTAAATCTGACGAAGAATATAAACTGCTTTTACCCGAAAAACGCTCGTTATTAAATCCTCTCATCCCGTCATTCCCTCCAATTCTAGCTGTTTGGTAAATCTCTAAATCTTCTTGGTCTCCAAAGTTAATGTGGGATGCAATCTTAGACGCTAATACCAGTTTATGGTCCTTGGTTAAATTCCTAATAAACCCAATACTCGGTTTAAGTGAGAAGACAGTTCTATCAGACTCATCGGCATTGACCTTGAAGCTAGATTCAAGTTCAAAGTGCATTCCTAAAGTAGGGTAGGCTTTATCATTGTAGTTTTCAAAGCTATAATTAGCTGTTGCTCCCAGAAAGTTTTTTCTATCAAAAAAAGTTGAGTTTTGAGACGTAAGACCTAATTGGTCTGTTAATATTCGGCCTGGAGTTTCTTCAAGTTCGATACTCTCATAAGTTGCTTTAACAAAAGATTTAGAACCTTGTTTTCCTCGGTATTGGAAACCCACTGCTCCTCCAAGAGTTGATTGACGAATTCTATAAAAATCTAAATCATTATTATCATCAAATACTGTTTCGTTTCCTATTCCAAAAAAGTTGTCAGCGTAATTAGAATCTGTAAATAACCCTTCAACAATTAAATTTGTATTCCCTAAAACACTAGCAAATTCTCCACTATACCTGGCATTAAATCCGCTTGTGCTAAAATGGTAATTTGCACTTAATTTATGCTGAGTTGTAAAAGGGTTGCGTTTAAATCCGTTTTGTGTAAAGATATCCGTAAAACCAAGACTTAAACCGTCGTCTGGGTTTCCGCCGATAGATGGTATTAGTTGATTTGAATTAAATTTATGCTTCTTGTAATCAAATGTATTTATTGCATATTCATCTGTTTTATGGATATGGGCTTTTGATGCGGATTCAAAATTATTCTCTTTAGTTTTATAGTCATAAATATGAACTTTACTTCCTTTTTCTACGATATAAGTATCATTATTCTGCCCTCCTATAATTCTTAATTTTATATGTTGCTTTCCTTTAATTTCAAATACATCTTTACCGTCTAATCCATAAACCCAAATCTCCTTTGAGTCTTCGTCAAAGTGGACTCTATTGTGCAGCAATTGGTCTTTTTCTCCTTTCTTTATTGAATATATCTTAATACTTGTTTTATGGTCTGACAATGCTTCTATTTCAAAATAATCTGGCTTATCAGTACCTCTAATAGTTACATATTTATTGATGTACTTGAAGTAACCATCCGATATTTTTTGAAGATTTGCACGTCTCCCTTTAAGTTTTCTCTTAATTTCATCTATGGTTTTGTCTTGAACTTCTCTCGGGAACAATTTAAAAGCTTCATCTATTGCTTCATCTGTTAGGTTGTTTTGAATATATTTTACCTGATTATCCCACAAATCTTTATCAGCTTGACACAATAAAAAGACATCTAATGGATAAGGCTCTACATTAAACCACTTTGGACTTTTTAATTCCTCTTCGTATTTATGGAATAACCTTAACGGTGGGGAAACTGCTGTGGCAAAACCTAAAAGCGCACCATCATTCATCACAGAAAATGCTTGGTCTCTATCTCTAGGCACTGGGCGATACATATTTTTACCATCCTCCATTTCAAACTTAGCCCAGCGCCATTGGTCTTCGTGTCTATCCCAATCACCGATAAGCATATCAAATAAACGCGCCTTAATAAATGCTTCTTGGTCTAAGTAGTTGTTTCCACTTTTTCGCAGTTTTTTAATTAAATCATCAGTGCTGATTAAGGTATTTGAATTTCCAAAACTAGCTAAGTCTCCGTGACCTGATGCTGCTCGCTCTTCAATCATATATAGTTCGTCTCCAAACTCTTCATTAAACTCCTTGAGTGCATTTTGCTTTGGGATATAATATAGTTTTGGATTTGAGTGATAGACACCAACAGCATCTGATAATACCCCGATAGTAAATGGAGCATAGGGATGAGATGCCGTGTAAATATCAAGCAACTGAGACTCTGCATAAGTGTTATCAAACTGCCCCTCAATATATTTATCCTTATAAACTACTGCTTGGATATATTGCGTTGCACTTTTCCTGATGGCCCTCATAATATACTCCTTACCATCTTTGGTTACCAAACGAACAGATTTTGACTGATGTCCACCTCCTTTTCTTACGGGAGTTAAACCCCCAAAAAGTGTATCTAAATTCACAACAGGTGCTTCGATATCTTGACTATAATATTTCCTGTAGCGTTCTCCCCATAAGTATTTGAAAAAGCCTGACTTTTCAGTTTCTTCTTTGGTGTAAACTGAAGACATTGCGGTTTTATCAGTCACCGCGGGATAACTATTTAATTCTGCTTCTCTATCTTTTTGTAAAACCTCATGAACGAAAATTTCTTTGCTTCCATTATCATCAACACTATAAAAATTCACTTGAGACGAACCATCTGTAAATACATCTAATTTTGCATACCCCAATCCTCCATAGGAAAATATTCCTCCTCGTGTATTTTTAGTTGCTGAAGTTTTTGTAGCCGCACCACTTATGATTTGAGGTAAGTTATCTTGTTTAACAAACTGTAGACTGTGCTCATGTCCAGAAACAAAAATTACTTTTTTAGATTCTTGCGAAATGGTAACTATACGATTACGTAGTTTCTGGTAGTTCTTATTTTGAATATCTTGAGTTGAAACACCTCCTGTTTTTCTAATCAAACTTTTTAACGAGCCAATTACAGGCAAAGGTTTTAGGTGCTGTTTTGCAGAGTATTGACCTCCGTGTGGCCCATTAGAAAACATTGGATGATGTAAGGCAACAAGCGTGATTTTATCACGATTCTTTTTAACTAATCCTTCAAATTCATCAAAAAATTTCGCTCGCGTTTTAATTTCGCAGTTATCATTTATTGTAGGATGCTCATTCCAATCTTCAAGATACCATTGTGTGTCGATAACTATTAAGACAATATCATCACTAATATCAATTTTATCAATTGGGCAACCATTATTTGGTAAAAATGAAGATTTAGTAAGTCTATCTTCGATATATTTTTCTTGACGCTTTAAGCCTTTTAGTCCGTCTTTGCTATACCAATCATGATTTCCCGGGATGAATAGTGTGGTTCCTTTAAAATCCTCAACTACATCGATTTGTGCTTGAAGACTTTCTGCACTTGAAGCATAGCTAGGAGATTTCTTTTTAGGTAGCCCTTTAGGATATACATTATCTCCTAAAAATAGAATTGAAGTATTTTCTGGCTCAGTCTTTAGTTTTCTTTTCAACTCAAGCAATACTTTACTTTTTATTCCTAACCCTTCTTGGTAACCAGCATCTCCTACAAGGTAAAAGGAATGCGAGAGTGTTTTGTCTAAATTTCTTTTTGAAATCACCTTGGTTTCATCTATCTGTATTTTGTGCGTTGCACAGGAAATAAACAAGCCTATTGTTAAAAGACAGGCTATTTTTTGAAAATTGCGCATATTTATTTGATATATCAATTGGTTAAATTTTTATTCTGACACCAGTTCTTAAGTAAATTGCATTATCACCATTTACTTCAAACAAGTCATCTGCATTATTATCTCTTAATCTTATGGTACTGGTAAAAATATATCCAGAAGCTAAGTACAGCTCTAAATGTTTTCTTATCTTAAAATTATATCTGAGTCCAGCAACTAAAACTCTTGCATTAAACTTCTCAACAACTCCATTTGTAACAGTAACCGTTTCTACAAGGTTAGAGTTAAAGCCGTCTATGCTTGCATAAGATTCTAAACTGTGTTTGTTGTTAAAGGTGTATTCTAAGTTCGTTTTGGGGAAACCTAACTTATAAGACCAATGCTCATTGATAATCCTATGATACCTAACAAATGGCAATGGGAATGAAAACCCATTAAATGCATTGTAAACAACTCCAAGCAAAAGACTGTATTTTTTTGTTTCTTTTTCATCTTTAAGGAAAATCAATCCGCCTGAGATTCTAACTTCTCTAAAGAATGCCGTGTTTTTTACCGAATTGGTAGTTACCCCTGGTTTTAATACCGCTGCTAATCTCCAATTTTTTTTTAATTTTTTTGTAAATCCAAGGTTTAGTTCAAAAGATTGAAAATCCCTTAGTGGCTCTGTATCAATTTCAAGTTTTTCAATTTGAATGACATCTACTATACTATAGTCTATTCCAAATAAAAGATGTGTATCTTCTTTGATTTTTACAGGAATATTAAATAATGCTCTAATACGATTAAACTCAAAATCTTGATTACTTCCTTTTGGTATATGAACAACATCCACCCTCGCTAAATCAAACTGTGCATTTGATTTCACAAAAGTCAACACTACCCCAATTAATACCAAATACCTTCTCATGATTCTAACTTGATAGATTATTTAGTTTAATTTTCAATTCAAAGATGCTATGCAACCAGGCTTCTTTAAGAAACATTATAGTCTTCTCTCTATCTTGAAATGATTTACTAAACCTGACAAAAACTTCGAGATTTAATTGAAGGGTTTGATTTTTTTGTTGAAGCGTGATGTAATATTGGTAGTCATCAATATTTGGCATATCGTACGTACGTTCTCCATAACCTCTTTCACTAGTGTTTAATTCCCATTTGAGAGTTTCTACATTGACAACATTACTCCCGACAATGCATTGATGAATTGTCTTAGCTTGATTTATTCTAAAGTCATCAAACTCTAGATTATTTATCAATTTGTACCATTTGGTTCTATTACGTAAGTCGCTGATATAGTTAATTGCCTTATTAATGTCCCCTGATATTTCTATATTAAAATTAATTTCTGGTTCGCGAGAAGGCTTAGAAGTCAATTTAACTTCAATATTACTCGGCTTCGCAATAGGCTTTAATTCGGTAAATGCATATTGAGATATTCCGTGGTCGTAAACATCCTCATTAATTGTGAATTCAGAGATTGAACTTTCTTCTTCTTTATAAAAGTCTAACGTCGATTGAGATATTAATAAGTACTGGTCTGATGGAATACTATTCTTTAATAGTCTATGGATTTTAATAACATCAGCACCATAAGGCTTTACAATATCTTTAACTCTCATAAACGAAATTTCACCGTAATGAATGAGAAATTTAATTTTTAAATCTTGAGCAGAAACGCAAGCTCCACACTCACATATTCTGCTAGTATTATAGCGTTGAATGTGCTCTGAAAATGCATTAAGCATTTTTTTTGATTGCACTAGCAATTCAGAAAACAAAGGGAAATCCGTTGTGTACATAAACAACGCATCTCCTTCTATTTCAACCAATTTCAATTCAATAATGTTATTGTCTAATAAAATTTCTAATAACTCAGAGATAATGTGCTTACTATGCTCAATTTCAGTGGAAGTAACAAAATTTGTAAACCCACTAATGTCTGGCATAAAATATAGTGCATACTCTTTCATAAGATTAAACAGCTTTATTAAGCATTACCGAAAATACCGCAATAGAAATCAAAAGCCCTACCAGGAAAACATTATATGTTATCCGCAGTAAATTGTACTTTTTGTGTAGCACTTTTCCAAGAAAATAAAGGTCTGTAATTAGCGAATCGTATAGATAATCCTTATCCTGCATCATCTCATGCATACCATGCTTATAATCTTCTAAGGATACGTCGTGAAAATTCCCAAAAAACAAAAGGTTGACTTTACGATTTTTAATGTCCTCCCTCGTAAAAGTTCCTTGGGTTACTTTTGGTCGTGTGGAAAATATAGAAAATATAATAGCCACTACACTAAACCCTATTAAGGAAATAGCTGGCCAGATTAAGTGTGCGTTAGAAGGGTTGTCTAATTTTGGAATAAGAGTAGACAAAGCAACCGAAATAATAATAGCATTAACCGACAAAAGAATATTGGCCTTAGCATCAGCTATATCACTTAGCTTCATATGATTTTTTAATGCTACTCTAAAAGCTGTTTCAACACCTTTTTCTGGAATATCTTTTTTAGCCTTTTTAATTGCATTCTTATCACGTTCTTTATACAGACTGAATAATAATTTTTCTTTTACTAGCTGCCAATTTGCTTTAGCGTAATCTGTTAAAAACCTATGTTTTTCTATATAATTTATGTTCCTATCATTCCAAGAGTCTAAATCTATTCTATCATTTTCAAGCATCTCGCGCTCCCTTCTTAGAAGGTCAGAATAATTTAAAAAAATTTTATTAGACAGGTCGCCATTAATAGCATCATTTAAAACTCTATCTAAATTTGTTTTAAGTTCTTTTTTGGGGTCTGTTGATTGAATGATTGCTCTCACCTTATTTATAAATACGCTACTCTTACCTTGTTCTTGTAAATAAAACCCGCATTTATCCGCAGCTAAATCTTCATGATTTTCAAAATCGACTTGGTAAGTAACATCATGAAAATACGCAGCTATCACTAAGGCCTCTGTATCAATTGCATCTAGACCTTCACCTACCGCTAGAACTTTGGCATAGTTTACAACACGAATAGTACTATCAAAATTATGGTAAGGAAGATGCCTAATATTTTCTTGAAACAGGTTATAAATTATATTTTCTATGTCTTTGAACAATTCTGCCATTCACTTATAATATTGTTTTTGTTAAGAAAAAAAGTGGCGCCTAAAAAGACGCCACTCTAATATGATTAAAAATGGATTGTCTTTAGACGGTTTCTTTACAGCACAGTCATTCCATAAGTCCCTACCGCAGGAAGATGTCTGGAAGAAAAGTCACTAACTTTAACTAAATCTCCATTAGGTAAAACTTTAAACATTATACCAGATCCTTTATTTCCTACAAGTTGGTAGATATACTTACCGTCATTGCTTAGATTCAAATCACTGTAAAACATCATCTCACTATTATCTTTATAAGCTTTTTCGTTCTTAAGCTCTAGGGAGCCATTATTTCCTATACTATAACTAGTAATAGAACTAGATAATGCATTCGCGGCCCAAAGGGTTTTCCCATCTTGAGAGGCTTCTACCCAGCAATTTGCTATTTGTCCACCTTCCATATTATTGCCTGTATAAACATCCCCTGACATCAAAGAAATAATTCCTTCTCCATCAATTACGAAAGAGGAAGTTGAGCCAGTCTGCCATGAGTAGAGAGGCGATTGCGGAACCTTGTTTTTCTCTTCACGCAGCATGCCTTTATTATCTAAAAATCTAGCTTCTGAAACAAGAACCACATTTTTGTTTCCTTTTTTTACAATATCAAATCCTACAGGGATTGCTAACCATCTGCCGTTTTTTGCATCGTGCGGACAAGCAGCCATAGAAACTGGCTCCTTACTTAGAGAACCATTTGGCATAACACCGTACACTTTCACTAATCCAGTTACTAACTCATTGACTACTAAAAATTTTCCATCGGGTGTAAAAGCGACACAAGATGGTCGAGCTTTTAAATCTCTTTTTGAGCCAGAAATTGGAGTTAATTTCCCATTTCCATCTACGATATAGCCCATTAGATTTCCAGTGAAAGGAGGTGTTGGTGTCTTAGATGTGCCAGCACTTGCTACATAAACCAAGTTTTTTGAAGAAGCTATGCTTAATGGGTGAGCATCACCAGCGGCCTTAGTATCTACCAGTTTTAGAGTTCGGTCTGGCATTACATTAAATGAACTTATTGTACCATCTCCTGAATTAACAACAAAGATGTTTCTGTTATTCTCAGATTTATAAACCCCATACTCTGAAATTAGTGGGTCGATACCATCTTTTAATGGATGAGTCTCATCATAACCCCAATCAAAAATTTCGATGTTCCCAGTTCCTCTTCCACCTGTTTTAAATTCCCCTAAAGGTTTCATTGTCCCATCAGTCATTCTAGCAAAACCAACCAAAGAGTTATTATCAGTTTTGTTTGTTGCGATATAAATCGATTCTACTATCTCCGTTTTCGACATACTAGTATTCGTCGAATCCGTCACTACAGACCTAGTATTCGCCTTACACGAAGTAAAAGACAGTAAGGCAAATATGCCTATGATGTAATAATTTTTTAAGTGTTTCATTATCTTAATTTTTGGTTTTTTATATTTAAAATTCATAACTTAAATGAAAGCCTCCAAAATATCTAAATTCTTCTCCCACTAGAGCTCCGAGGGTAGGTCCTGCGTGGAATTCACCTATTTCAAAAGCCCATTCTGTTTCTACATATGCAGACAGTTCTAAATCTTTGTGAGAATTAGGTAAAGAAAAACTTGGCCCAACGTTAACCGTTAGGAACTTATATGGTTTGTGGCTTATTAACCCTGCTAGTTCATGTCCAATCTCCGAGTCTTCTTCAAAAACAATTGTGTACCCGACGCCAAATGCCCATTTATGTGTCGTCCAATAAGTAAGATGAAGTTCAGTTGCAAAATCAGTAATAGATTCTTCAGTATTACGAATGAACAAACCTGAAAGCACTGCTTCGAATCCTGGTTTTTCATCTGTATGTTTTATATGCTCTTTCTCACCATTATCATCGTGTTGACCAAGTAGTGTTATAGAAAATAAAATAGCACAAATTAAAAGTAGTTTTTGCATATTAATTAGCATCTGTATCTATGTTTATTTTAATCCCTAACCAATTGCTTAAACCCAATTCGCGAAAGCATTTTTTTTTCAAATTTCCAGAAGAATTTATACTGACCAAATAATGCTCCCAAAGCCACCAATAAAAACTGGTATACTATAAAGACGACGAGTATTCGCAAAGCCCAAAATAAAATTGGGTTCAGAGTTTCTATCGTAATCCCCAAAAAGGTAAGGATGGGTTTTGCAAAAAATAACGACAGCGACCCATTTAACGAAAAAACCAATAGAATTATAAATAACTGAAAGTTTGACTCAATGCCCCATCGTTGTTTTAGTTTTTTCATAAAATATCATTTTGGATTACTTATTATTTTATTGAACTTGTTGGTTTTTATCCGCTCCAATAAACTTCAGAAATTAAAACCGAAAAAACAGAATATAATCTATGTACTACAACATCAATCCAAAACCAATCGTTCAGAATATATATGCTTACTTCGGTTTTTATTTCATAAGCAAACGCTCATTAAAAGCTAAATAGCGGGGGATTTTTATTTAATTAATCATTTTATGAACGTAGCTCGAACCATATCTTGCCCTATACTATGACACGAAACGCACCCTCGAACTCCATTACCTAAAGCTGCTTTGGAAGCAATATCATCTCTATCTGTGACTTCGTACCAAAACCAACCTTTTCCACCATCAGTTTCGTCTCCTGTTTTAAGCATTACCGCCCATCCATATTGCTTACCATCTTTAAATTGCTCTTTGACAGCATAAGAACCTATTGGATGTTCCGAATTCCCTGCTTTTACAGACTCTGCTAGTTTATCACTGACAAAGGTTCTAACATATTCATGAGGTCCAGCAGACTTGTGCTGCTCTTTCTCTTGCATCTTTAAAGATTTATACTTCTCAGATTTCAGGTAAGCATACAACTCCTTTTCATCCGTTGGTATATCGAACTTTTTCTCAGGTGTAGGCGCTGATGCTTCCCAAAGACCTACTTTTTTGCTAGCTTTTTTTTTTTCGGATGCTGTTCTTGCCGATAAATCTTCAGGACTACCTTTCCCTGCATTCTTAGCAGCTCTTAATACTGGATAATATTGCGTAAAAACAAAATCGTCATCTGCATTGCTATCGTGACATGCTGCGCAAGCCTCATATGGGAAAGGTTTTGTTTTATCTTTTAATGTTCCAACTTTTGGCTGAGTGAAACTAAAAATAGCCCAATTCCCAGGCTCATCTGGAAAATGCTCTGCACTTTTTACTGAAGCCTCTAGACCTATAAACTCCCCCATAAAATATCCGTTCCCACTAACAGCTCCTGTCGAACCAACACTAACAAGCTCCTTCATTATTATAGTTCCTTCTTTGAACTCACCTGTATTCTTGTAATGGTCATAACTTGCAGGGTCTATGTAAACATTATGCATCTCAGGAAAGGCGGCTTTCCCATTATTCAAATCGTTAGGTGTCACGGGCGTACCAACGTAAACCCAAGACCTATACCCAGTGGGTCTAATTAATTCACCATTCTCCATAGTGAAATACGCTTTGTCTTTGTAGGTAGAGCTATCTGCCATATCAGAATTTCCTTCTTTATTATTGCACGAAGTAAATACCAATAGCAAAGCTGTTAATGCAAGGGCAATTGATTTAATTTTCATATTGTTTAGTTTTATTTAGTAAATGTTAAAATTATATAATGTGTTACGCATATCTATTGCACTATTTTCCATTTTTTAACGCTTTTTTAGTTTTGCAAATATCTTTTCCTAAATTCTAATGCAGTTTCTCCAGTGTTCTTCTTAAAAAATCGTGAAAAATACGCTGAATCTTCAAAACCTAACTTTTCTCCAATCTCTTTTACATCTAAGTCTGTATTAATAAGAAGTTTTTTTACTTCCAATAAAATTCTGTCTTTTATTATCTCGCTTGGTTTATCAAAACCTCTCCTTTTAAAAGCCCTTAACAACTCTTTTGGAGGTAGTCTTAATATATCAGCATACTGAGATACTAAATGCTTTTTACTATAATTGGAATTCAGAAGAATAGAAAAATCTATAATATCTTTATGGTCTCCAAAAAGTGTGTTATAAACACATTCATATATAATGTTATTTATATGTGACAAAACAATTACTTCTTTGAATTCTTCACTGACGAAAGCAGCTTCAACCTTAGAGAAATACTCCAGTATTATGCGCTTATTAGATTTCCTTAAAGAATGTGTTGCATTGGGAGCTTTGTCTTCTCTTAACGTTGCATTAAAAAGCAGATAAATTAAATTTTCTGAAGTACACATACTCCCTTTTTCAAATACTATCATTTTACATTCTTGTATTCTTGATTTGGCAACTAATGCATCCCCTGGACTTAGAAAAATAACATTCGATTTTTCAACATTGATCGGTTCAAAATTGACATACAAATTAGGTGCCTTTCTTGGCAATAAAACAATAGAAAAAGAGCTGTCATCGTTCAATATTGAAACTTCTTCATCATTGAAAATTCTATATTTTAATTTTCCTTTATTATAAGTTAACATCGTTTGATTGGTATCGTAATTAGGGCGCAAATTAAAATAAAGGAGGGTATTATTGAATGGATTATTTTCCTTTAAATTTATACATTTTACTCATTTAGAATAAAGTTCAACGACCTTTCCGATAAAACAGCAACAATGTGTTCCTTAGTAAATTAAAAATGACCTAAACTCTCCTAGCCCTACTTTTAAAATGCATTTTCATAGGGTTAGACGTGCAATAAAAGTTTCTTAAAAAAAATTCTTTGCACTTCAACGCAGGTTTATCAAAATGAAATATGTTATACATATAACTCTCTTATAGATTGCAGCAAAAAAACTCATTTCGATTAGGCAATACTATTCTCAATATCAAAATTTGTATATAATGACACAAAATCACAATTCATCTAATTGCAACTTGCTCTGAATATTGAAGACATTTTAGGACGTCAACATCGTGCGATTTTTCAAAATAGCGAATACACTTAATAGCGCAGATACTATTAACCAACCAATAATCTCATTTGGTATTGGCGCAGCCTCTCCCGCAGCATAAGAATGTAAGCCAGAAAGTAGGTGATTTACACCTAAATAGGTCATAAGAATAGCCGAAAATGCGAACACAGAAGCAATGTTATATTTTAACTTACCTCTTAAACCTGGGACAACTCGCATATGTATTATAAAGGCATATACCATAATACTTATTAAAGCCCAAGTCTCCTTTGGGTCCCAACCCCAGTAACGCCCCCAACTTTCGTTAGCCCAAATCGCACCTAAAAAATTACCTACCGTAAGCATAACTAATCCAATAGTGAGCGCAAGCTCATTAATAATAGTAAGCTCGGATATTACCTTGTTTAGCTTTTTTTCATTTTTCTTATTCTTTAAAATAAAAAGTAACAATGTCATCATCCCTAAAATCATTCCTATTGCAAATGGGCCATAACTCGCTACGATTATTGCTACATGAATCATCAACCAATAAGAATCTAAAACAGGAACTAAATTTCCAATACTCGGGTCCATCCAGTTCCAGTGTGCTACCATAAGAATCATTGATGTCACAAACGTTGTCGAAGCAATAGTTAATCCAGATTTCCTTCCTACAACCAATCCAAAAAACAGGGTTGCCCAAGCCACATAAATCATTGATTCATATCCATTACTCCAAGGTGCATGGCCAGAGATATACCACCTTATGATTAAGCCTATAGTATGATAAGCAAACAATAGTACTACAATTGCTATCGCAACTTTTGTTAAGATTGAAATTATTTTACTTTTATCTTTAAAAACTGATATTATAACCACAACAAATAAAAGCAAACTTGACATCATATATTGCCAAAAAAGGTTTTTGAAAATATCATATTTGTTATAAAATAATTCAAGTTCAACTTTATTCTTTGAAGGAATTATATCATTGCCATATTTCTCTTGAAAATTTTTCAAAGTCAATAATAGTTCTGAAGCATTAGACTCTTGTACTTTATCTCTTTTAATTGCTACTTTATAATTTGTTAAAGTATTCACTATAGTCATTAATCTAGAGTCTGTAAATTCTCTCTTTTTTGCATCTCTAATAGTTAGCCATGTATTTTCATCATCGTTGGGCAATGGAATAAGCTTAAACAAATCTCCTTGGATAGCCAGATAGAGTAGGATGACTCTACCGTCTACGTCCATTACGCTTTGTTCATACTTATTTTTAATTTTCTTTTTACTTGCTTTAGAAACTTCGTCAGCAAGAACATACCTACCGTTAGAATCGAAAAAAACTGAAAGTGCAGCAAATTTTTGTTCATGAGGTATCCCCAGTTTATCCCTTAGCCTACTGTTTTTCTTAGTGATAAAAACCATTGGTACATCTTTCCATTTTTCTGGCTCACAGAATAGTGACAAAACAACTTGGTCCGACGAAAGGTCTTGTAGCTTATCCTTTTTAGTGAGTTTTCGTAAAAGCTCTGAACCAAAAGTATTCATAGGCTTCATTCTTCCTCCTGGGTCTTGTAAAATTATTTTGCTAAACTCATCAACATATTCGATTGGAATATTCCTAGTAGTTTCAAGAACACTTATTTTTTCTTCTTTAGATTTACTTTGAGCGTTCGCAAAAAGCCCTAAGAAAATTAGTACTATAGTCAATGTCGAGGTTTTTAATTTTCTTAATTTTTTTCTTTGCTTACTAAAGAAGGATGTAGGAGACATGAGCATCATAATAAGTCCCGAAAATAATAACATATAGCCCACGTAAGTTACCCAAGTACCAATCTTGTCATGATTAACAGATAATATTGTTTTTTCTAGTCCACCCGCCTCATCATAACTTGATTGAAAAAGCCGATATCCGTTGTGGTCTAGTACATTATTCATAAACACATCATAATCAAAAGCTTCCTCAGAACTCTTTATAGTTAATCTACTCATAAACGACTTTGGACTATTTGAGCCAGGGTATTTTTCTAAAATAAAATCGTTCAGCTTAATAGCAAAAGGTAGCTTCATCGTTTTAGACCCGTAAGCTATTGTAAAATTTAGATTATTTATGGTAACTTTTTGAGGTGTGCCCTTAAAAAATTTAGCTCCAAAAACTTCAACCTCTCTACTCTCTCCATTTACATTAAGATTAACTTTTAGCATATCTAATGGGTAATCATCAATACTACCTGCCTTTTCGTAAACAAGGTTTCCCTTCAATACTGGAGATGGCACGACAAACTGAAAATCACCTAGTTCGTAGAGAGTCCTGATTTTTAATTTTTGCTCAATCATTGGATTTACTACACCTGTTTGTTGTGTAGCCATTACTGTAAAGCTTAGCTCACGATGTGATTTAATATAAAGGTCATTACCTTTGTAGTAAATGTTTACTACTCCTTCTTTTATATTTTGAAATGAAACGTCTGCTTCCGGGAAGGATAAACGGGCACCAAGTTTTAGATAATGGTCTTTCCGTTCTTTACCGCTTGATTCAACAAAGTGTAAGTGACTCCCTCCTGACTTGGACTCCTTAAATGCTGATTTTGCATTTGGCACATAATTTAGATATGAAACTTCAAAAGGGATGCCCCTAAAATCATCTACTATTGAAAACGAATTTCCGCCACGAACAAAATCTAAAAAAGCTATTTTAAAAGGCCTATCTCCATCTATTCTATTTTGCGCAAGTAATAGTTTTTTTTCTACAGTTTTTTCAACATGATTATCATCAACAGCTATTATTATGTACTTTTGGTCAGACAGAAGTATTGATGAGGTCTCTCCTTCATTAATAGGCATAATACCTTCAAAACTTACATAACGCGTTATTCCTGCACCCAAAATAATAATGATAAAAGAAAAGTGTAGAAGTAGTATAGAAATCTTATCCTTATTTAATAGACGATATCGTTTGATATTTCCTAAGAAGTTTATTATAAATAAAAGTAGAATTCCATTAAACCACCAAGTATTGAAAACTAGAGCTTTTGAGGTTTCTGTATTAAAGTCATTTTCTATAAAGGTTGCAATGCCCATTGCAGCTGCAAATAACAAAAACAATATAGCTGTGAGCCTAGTAGAAATTATTATACTGGTAATTTTTTTTAGAAGTTTCAAGGTTGATTAGTGTTCGTTTATTTCATAATAAGGATTAAATCTATCGATATTGTTAATCCAACTAATTATTTTCATTTTTTCTTTATTTGATAGTTTTGCAGAAGGATGCAGTTTTAAATAATCTGTTGTGGGCATTCTGTCTGTCTTAATATCAAAAACACTGGCAGATAAAAAAGATAATCTCTTCTGTGCATCTGTATTTTCCCATTCTGAAAAATTTATAGCCACTTTGCCCTTTTCTACTGTTTTATCAATCCACCAAGATAGGGGTGCTATATTGTCATACCATTTATAATTTGTACGATTTGAATGGCAATCATAACAAGAGTTTCTTATCAAGGTTTTTATGTCCGTAGGAGCCACACTAATTTCTAAGAAGTCGTTGGCAGCTATATAGTTACTATCATTTTTATTTGGTCGGTATAGCTGCATCAAAAAAAACAGAACGATTAATAATAGAATAGTCCTTTTTAAAATTATTCTACTAAAGAATTTATCCATTCTGTTATCTTGTTTTGGTCTTTTTTAGCCAATTTTGCTTCAGGGTGCATCCATATATATTCTTTTAAAGGCATTTTACCGTCATACATTTGCAGCATAATTGCACCTGCATAATCAACCTTTTGGTCGTAAGAGTATTTTTCCCAATCAGAAAAATTAAGATGTTGTCTTCCGTTTTTTATATCCTTATCTACTAGCCAAGCCACAGGTGCAATATTGCTATACCAATACTCTCTAGTTTGATTAGAATGACAATCATAACAAGTAGATTGAAGAAGTGTCACTACCTCTTTTGACGGATTATTGGCATAAATAATATCGTATTTATTTACTTGTTCGTTCTCTAGTTTGTTAGGTCTAATAAATTGAACCCCTATTAATACCACGATTATAATAATGACAATTTTATATCTCCTTTTTCTCATTTACTGATTCTATAGATTTTGTTGCGCCCTAATTCATAGATAATACAGTTTAATACTTATGTTAAAAATCTATATCGTTTTCTGTCTTAACAAATACAAACTATCTACTTTTAACAAAAAAACAAAATAACTCAAAAATTATGATTGCACTTTTTTCCATAATGCAGACATTTTACATGTTCTAACCTTCGTTTTCAAAATAGACATCACTAATCAATTAATAAATTAAAAGCACCTAAACTAATCTCCAAAGCCTTAGAAAACTTATGGTCAGGAAATTTATTTTTCATGACCATCTCTGCCTCGGAATAGGATGAGGCGTTCTGTACAATTTCGGTGAAAAAATCTAAATAGTCTATAGTATAATCTATAAGCTGTACATTGCCACTTTCACCATGCCCAGGATATATTGTGCTAATGTTGAAATGTTCTTTAAGATTAATGAGTGTTTCTTTCCAATTATCAATTTGCATTTCTGCCAACCACAAATGCTGTTTGTGTAACACTAAATCCCCAGTTAATAAACTTTTTGATTGCCTATCATACAGTACTAGTGATTCTGGGCTTTCGGCATCTGAAAAAACTTGAATTTCAAACTCTCTGCCTGCTAAAGTAATGAAGCCAGGCTCCTCTGGAATAATTTTGTATTCCCTTATATCCCATGCCTTTTGGTTAAGCATTATAGCTTCAGTTGTTTGTGTTCCAGCATAAATTGGTGTGTCTGGGTACTGTTTGACAAAAAACTCCAACCCGTTTAAATGGTCTGGATGCCGATGTGTTATGATGATAGCCTCAAGCGGTTTACTTAATTTTTTAATACTATCTATTAAAACCTCAACATCTTTTTGTGCCATATGCACATCTACGACAACCAAACTACTTTTGCCTTCTATAATATGAGAATTTGAGAAAAAACTAGCCTCGCTCGATTTTATACGATGTATCTGTAACTGTTCTTTTGAGTTGCTTGATTTGCATTGCATTAAAGAAGAAGTAGCCATCGTTAAAATAACTAATGTGCCTAGCCTTTTTAAATTCTTGTTTAGGTAAGTTTTTGCTCTCATCTTATTTGCATTCGCCAATAGAACCTTGAGCGCAGGTTCTACCGTTAACCCATGTAACGCTGTCTAAAATGGCATTTTTAAAATTTGTTTCACCCAAAAAAGCTTTTACCATTTTAGCTCTAAAGAGAATGGCAGATTCAAAATTGGTTTGCTTTAAATCTGCTCCTGCTAATAAAGCTCCAGACAAATTGGCTTTACTCAAATTTGCTTTACTTAACTTCGCTCCTATTAAATTGGCGTTTTTAAGATTTGCTCCACGTAAATCAGCCCCAGAAAAATCTACACCTGACAAGTTACAATCACTAAAATCTGCATTTGGTTTTGGTTTAGCAAAACACCTTGCATCCTTTTCCCCCATTTTGGTAAGATGCTCCTCATCCATTTTTATTGTAGTATAATCATCAAGATAATCCACAATTCTTTGTATATCCTCAAGCTTTAAAGACTTATAGAGCATTTTAGTGCTTGCGTTTTCATCTTCTGCTACCTTCTTTATAAATTGTTGTGGTTCTTCTAAAAATGCCATTAGATTTTCTTTATCCCAAGTTAAACCTTCCTCATTGGCTTTTAGAAAACTATTGCTGTATCTATAATTTTTAATGGTGCCAAACTTGCGCCCAAAAAGATTGTTTAGATGTGGTCCTGTACCATTAATGGCTTGTTTACCTACTCTATGACAGGCAAAGCATTTGCTTTTAAATAGTTTTTCTCCTGATGCTATTTCAATTTCTTGCTCTGTAATATTTTTACTAACACTGGTTTGGTTATTATTTGTGTTTTTCTTGTTATTATTTGAGCATGCAAGCACGGATAGGGCTATAATGCAAACAAATACTATTTTTTTCAGGTGGTTCATCTTTGTGTCAATAAAAATTAGGATTGCACCAAAACAACAGCGCCTAGCCCACCGTCGGCACATACACTTACTATTGCTTTTTTATTTGTGCCCATTTGGGATATTTGCTTCACTGTTTGACTTAATATTCTTGCTCCTGTTGCACCAAAAGGATGCCCAATTGCAATACTGCTGCCATTTATATTTAATTTATCTGTTGGGAACGCACCAAAATTTGTTTTTGTTCCAACTTTTTGTAAATGGTTTTTATCTTCAAGGTTTTTTATAGTGGATAATACTTGAGAGGCAAAAGCTTCATGAATTTCCCACAAATCTATATCGTTATAGGTTAGGTCATTTCTTTCTAACAGCCTTGGAATGGCAAAACTTGGCGACATTAAAATGCCTTCTTCCTCAATATTTACGGCCGCCAGTTCCCAATCTATTAATTTGGCTTTGTATGGTGTTTTTAAATCGTTTATCCTATTTTTCCCAGCCATCCAAACACCTGCTGCTCCATCTGTAAATAGTGTTGAATTGCCTGCTGTTAAAGTACCTTTGCTTGTTCTATCAAAAACTGGTTTTAAGGTCTTTAATTTATCTAAAGAGGTATTCTCTCTCGGAATTAAATCTTCTAACACATTAAATGCTGGAAACACTAAATCTTCATAGAAGCCTTTTCGTTTGGCTTTAAAATAGTTTTGGTGGCTCTTTAAAGCCAATTTGTCTTGCGCTTCTCTTTGTATACCGAGCCTTTGGGCCGTAATTTCGGCATGTTGCCCCATACTTTTACCCGTAACTCTATTAACTCCTGGCGGAATGTATAATCTGAATTTAAAAATTCTTAATCCCCATTTTAATTTGCCGAGAACACTTTTTATCTTTGGTAAAGATTTTATCCAGTTTGAGGTATTATTAGAGAGTCCAAGTTGGACATTAGACATGCTTTCTACACCTCCCGACAACCCTATTTCATCATCTGTAATAATAGATGCCAATTGTAGTGTAGAGAGTAAGCTAGTGCTACAGGCCATTGTGGTTGAAAACGCAACAGTTTCATCTGGTAGTTCAGATTCAAGAACTATATCTCTTGCTATATTACTAAACTCTAAATTCGGCAAAACTGTACCCCAAGCAACATAATTTGGCGGGACATTTAGTGTTCGTTTCATTCTATTAATCACAGCCACTGACATATCAATAGCAGAAATACCGCTCAAATCCTTTCCCTCTTTAACAAATGGGGTTCTTAAGCCAGCGGCTAACCAAATTTCATTATTGCTGTTTTTATTTTTCATTATAGTAATTTCTTGCTTTGGCTATTTTATGTTTTAACCTTGGACTTTTATATTAATTATTAAACCTATTGGCAGTAATCAGATTTTCGGTTCGTACAATTTTAGTTAATGCTCTTTTCTTTTTAAAATTTATATATTGCCGCTAATAAAAAAGAACTTAAAGTATCTGCAGGATTTAGGTCGGTATCTACAAACACATTTTCAGACCAATCGTCGAGGCGCAATTCTGGCTTAATAATTAAATTTTCAATTTTTATATCGCCTGTTAGTGTAAATGCAAGCACATTAGGGTCGTCTGAAACTACATTACTAAAGGTTTCAAAATATTCTGTGCGCAGTCCTATGGCATATTTTTCGTTTATAGTGTATTGGGGATACAATGCTACTCCATAAAAACCGCTTCCATCGTTTCTATCGTAAGAAGCATTTATACCAACTCGATATTTTGATGTTATATCAAAATTACAAGCATAATCAACTTCAAATCCCAAATTATCGTTTTCATATAAAAAATTGAGGAAATGACCGCTGTAACCAATTTCTAAACCAGCGGCATAGCGCCCGTTTGTATTAAAATCTGCATCCGCCTGATTCATTAGGGCAAATAAAAATGACCAATCTTTATTTGGGGCATACTCAGCTTTTAGCCCTGTATGCGAAAACGGGCCATTAGAGAATAAATATGATGTACTATAATTAAAATTATCCAATGGCGAGATAAGTTCATAGCCAATGTAGGTATTGAACTTACCAAAAGTAAGCTTAAATTTGTCACTTACTTTCCAATACACAAAAAGCTGGTTTACCACTGAAGAACTTGCTACTTCTCCTCTTGGCCCAAAAACCAAATCTCCAACAAAACCAACTTTTTTGCCATCGTGAGATGCTATAATATTTACCATGCCCAAAGCAAAACCAGCATTTTCTGCAAATGCTGTTGGTGTGCTTATTTGGTCTTCATCATTCGGTGCAGAAATATTATTACGAAAATATGCATCTACACTACCGGATATATCAATTTTTTTGTTCCCTATTGTTATGTCTTGTGCTCTTATTATTGCCGAAAACAGCATAGCAATCGTTAATACATATTTTATTGATTTCATACTCGATGTTTTAAGCGAATAATAAACAATAATCGCAAAATTACGATTGGACATTTTTCCAATTTAAACTACCACCACCAATTAAGCTAGATATCTTCTTTGCAGACAACTCGGATTCCTAGGGGTTTTGTTATTAAAAGCATTAATTTCTTTGGATTTAAATATGGATCTGGATTATTTTGTATTGTGAGATGGAAATTAATATTTCTAAAGGACAGATTTACAAGAAAAAATGATAACCATTAGATTTCGATTTCTTTCTACTTTAAGTTATTCTTATTGAAGTTTTATTTCTTCATCAATTGATTTTTGCACAATGCGTTTTTGCGCTTGTTATAACGTGGATACGTTTCAAGTGATATCATTATTACATCAACTCATTAGAAATTGTAAATTTTGAATTAAGAAAAATCCTTTTTAGGAGAAGAAACTGTCATTCGATTTAAGAGCAAACTTATTACTACATATATCCTCCAATAAAAAATGAATGGCACTCTCGACTTATGGAGAAACTGTGGTGAAGTATATTTTTGGAAAGCACAAATTAAATTATCTATATAAGTCATAAAAAGTTTATTCACTTAATTGATACTTGAGATGTGCATATCCTATCTTTGATGGTTGATAAAGGACGTTTTACTAATTTCAATAGTATTTTACAACTTTAATCTATTTTAACCATTATTTTTCTCGCTCCTAATAAGAGAACTTCATTAAGAGCGGGGTGAACATACATCATATTGGCAAGGTGCCTAATATCATTATCAATTTGCATTACTGCAAGGACCTGATGAATCACACTAGAACTTTCTGGACCAATTAGGTGACATCCTAATATTTCGTATGTTTTTGGGTTCACAATAAACTTAGTGCGTTGGTACTGCAAACGCATAGCGTTAGCCTTAGCACTATTTGTCCAAGGGGTAAGTGTTGTTACATAATCTAAATTTTGAGCTTTAGCTTCCTGTTCTGTAATTCCAATACTTGCTATTTCAGGTTCAGAAAAGACAGCATGTGGAACGTATTTGTATTCTAATGGCTTTTTTTCATCACCGTAAAAGAGTTTTGAAAGATAGACAACCTCAAAGCTGGCAATATGCTGCAATGCATACTTGCTTGCTACATCTCCTATAGCGTAAACACCTTTCACATCTGTTTCGCAGAATTCGTTTCTTTTAATGTATCCGCGTTTGTTAACTGTGATGGATGTGTTTTCCAGCCTCAAATTATCTGTATTAGGTATCCTGCCTGTAGCCTCAATTAATGCTTCAGAGCTATGGCTTTTCTTCCCTTCTGGTGACTCGTAATCAATAGTAAAAGCATTATCCTTATGGGTTACTTGGGATATTTTAGCATCGAATAATACGTTTACATTCTTGGTGAATTCCTCTTTAAAGATGGCGCTTATGTCTTCATCCTCTCTATTCAATAATACCGAACCTCTTGACAACAAAGTCGTTTCTACGCCAATGGCATCAAAGAAATTGGCCAATTCTACGCCTATGAATCCAGCGCCAACAATCGTTACAGACTTTGGGATTCCCTCGTTCAAAGGAAAAATAGTGTCGCTAGTCCAAGCCTTTTCATGTAACGCCTTTCGTGGTCGTGTACCCGTTGCAACAACAATTTTATCTGCGGTCAAGGTAGTTCCATTTACCTGTACTTCATGGTCAGATAAGAATACGCCTTCTCCTTCAAAAAGGGTTACGCCTTCAGGTAATCCTTTTGTAGAATTATCACGCACATTAGATAGAAAATCATTGTTAGTCTCAAATATTTTTTCAGTATCAATATACTCAATCTTTGAAGAAATGAAGTGTCGTTGAGAATCTTGTATACTTCTCACCGCATGTGCATGCCCAATTAATAATTTTGAAGGGATACAACCTCTATTAGGGCACGTTCCTCCGAGAATGGACTTTTCTATTATAGCTACTTTTTCACCTCTCTTCGCTGCACTTAAAGCAAGGTTTCTTGCTCTTCCTCCTCCAATAATAATTAAATCAAATTTTTTCATGTTTTTCTCTCTAATTGTTATTGTATTATTTTACTCCATTTATCGCTACGTCTTGCAATCATTTTAATGTAGCTACAAATAGCAATAGCTTTATAACCTTCATTAGTCAATTGTTCAAACGTTTTTTCAACTAACACCTTCCCAATTCCTTTACCTCTTAAGTTATATGGAACTTCAGAATGATTAAGATACATTTTACCGTTACTTATACTATAATCCACTTTTCCTAATTCTCCATTGATATCTAATATAAAACGTTTGTTTGTTTTGTCATGTACTATGTCCAATCTGCTTGGTATTAATTTGTTCAACCACTTTTCTATGTCTTCTTTATACGGGTTTCTTAACTTCTTTTTGCCAATAGTAATTGTTGGAAAATTAAGCTTCCGGTTTTCATAAAGTCCACGCAGCTCTTCAGCATAGTCTTTATTTACTTCTACATCCAAAAATTCCCAAGGCAAACTTGTCTTGTCTAAAATCAATTTGTAATAATTGGTTTTATGGCATCCTTCTGCACCGTATAATTTTATTTTTGGAATTGTGTGCATTACTTTATTTGACTTAAAAATTCGATTGCAGCATCTACATTGAGATGAAAATCTGCATATACTAGATTGTTTTGTTTATTTATAAAAATAAACCAAGGCGTCCCCCTTGTTTTATAATTAACCATAACATTTGAGCGAGACTTTCCGTCATCACCGGCGTCGTGACCAAAAGGTATTTTCAGATTATACTTCTTCTGTGTTTCTACCATTTTATCATAGGTATTAGCGTCATATCCTTCAAAAACTGTTTGTACTGCTAAAAATATAATTTTGTCATTATTGTCAAGTGCGCTTACCATTTTCTGTAAGCTTGGCAATCCAACACTATGGCATCCTGGGCACCAGCTCTGGAAACAGTAAAGCACTTTAAACTTTCCTGTGTAGTCCGCAAGTTTTATTTGGTCAATTTTGTTCCCGTTGGCATCAATCCAATCTTTTACATTAAACTCTGGCGCTTTAAATTTTTTTTCTTCTCCCTCTAAAATACCTTTACTCATATGGTTTTCATTTTTGAGTTGCTCTTATATTTATTAAAATTAAAAACAAAAGGAGTGCTTAGGCACTCCTTTTATCGCTATTAATCCACAAATAAAAAGAGCTGCTTCTCTAATTTGCAGCTTTAAGTTTCTCGCCGTGCATTTTTCTCAATTTAGCGAGTTTAGGTTCTATAATTGTCTTACAATAACTCGCCCCTTTATTTCTATTGTAATAATCCTGATGCTGTTTTTCAGCAGGATGAAAAATTTGAGCAAGACTGATTTCTGTAGTAATAGGCTCTTTAAAATATGGCTCAAGCTGTTTCACCATTTCCTTTGCTATTTCTTTTTGTTCTACAGAATGGAAAAAAATTATTGAGCGGTATTGAGAACCATATCCGGCTCTCTTTACATTATCTGATGTGGGGTTATGACTTGTCATAAAAACGAATAGCAAATCTTCATACGCAACAACATCTGGATTAAAGTTCACTTGCACTGCTTCTGCATGTCCTGTAAGACCTGAACAGACCTCTTTATATGTAGGCACTCCTGGCACTATTCCGCCAGAATAACCTGAAGTAACTTTCTCGACACCTTCTAGTTGTAAAAAAACAGCTTCGAGGCACCAAAAGCATCCAGCTCCAACAGTCAGAGTCTCTGTCTTATTCTTAGCCATCGCTAGATTATTCCGTTCCTTCAGCCTGAAGAACCATTGCTCCAGAGTTTATACAATACCTTAACCCACTAGGCTCAGGCCCATCAGGAAAAACGTGCCCCTGATGCGCGTCGCAAGTATTGCACTGTACTTCTACACGAACCATCCCATAAGAAGCATCTCTTATGTACTTGATAGCATTCTCTTTTATTGGCTGAGAAAAACTTGGCCAACCCGTTCCTGAATTAAATTTAATTGTTGAGTCAAACAATGGCGTATTACAACAAACGCAATTATACTTCCCTGCGTCATATCGACTACACAAGGCTCCTGAATGAGGAACTTCTGTTCCAGCTTTTCTAGTAATCCTGAATTGCTCTGGGGTCAAGACAGATTTCCATTCTTCTTCTGTTTTTTCAATTCTTTGGTCAGGCGCTGGATTCCCATTTACCGAAAAGTTAATAACATCTTTCCAAGTTAACATAGCACTAATTTAAATTTTATTACTATGCAAAAATATATCTCTTTAAGTTTCTATGAGTTACATATTTTTCCTTGTAACATATACATTTACCTCACGTTCTATTAATATTTTTATTCCAGCTAGGATATTTTACTTTCTCAAGCTATAGCTAAAAAAATAATTTAGAAATGATTAATTCTTATCTCAATTAGAGTTATCAATCTTGTATTGCATCGGTGATTTGCCCGTATGCTTTTTGAAAAATTTTGAAAAGTGAGATGCTTCATTAAAGCCTAGAGAATAAGCAATTTCGCTCATGCTTTTATCTGAAAACCTAATGAGTCTTTCTCCTTCTAAACAAATACGATTACTGATAACTTTTAATGGTGATTTATTATAATACCTCAAAAAAACATTTGATAAGGATTTTGGTGATATATTCAAAATATCTGCATATTCAGAAACTTTATGCTTTTCTCTAAAATGATGCTCCACTAATAAATTAAACTTTCTAATAATATCAAGTTTCCCTTGAGGCATATCTTCTTTAGGAAGTATTTTGCGTGCTATTCTAACAGATTTAATTAAAAGACGCTTTAATAGCACCATAAGCATCTCCCCCTGAATATGGTCAACAGTTTCAAACTCTTCTACAAAGAAATCGCATAGTAAATTAAAGCTCATTTCTTCCTCTGGAGTTAATCCAACTATAACAGGCATTGAAGACCCAAGAAATAAAAATCCATTACAAGAAACCTCAGCATCATGGTCTCTAATACAATAGAAAGCACGGTTAAACGAGTAAATAATGATTTTAGCATTCTCTACTTCTAAATCTAAATCGTTTAATGGAGTCACGAATAATAGCTGTCCTCTTTTTAAAAACATTCTACAGCCATCTACACCTAAAGTTATTTCATCGTCTTTAGCCCAAATAATTTTGTAGCAGGATTTGTTTATGCTACCAGCATTGAATCTCATTTCTGAGGCGTCAATAAGACTGAATTCACTTTCGTAGTTGTCTTTATAATAGTATTCCATTTTTCGTTAAAAGCTATTTATTGATTTGGAACAATTGTAATGTTAAGATAAGCAAATAATGCTAAAAATAACTTTTAAAAATGAATAACCAGTGAAATATATTTTGTTTAGAGTCAAGTTTTCAAGACATTAGAAAATTACCCCCAATTATTTCTAAAAACAAGTGAATCTTATTTACTTATTACTGAACTAAACAATAATGCAGTTTAATTCTTTTTCAAAGTATCGCAAGGCTTAACCCTTGAATCAATTATAGTTGGTGTTATAGGGTCTGTATAAACACCTTCAAAAATTGGATGCTCACCATCCGATTTAAAAAAATCTATTTTATTATTATGTCTTGTGTAATGAATTACTGGTTCACCATCAATAAAGAATATTGAGTCTTTACAAACATCAACTTTTATAAATTCCATTAATACAACTTCATCTAATTTTCTCTCATTGTCCAAACCAGAACATCTTATCTTTTCATAATGGTCATCTACCCATATCATACAATTCTTTTTGTAATACTTTAAGATAAATAATACAGCTATTATCAATAATATTAGGCAACTAACTATAGCAATTCTTTTTATTTTCCAAAGCTTTTTTTCTAATTCAATATTCGCTTTTATTATAGAGATCTTATCCTGTTTACTATTTAGGCCAGAACAAAAAGCTATAAAGTTATTAGAACCTAAATATTTACTTAATGCATCTAAATTATATTCATATGGTATCCTTTTTCTTCTACTCTTATTTAATACATAAGAGTTGTAATAACGTGTTAAGGTTCTTTCATTTATACTAACGATAGATTCCAGAAATTGAGACAGCCCATAAGCTGTATTTTTTTTTGATTCCTCTTTAGCTTTATTGAACACGAGCAACATTAGTCCTCTAATTTGCTCTTCTTTACTTATTTCCTCCATATAAATTAAGGTTAGTTAAAATTCTGAAAATCAAATATTTAAAAATAAAAAAATAGATGTCTAAAAGATGTCACTAGTCTGTCAATAATAATTTTTCAATTCTTCATTTAATTCGCTTCATAATCAATTCTAGTTATGCATTGCTAACATAACTAAAGTACAAAATTGATTACTACGGAATACCGTAAAGTAATACTTAATAGTTGGCTTGGGAGGCTTCTATCAAGTTTTACTCTACACCTTCTTACTTCCCAAAAGAAACGAATGTATAACCCAAAAGGGTTGCACAAAACTTATCTGAAGAACTTCGGACAGCAACCTTTTTACAATTTTTTAAATCATGAAAAAAGTAATATATCTTTTTGCAATGCTTTTTATTGCAATGAATTTTAGCTCGTGTAATCCCGAAAGTTTAGTGGATGAAGTAGAACATCAAGCCTGTTGTGATGAAAATGGGGAAATTGACCCACCACCTCCACCACCAAACGACCCAGATATCGGTAATGGAGGGTAATAATTAAATTGTTACTAATTTAGAGGAATGAAACCAATCAAAATTTCATTCCTCTTTTTTTTAATCTTTCTTTTTTGTTTTAACTTCAAAAGTGAATCTCAAAACAAATCAGATAGCACAAATTATTATATCAAATTAATTAATAACCCTAAAACTGATAGTGACTTAATAGATGCTACTTTATATCTTCAAAAAGCAAATAAAAATAATTCTCCAGATAGACAAGTATATAATCTTATTTATATAGCTCGTGCTCAAAGAAAAATGGGACTAATTTTTGAAGGTGAAGATACTGCGGTCAAAGCATTAAAGTTGTTGGATAAAACAGAAGGTAATTATGATGAATATAAAGTCACTATATATAATTTTTTAGGCATTTTATACTATGAATATGAGGATTATCAATCTTCATCAAGATATTATAATCAAAGTTTAGAACTAAATAAAAACTCAAAGAGTAAATCAACAACAATAAATAATATTGGTAATAATTACAAAAAACTTAACGACTATAAATCTGCGATTTCATTTTATAAAAAATCTCTTGAAATAAGTTTAAATTATGATAATAAAAAGGATATAGCAAGGGCATTGGACAACCTCGGTAGTGCTCAATTAAAAATTTCTGACACTAATGCTTTAAAAAATCTTCAAGAAGCACTTAATATAAGAAAAGAACTAAATTATCAATCAGGAATTATTACAAGCTATTTACATTTAGGTGAATATTATAAGAGTATAAATGATAAAGAAAAAGCATTAGAATATGCAAATGAAGCATTAATAATTGCTGACTCTAATAAAAACAAAGAATATAAAAAAGCTGCCTTAACTTTTTATACTAATTTAAGTAGTGATAAAAGAGTTTTAGAATTGAATAAATTAAATAAGGAAATTGAAAAAGATAGTAAGCTACAAAGTAATAAATATGCCAGTAAAAGGTATAGTCTCGACTTAGCTAATGAAGAAATTAATCAAATGACTCTCAATAATGAAAAACAGAAAGTAAAAACAACCTTTGCACTACTAATAACCTTATTTATTGTCATTTTATCACTATTCATATTCTTCCTCCTAAAATCTAGGCATAAAAAGGATAAAATAAAGCAAGTATATCTCAAAGAAACTGAAATATCAAAAAAAGTTCATGATGAACTCGCAAACGATATGTCTGATCTTATGAATTTTGTAGAAAACGACATCGAAGTTTCTCAACATAAAAAATCAACATTGTTAGACAATATCGAGGATATTTATATACGCACTAGAGATATTTCTACTGAAACAGGAAACATAGATTTAGCTAATTTTTCAGATAGCATTAAACACCTTTTGATGCAACATAACAAGCCAGAAACTAAAGTAGTAACCAATGATATAAATGCGATAAACTGGCAGAGCTTAGAAGAGCACAAAAAAGTAGTAATATACCGATGCTTACAAGAGTTACTAGTCAACATGAAAAAGCATAGTAAGGCCAAAGTCGTTAGTATTGTATTTAAAAATCATAACAAGAAAAAAGAGATTCGCTATGTCGATGATGGTCTAGGCTTCTCTATTGATGAAACTAAGCTCAATGGTTTATCAAATGTGGAATCCCGTATTAATGGCATCGGTGGAAGTTTTAACTTCACAACTTCAAAAGGAAATGGTTTTAAAGCCACTTTAGAATTTAATAGTTAAATACTTATTATGTTTCAAAATATTTTAATTGCTGAAGATCAGAATACCATCAATAAAGGTGTAGAGCGTACATTAAATGAACTAGATATCCCAAATATAGTTACTGCTCAATATTGTGATGATGCACTTCTTAAGCTAAAAGCTGCATTGCAAGTCAATCAACCTTTTAACCTTTTAATTACAGATTTATCGTTTAAAGCCGATCATAGAGAGAGAACATTGACTTCTGGCGAAGCCTTAATAAAAGCTGTGAAGACTATTCAACCTAATTTAAAAATTATTGTGTTTTCAGTAGAACATCGCATAGGTAAAATAAAAAGTCTTATTGACACTTACGATATTAATGCTTATGTTGAAAAAGGACGTGAAGAATCCATAGAGTTAAAAAAAGCAATACATACAATTCTTAAAGACGAAATGTATTGTTCTCATAGCATTGAGCAATTACTTCGTAATGTTGATGACATTTCTCAAACAGATCAATATGATGAATTGCTATTACAACTTCTAGCTAAGGGTCTTAAGAGAGAGCAGATTGCCAACTACTTCAAAGAAAAAGATTATCCAGCACGTAGCCTCAGCAGTATCGAAAAGCGTATCAATAAACTAAAAGTACTTTTTGACGCGCATACTTCCGAACAGCTTGTTGCTATTGCTATTGATAGAGGTCTAATCTAATAATTTATTTTACAACTATTTTATTGTGCTATGGTATTCCGTAAGGAATACCTCTCTAACTGTTTTAGGTTTGAGCTTTATTAATCTTAAAACCTAGAATCATGGGACAAGCAAAATTTACTATTAAGAAAAGAAGCAATGGAGAATATATGTTCAATTTAAAAGCTGGCAATGGTGAGACAATTGCGACAAGTGAGGGATATACTACTAAGCAAGGATGTAAAAACGGAATTCAATCTGTGAAAGATAATGCGCCAGATGCAGAAATTGAAGACTTGACCTAATAGACTCGTAACCAATTTTTCATAGCCTTACGGAATTCCGTAAGGCTATGTTTTTTAATGAGTTTATGTTTGATGTATTAAACTTTAAAATATTAGAAATCATGGCAAAAAAGAAAGTTCAAATTAGATATCGAGATGCAGAAACAGGTGAATATGTGACAAAAGAATACGCAAAAAAGAATCCAAAAACCACAGTTAAAGAAACAGACAAAAGAAAATAAGCCATGAAAAAACTAATTTTTTTAATACTAATCATTTTTAATGTTTCAAGTTTCGTCTCATGCTCTGATAATGAAGATGGCAATGAAGAATTAACAGAATGGGAATGTGGCTCCCATAACGGCAATACATTATATACAGGTCCAAGAGGAGGTTGCTATTATTATAACAGCAACGGAAACAAAATTTATGTAGATCGATCCGAATGTAATTGCTAATTGAAAATTCATGACTTTCATTAACAAAAAATATAGTGTCAAGGGTATTTCAATACTATGTGCATCTCTATTATTTATAGCCGTTTTCTATTGGCCTATAGAGTATTACACATTTTTAAGAATAGTTGTATTTATTGGTGCGTTGATTGTTATAGTTAGTCTTAGACAGAAGCAATTTTATTGGATTTTAGCATTTGCCATTATAGCTATACTCTTTAATCCAATTTTCCCAATCTATCTAAATATCAAAGCATATTGGATCCCTATAGACATCATTTCTGGGATCTTGTTTCTGCTTGTTACATTTTTAAAACAACCTCAAAAAAAGCCAGAAAAAAAAGTAAAAAAAGCTGATAAGACCTATAGTAGAGATAAGATTTACTAATCATAACCAAAAACCAAAGACATGGAGAATACATCAATCCCTATGGAAGTAAAAAGTCATTTTTTACGATTGTACCAAATTGCATTAACTGATGATAATTTTAGCCATTTAGAAATGCAGCTACTCTACAAGTTCGCAAAAGAAAGAGGCATTTCGCAACAGGAATTAGAAGATATATTGACTGGATATTCAGGAAAAATAACAATTCCAGAAACTGTAGAAAAAAGAATTGAATACCTCTATGACTTTGCACTAATGATTTGGGCTGATGATGTTGTGACTGACGATGAAAGAATAGCATTGAAAAAATACATTTTAAAATTTGAGTTTAAAAAAGATAGTGCTGAAGAACTGTCTAATTATTTATTAGAGAGTGCAAAGCATAAAAAGACGAAAGAGACTCTCTTAAAAGAATTAAATGACTAAGCTATGGGATTATTAAAAAGACTGACACAACTAACATCTCAAAATGGTAAAGATGAAAATAAAAAGCCCGAACAGATAGAAGAGCAAAAACTTACTTATAAAGATGAAGGGTTTAACACTTCAAAATCAAGCTCTGGAAATTCTCTTGTTTTGCAACCTTCTCTAATATCAATCTATGAGAAATTTGAAAAGAAATGCAAAGAAGATTATGTAAATCAAGAGCGCTTAAAGCAGCCTTATATTGCTGAACAAAAAGGTAAAAAAACCACATTATTAAATAAAGATGAAGAGCGTGATAGGTTAGAAAAAAAAGTAACTGATATTAATAATGAAATTGAAGATTTAAAACAAGCATGCAGAAAAGTAAAAACTAATCCTGAAGATTACCTTCTTGATGTAGATAAAAAAGCAAGTGCTAAATTTTGGATAGGTATTAGTTTCCTACTGCCTTTAGCAGCATATATTTTCGTCTTTTATATTTCTACTTCTTTCTCTGCTTTTTTTAGAGAATTTGACCCTGGAATTAGTTTGTTTCAAGGAATGTTTGATCCACAAGCGCTTTCTAAAGCCTATGAAGCTGGTTGGTTAGAATTAGTGTTTATTTTATTTATCCCATTTGTCTTTTTCGCCTTGGGCTACCTTATTCATATGTTCCAAGAGAAACGAGGATTAATAAACAAATTCAAAATAGCAGCTTTATTAATAATTACATTTCTATTTGATGCTATTCTAGCTTACTTAATTGATGAGAAATTATATAATCTTAATAAAACTTTTGATAGTGAAGTTTTTAATATTTCAGTAGCCTTTCAGAGCATTAGCTTTTGGTTAATAATCTTTGCTGGCTTCGTTTCTTATATCGTTTGGGGATTAGTATTTGATTTTGTAATGAAAGAACACGCAAATAGAGATAAAATCAAAGCTTTTATAAGAGAGAAAAAAGAAGCCATTTTTGAAAAAGAAAATAAATCTTCAAAAATCAAAGCTCAAATCATAGAAGTTGAAAATGAAATTTCAGGTATCAAGACAAGAATAACTGAGCTTCAGAATATCATTGATGGTTTTATACTACCCGTTATGAATTATAAGTCATTATCTGCAGAATATTTTCAAGGGTGGCAGCATTACATAGCATCATCAATGCCAATGGGACAAGAAGAACAAGAAAGTTTATTATTGGAATGCAGAACTGTATATGACAAGCATATAAAAAACTTAGAAATTGATACCGATACTTATCAAAATAAAGTCTATACTAAAACCTTATAAAAATGAATTTTCACAAATATATTACTCTATCTATAGCAATATCGACTTGTATATATTTTATGAGTTGTGCCAAAGATGGTAAATCATCCTCTATAGAGAGTATAAAAAAAGAAGCTTCTAACAAGACAGCAAAATGCCCTGACTATCTTTTAAAAGAAAAAGATAATAACTTAAATATTAGCATTTTATTAGACCTGTCTGATAGGATTGAAAAAACAAAAACTAAATCTAAAGATTCAGCTTATTTATCAAGTCTTGCTAATGTTTTTGTTAATCACGTTAAGAACAAGAAAGTAATTCTTTTAGAAGACAGAATTCAACTATTTTTTAATCCAGAACCATCAGATGAGAGAATTAACTCTATTGCAGCAAAGCTTAAAGTTAATTTCACTAGAGAAACTTCAAAATCTCAGTTAGAAGAAACCTTAAAATTATACTCAGAATATCCATCTCAACTTTATAACCTAGCGCAGGAAGATGCAAAAATAGCTAGAGGTTATCCAGGATCGGACATATGGCGCTTTTTTAAAGATGATGTAAATGATTATTGCATAGATAAATGCCATAGAAATATAGTTGTGATCCTAACAGATGGCTATATGTATCACAATAAAACAGAAATGGAAGAAGGGAGTAAAACATCTTATCTAACACCAAGAAGCTTAAACGCACTAAAGCTCAATAATAGTAATTGGGAAAACGATTTTAAAACACGTCAATTAGGATTTATCCCAGCAAATTCAAATCTAAATGATTTAGAAGTTTTAGTCATAGGTATTACAAGTCAAAATAACAACAATCCTTACACACAAGACATCATCGAGCACTATTGGAGTGAGTGGTTAGAAAGTATGGATATTAAAAACTACAAAATAAAAAATGCCGATTTGCCTTCTAGTATAGAAAAAGTAATCTCAGACTTTATAAACAATTAGTCATGGGATTCAGATTTCAAAAGCACGTAAAAATAGGAAAGCGATTTGGTATAAATATTAGTAAATCAGGCATTACACCAAGTTATAGAAGTAAACGAGGTTCGTTAAGTTCTAAGGGATATTCTATACGTACGGGAATTCCTGGATTGAATTACAGAAAGACTTTTAAAAAGTCCAAAGGCAGTGGATGTTTAATAATGGTTTTATTTTTATTGATCACTTCTACAATATCAATCATTTCTTGTAACAAAGAAAAGTCTAAACCAATAAATCAATGGTATCAAGGCGGGACTTTACATAAATCAAAAATCATAGACTGGAAAGTCTCAACTGATAGGAACAAACTTGCTACATGTGGTGACTTTTGTGCAAAACTATATCAAAACCATTCTTTAGAGGAAATCAAAATATTAGCGAACAACCTAAAAATATGTATAGATGAAGCAGTAAAGGGTCATAATACTTCTGATAATTTTAAAGTATCAGAAGTTGCATCAATGTGCTTAATACTTTTAGAAAACTAAAACTATGGAACTTCAAAATAAACTTAAAGCAATTGCAACAAAAATCAATCAACTCAAAGATAAAATAGATACAGAAGAGTCAACAAAGCATGCTTTTGTATTGCCTTTTATTAATGCCTTGGGTTACGATACGTTTAATCCTTTAGAAGTAGTACCAGAGTTTACAGCAGATTTAGGGTTAAAAAAAGGCGAAAAGGTAGATTATGCTATTTTTCAAAATGAAGCTCCTATTATCATCATCGAGTGCAAACATTGGGAAGAAAATCTAGATAATCATAACTCACAATTGTTCAGGTATTTTCATGCTACTAAAACACGGTTCGCATTGCTTACAAACGGAATTAATTATCGTTTTTATACAGACTTAGAGCAACCCAATAAAATGGATGCAAAACCATTCTTTGAATTAGAGATTACCAAAATTAAAGATAATGAAGTGCATGAGATTTCGAAATTTCACAAATCAAATTTTGATGTCAATAAAATAGTAAATAATGCAAGTGCCTTAAAGTACACTAAAGAGATAAGGAAGTGCATAACAGAAGAACTAATTGAGCCATCTCATAATTTCGTGAAATTATTTGCTAATAATGTATATTCTGGAAGACTTACCGAAAAAGTTATGCAAGAATTTACCGATTTGGTCCACAAGGCTTTTACCCAAACCATAAGTGAAAAAGTAAACGACCGCTTAAATTCTGCATTAAACAAGGAAGCTGAAAACCAACAATTAGACACTATCGAGGTCATAGAGGAAGATAATAGAATAGAAACCACCGAAGAAGAATTAGAGGGTTTTAGAATTGTAGTTGCTATTCTAAGACGTAAACTCTCTATAGAGAGAATTGCCTACAGAGATACTCAATCATATTTTGGGATTCTCTTAGATGATAATAACCGAAAGCCATTGTGCAGATTGCATTTTAATGGAAGTAAAAAGTACATTGGTGTTTTTGATGAAGCAAAAAAAGAAACTAAAGAGTTAATTACGAAATTGAGCGATATATATAACTTTGAGGAAAGGCTTTTAAACACAATTAATCTTTATGAGGATTGATTAATATATGAGCTCAATTAATTATTGGTATTGAAAAGATTATTAGCTAAGTTTAAGTCTCTTTAAAATAATCTTATGTACAAATACGGTTTTGCTTTTTTACTTCTATTAATTGTTTCAATAAATGCTGATTCTAAATCGGTAAAAAAAGAAACAATCATTGGAAAAGTTGTTGGAATAACTGATGGTGATACTTTTAAACTTTTAACGAAAGATTCTACACTTATAAAAGTACGCTTAGCAAACATAGATTGCCCAGAGAGCAAACAACCTTTTTCAAAAAAAGCAAAGCAGTTTGTTTCCGATGCTATTTTTAGTAAGATGGTAACATTAAAAATTCTAAAGAGAGATAGATACCAACGATATATTAGTAATGTAATATATGATGACTCTTTAAGTCTATGTCATGAGCTTGTGAAAAATGGCTTAGCATGGCATTATAGAAAATATTCTAAAGATTCTATTTTACAAGCCTTAGAGGACAATGCCAGAGGGAATAGACTAGGGCTTTGGCAAGATAAAAACGCTATTGCGCCTTGGGAATGGAGAGATAGAAAAAAGAAAAAATCTAAAGAGTGAAATTACTTAAAATAGTCCTTCTATTTATAACATTATCCTGTGGTTATTGTATACCTGCACAAACTGTTTATACAACAAAAACTGGAGAGAAATATCATAAAAGCACCTGCCATTACCTAAAATATTCTAAAAAAGAAATCAAATTAGACAGAGCAAAAGCATTAGGATATGTAGCCTGTAAAGTTTGTAAACCAACAGCGAATAATACAAAGAAGAAATCAAATTCAACATCTTTAGCTTCAAAAAAAGTACAAAAAACTACTACATCAAAAAAGTTAACAGCAACACAATGCACAGGTAAAACAAAATCTGGGAAACGTTGTAAACGAAAAACAAAAAATACAAGTGGCAGGTGTTATCAACATTAATCAAATGATTAATAAAACAATATCTTATTTAAACTATCCAAATCCTCATCAAAATAGTTCGACTTTTGTCCCGTTGACTCCACAGAGTAGAACCCATAACCAAAAAAGGTTATGGGTTCTACATGTAATTTCAAAAGATTACTTGGCTTTTAAATATATTTTCTAACCCCAATTGAAAAATTGTTCCTTTGACCTAATCTTTTAAGCAATTAAGTTCAGTAAAATTTATAACGAAACTAGTTGGAGGATTAGTCACTTCAAGTTAAATTGATTTGCATGTTTTACTTTATTACGTATTGCTCGATAAGTTCACTTACATTATTAGTACTAAATTTAAAGTCATCAGAAAATAGATGTTTATAAAGCGGTTTGTCATCAACTTTTCGTTCTAACTTTAAATCTATCTTTTTTGCAAATACATCGTCCCATTTAACTCGAACAATTTTCCAATTTTCTTTGTTTTTTGACCAATACCCTTGAGCAGCTTTGCATCTGTTTTCTGGAACTTTTTTGTAGGTATTTAATCCTTTTTCTTGTGCTAGTATAACGTCTTCTTTACCTTCCTCTCTAATTATCTTATCATTGTCTTGGTCGTGAATCCAACCATCTTTTGTAATCTCATGTTTATTTGTTCGCATGGTTACATTATAATCATTCCTTTTTGTGTATTCTCGTCTAGGAAGCGGAGCATCTGTAGTATTTTCCCAATAGCTTTTTCCATCAACATGAACCCAAGTCGCTGAACCTTCATATCTTGGACTGTCATCCACTTGAAATACTTTTTGAGTCCATTGTCCTTTAACTTCTTCTTTAGACAATTGATTGTAATTCCATTTGTTATTTACACCATAAGTATATAAATCAGTATTTTCATATAACCAATCTTGTCTCCAATGCTTAATAACAGTTTGTTTGTCTGGTCTTCCAACGATTAAAAGGTGTTGCATTACAATTTTATTATCCTTGTCTTCTACTAATTCAACCCATTCTAATCCTTTATCGTGTTTGACCTTTGAAGGTAGATAAGTTGCATCATCGGAATATTCAAAAGTTTCTGCAAAATCGAAACTTACTTCATAACAACCACACATTTTCTTGATGGCTTCCTTGTCTTGTTCTTTCTTGTCTTGAGCATTTACTGTTGTAGAAAAAGCAAAAAACAGCAATGGTAATAGTGCTACTCTTTTCATTTTTAATAGTTTGTTTTTCGTGATTAAAATAATTTTAAAATTTTATTATTCTTATTTAGATTGAATTAAAATAACCTATATATTTGCGACAAATTTAATTAAGAATGATTCTAAATAAAAAATATTTCTGTATTTATTTTTCACTTTTTTTAATTACCTCATTATTTCCTCAAGAACAAAAGGAGGTAAAAGCTGATTCTACAAAGGCAGAGCGTTTAGAAGAAGTTTTAATTACAGCAACCAGAACCGTTAGGCAGTTATCATCTTTACCTCTTCCGGCACAAATTATTTCTAAAAAAGAACTTAAGAGCACAAATACAATTCGCTTAAATGATATTTTGAATGAACAAACAGGGCTAATTACCATTCCTGATTTTGGAGGAGGAGAGGGCATACAATTACAAGGGTTAGATTCTCAATATACATTGATTTTGGTCGATGGTGTACCACTTATAGGACGTTCAGCAGGAACGCTAGATTTAAGCCGAGTTACAGTTGGTAACATTAAGCAAATAGAAATTGTAAAAGGAGCATCGTCAAGTCTTTATGGAAGTGAAGCTTTGGGAGGTGTTATCAATATTATTACAGAGAAACCAAAACAAGGTTTTGGAGGAAACGTCAATTATAGATTAGGAGCTTTTAATACAAATGATTTCAGCACGACTATTGATTATAAGAAAGAAAAACTTGGTATAAGTGCATTTGTAAACAGATTGAGTAGTGATGGCTATGATTTAACAGAAAGCGACAACCTCAATACGGTTGAGCCTTTTAGTAACTATACATTAAATACTAAATTAACTTATGATTTTACTGAAAATACAGACCTTTTTGTTTCAGCCAGATACTATACTCAAAATCAAGACTTTATTGCTTCTGAAGTATTAAGAGGAGAAAGCAATATAAATGAGTGGAATACACATTTACAGCTTAATCATAAATATAATGAAAAATGGAGCAGTTACTTTGAGTTTTATGCTACGCGATACAAAGCTGATGAATTTTTAGATGACTCTGATGGTTTAAGATTTAGTGATAATTTTTTTAATCAATTGATGATTAGACCTGAGATTAGGGCTACATATAGTCCAAAATCAAAAAGTACTTTTATTGGAGGAGTTGGTTTTAATCACGAAACTTTAGAACGTACAGACTTTACCGATGAGCCAATTTTTAATTCGCCTTATGCTTACCTTCAATATGATACTAATCCAACGGAAAAGCTTAACATCATTGTAGGTGCTCGTTTTGATAGCCATAATGAGTATGAATCTCAATTTAGTCCTAAAGCAGCATTAAGATATGAGTTTAATGATAAACTGGCTTTAAAAGGCTCAATAGGTTATGGCTTTAAAGCTCCAGATTTTAGACAACTTTACTTTGACTTTACAAATGCAACAGTAGGTTATACAGTACTAGGATATAATGCTGTTAGTACTGCCATTCCTCTTTTAGAAGAACAAGGTCAGATTGCAAATATTCTAGTGCCTATTTCAGAGTTTCAAGATGAATTAAAGCCAGAAAGCTCTATTGGTATAAATGTGGGTACAGATTATAAATTGACTTCAAACATCAAACTCAATATTAACCTTTTTAGAAATACAATTGACAACCTTATTGACACAAGAATTATTGCAAATAAGAATAATGGGCAGAATGTGTTCAGTTATTTTAATGTCAACGAAGTATATACTCAAGGATTAGAGTTTAATGCTTCTTGGAAGCCCAATAATCAATTTAAAATCACAGGAGGTTATCAATTACTGTATGCAAAAGATAAAGAAGCAGAAAGAGCCTTTGAGAAGGGAGAAGTATTTGCCAGAGAGAATCCATCATCACCCTCATTTCAGCTAGACAAGGAAGATTATTTTGGTCTTTACAATAGGTCAAGGCACATGGCTAATCTAAAGCTGTTCTACAACATTCCAAAATACAAACTTAATGCAAATATAAGAACAACTTACAGAAGTAAATATGGATTATTTGATAGCAACGGGAATGGCTATTTAGATAACTATGACAATTTTGTAGATGGTTACTCAATCATCGATATAGCAGTTAATAAGACCTTTTATAAGAACTATGAATTAGGATTCGGAGTCGATAACCTTTTTGATTTTTTAGATACTCAAAACATAAGCAATATACCAGGTCGAATTATATACGGAAAACTTAATATTCAATTTTAATACTTAAACACAAATACCATGAAAACAATTAAACTTTTTACATTATTAGCATTATTTATAGGATTCTCATCATGCAGTAGTGATGACGATGGAGGAACACCTTTATTAGAGGTTGAATCTGAAACTTTTTCAAATCTTCATGCACCGCAAGTAGGAGGTCAAGGCACAGGTCAGGACGTTTCAGGAGCATTTACAAAATTTGATTTTTCAACAGGTCAAATGACGACGAGTGAAACGGATTGGGACATTGCCTTTAGAGGAACTTCGATTATTGTTAATGGAGGTGTCTCTCTTGGAACTAATGACGAGCCAGGCAGAACAGGAAATGCAGGAGCTTATATAGCTGATGGAACGTTTGCTTCTATTTCTGAAGTCAATATATCTTTAATAGCGCAAGATTCTGATACCGGATATGCTATCCCAAGTGGAAGTGGTAACGGCTGGTATCTATACAACCCGCAAGCTTTCTTAATTACACCAATTGCAGGTAAGATATTAGTATTTAGAACTAGAGATGGGAAATATGCTAAAGTTGAGATTTTGAGCTACTATGAGAATGCACCAGATAATCCAGACGCCATGACTGATGCAGGTAGATATTATACATTTAACTATATCTATCAGCCAAATGACGGTATAATAACATTTTAATTATGGCAAAATCAATTAGTATCTTATTTATCATTTTTCGTCTTTTTTTAGGTGGATTTATGATATATGGCGGGATTCAAAAATTCCAAAAACCAATACCAGAGCCAATCGAAGTTATTGAAAAAGCACAAAAGTTTTCATCACCTGAAAAGGAAAGCACTCTGCAAAAAATATTATATATAAGTGGAGCAAAACAGACAGGCTATTTCTGGCAAGTATTAGGCGTTTGTGAGTTATTGTTTGGGCTATTATTAATCCTACAAGGAACAGGCTTTATAGGCGCTTTGTTTTTGCTTCCAATTACATTACATATTTTCTTATTTCATTTATTTTTAGAAGCAGATGAGGTAGGAGAATTGATACAAACAAGTGCATTATTTGCTATTAATATAGCTCTTGTATTAAGAGAAAAAGAAAAATGTGAGCATTTACTTTGGATAAAACCTATTTGATTTTTAAACCCTTGCTTATAAGTGAGGGCTTTTATTTAATAACTGTAAATCCTCATCAAAATAGTTCGACTTACGTCCCGTTGACTCCACAATAAGCGCAACTTTGTTGCGATTTTAAGCATAAGAAGCTCAATAGGTTTTACTTGATTGGGCTTTTATTGTTATGGGTGAGAAATAAAAATATCTAGGTAGTTGACTTAAGCTATTCAATAGTATAAAGCCATTCAATTATTTGTTGCTTTTCTCTTTTAGATAATTTTGCATCTGAGTGAATTTTAAGATAAGAAGGCAATGGCATTTTATCTTCCGAAATATTTACAGCAATCTCGGAAATCATTCCTGTTTTATCTCTTGAGTCTAATGTTGCCCAATTAGAAAAATTGAGATGTTCTTTTCCTTCTTTAATGTGATTATCTACAAACCAACTTGCAGGAGATATATGATCATACCAGAAATAATCAGTATTGTTTGAATGGCAATTATAGCAGGAGTTTTTTACTAGTTTTTTAACATGTTCTGGTGCTTTTGCTGCAATTAAAAAATCGTCTAGGGTCTCTGGTGATTGCACATTCATATTTGGTCTATAAAACTGTATTACAATAAAAACAAGAGCAAAAATGCTTAAAACCCTCTTAGTGACTGATAATTTCATTATAACTTATTTCAAATAATCTCTAATACCATAACTTGCTAAAACGCCTTCACCTGTTGCTGCAGCTACTTGAGCGATTGCTCCTTCTCTACAGTCACCAGCAGCAAAAATTCCATTAATAGAAGTCTCAGCCAATCCAGTAGTTTTAATAAATCCATGTGTATCAAGTGCAACAACATTCTTAAATGATTGTGTGTTTGGAATTAAACCTATAAATATAAATGCACCATCAGCCTCAATAATTGATTCTTCATTAGTAGCATTATCTTTAACTTTTAGTCCTTTAAATAAATCTTTTTCATCCGAAACAAACGCGATGGAAGTTTTATTCATATAGGTTGAAATATTATCGATAGATTTTAATTTTTCTATATAAGTTTCAGATGCGGTAAACGTTTCAGAACGCTGTATAATTTTAACGCTTTTACAAAAACCAGCTAAAAAGATACCTTCTTCTAATGCCGAATTTCCGCCGCCTACAACAATAATATCTCTATCTCTATAGAACGCGCCATCACAAGTGGCACAAAAATGAATACCTGAACCTATTAGCTCTTCCTCATTTGAAATTCCTAGCTTTCGATAAGTAGAACCAGTAGACAAAACAACAGTTTTTCCTAAATAAGCAGTACTTTTTGTTTGTATAGAAAAAAGGCCCTCTTGTTTGTCAATAGCTATAACTTCTTCGCCAGTTTTAATTACAGCTCCGTAAGTTTTAGCTTGTTCTTCCATTTTCTCCATAAGTTTTGGACCAGAAATAGATTGAAAACCAGGATAATTTTCGATTTTCTCTGTTAAAAACGCATTACCTCCTATTGTAGATTTCTCTAATATTAGAGTATCAAATCGATCACGTTGAGCATAAATAGAAGTGGTTAGTCCAGCTGCTCCTCCTCCTATAATAATCGTATCAAAAATCTTGTGTTCTTTTTCTACATTTATTGACAACAATTCTGTGAGCTGAACATTATCTGGATTCGTATAAGGCTTATCATTAATTAAAATGGTAGGAATTATACGTTTACCATTATTAATCTCTTCAACCTTTTGGGTCGCCCAATCATAATCATCGACATCTATAAACTGAAAATTAACACCGTTATCTCTTAAAAAACTCTTAGCTCGTCTACAATCTGGGCACCAATCTGCTCCATATAACTGAACAATTCCTTCTTCATTAATTCCTAAAACAGATGCTAGCTCATTATTTTCTGGATTTGTATACGATTTCCCATTAATAATTAGAGTTGGAATGATTCGTTTACCATTGTTTATAGCCTCTACTTTCGCAGTAGCTTCTTTATCTAAATCAACATCAATAAAGGTATAATCTATATTATTTTCCTTTAAATATGCTTTAGCTCTTCGACAATCTGGGCACCAATCTGCGCCATATAGTATGATTTGATTCATTGGTTATTTAAGTTCATGTATAAAAACTACAAATTTATAGTACAACAATAATATTTGGTGTATTCACTCTTCCTAATGAATTGTGTTCTTTTTTTAAAAATTAAGTTAACTACTTAGCCATTGCTAAAATCTCTAATTAAGATGGCGATTCAAACATGCAATAGCTGCTTCATACTTAAAGCATTGTTTTCTCAATAATTTAGCTCGTTCCAATATTTCAATATCATTCGTTTTTTGAGCATTTAATTCTAGTAATCCTGCTTTCTCCTGTTTTTGAATAATAATATGTTTATATTCAGTAATAGTTTTTTGTGTTTCTGAGGTATTATTAATGTCTTTATCTTTTTCTGGTGCAGTATTAAATGCCATTTAAACAAGTACGATTAATATGATACTAAGCTTTTTCATAATATTTATTTTTTTATTGTTAATTGAATTGTTTTTAAAACTCATAGCTAAAATGCCAGCCACCAAAAACTCTAAAGTCTTGCCCTACTAAAACTCCAGCTGTTGGTCCTAAGTGAATTTCTCCAAGTGTAAATGCAAATTCAGATTCTAAATAGGCAGATATTTCGGTGTCTTTATGAGAGTTTGGCAAAGAAATGCTTGGTCCAGCATTAACCGTTAAAAAAGACCAAGGCTTATGACTTACTAGTGCGGCAATCTCATGACCAATTCCATTATCTTCTTCAAACACAAAAGTATAACCTACTCCAAAAGCCCATTTATGAGTAGTCCAATAGGTAAGATGAACTTCTGTTGCAAAATCACTTAATTCAGTTTCTGTATTATAAATTGTTAACCCTGAAAGCACCAATTCTAAACCTGGTTCTTTTTTATTATGCTCTTGAGCCATTATTGTTTGACTTAATAAGGCTACAATAAACAGTATTGTTGTTGTTTTCATTGCTTTGGATCTATCAAAAAGAAAAAAGCCCAAAAGCATAAACATATTTACTTTTGGACCAAGCTAAAATTGCTACAAAAATAGATAGTACTAATTTGTACTTATCGTTTAGCTTTATTTTCAGGTATTACCTCTTCTCCTACATTTTTTGCTGCTCTTAACACCGGGTAATGTTGTGTAAATACAAAATCATCATCTGCACTTGAATTATGACACGAATTACATTTTCCAGTTGCAAAAGCTTTACCTGTTGCTGCTAATGTTCCTTCAGTTGGATTAGTAAAACTGAAATATGCCCAATTTCCAGGCTCGCTAGGGAAATGCTTTTTACTTTTAATGGTGGCTTCAAGTCCAATGAATTCTCCCATAAAATAACCGCTACCGCTTGCTGCAGATTTTCCACCTACACTCACTAACTCTTTTATAAGAATCGTTCCTTCTCTCCATGTTCCTGTTTTTTTATAATGCTTATAACTTGCAGGATCTATGTATACATTGTGAAATTCTGGGAAGGCAGCTTTACCACTATTCATATCATTTGGTGTCAAAGGTGTTCCTACATAAATCCACTTTCTATAATCTGTTGGGCGAATTAATTCTCCGTTAGAATCCATAGTGAAATATGTAACTTTCTCATATTTACCATTTTCATTACATGATGTAACCATTAAAATAGCAATCATCATTACAAGTATATATTTTGCTTTATTCATTTTAATTTAGTTTTTCGTTATTTTTTACTTTAATGGAAACCCTGTTCTAACCATATCTTTTCCTATGGTATGGCAGCTTACACAGCCTTCAACACCATTTCCAATAGCAGCTATTTTATCAGCATCTGATGAGTCTGTTACTTCGTACCAAAACCAACCGTTTCCGCCATCAGATATATCATGTGTTTTTGCCATTACTGCCCAACCTGCTGGGTTTTTGTCTGCATCATACATTTCTTTAACAACAACCGAACCCAAAGGATGCTCATCATTTTCATTTTTTAAAGATTCAGCAAGAATATCATTTATAAAAACTTTTACTGGCAACCCTAATTTTTGATGTGGCCCTAATGAAGGATGTAATTCTTTTTCTTGATTTGCATAACTTTTATATTTACCCGTTTTCAAATAATCGAATAATTGTTTTTTATCTAAAGGGATTTCTAATGTTAAGTTTTCTGGTGTTGGTACTGAAGCTTCCCATTTACCAACTTTTGGTTTTGCTTTTGAACCAGCCATCCTTGCTGCTGCATTTTCAGGAGTGATTGTTAAACCAACACCTTTTGCTGCAGTTAAAATTGGGTAGTGCTGAGTAAATACAAAATCATCTGCAGCACTAGTATTATGACACGCATTACATTGATTCGTTTTAAACGCCGTTCCTGTTTCTTTTAAATCACCTCCAGGGTTAGTAAAGCTAAAATAAGCCCAATTGCCTGGCTCATTCGGAAAATATTTTTTGCTTTTAATGGTCGCTTCAAGTCCAATAAATTCTCCCATAAAATAACCACTACCACTTGCAGCAGATTTACCACCAACACTTACTAATTCTTTTATAAGAATTGTTCCTTCTCGCCAAGTACCATGAGTTTTGTAATGATCATAACTCATAGGGTCTATATAGACATTATGAAATTCAGGAAAGGCAGCCTTACCTCCATTCATGTCATTGGGAGTCACAGGTGTACCCACATAAACCCAAGATCTATAATCTTGTGGTCTTTCTAAATCACCATTACTATTCATTGTGAAGTATGATATATCTTCGTATCCATTACCTTCATTTTTACATGATGTGGCAAAACAGGTTACTAGTATCGCAAACACAAGTAATTTATAGATTCTTTTAAACTTCATTTTATTTATTTTTAGTTAGTAATTTGTTAGTTTATATTCTATTTTATTAATCTGATTACCCTTCCAGATATTATGGATGTTTATTTCTGTTAAATCAACTCTACCTGTTAGTTTTTTGCATATCATGAATATTCTAAGCTTCAATTTTTCTTCTATATTCATAGTCTCTTCAATCTCAAATTGGATAACTTCTGTTGACTTATTTAAAATGGTTTTTTCTAAATATTTAACCCAAGTTTTCTTAGAAATAAAACGCTGTTTACAATTATATTCAATTTCTATACTCTCATTAATAAACCTATCAATAGCTTCTTCTATTCTCTGGTTTTTTAGAAGCATAAAAAAAACATCTTGCTTAATATTCTTTACGTTTTTATTGTTTTCTATTAATTCCATAAAAAAATCATGTTAAAATTAACTCACAGAAGTTCTATTTCATTGTACTTTTTTCCATATTATCCTAAATGTTAACATATTGCTCCCTAAAGTGTTGTGCCGTAACTCCAGTATGTTTTTTGAAAAACCTAGAAAAATAAGCAGGGTCATAAAATCCAACTTCAAAACAGATTTCTCGCATGCTCTTATCTGTGTAAACAATTAGTTTTTTACTTTCTAATAAAAGTTTTTCTTTAATTATCTCACTTGGATTTTTAAGTCCACTTTTTTGAAATAGTCGTAATAAGTTTTTTGGTTCTATACCTAGTTGTAGTGCATAATCAGAAACATTGTGAAATATGTTGAATTGCTTGTTTAAAAGTTCTCCAAAACAATTAATATAATTAGGGTCAGAAACAAATTTTTCTTTAAGAGCATTTTGCAATAGCCTACAAATGACAGCATTCAGTTTTTTAATATCCAGCAAAAGACCACTAGACAATAAGTTTTGTACTTCAGAAAAAGTATTTGTGATAAATGACATTTGCTCATTTTCAAAGAATAGCAAAGTATATTTTTTGAAATCTCTTCTACAGCTTTTATTTATAAAACCACATGCAAACACTAAAGAATTTGAAAAAACTTCTGCATTAAACTCAATAATTTTTATTTGAGAAATATCATTTTTTTGAAAACTAAACACATTTCCTTTATCTAATAAAATGATAGTATTAGATGGAATAACCATCTCATGACTATTTATACTACATTTTAAACTACACTTAGCATTCCATATTAAAATTGCAGAAGACACTTCTTGTGTATCAAAGACTCCTTCTTTGTAATCTATATAGTGTATGTAAGGATAACTGTATAAAGATTCTATTTCAGGTTGCATGCATCTTACTTTTTAGATACACAAAACTAAAAGCAGATATAGCTTCAGGCGATAAACATATTACCTTAATAGATGTCTATTTTTCTATAATTAGAAAATTAATAGATGTTTAAAGTATTCTTTTTGAAATGAGTTGGAGAAAAGCCTGCTTGATTTTTGAAAAATTTAGAAAAGTGAGATGCCTCTTTAAACCCTAAATCAAAAGCAATCTCTTTAGAAGACTTTTCAGAAAGCAATAATAATTTTTTAGATTCAAGTATAATACGGTCATTAATAACTTGAAGTGGCGTTTTATAACTAAACTTAGTAAAAAGATTGGAAATAGTTTTTGGTGACTTATTTAATAATTTAGCATAATCAGAGACCTTATGTTTCTCTCTAAAATTTGCTTCAACCAATAAATTAAATTGTCTTATAATATCAATTTTTGATTGTTCCATTGTTGGGTCAATGATTGTTTTCTTTAAAAGGCGGACTGATTTTATTAATAATCTTTTGAGTAATACTCTTAACATTTCTCCTTGAATATGATCCTCTGTTTCAAATTCTTCTTCAAAAAACATAAAATGCAATTCAAAACTCTTTCTTTCCTTCTCTGTTAAATCAACAATAGTAGGCGCCGAAGAACCTAAAAACAAAAAGCCATTACAAGATACTTCGTAGTCATGATCTCTAATACAATAAAACTCACGGTCAAAAATGATTGAACTCGCACCTTCTAAAAAAGGCTCTATTTGAATCATATTAAGCGGTGTGCAAAATAGAACCTGATTCTTCTTCAAGCTTACGGAGTAACCATCTATACCAATATCAATAGGGTTATCTTTTGCCCAAACTATTTTATAATAATCTCCAACTCCTAGTCTTTTTTGAAACGACGCGCAATTAAAATCTGTAAGTACTAGATTTCCCTGTTCAGGATGTTTGGAGTATTTAAAATTCATTATATATAAATTTTTAAGTATTCTTAAAAAACACTTTGTCTATATACAATTATAACAATAAAATTGAGAATGAGAATTAATTCTAATTAAATCAATATCTAAATAGTTCGATTTTTGTCCCTCTGACTTCGCTTTAAAATCACTATAGAAAAGATTTGTAGTGAATTTTTATTTTGCAAGAAATCCGCCAAGTCACTTGAACGGATTTTTTACGTGTTTTTAAAATTCAAACAGTACTTTAATTTTTTAGGATTGTTTTGATAATTTCCTTTCCATCATGAGTAATTATTTTCAAAAAATACATACCGCTTTCAAAATTTGAAATGTTTATCTCATTCTTAGTAATCTCAACATTATTCTTTAACATTCCGCTAACTGTAATAATGTCTATATTAGAAATATTTACAGCCGTTTTTATCTTAATTATTCCGTTAGATGGGTTAGGAAAAATCATAAACTTGTCTATTACATAATCATTAATTCCTAATGCAGTTTCATTAGTAGCCGCAATTGGATAAAAAAGACCATTAGGATCTGTCGTAGGACATGATGAAGAAATGAAAAGATGCACTTCTAATTGTGTAACAGTTGCAGTGAAAGTTAATGGCGTATTTCCGCTAGCAATAACAGAATTATCATTTACATCTCTTAAGGTTAAGAATAGAGTCGTATTTGGATTAGATAAGGTATATGTATCGTTAATATTTAGTCCGCTAAGAGTCGTATACTCGTTGTTGAACATCGCTATGAAATTTGTTGTATTTCCAGAATTATCGACGGGTTGTGGAGTAGCAAAAGCCAAAAATGCAGCATCGCATTGAGCCTGAACGCTAAATGCAGATAATAGCAAAATGAATGCAAAGCAAATTGTAATTTTTTTCATAATTTTTTATGTTTTGGGTTATAAATAAATATTGTTTGTTGAGTTTAAAAGTGCTAATGGATGCCATTAACACTTTTTGTATTTTAAAGACTTGTAGTGTTCTAAAATTGAGTTAAAACAAACCTAGTTTGTCCCATCATTGCTTTGATTAATATAATCTTGAAGAGTTTTCCATGTGTAAACCAATTGATTATAACCATCTCCATCTGGATCAAATTTGTTGGTAAGTATTATGTAACCAAAATCTGTAGCTGGGTCAAATGTCATAAACGTCATGATTCCTGGATCTCCTCCAGTATGACCAATATGAGTTTTACCAATTTTCTGCCAGAATATACCTGATGTTTTTTCTTTAGTGACTGACGTAAGCGTTATCATTTTCTGAAAAGAATCGCTTTTAAGAATTTTACTATTACCTCCATTATAGCCTTTAATTATCTCAGAAAAATACACTGCCATATCACTTACACTAGTAATCAAACCTCCATCTGCATAAGATATTAATGAATAATGTGGTATTTTTTTATTATTACTTAGGTATAGTGATACGAATTGTGACATGTCAATATCATTGTGATTCCATCCTGAATTTTTCATTTTTAATGGGTTCAAAATGATTTCTTTAGTATAATCCATATAAGTCTTACCACTTACTTGTTCTATAATATATCCAGCAATAGCTGCTCCCATATTGCTGTAGTTATATTCTGCTCCTGGTTTTTTTTTACTAAAATTTTTCTTAGAGTACCATTCCCCCAATGGATGAATCATATTTTCTATAAATTCAATTACTGGCATTGACCTGTTTTGGTTGTATACTGGTATATAATCTTTTAAATCTTCAGGAATCTCATTATTTGCCAATATGATTTTCTGAGAAAACAAATAGGTATGTTCATATTCATCTGGATCAATAATTGATGATGTATGAGTGGCCAAATGTCTTATTGTAATTGGCACCTTAGGATGGTATGGGTTATAAATATTTGACGGCATAAACTCATTAATTGGAGTGTCAAGACTTAGCTTTCCTTCTTCAACTAATTTCATCAAAGCTATTCCTGTAAATGTTTTAGATATAGATCCAATGTTCAATAATGAATTTATCTTAAATGGTATTTTAGCTTCAGTGTCTGAATATCCAAATCCTTTTTGGTATAGAACTCCATCTTTATTAACTACAGCTACAGCATAGCCAGGTAAAAACCCTATATCCTGTATTTTTTGAAGTTTTGCAGTTAACTCGTCAGAATTAATGTCTACTTGTGTATGACTTATGCAAACACATAATGCCAATACAATAATTGTAAATAAATGTCTTAATTTCATGATAATAGTATTTTAGGTCAAGGAGTTTTCCTCAACTAATTAATAAATATGTTTAATGTGATTTCTCGCTATATAAGCGAAATTTGAATAAAACTAATCCTTTATATTTACTTTGCAGTTCTTACAACTTATAGATATAATTCCATTAGTTTTTCCATTACCTTTTTGGAATGCAACTTCACCTTCACTAGATACGTCTTTTGCTGTTGAAGGGATAGTCTTCTCTGTATATTCAAGAACTGGAAAACGAATGAGGTAATTATCTAATTCTTGAACACCTAAATTAATAGTACTTACTCGGTTATTAATATCAAGTTTGGTAACTTCTTTAGAAATAGTATCAATAGATATATCTCCGTTTTTTGCGTTTAATGATAGTTCATTTTTCAACCTCTTAATTTGATAATTACTAAAATGAGATGATTTTACATCAATTGTTCCAACTTGGTCTATCTTAAATTCGTCGTTAGAGGTTTGCAAAATATTGAGCACACCAACAGTCTTAATTACATAAGTTGACAATGATGCTTTTTTAGTACGATTAAATAATGATTCTTTTAGAATGAACTCTTCAGTATTTATATCCAAAAGGTTAACATTATCACCATTTATTGTTGTGTTATAGGCAATAATATTAGCATTATCAATAGTTTTAAAATCAACTTTACAGGAATTAAAACGCCCATATAGCTCACCCACATCACTTAGCATTATAGTACTTTTATCTGCATTTATATTTAACTCTCCTTTAAAATCTTCTATAGCTACATCTATATATTTAGAAGCTACAGATAGTGTTACATTGTCAGGAACTATAATTGTGGTCGAAATTTCTATACCTCTTACATTGTAACTACTACCGTCATCTAATACAATAAGGTTTTGTGTTCCCTTAAAAAATCCATTTTTAAAAGACAAACGTTCAATATTGAGGTTATTATCTATTTGATATTGATTTGCATCCTTATGAATATTTATCTTTAAACCTTCAAGTAATGCTTTAGCCTCTTCACTATATTTCTCGTGCGGAATCACTTTAACAGTAATAATTTGCTTTACGAAAGTATTCTTAGAGGTTTTAATATCTAACTTATTAGCCACAAAAGCAGCAATACCATTATTATCTCTAGGTTCTAAGGCATAACCGTTTACCGTATTTACCTTTAATTTTCCTTCTGATTGAAATGGAAGATTACCAGGACCTTCAATAAATATTTTTGAATCAGATGTTACACTTAGCTCTTTTTCATATTGCTTTGTAATAGCTTGTGAAAATGTACTATTATAGCAAAACATTATAAGCATGAAACTATAAAAATAGTGGCTCAGTTTTACTTTGTTTGTTATACTTTGTTTCATAATAATTAATTTCTTTTACTTGTTTTTGAATTTTATCTAACAACATAATTTTAGTTTTGTAGTACTCAAGAATATGTTCTCCTATACGTTCTTGATATCCATTTTGCTCTATATGCTCTAAATATTCTAAATACTCTTGGTCTAGAGTTTTTAGTTGACTTAAAATAGTTTCAAAATCACTTTTTTGACCTACAGGTACTTCAAGTTTTTTAATTAAAGCTGTTTTTTCATTCAATTGTGCTTCAAACTTTGAACTGTTAATACCATTTTTTGATAAGTATTCTGCAGGACTTAGAGCTTTATTTGTTTCAAAATTAATAAGTACAACTGCAAATAAAGCAACAGCTGCAGCTGCGGAAGCCCACCATAAGGGAATTACTTTGGTTTTTCTCTTTTTGGGTAATTCTTTTTCAATACGACTCCATATCTCAAGACTAAAATCTTCTGTATCTATGGCTTCTTTTTGAGATTTTATATATTTTTCAAATTCATTCATACGTTATACTTTTCAAGATTCGATCTTAACAATTTTAATGCATATTGATATTGGCTCTTTGAAGTAGATATCTTTATACCTAATAGTTCTGCTATCTCTCGGTGTTTATAATCTTCAAATAAAAATAAGGTTAGAATTTCTCTACATCCATTTGGCAAACTTTGAATTGCTTTTTTTAAAATTTCAGCAGAAAATTGACTATAAGACGATTCCGGAACATCATCTATAATTGGTAAATTTTCTAACGCTTTATAGTAGACTCGAGATTTTGAAACCTTAATACTATCATTGACAACAATACGCTTAAGCCAACCAAAATATCTTTTAGGCTCTGATAACTTTTGAAGTTGATTAAAAGAAGTGACAAAGGCCTCTTGTACGACATCCTTAGAATCTTCAACATTATTAGTTATCCTATAACTTAAATTATACATAGGCTTAGCAGCTTTTTCATAGAGCAACTTCATGGCTAACTGATCTTTTTGTTTTGCCCGAAGCACTAAATCCTCTGTGCTATAATATAGTTGCATCTACTCGTTGATTATTAATTTTGATTCACTCTTAAGATATCGAAAGATGAAAAAGGACGTAAAAAAAATTTAAATAATTTATTAGAAAAGAAAAAAACTACATATTAACACCTCCATTACACATAAAAACTCGCTATAGAAAAGATTTATAGTGAATTTTTATTTTATAATTTATCTTGTAAGGAAATCACTAATATATCGACTACTTTTATATCTAAAATAAAGCATATTTATTAACTAGAAAAGAAACCGAAAAACTTCAACTAAAATTAATCTTATTAATTTCAATAATGAGGTTGTTTCTGACCTAATTAATAAAATATTAACTCACAGAAAGAAAGGAACCCAAAGTATGCTAACTTGGAAAGATGTTATCAACTTTTCCGTAAACGGAAATTCAATGCCAGACAGACGCGTTGAAAAAACAGAAGCTGAGTGGAGAGCTCAATTAACTCCAGAACAATTCAGAATTACTAGACAAAAAGGTACAGAACGTGCTCATAGTGGTGCACTTTGTAGTATCTATGACGAAGGCAAATACAACTGTATATGTTGTGATACACCTTTGTTCGATTCTACAATTAAATTTAGTTCTGGCACAGGTTGGCCAAGCTTTACACAACCTATTAAAGAAAACGCTATTAAGTACGAAAAAGATTCGTCCTTTGGAATGGTACGTGTAGAGGTTATGTGTAATACTTGCGATGCGCATTTAGGACACATATTTCCTGATGGGCCAGAGCCAAGCGGATTGCGTTATTGTATCAATTCAGAATCTATGACTTTAGATAAGGAGACTGCCTAATGACTACTAATTTAAAAATTGCCACATTTGGTGGAGGATGTTTTTGGTGTACAGAAGCTGTATTTCAAGAAGTAAAAGGTGTAGAAAAAGTAGTTTCGGGTTATTCTGGTGGAAATCTACCAGGAAGACCAACTTATCGCGAAGTATGTTCTGGTTTATCAGGTCATGCCGAAGTCGTGCGAGTTACTTTTGATGCTAATGTGATTACTTACGAGGATATTTTGGTCATTTTTATGACCACTCACGATCCAACAACTTTGAATAGACAAGGTGCAGATCGTGGTACGCAATATCGTTCGGTCATTTATTATCATGATGAAACACAAAAGGAAATTGCTGAAGTCGTGATTAAAGAATTGACTCAGTATTATGAAAACCCAATAGTTACGGAGATTTCAGAAGCACAAATTTTTTATGAAGCTGAAAAGGAACACCAAGATTATTATAGAAATAATCAAGCTCAAGGGTATTGTAGTTTTGTAATTACTCCAAAGCTTATGAAGCTTCGAAAACTTCATGCAGATAAGCTTAAAAGCGCTTAATCAAAATACAGGTATTAAAAATCTCACTTTGGCAATTCTGAAAATGAATTGCCTAGAGAGACTATTGCAAAATTTAAAAAAAAGAAAGACGTAAATAATGTCAAATCAAATAGAAAAGCAAGTTTTTAAAGCACCAGAATTGAATGTAAACCAATGGATTGATACTGATGGAAATAAAACAACTCCAATTAAATTATCCGACTACAAAGGGAAATTTAAGGTTGTATATTGTTTTCAGAATTGGTGTCCAGGTTGTCACAGCAAAGGACTGCCAGATTTACAAAAAATGGTAACCGCTTTAGACGGAAATGAAAATATAGCATTTTTAGCCATTCAAACAGTTTTTGAAGGCCATGATGCTAACACGTACCAAAAAATAGTAGAAACTCAAGAAAAGTATAAATTAAAAATTCCTTTTGGTCATGATGCTGGTGATGATGGTAAATCACGTTCAATCATTATGACCAATTACCAAACTGGTGGAACACCTTGGTTTATTTTTATAGACAAGCATGACAATGTGGTTTTTAGTGATTTTCATTTAAATCCTGATGCTGCCATAGAATTTTTAAAATCATTGTAAAATGAAGGATATACCAACGATAAAATTGTATGGTACCAAAGGTTGTCACAAATCACACTATTATGAGATATTGTTAGATAAAATTGGTTTACCATATCATTTTTTGGATGTAGAACAAAATGAAGACCACGCTGAGGAGCTGCGTGGTCTTTATGAAAACAGAAAACTCAACTTCCCAACGATAACAATAGGAAAAAAGAAGTTGAGAAATCCTTATAAAGAGGAACTACTCAAATGGATTAACAAACTAATACCACAAGTTTTGGATATAAAGCACGATAAAGACCATAGCAGGTTTACATTAAATATTAACGGTGAATTAGCTAAAGTAGATTATACATTAAAGGATAATAAAATGTATCTTGTACATTCCGAAGTACCATATAATCTAAGAGGACAAGGTATTGGCAAGATCCTCGTTGAAAAAACATTTGAAAAACTCACTGAAGAAGATTACAAGGCTGTAGCCGTATGCAGTTATATAAAAGCAGTCGCAAAACGAAGTGATACTTGGAATAAAATTATTCAGCATTAATGCTACTAAAAAAAATTAGAACAATACCTCTAGGCTATTCAGAAGTCATATTTATGGACAAAAAGTATGGCGTAACACTTACCGAATTTAACAATGGAAAGAGCCTAAAAATATTCGCTAAAGAACTTGGAGGTAATGATTTTATAAGTCTAAACTATTATATAACTAATCAAAATGAATTACTTAAACCTTGCGAAATGCCAAAGCAAAAAGTAATTCAATTTTTAAACCAAATGATATTAATATGAAAGCCGTACATTTTAAAAACACAAGATTTAATCCAGATATCACACCTTTTCATGATTTAGCAAAAAACATGGCTAAAGCTGTTGGATATACTGCCGATTTAGATATCGATAAACAATTAGCGCAGTTATTACGTTTGCGAGTAGCTCAAAAAAACGAATGTGCTTATTGTATTATACTACATGCACAAGCCTCTAGAGATACTGGTATTTCTGAAGCAAAAACAGACAACATCTCGTCTTGGTATAATAGCCAATTGTTTTCGGAAGTAGAAAAAGTAGCACTCGCCTATTGCGATATATTAACTGATGGAAAATCAAAAGATTTCCAAAACTATCATGATAATTTAGCACAACATTTCAGCGAAAAAGAAATCGCAGAAATTGCTGCTGTAGTAATTAATATGAACTTATGGACACGTCTAAAATTAGCGCAAGGTCAAGTACCAGAATTAAAATAAATCATTATGAGTTGGTATTTACCCATTACAATTATTCCTGGATTAGGAATGCTCATACTTTCTACGGTAACTCAGATACTTAATTTAAGTTCAGAAATTAATGGGCTAGTGTCTCAGGAATGCTCTCCTTTTCAGCATAAAATTTCAGCTAGAAAAATTAAACAACTAGGATTATTAACAAGAGCCAATGCACTTTTATATTTGGCAACAGGCAGTTATGTATTATCGGGAATACTAGGTGTTGCTTTTGAAAGTGAGTCTTTCACTAGCATTCCTAGTATAACCTTATATATAGGGACCGTTTTTGTCTTTATAGCAATTACCTTGCTCATTGTTTATGCCTTTAAAGCAGTGCGAATACGTAAAGACCAATTTAATAATATGCAAACAAATCACTAAGCATGATTTCCAAAAACGAATTTTATTTGGAACCTATTTTTAAAAGTTCAATCCCTAAATTAGAGAGTTTTAAAGGAAAACCTTTATTAGTGCTATTTTTTTATCTCGGTTGTCCAGGTTGTAAAGGTAGAGCTATTCCATTTGCTAATAAACTTGTTTACGAAAAAACACCAATCAATCTTATTGGGATTCACTCTAGATTCGAAGGAAAAGAATATTCTAATGAAGAATTAAAAGCTGCCAAAGACGAATTCTATATTAGATTCCCCTATTATAGTGATAAAAATAATAATGACACATTTAGAGAATTTGAAACTGGCGGAACACCTCATTGGATACTATTCAATAAAGAAGGAGAAGTTGTACAATCTATCTTCGGCTCTGATCCAAATAAAGCTTTATTAAGAATAGATTTAAAAATTAAAGAATTACTAGAAATTTGAAATCATTAACTAAAATAGCATTAGGTGGTGGATGCCATTGGTGTACAGAAGCTGTTTTTCAGTCATTAAAAGGTGTTGAAAAAGTAAAACAAGGTTATGTAGCTTCTACTGATGAAAACAGCTCGTTTTCTGAAGCTGTGATTGTTCATTTTAATGCTGAAGTTATATCTCTTCAAAACTTAATTGAAATACATTTGCATACACACAAAAGTACCTCAGCACATTCAATGCGAAAAAAATACCGTTCTGGAATCTATACTTATTCAGAAGAACAGTATAATTTAGCAATGAATATCTTAAATGAGTTTCAGACAGAGTTTGAAAATAAGCTCATCACGAAAGTGTTTCCATTTTCAGAATTTAAAGCTTCACGAGAAGCGATACAGAATTATTACCAAAAAAATCCTAAAAAGCCTTTTTGTGAACGCTTTATAAATTCAAAATTGAATCTTTTGCTGGATAAATTTTCAAATCAAGTCAATAAAGACTTTATAACAATATAAAATATGATACTACTAGAATCATTAAAAAGCTACTTCGTTAAAAAAATGAATAACGAACCTACAGGAAATTCACCATTAGGAATTTGCCCTAATTGTTGGGGGAAACAACAATGGGAAGGAGAATTTTATGAATTTATGAAAGGTAGTAAGAACGAGAAACGTGACGAAACCTATAATAACTTTATAAATAAAATTGTAGAAAGCAATATTGATGGGTGTTGCGATACAAAAAGACACATATACCTGTAAAACTTGTAGTGCTAATTATAACCACTCACACTAAATGAGCAATACAAAAATAGGATTAGGCCTTGCTGCCCTTGGAAGACCAGATTACATTAATGTTAGATCAAATATAAGTACGGATAAATCTGTTGGCACTTTTAAAAAAAATGCGTTCAAGGTTTTAGATAAAAGCTATGAACTTGGCATAAGAGATTTTGATGTTGCTCCATCTTATGGCTTGGGAGAAGAATTTTTATTAGAATGGAATAATACAAGACATTATAAAGATGTTAATCTCTCCACAAAATTTGGCTACACTTATGTTGCTAATTGGGAAATAGGATTTGAAGGAAAACATGAAGTTAAAGAACACTCATTATCTAAACTGAATGAGCAGTGGGAAATTTCTAAAGCATTATTACCTAAACTAAAAATCTATCAAATTCATTCTGCGACCTTAGATAGTGGTGTTTTAAATAATATCGATGTTCTATCTAGGTTGAATGAATTAAAACAAGAACATGGATTAAAAATAGGTATTACTTCTAGTGGAACTGAACAAGTAAAGATTATTAAAGAAGCGAGTAAAGTAAATTTTAATGGTGAGGATTTATTTGACAGTTACCAAGCTACCTTCAATATTTTTGAGCAGTCTTGTTTTGCTATTTTACAACAGTTATTATCTAAAGACAAAACCATAATAATCAAAGAAGCTTTAGCTAACGGAAGAGTTTTTACAAATAGTCAGTTTAAGAATTATAATGTAATTTATAACTATTTAGAAACTTTAGCGACAAAATACAAGGTTGGTATAGATGCCATTGCCTTACGTTTTGTCTTTGATCATTTAGAACCTACACTTATACTAAGCGGTGCATCAAATACAGAACATTTAAAGCAAAACCTTAACGCATTAAATTTTAAACTCCTACCAGAAGAAATTACTAATCTTAAAGGCTTTGCTGTATTACCAAAACATTATTGGCTTGAAAGAAGTAACTTAGCTTGGAATTAAAATCCAAGGTCTTTAGTTATAAAAAAATCGCTAAATACATATTAAAACAGATAGATAAATCATAATGAACCTAAATCTAAAACACACTTTTATAACTGAGCTTCCAGCTGACCCAATTACTAAAAACACTCGACGTCAGGTTAGCGGAGCATGTTTTAGTTATGTTACACCTCAACAAACTTCGAAACCAGAATTAATTCACGTTTCTGAAGACATTTCTGAAGAATTAGGGTTGAAAAAAGAGGATTTAAAATCTGAAGAGTTTTTGAATGTAATGACAGGTAATTCAGCTTTAGATGACACAAAACCTTATGCCATTTGCTATGGCGGGCATCAGTTTGGAAATTGGGCTGGGCAATTAGGAGACGGACGTGCCATTAATTTGTTTGACATTAAGCATGATGAGAAACAATGGACCATTCAGCTTAAAGGTGCCGGAGAAACGCCATACTCTAGACAAGGTGATGGCTTGGCAGTTTTGCGTTCTTCTATTAGAGAGTATTTGTGTAGTGAAGCTATGCACCATTTGGGTGTACCTACTACTCGCGCATTATCTTTGGCTTTAACTGGAGATGAAGTTATGCGAGATATGCTTTATGATGGTAATCAAGCTTATGAAAAAGGTGCTATAGTATCGAGAGTTTCGCCATCATTTTTACGTTTTGGTAATTATGAAATTTTTGCAGCAAGACAAGACCATAAAAATTTAAAAACGCTTGTTGATTATACGATAAAACACCACTTTCCGCATTTAGGCAAACCATCAAAAGATACCTATATTCAGTTTTTTTATGAGGTGATGCAACGCACTCTAGATATGATTATACATTGGCAGCGTGTTGGCTTTGTTCATGGCGTGATGAACACAGATAACATGAGTATATTAGGATTAACTATAGATTATGGCCCATATGGCTGGCTTGAAGGTTTTGATTTTGGCTGGACACCAAACACTACTGATGCCCAAAACAAACGCTACCGCTTTGCCAATCAACCAAATATTGGATTATGGAATTTGTACCAACTCGCCAATGCTTTATATCCTTTAATAGAAGATGTAAAACCTCTGGAAGACATTTTAGAAAATTACAAAACAGGTTTTGAAATCAAGTCATTAGCAATGATGAAATCTAAGCTCGGTTTATTAGAAAATGAAGAAAAAGACCAACAGTTAATTCAAACTTTAGAAGATGTACTTCATCTTGTAGAGACAGATATGACCATTTTCTTTAGAAAGCTGAGTAATTTTAAAAAAGATAATTCCATTAATGGTTTTCAACTTATACAGGATGCCTTTTATAGTATTGATTCTATTACAGATACTATAAAAAAACAATGGTACGATTGGTTTGACTTATACCATTTTAGGTTAGAAAAAGAAAGACTGTCAGATGCAGAACGAAAAACGAAAATGGATTTCGTAAATCCAAAATATGTTCTTAGAAACTATATGGCGCAACTCGCTATTAATGATGCCAACAAAGGTGATTACAATCTAATTGATGAGTTATTTCAACTCTTAAAACAACCATACTCAGAACAACCCGAACATGAAAAGTGGTTCGCAAAACGTCCAGAATGGGCAAGACATAAAGTTGGTTGTTCTATGTTATCTTGTAGCTCTTAAAAGAAATTAATTTATGGAAAAAACAGTTACAGAAGCTATTGCATACAGACGTTCTACGCGTGTATATAAAAACGACGATATAGAAACTATTAAAGTAAAACAATGCTTGATTAATGCATCTTTAGCACCTACAAGCAGCAATTTACAGCTATGGGAATTTTATCACGTCACAGATAAAACCAAATTAAAAGCATTAGCTGAAGCTTGTTTTAACCAAAGCGCAGCCAAAACTGCTAAACAACTTATTGTCGTAGTTGTCAGAAAAGATTTATGGCGAAAGCGTGCAAAAGCGAATATTGATTTCCTGAATAAAGTTTATGATAAAGACAATTTAAGTGAGCGTGATTTGAAACGTAAAAAAATGGCAATCAATTATTACAAAAAACTCATCCCAACCATTTATACAGACTTTTTAGGAATATTGGGTTTTATTAAATATATCGTTTTTCAAATCATAGGATTGTTTAAACCCATTTATAGACAAACACGATTGAGTGACATGCGCATTGTGGCGCATAAAAGTGCTGGATTAGCAGCTCAAAACTTTATGACAAGTATGGCGGCAATTGGTTATGACACCTGCCCAATGGAAGGTAGTGATACCTTACGTGTTAAACATATTTTGGGTTTACCTCGTGGCGCAGAAGTTAATATGGTAATTGGTTGTGGTATTAGAGATGATAAAGGTATTTATGGCCCACGTTTTAGAGTCCCTTTTGATAGCGTTTATTTTGAAGTTTAGTGACTACTATAATCAAAAAGGCCTCTTTATTACTTAAACTTAAACCCTTGAACTTTCTTCTCCGTTTTAAAATTCTTCAAACCTGTATTTAGCCACTCAAAATAAGTCTCTGCATTTGGTTCATATGCATTTGTAGTATTCAACAATTCTAAATCGTGATTTAATAGTACATAATACGGTTGTGAGTTATTTTGGAAGTTTATGGTCTGTAATGTTGCCCATTTATCACCAATAGTCTCAATAGTTTTTACAGTTCCGTTTGCGCGTAAATAATCAAACTGTTCAGCTTCAGATAATTCTTTTTTGTCATCGACGTATAGTGATATAATTACATAATCTTTACTTAAAATATCGTAAACTTCAGAGGTGCTCCATACCTGCTCTTCCATTTTACGACAGTTAACACATGCCCAACCTGTGAAATCTAAAAGAATTGGTTTGTTCTCAGCTTTTGCTTTTGCTAAACCTTCTTGCCAGTCTTTACTACAATTTAAGTCTAACGGACATTCTGAAGTCTTATCATACAAACTATAAAACATTGGTGGCGGAAAACCACTTAATAGTTTTAAGTTAGCATACTTTGTGTTAGTCAATCCAGGAATTAAATAAATGACAAAAGCCACTACTAAGATCCCTGTTGTAATTCGACCTTTTCCTAATTTTTGAAGTGATCCATCATGTGGGAATTTAATTTTTCCAAATAAGTATAAGACTAAACCTATCCCAATAATTATCCAAAGTCCGATAAAGATTTCGCGCTTTAATAATCCCCAATGCTCAACTAAATCTGCATTAGACAAGAATTTAAGTGCTAATGCCAATTCTATAAAACCTAAAACAACTTTTACGGTATTTAACCAACCACCAGATTTTGGTAGTGAGTTCAACCATTTTGGGAACATGGCAAATAAAGTAAATGGCAACGCTAATGCGAGGCCAAAACCACTCATCCCCATAGTTAGTTGCATGGCTCCACCATCTGCTGTTAGAGAGCTTCCTAATAGCGTTCCTAAAATTGGACCTGTACACGAAAATGAGACAATTGCTAAAGTCAACGCCATAAAAAACACGCCAATAAAACCTCCAATTTTATTAGCTCTACTATCCATAGCTGCACTCCAAGATTGCGGCAATGTCAATTCGAAATAGCCAAAGAATGAAAATGCAAATGCTATAAAAATGATGAAGAAAATAATATTAAGCGTCACATTTGTAGAGATGCTATTGAGAATTCCTGGATCTAGTGAATCTAATAAGTGAAACGGAATACTTAACAATACATAAATCAGAAAAATGAAAAACCCATATAAAACTGAATTAAATAAGCCTTTTTTAGCATCTCCAGAACTCTTTGTGAAGAATGAAACCGTTAACGGAATCATTGGAAAAACACACGGTGTTAACAATGCTATTAATCCTCCAAGAAAACCTAAAATAAAAATGGATAAATTACTTTTTTCCTCAATATCCTGCTTCTCATATTTGTCCCAACCGGTGATGTTAAGTTTTAATTCTTCTGATAATTTTTGACTGCGCTGATCAATATTGACAGTCTCTTTTACTGCTTCGGTTCCATCTAAATTAATATTGAATGTATGATCTCCTGGGATACACTTCTCATGATCACAGGTTTGGTATTCAACATAAATTGCAATAGTATTTAAATCTGGATTAATTAAAGAAATACGCTGCTCAAAAATAGCTTGGTCATAAAATTTAACAACATCTTCTTCAAATACTGGGTCGTATTTAGAGGCTACTGTAGGCTCTGAGGTTTTTCCTATTAATTTATAATTACCATCAGGCTCCTTAAACTCAAAAAGAGTTTGAGGTGCAAAACCTTCTTCATCGATTTTAAATTGAGAATAAATTGCCCAACCATTATCTAAGTCTACTGTAAATTTTAGATTATAATCTGTATCAGAAATTTTCTCAACAGAATGTTCCCATTTTGCTGGTTCTAAAATTTGAGAAAAAACTGAGGATGTAAAAACTAGACTTAGTAATGCGAAAAGAAAACGCTTAGTAATTGCCATAAATTAAGGTTAAAGCACAAATGTACATCTTGTGCTGATTTTACTACTTAAAAGTCGTCTAATTTATAAAAACCTTAGGAAATGAACGTATAAAAAAACCGAACGTTTTAAGTTCGGCTGATAGTTTTATGATTTTTTCTCGATGGTAAGTATTTCAGAATACTGCCATTTGGATATGCCGCCTTCGAGTTCGTAGACTTTTTCAAATCCAGCTTCTTTAAGTTTTCGAGCACATTTTGCACTTCGCTTTCCTGACTTACAATACAATAATACTGGCTTTGTTTTATCGAGTCTTGTAATATCGTCTTCAAAAGTTGGAGACCTAAAATCTATGTTCTGAGCAGACTCAATATGAATTTCGTCAAACTCTGATGGTGTCCGTACATCAACAAGTTGTACATCTTCGAGCTCAATAATTTTTTTCATTTCGTCAGCTGTAACCAACTTAACATCACTAGAATCTGCATTTTTATCAACACAGCTAGTACTAGATAGTATAACGAAACTTAATAATGTGATTGATACTAACTTTTTCATGATTTGATTGATTTATATTTGATTGACTTCACCTTTCCATTCTGTAAATCCACCGACAAGATTGTATGTGTTCTCAAAACCTAGTTGATTCATAATAGCACATGCTTGTGCGCTTCTTCCACCAGCTTTGCAATACACAAAATAATTTTTTGCGGTATCTAATTGCTGAATTTCATCAATAAAGCCTTGGCCTTTAAAAATGTCTATATGCAAAGCATCAGGAATAATCCCTAAGTCTTCAACTTCTTCTTGTGTTCTAACATCTAAAACTACTGAATTATTGTCTTCAGATAGTAGTTTTGTCCAATCTTCTTGTTGCAAATCAGCCATTTAGTTTAAATTTCTTAAACAAAATTAACATTTCTTTATGATATAGACGTAAAAAAATCTGAAGTGTTACACTTCAGATTTAATTTTAACATTTATTCTCGTTATAGCGGAAACCTTACTATTTCGTTTTAATAGAACAACCGATAGCTCTTGTTGTCTTCTGCTCAATTTCTTTTCCTGCTAAAAGTGCATCAACCGCATTTTCTGCATATTTTGTTTTTACTGCAGCTGCATCTTTATAGTTGTCATCAATAGCGCCAATATATTTTACAATATTACCTTCTGTAGATTTTTCTAAAATATAAACATGAGGTGTTTTGGTAGCGCCATATTGCGGGTATACTTTTTGTCCTTCATCCATTAGATATGGAAATGTAAAGCCTTTTGCTTTTGCTCTAGCTTTCATAGCCTGCATATTATCTCCAGGTTTCACATCGGTATCATTAGGCATAATTGCAATAACTGGATAGCCTTTTGAAGCGTATTTTTTATCCAAGTCTACAATTCTGTCTTCATACGCTACTGCATAAGGACAAGTGTTACAAGTAAATATGACGATAAAGCCTTTTGCCGTTTTATAATCCGCAAGTGATACTTTTTTTCCATCTATATTCTCTAAAGAGAAATCTGTAGCTACATCACCAATATCATAACCGCCATCGGTTGTAATGGTAAATGCTGTTAAACTCACAAAGCAGATTAAAACTGCTAATACTCTTAATGATTTCATAATCTATATTAATTTAAAAATTGTTGTACTTCTTTTTCTAATTCTTCATAGGTAAACGACTTTTCATAAAACTGTCGTTTATTGCCCTTATAAATGATTGTCGCAGGTAATGCACCTGACCATGTGCTATCAATTGCTGGTATCCATCTGTTTTGATCAACATCGTCAAAGCAAACGATTTCTGATTGTATTTGATTTTCTTCAATAAAAGGTTTCAGCTTAGTTTCGTACTGTCTCGGGAAATCTAAACTCACTAACAACACCTCTACATCTTTGGCTTCATATTCTGCTTTTACCTTTTCAAAATGTGGTAATTCTTTAATACATGGGGCACACCATGTTGCCCAAAAATTAACCACATGAACTTTGTCGTCGGTTTTATTGATTAATGGTTTTAGGCCATCGTAATTGTAAATCTCTAAATCAAAAGTAGATGCAATCTCCGGTTGAACTGTACCTTCTGGAACTTCTTTAGGAGACTCTTTACAGGAAAAAGAAATAAATAAGATTATGAGTAACAAACGTTTCATCCTATAAAATTAGTCATGTAATGATGTACTTTAGAAGTTTTAACAAAAAATTAAATTAAATTTTATTCTCCAATAGTAAGTTTGCGCTCATAATTAAGACCATCTTAGAATTAAAAAATAAAATGAAAAATTTAAAAACCTTAACAATAGCAGTATTAGCAATCTCATTCTTTTCTTTCACATTACTAAAAGAAAAACAAGTTAATATAGAAGAAAGCACAGTCTCATGGATCGGCAAAAAAGTAACAGGAAGTCATGAAGGCACAATTAAATTAGAAAGTGGTGTTCTTAAGTTTGATGGCAAAAACCTTACAGGCGGAAACTTTGTAATAGACATGACATCGATTAACGTTACAGATATGCAAGGTAAAGGAAAGATGAATCTTGAAGGTCATTTAAAATCAGATGATTTTTTTGGCGTAGAAAAACATAAAACTGCTTCGCTAGAGATTACTAAAGTTACAGATCAGTATAGCGATTATGAAATTACTGGACAACTAACCATAAAAGGAATTACAAAACCAATATCATTTAATATGGTGGTTAAAGAAAATTTTGCTTCAACAAAATTAACCATAGACCGCACAAAATTTGATATTAAATACGGTTCTGCTTCATTTATTGACAACTTAAAAGACAAAGCCATTTCTGATGATTTTGAACTTGATATAAAATTATCGTTCTAGTCAAATAGAAAATCTTCAAATTAGTTTGAAATAAAAAATTTCGTTTCTATATTTGAACTTTAAATAAAAAAATGCAAACAAACAAAACATGGTGGTGGAGCTTAACTAACGAAACGTTCGTGAAGTAGTCCATTGTGTTAACCGAAATACTTAAAAGGCTTGTCATTCACGACAGGCCTTTTTTAATATATAATACTGAAAAGAATTCAGCATAAATGAAAATATTTAATTTACATACGACTTACAAAAAGATACTCGCAGATCATATTACGCCTGTAAATATCTACTTGAAGTTACGCGATATCTTTCCTAATAGTTTGTTACTCGAAAATAGCGACTATCGTGCCAATGACAATAGTTTTTCATACATCTGTTGTAATCCTATAGCTTCAGTCGAAAACGGAAGCATTACTCAGAAATTCCCTGATGGAAATACAGAAATTAGTGATGCCTCTCCAGAAACTGTTACTAAAACCGTACATAACTTTTCAAATAGATTTAACTCAGACCTAAAAGAAGATTTCAAGTTTATTACCAATGGTATTTTTGGTTACACAAATTACGATGCGGTTAAATATTTTGAAGATATCGAGATTTCGCATAAAGACAATTCAATTAATACGCCAGAAATTTATTATGCTGTTTATCAAAATGTGATAGCTATAAGCCATTATAAAAACGAAGCCTATATATTTTCGCATTCTGCAGATGGCAATCACAATGTAGAGAAAGTACTTCAGC
>SHBX01000008.1 GCA_004211785.1 Winogradskyella sp.
AAGGCGTTTATCTCTTAAGCGGGTGCAAATATAAAACCATATTTTTATTCCCACAAAATAAAATTGAAAATATTTTTAATTTTATTTTTTAAACCCAAAAATACCCCTCTAAGAACCTCACAAAACAAAACTCTTTCGCCGTTTTGAGGGTGCAAATATAAAACCCTTTTCCATTCTCACAACCCTTTTCTTAACTTTATTTTTTAACCCTATAAAATCAATACATAAAACACTTACTCTAAACAATATACATAAATGAAAAAAATCTAAAATTTTAATTAAGCTCTACCTTATTATATGTGTACTTTATTCTCACTTTTTATTCATAATTATTTAACCTAACCTCAATAGAAAAATTTAGAATACTATAGACAGCATATTAGCATTAGGAATTGCAGTGGATAGCCTGCAGGAATTTTGCTTTTATAAAAGTGATATTACAGAGGACTTGAAACAGAAAGCATGACTGCTATATGTAAATGAGAAATGAGTATATGTGGTAACGCACAAAAATATTACCTACTTATAACCGACTATGCTTTGCTAGTTGCCGATATACCTATATATTTGTCAGTTATTAAAAACTATATACAATATCAATGATACAAATTACTCTACCTGACGGTTCGGTGCGTGCTTTTGATGAAGGCGTGACACCTCATGAAGTGGCTGTAGATATTAGCGAGGGGTTTGCCCGTAACGTGATTTCTGCAAAATTCAATAACACAGTTATTGAAACCACCACTCCATTAACCACAGATGGTAATCTTGTTTTATATACGTTTCGTGATGATGATGGAAAAAAAGCATTTTGGCATTCATCGGCTCACGTTTTGGCGCAAGCTCTAGAGGAATTATACCCAGGTGTTAAGCTTTGGGTCGGCCCTGCTATAGAAAATGGATTTTACTATGATGTAGATTTAGGTGAAGGTTCTATTTCAGAAAAGGACTTTAAAGCTATAGAAACAAAAATGATAGAGATTGCTCGTGGAAAACACGATTTTAAAATGCACTCTGTTAGTAAATCTGAAGCTTTAGAATTATACAAAGGTAAAAACGAATATAAAGTTGACCTTATCGAAAACCTTGAAGATGGTACTATAAGTTTCTGCAACCACTCTACCTTTACAGATTTGTGTCGTGGTGGGCATATACCAAATACTGGTATTATAAAAGCAGTTAAAATATTGAGTGTTGCGGGTGCATATTACAAAGGAGATGAAAATGAAAAGCAATTAACTCGTGTTTACGGTGTATCTTTCCCGAAACAAAAAGAGCTTACGGAATACTTACACTTGCTGGAGGAAGCAAAAAAGCGAGACCACAGAAAACTTGGCAAAGAACTTGAGTTATTTACATTCTCTAGAAAAGTTGGACAAGGTTTACCTTTATGGTTACCAAAAGGTGCTGCTTTGCGTGAAAGGTTAGAGGACTTCTTGAAAGCTGCACAGAAAAAAGCAGGTTACGAAATGGTTGTAACACCACATATTGGACAAAAAGAACTTTATGTAACTTCTGGACATTATGCAAAATATGGAGAGGATAGCTTTCAACCTATTTCCACTCCAAATGAAGGCGAAGAGTTTTTATTAAAACCTATGAATTGTCCGCATCACTGCGAGATATACAATACAAGACCATTTTCATATAAAGAATTACCTAAACGATATGCTGAATTTGGTACAGTTTATAGATACGAACAAAGTGGTGAGTTACATGGCTTAACCCGTGTAAGAGGTTTTACTCAAGATGATGCACATATTTTCTGTACACCAGACCAATTAGATACCGAATTTAAAGAGGTAATAGATTTGGTTCTTTATGTTTTTGGCTCACTTGGTTTCGAAAATTTTACAGCTCAAGTTTCAATAAGAGATACAAAAACGCCAGATAAATATATTGGTAGTCTCGAGAATTGGGAAAAAGCAGAGAATGCGATTCTTAATGCAGCTAGAGACAAAGGGCTTAATTATGTGGTTGAAGAAGGCGAAGCTGCTTTTTACGGACCTAAGTTAGACTTTATGGTTAAAGATGCACTTGGAAGACAATGGCAATTAGGAACTATACAGGTAGATTACAACTTACCTGAACGCTTTGATTTAACTTACAAAGGCAGTGATAATGAACTACACAGACCTGTAATGATTCATCGCGCACCTTTTGGAAGTATGGAGCGTTTTATAGCTATTTTATTGGAGCATACTGGTGGTAATTTCCCGCTTTGGTTAATGCCAGAACAAGCTATTGTATTATCTATCAGCGAGAAATATGAAAAATACGCTGAAAAAGTTTTAAATTTGCTAGAAAATAACGAAATTCGCGCCCTCGCAGATAATAGAAATGAAACTGTAGGGAAGAAAATTCGTGAAGCGGAAATGCAAAAATACCCGTTTATGATTATTGTAGGAGAGCAAGAAGAAAAGGATAATACAATAACAGTAAGGGCTCACGGAGGAGAAGATTTAGGCACGATTAGTGTAGATGCCTTTGCAGAAATAGTAACAAAACAAATAAGAGAAAGTTTAAAAACTTTCAAATAACAATAACGTTTAATTAAAATTTATTAGCCATAGCAATACGTAGAAGAAAAAATTTCAGCAGACGTGTAGTCCAAGAAGACAAACACAAAATTAACGGAAAAATTAGAGCCGAAGAGGTAAGACTTGTAGGTGATAATGTAGAGATTGGTGTATATCCAACAAGAAAAGCTCTATCAATAGCTGATGAGCAAGGTTTAGATTTAGTTGAGATTTCACCAAATGCAACTCCGCCTGTCTGTAAAGTTATGGATTATAAAAAGTTTCTTTACGAACAAAAGAAACGTGAGAAGGCGTTAAAATCTAAAGCAACTAAAGTTGTAGTCAAGGAGATTAGATTTGGACCACAAACTGATGACCATGATTATGAGTTTAAAAAGAAACATGCAGAGAAGTTCTTAAAGGATGGCGCAAAGCTTAAAGCCTTTGTGTTTTTTAAAGGACGTTCTATTGTTTTTAAAGAGCAAGGTCAAATATTATTATTAAGACTAGCTCAAGATTTAGAGGAGTTTGGTAAAGTTGAACAAATGCCAAAATTAGAAGGTAAACGTATGATTATGTTTATTGCTCCAAAGAAAAAGTAAACTGAAAATTGTTTCAGTATTAAGATAATAAGCGAAACGTAATTAAAAATAGGAGAAAATGCCTAAAATGAAAACTAAATCAAGTGCTAAGAAACGTTTCAAACTAACTGGCACTGGTAAGATTAAAAGAAAGCATGCTTTTAAGAGTCATATATTGACAAAAAAATCTAAAAAGCGTAAGCTTAAGTTAACTCATGACGGTTTGGTACACAAATCAGATGAGGATAACATTAAAACAATGTTACGTTTAAAGTAATACTGTTTTAATCGGTTAAAACAATTTATAAACCCTGGAGTTAGGCAAAATTATTTAGCAAGTACCAATTAGGTCGCCTACTACAAAAAAACAATTAAAGAAATGCCAAGATCAGTAAATTCAGTTGCGAAGAGAGCTAGAAGAAAAAAAGTTCTTAAGCAAGCAAAAGGATACTGGGGAAGACGTAAAAACGTCTGGACAGTAGCAAAAAATGCGGTAGACAAAGCGATGCAATACTCGTACAGAGACCGCAGAAACAAAAAGAGAACATTTCGTGCGTTATGGATTATGCGTATTAATGCAGGTGCAAGACAACATGGGATGAGCTATTCAAAATTCATGGGGAAATTAAAAGCTAATAATATTGAATTGAATCGTAAGGTTCTTGCAGATTTAGCTATGAATAACCCTGAGGCTTTTGAAGCAATAGTTAACAAAGTTAAATAAGGCTTTTAGCCAAATTAATAACAACATTTCGCTTAAAAAAACCCAGCTCGTAAGAGTTGGGTTTTTTGCTTAGTATACCTGATAAAAAAAGTCATTCAACTAAATGAATGACTCTAAAAAAATGTTTAACATCTAAGCTTTACTAATAGCATAAATTTTTAACCGCTCTTCTTTTCCTTTTAGTTCCATATCTTGTGATATAAGTTGGTAATGCGTTTCTGATATATTCAGGTTTTCTAAAATAGATTCTGAAACTAACAAATGTTTACTAAAATTATTACAAAGACTTTGAATTCTAGAAGCTGTATTTATAACATCGCCATGAAAAGCTAAATCCTTTTTTATAGTTCCTATTTCAGCAACCATAAGCTTTCCAAAATGTAAACCTGCTTTAAATTCTGGGTTGAAAGTGTATTTTTTACTATAGTATTTAGACCTTCTTTTTAATCTGTTTTGAAATGCAAAAAACAGATTAATACAGTTATTATTTTTAAAACCTTTATTACTTGGCCAATATATCACGGCTTCATCTCCTACATATTGATATACTTCAGCACCAAAATTACTTAGCGATAAATTTAAATCAATAAAACAATCTTGTATAAATTGACTATACTTTTTATGTCCTAATCGCTCAGCAATCTTTGTAGAATCTTTTAAATCTATAAACATTAGAACATGCTCTTGCTCCTTTGGTCTTTTATATTTACCTATTAAAACTTGTATAAAATTACCGCGACCAAACCTATCATTTGCAATACGGAATAATGAAAACACAATTGAAGCCACAACAAAATATAAAACTGTTATCCAAAAACGTAAATTAGTTTTCCACCAACCTCTATCATTTGATAAATCCCTATCCAATTCCATTTCTAATAAAAATGAAATAGAACTAAGCAAAACTATTACTAGAATAAAATAAATAACAGATTTAATTATTATACTAATACCAAGAATCAATCTTTTACTTAAGCTATCAAAAATAAATTCAATGATTGTATAAAAAACACTAACAATCAAACCAATAATTATTGAGAGCGAAAAGTATTCCTTTATTGGCAAGTATAATTCTTCATCAGTAAATAATTTTAATTGCTGTTCAAGTCCTACATAGCGTATTGCAGTAAATAGTGTAAACGCTAGTATCCAAAAAATAGACGACACTAAAAGTAACTGAAAAAAAGATTTGACTTTGCTAGGCATCTACAACTATCAGGTCTTTTGTTTTTTCTTCTTTGCAGCTGGGAATAATACGTTGTTAAGTATTAATCGGTAACCTGGAGATGTTGGATGCAAATCTAATTCTGTTTTTGGGTCTCCTACTCTATGTGTATAATCTTCAGGGTCATGACCACCATAGAATGTAAAAAAGCCTTTTCCTTTAATACCATGAATGTATTTTGCTTCGCCATTGGTTTTGTTCTCACCCATAACTAATACATTAGATTTTATCTGGTCTCTTGTAAATGAAGTTGTTTGCCCCATAAATCCTTTGACCAAAGCAGTATGATTTTGTGTCAACATCGTTGGGATTGGGTCCCATTTTGCAGAGTATTCCATTAAGGAAAAGTAGTCTGTTTCTTTTGGTATTCTTCTTTTTCTTGTCATATCAATAGAAGAAAACTCATAGATATTTGGGTTGCGTTCTAAAACATAGTCCTTGAATGCAAACGTATTTGTGAAGTCTATTTTATTCTGATATCCTGGATCACTACCATCACCATCAAACATTGGTTCACAGATATCTACATTTTCAGCAGAAAGCGCTATATCAAAACTATCCGTGGCAGAACACATTGCAAACATAAAACCGCCACCAGCAACGTAGTTTCTTATTTTTAATGCTACCGCAAGCTTAGCATCAGAAACCTTATTATACCCAAGTCGTTTTGCCAACGCTTCAGCTTCTTTCTTTTCTTTTATATACCAAGCTGCAGATCGATATGTTCTATAAAATTTTCCAAATTGTCCTGTAAAGTCTTCGTGATGTAGATGTAACCAATCGTAGAGTAGTAATTCATCTTTTAAAACTTCTTCATCATATATGGTTTCATAAGGTATCTCGGCATAAGTTAATACCATGGTAACTGCATCATCCCACGGTTGTTTACCATAAGGTGTATACACTGCAATCTTTGGTGCTTTTTCTAAAACAACAGCTTCTTGATTAACTGAAGGACTTGAAATTTCATTTAAGATTTGTTCTGCTTGGGCATCGGAAACTACTTCGAAAGACACACCTCTTATCTGACATTCACGTTGAATAATTTCTGCATCAGGCAATAAAAATGAACCACCTCTATAATTAAGTAACCATTTGACTTTTAAATCGCGCTCTAAAGTCCAATAGGTAACACCATAAGCTTTAAGGTGGTTTTCTTGGGTTTCGGCATCCATTGGGATTAAAATATAGGAAGCATGAGAAGCAAGCATTCCAAAAAATAAGGCAGTAATTAAAATATATTTTTTCAAATTCAATTATTTTCTATTGAAAGATACTCAAAAATTGAAACGTAGATAAGTCTTTATTATTCTTTTAAGATATTTTGAAGTCAATATCAATCTACAATATACTTTCTGGCTTAGTCTCACTACCAGAAAGCAAACTGGCAATGATTTTTGTACCAGAAAATTGCTCCATAATAATCTTAAGGAATACCGTTATAGGTATTGCCATAATTAACCCCGGAATTCCCCATAAAAAACCCCAAAACATCAACATAACAAGAACAGCTATAATATTTATTGAAAAGGATTTTCCCATAAAAATAGGCTCTAAAATTGCTCCAAAAACAACTTGAACCATAGCTATTGAAGCTATAAAGAAGAGCAACGTACTTGTTGTATCTAACTCTACAAAAGCAAAGATGGAGAGTAAAATTACAGAAACAAATGAACCTACCATTTGTACGAAGTTAATAGCAAAGGCAAATAATCCCCAAAAAATGGGGAAACTAACGTCAAAAAACACGCACATTAGGCCTGTAAAAATTCCTGTGAGCGCACTTACAAAAAACTTAACTTTTATAAATTTTATTAAGTCTTTCTCGATTTTCATAAACGTCTTAACCGAGGTGAATTTTTTCTTTAAAATCGTAGTATTTAGTAATTTATGAACATTAATAGATTCAGCAAGCCATAAAACCACAAAAAATGCCGTCATTAATAGTGTTGTTAAAAATTTTCTTAAAAACCCAATTGTAGATCCTATATTTTCTTTTTGAAAAAAGTTTGCAAATACATTTTTATTTGATGCTATCTCAATACCAAAGTCCTCAGATAAATAAGCCTTAAGACTAGCTATTTTAGGCTCTGCTTTTTCCAAAAAATCACCATTATTTGCTAAAATTTCTTTACTAGATAGCTGAATCAATTCTATACCAATTTTGAGTCCGCCAGCAACCACAAGTAAGACAATAATAATACTTACAAATTTTGGTATTTTTCGTCGACCTAACCAACGCATTAATGGCAGAAACAATAATGCTATAAACATTGAAAAGATGAGTGGTATGAATATGAAGGACAATATTTTAAGTAAATAAAATACGATAGGAATTGCTATTATCAACAACAATATATTTGTAGTACGTCTTTCGTTAAGCATGGGGATATATAATTGGCTTGCTAAGCTAGTCGTAAATTTCTTTAAAAACTCTCAAAGAAATTATAAATCTTTAAAACGGTACACCATCATCGTCAGGTGCATCAAAAGCATCACTAGCAGATGGAAAATTGTCTGCTTTAAAAGTATCATCATTTGCAGCTGCATTCATCTTAGAATGGAACTCTCCGAATGGTGTATCAAAATCATCTAAGTTATCGAACTTACCTAAATGTCCGATGAATTTTAATCGTATGTTTTCTAAACCACCGTTTCTATGTTTTGCAACAATAAATTCTCCTTGTCCTTCTGTTGGTGAGCGTTCTTCATCGTCCCACTCATCAATCTTATAATATTCTGGTCTATAAATAAATGATACAATATCTGCATCTTGCTCAATAGCACCAGATTCACGTAAATCGGATAATAAAGGACGTTTACTACCACCACGAGTTTCTACCGCACGAGATAACTGAGATAGGGCAATTACTGGTACTTCTAATTCTTTTGCTAAAGCTTTTAGATTACGAGAAATCATAGATATTTCTTGTTCTCGATTACCTCCTTTTTGGCTTCCACCACCTGTCATTAATTGCAAATAATCAACAATTATCATTTTTATGCCGTATTGAGATGACAAACGCCTTGCTTTTGCTCTTAAATCGAATATTGAAAGTGAAGGTGTATCATCTATAAAAAGTGGTGCTTTCTCTAGTGTCTTAACTTTAACATTAAGCTGTTCCCACTCATGCTTTTCGAGCTTTCCTGTTCTTAATTTTTCCGAAGATAATCCTGTTTCACTAGAAATTAAACGTGTAATTAATTGTACCGAAGACATCTCTAATGAAAAGAATGCCACCGGAATATTACTATTAACCGCAATATTTCTTGCCATTGTCAAAGTTAAAGCTGTTTTACCCATACCAGGACGAGCAGCAACAATAATTAAATCTGATGGCTGCCATCCAGATGTTAATTTATCTAATTTATCAAAACCAGAAGGAATACCACTTAAACCTTCTTTGTTAGATATTTCTTCAATTTTTTTCTTAGCTTGAATTACTAAGCTTTGAGCTGTCTCAGTAGATTTCTTTACATTTCCTTGAGTAACTTCATAAAGTTTTGCTTCAGCATTATCCAGCAAATCAAAAACATCTTTGCCTTCATCATAAGCGTCTTCAATAATTTCGTTTGAAATTTTTATGAGACTTCGCTGAATATATTTCTGAAGGATTATACGCGCATGAAACTCAATGTGTGCTGATGAAGAGACACGTTGTGTCAATGAAATCAAATAAAAGTCTCCACCAACTATATCTAGCTTCGCATCCTTGCGCAATTGAGAAGAAACTGTTAATAAGTCAACAGGTTCACTATTTTCAAAGAGTTTGAATATAGCCTCGAATATAAAGCGATGTGCTTCTTTGTAAAAAGCATCTGGACTAAGGATATCAATGACCTCATCCACACCTTTCTTGTCAATCATCATAGCACCTAGTACAACCTCCTCGAGATCTAATGCCTGAGGTGGTATTTTTCCTTTCTCCAAGCTAATTATGGAGCTTTTATCGACTTTATAGCCTTGTACTGGATTAGGTTGTTTCATTATAAAATGAAAAATTTAGTTGGATTAATTTAAGAAAAAGAAACTTAAAAATGGTAAAAAAACCTTAAGAAAGCCTTCAAATTTTAATAGCTTACGAATGTAACCAAAACGTTGAGAAAACATTGATTTATTATTAACTCAATCATCAACAGTTGATTAACATTTTAACTGTTAATAAGTTTGTTTTATTGTTAATAGCGACAAAAAAACTGAAGTTTAATACTTCAGTTTTTTTTAAATGCTATGGTTTAATGGGATTATGATTTATAAACTCCCATCTCACTGTATTTTTCCATGCGCTGATTTACCAATTCTTTTGGTGATAAGTTTTTAAGTTCATCAAAAGTTTTGACTATCGCATCTTTTACAGCAGTAAATGTCTTTGCTCTATCTTTATGAGCACCTCCAAGAGGCTCTTTTATAATTTGATCAACGAGTTTCATACGCTTCATATCTTTTGCTGTAAGCTTTAATGCATCTGCAGCCTGCTCTTTATACTCCCAGCTTCGCCATAATATTGAAGAACAAGATTCTGGAGAAATAACAGAGTACCATGTATTTTCTAGCATCATGACCTTGTCTCCTACTCCAATGCCTAAAGCTCCTCCTGAAGCACCTTCGCCAATAATAATTGTAATAATAGGTACTTTAAGTCTAGTCATTTCAAGAATGTTTCTTGCAATAGCTTCACCTTGGCCACGTTCTTCAGCTTCAAAACCTGGATATGCACCTGGCGTATCCACCAAAGTAACCACAGGAATATCAAATTTCTCAGCAGACTTCATTAAGCGTAATGCTTTACGATAGCCTTCTGGGTTAGACATACCAAAATTTCTGTATTGTCTAGTTTTTGTATTATATCCTTTTTGTTGACCTATAAACATATAGGTTTGGTCTCCAATTTTCCCCAAACCTCCAATCATGGCTTTATCATCTTTGACATTTCTGTCGCCGTGTAATTCTAAAAAAGAATCACCACAAAGTGCATTAATATGGTCTAATGTATAAGGCCTATCTGGATGACGTGATAATTGTACACGTTGCCAAGCGGTAAGATTTTTATATATGTCTTTCTTGGTCTCCTGGAGTTTCTTTTCAATTTGCTTACAAGTCTCTGTAACATCGACTTCACTCTCGTCTCCAATAAGTTTACATTTCTGCAATTGGTCTTCTAATTCTTTTATTGGTAATTCAAACTCTAAATATTCCATACAATTTGAAATTAGTTTTTGTTAGTTAGTTGACAAACCTACGTATTCTGTTATAATTCTAATAACAAAGTATTAGAAAATTGAGATTTGCTCAGTTTACAAAAATATAAATAACTGTTTAGGTAATCGAAATTTTAACCAGATAAATTAGTTTTCTTTTTACGCTTATTTTTGAAAATCGCATCTAATACTACTGCGCTTATAATTACTATAGCACCATAATAAAACTGTGTAGACATTTGCTCTTTTTCAGGAAAAAAGTACAATGCTAATAATATACCGTATACAGGTTCGAGGTTATAACTAAGAATCACTGTAAATGGTGAGATATATTTCATGACCTCAACAGCTGCTATAAAAGCATACGCAGTACATATAGATGCTAGTATAAATATATATATCCAATCTTTGTTTGACAGAGAGAAGAATTCCGTATTAAAACCATCGTAAAAGAATATAATACCGATGGTGATAAAGAAAACACCACTAACAAATTCGTAAAAAGAAATAACGCTGGCTTTATGTTTTAATATTAGCTTTCCATTAATAACGGCAAATAATGTAGAAAATAATGCTGAAGCTAGTCCTAAAACTATACCATTAATATATTTTAACTCTCCTTGGGTAATCAAAAAAACACCAAAAATCACTATGACACCAAATAAGATTTCGTACCACAAAACTCTTCTTTTAAAGAATATAGGTTCTATAAATGATGCAAAAAATGCCCCTGAAGAAAACATAGCTAATGTAATAGAGACGTTAGACTGATTTATAGCCTCAAAAAAAGTAATCCAATGCGCGGCTATGATTGCTCCTGCGATAACAAGTTGAAAAGCCAACTTTTTATTTATTCTCAATTGTTTTTTTGTAATCTTAATGTATATGAACATTAAAATTCCAGCAATGAACATTCTGTACCAAACTAAAGCAAATGAGCCAATAGTAATTACCTCACCAAGTATGGCAGTAAAACCAGCAATAAAAACCAGAAAATGTAAGTGTAAATAATGCTTTAGGTTACCTCTTGGCATTGTAGAGTAAGTATATAGCTAAAATACCAAAAATTATATTAGGGAACCATACTGCTATTAATGGCGAAAAGTTTGATTGCTCTGCCATTACACCAAAGATTTTATCAAAGAAAACATAAATCATGGCTATTGTAATACCAAATGCCAAATTTACACCCATGCCTCCACGTCTCTTAATCGAAGATACGGCAACAGCTATAATGGTTAATATAAATACTGATGCTGGCAAACTCCATTTCTTATATTTTACCACTTCGTATCTACCTATATTAGAGGAACCTCTGGCCTTTTCTTTATCAATAAAGTCTACAAGCTCATTATAAAGCTTGGTTTCTGCGATATAATTAACGGGCGTTAAATCTCCTACATCAAAAGCAAACTCAATATTTAAGCTTCTTTTTTCTTCTACAGTAACATTACCAATACTATCATAGCTTCTTTTGTAGTAGGAAGATAACCTATAAATAGAATCTTCTTCTATATATCTAATATTACTAGCGAAAATTTTATATTCTAACTTATTGTCCTTAAAATGCTCCAATGTAAAATTCTGACCACTTTTAGACTTTGGGTCATAAGAACTTACATATATAATGTCGTTATCGGTTATTCGTCGAAATACATCTTTAGTCTCCTGTATTTTTCTTCCTTTAGATAAATACTTGTACTTAAACTCATTAAAACCCTGACTAGCTTTAGGAGCCAAGAACATTCCTAATACTAAGGCCAAACCAGCAATAATAGTTGCTCCAATCATATAGGGTCTTAGGAATCTAGAAAATGAAACTCCTGAACTTAAAAAGGCTACAACCTCAGTATTGTTGGCTAATTTGGATGTAAAAAATATAACTGATAAAAACAGAAATAAAGGGAACAATAAATTGGCGAAGTAAATTGTAAAGTTCAATAAATACTCGGCTAACGCGTCAAAAGGGACATCGTTATCTATAATCTTTCCAATTTTTTCTGCTAAATGAACCATTATTGCTATTGGTATAAACAACAATAACATCATTAAAAATGTAAAGAGATAGCGTTTAAGTATGTACCAATCTAAAATCTTCATCATTACAAACGTTTGTTCATTTGTTTAACCATTTTATCTTTCCAAGTTCTAAAATCTCCAGTAATAATATGTTTACGAGCTTCTCTTACTAACCAAAGATAAAATCCTAAATTATGAATTGTAGCAATTTGCTTACCTAATAACTCATTCACAGAAAATAAATGTTTTAAATATGCCTTGCTATAATCTGTATCCACAAACGTAATTCCCATATCATCTATTGGCGAAAAATCATCTGCCCACTTCCTATTCTTTATATTAATAGTTCCATGGGCAGTAAATAACATACCATTTCTGGCATTACGTGTTGGCATTACACAATCAAACATATCTACACCTAACGCAATATTTTCTAAAATATTTATTGGCGTGCCAACTCCCATTAAATATCTGGGCTTATCTTCAGGTAAAATCTCGCAAACTACATCTGTCATTGCATACATTTCTTCAGCTGGCTCACCAACAGATAAACCGCCAATAGCATTACCTTCTGCTCCAGCATTAGCGATATACTCTGCAGATTGTTGTCTTAAATCTTTATAAGTACTTCCTTGAACAATTGGAAAAAAAGTTTGAGAATAATCATATTTAAAAGGTGTTTTCTTTAAATGCTCAAGACAACGTTCTAACCAACGATGTGTCATATGCATAGAACGTTTTGCATAATTATAATCACATGGATATGGTGTACATTCGTCAAAAGCCATTATAATATCTGCGCCAATAGAACGCTGTACTTCCATTACATTTTCGGGCGTAAAAAAATGAGTACTGCCGTCAATATGAGATTTAAACTTAACACCTTCCTCTTTTATTTTACGATTTGCAGATAATGAATAGACTTGATAACCGCCTGAATCAGTTAAAATATTTCTATCCCAATTCATAAATTTATGCAAACCACCTGCTTGTTCTAAAATTGAAGTCTGAGGACGCAAGTAGAGATGATATGTGTTTCCAAGAATAATGTCTGGATTAATATCATTTTTCAATTCACGCTGATGCACACCTTTAACACTGGCAACAGTACCAACAGGCATAAAAATTGGAGTTTCAATTTTTCCGTGGTCTGTAGTTATTTCTCCAGCTCTAGCTTTACTCTGAGCATCTTCGGCAATCTTTTTAAATTCCATGAAAACAAATGTGAATGGACAAATATAATTAACTCAATTGCATATGCTCTTAATTAAATTTAAAATTGTTAGCAATTCACTTAAATCGTTAATAAATGACATAAATCTTACTTTGCCACACTAGTTGAAACAACTATTTTTGAAACACTAAAACAAGCAAAATTTAAGATGCCAAACATTCAAGAATTAAAAGATTTAACAACACAAGTCCGAAGAGATATTCTTCGCATGGTACATAAAGTAAACTCTGGACACCCAGGTGGCTCGCTAGGTTGTGCAGAATTTTTTGTTGCACTTTACCAAGATATCATGGACAGAAAAGATCATTTTGAAATGGACGGAATTGGAGAAGACTTATTCTTCCTTTCAAACGGTCACATATCTCCAGTATATTACAGTGTTTTGGCACGTTCTGGTTATTTTTCTGTAGATGAATTAAATACATTTAGATTAATTGATTCAAGGCTTCAAGGTCACCCAACAACTCATGAAGGCTTAGAAGGTATTAGAATAGCTTCTGGGTCTCTTGGTCAAGGTATGTCAGTTGCTATTGGCGCTGCAGAAGCAAAAAAGTTAAATGGTGATTCACATTTAATTTATAGTCTTCATGGTGATGGAGAGTTACAAGAAGGTCAGAATTGGGAAGCCATAATGTATGCATCTGCAAAAAAAATAGATAACCTAATTTCAACCATAGATTTAAACGGAAAACAAATCGACGGTGCAACAGATGATGTTTTACCAATGGGAAGTATTAGGCAAAAATTTGAAGCTTTTGGTTGGATTGTAATTGATATAGAAGAAGGTAATGATATTGAAGCAATACTATCTGGTATGGTAGACGCAAAGTCTAAATCCGGAAACGGAAAACCAGTTTGTGTATTGCTTAAAACCGAAATGGGTAACGGTGTAGATTTTATGATGCATACACATGCTTGGCATGGAAAAGCACCTAATGATGAGCAATTAGAAATTGCATTAACGCAAAATGCTGAAACTTTAGGAGATTATTAATATGAAAAAGACAATATTAATTCTGTTAATCTTTTGTGTAAGTGTGTCTTATACTCAAGAAAGAAGCATAGAGATTGACTATGTTGTTGATTATGCTGTTCCAAATAAAAGAACTCAATCTATGGATACAGTTTCTATCGGATTTAATAAGGATGGAAAATTTCTTTGGACAAACGCTAGTGTTTTGGCTAAAAAGTTAGCTGACACAAAATTCATGTCAAAAGCCAGTAATTCTGAAAATTCAGAGATAAACTTACTTTATAATACTATAAACAATAAAATATTATTCTCAATTATTTTTGGAGATAATGAAATTTATGCAAATATGGATATGGCCTCTATTATCCCTATTAATTCTGAAAATAGTTTCGACGAAGACATAAGTTTTATGATAACCCCTTTAAACCAAAAAGAATCTATGTTTGAAAGAGAAGTAAGTGTTTTTGAATTATACCCGCAAGAAGAATCAAATGAAGGTCTAAGAATAATTTTGGACGAAAATCTTTATTGTAACAATAACGTATTCACTTCCGGTTTTATTAGTTTGATGTTAAAAATGACTTCGAGTACAGGCGATATAAAATTTGATATTCCTAACGGTCTTTTTTTAAAAGCATATGACCTAAACGATAATTTATTGATTGAAGCGATTAATATTGATACAGACAAAAAGACAATAAAAATTAACTACAATTTTCAGATAGAAGAATGAAAACATACGAAAACACAGGAAATAAAGACACGCGTTCAGGATTTGGAGCTGGCTTAACAGAACTCGGACAAACAAATGAAAATGTAGTAGCACTTTGTGCAGATCTTATTGGTTCATTAAAAATGGATGCTTTTAAAGCCAATCACCCAGAGCGCTTTTATCAAGTTGGTATAGCTGAGGCAAATATGATTGGTATAGCAGCTGGCCTAACAATTGGTGGGAAAATACCTTTTACGGGGACTTTTGCAAATTTCTCTACGGGTCGTGTTTATGACCAAATAAGACAGAGTGTGGCTTACTCTGGAAAAAATGTTAAGATTTGTGCATCTCACGCTGGTATTACACTTGGAGAAGACGGCGCAACACATCAAATTCTTGAAGATATTGGCCTTATGAAAATGCTTCCAGGAATGACCGTAATTAATACCTGTGACTTTAACCAAACAAAAGCTGCTACACTAGCTATAGCAGAACATAATGGTCCTGTATATTTACGTTTTGGACGCCCAAAAGTAGCTAATTTTACTTCAGAAAATCAAAATTTTGAAATTGGAAAAGCAGTAAAACTTACTGAAGGCAATGACGTTACGCTAGTAGCTACCGGACATTTGGTATGGGAAGCCCTTGAAGCCGCTAAAGCTTTACACGAAGAAGGTATTTCTGCTGAAGTTGTTAATATACACACTATTAAACCTTTGGATGACAAAGCTATTTTAGAATCAGTATCAAAAACTGGTTGTGTAGTAACTGCAGAAGAACACAACTATTTAGGTGGTTTAGGTGAGAGCGTATCTAGAGTTTTGGTGAAAAACAATCCATCACCGCAAGAATTTGTAGCGACTAATGATACTTTTGGCGAATCTGGTACTCCTGCTCAACTTATGGACAAGTACGGATTAAATAGTAAAGCTATAGTAGAGGCTGCAAAAAAAGCGATAAAAAGAAAATAAGTTGAGTTTGGCAGCGTTTTTGTTAAAGTAATCTAAATCAAAAACGAATAATTATGAAGAATTTATTTTTTACTGCACTTTTAATTGCAGGATTTTCAACAAGTTTATTTGCCCAAAAAGGGAGCGGCTTTGGTATCAAAGCAGGTTTAAATTATGGTGGAAACGGGGATTATTTTGAATCTGTAAGCAACAATTTTCAGAATCCAGATCAAAATATCGGTTATCACATCGGTGTTTTCGGAAAATTAGGAAACAGAATCTACTTTAGACCAGAGCTCGTATACACAAAAGTAAAGAGTGATTACAATGCTGGTGATTTTGATATGCAAAAGCTCGACGTTCCATTATTGGTTGGAATAAAAGTTTTAGGACCTGTTAATGTTTTTGCAGGACCATCTTTACAATATATCCTTGATACAGACTTTGATAACTTAAGGGTTGATGATATTGAGAATGATTTTAGTGTTGGTTTAAACTTTGGTATCGGTCTTAACTTAAACAGACTAGGTATTGATTTAAGATACGAAAGAGGCTTTAGTGATAATGAAGCTACTTTTATTGATAATAATAATATTATTTCTTTGGATCGTCTAGATACTAGACCTGAGCAATTAATCTTAAGTTTATCTTACAAGATATAGACTCAACCTTTTAAAATAAAGACAACAAAAAACCGCTAAAAAATTTAGCGGTTTTTTTATATGAAATAATCAATCAAATATTAATTGTCATCACTATAATCTATTGTAATGTCAGCATCTAAATAATCTGGAACATTATTAGAATCTGTATCTACTATTGTCCCAGTTGTTATTGTTATCATACCCATTTCTTCAACTCTACTTAATTCAAACTCATTATTAGCTAAGGTTGGTTCTTGTCCTCCCACATTTATAACATACTCTATTCTTTCAAGTTCATTTCGTGTCAACACACCATCACCATCATCATCAGGGTCTACATAATTAACAATTAAGTTTTCGTCTGTATCTTCATCAAAAACATCTAGATTTGCATTTAAATCTTCTAAATAAGATGGTATGCCATCAACATCATGATCGTTAACTTCTGTTTGAAACAATGCAAACTTGAATATTAAATTTGAGTAAGATGGTATGCCAACTAATTGACTAGAAAAATAAGCCAGCCCAGAAGGTAAAAACATAACACCTACACCATAATCATCAAATTGCACATTAGATCCTGTTGTAAAACTAGAAGCTTCATTAAACTCAGGAAAAACACGTTGCCAACCCGTAATAACACCGCCAGCATTAACTCCAAATCCTACGAGATCAAAATCTACTGGGTTTACAGCACTATCAAAAACAGAGGCATCTTCAATTAAAGTTCCTTCATATTCAACCCTAACCTTATCAGTAAAATCAGGAGATGCTTCTCCTCCACCTTGATTAATTTTTAAAATATAGTATTCGTATAGTGTATCTTCAAAAGTTGTAGTTTTAGTTTCTACTGCTCCAATTAATAGTGTGTGATTTACAGGAACAGCCTGTCCTTCTGCTAGTTCAGTTATAACTATATCGCTGACTTCTGGATTTTGAATACTGCTCAATGCTCCGCTATTGTAATAATGACTTTGCAAATAATCTAACAATATGGCTTTATCTGTTGTCTGTTGTTCTGTTCTATCTCTATCCTCAACAGGCACAAAATCTGGGTCATCTGGTGAACAAGCTAAAATAACTAGAGAGAAAATAGCTATACTACTTAGGATTCTTCTTAATTTCATAAAGTGTTTAAATACATGTTTGCTTAGACACAAACAAGGTTCAATATTGCTTAATTTTGAGCCGCAAGATACAATAATATAATACTTTTGTACAAATTCATTAACGCAGTTTTTAGTTAAAATTATATGCGCATAGATAAGTTTTTATGGTGTGTCAGATACAGCAAAACCAGAAATCAAGCTTCAATAGCTTGCAAAAAGGGACAGGTTAGGGTTAATGATGCAGTAAGTAAACCTAGTAGAGATGTATATATTGGGGATATTATAATATTCAGAAAAAAGCAAATTAACTATAAAATAAGAGTTAACGATATACCTCCAAATCGTGTTGGCGCTAAACTTGTAGATATTTATCGAACTGACTTAACACCTAAATCAGAATTTGAAGCTCAAGAATTACTTAAATACAGTAAAGATTATTATAGAAAAAAAGGCACAGGAAGACCAACAAAAAAAGATAGACGTTCTATAGAAAACTATACAGGTGAAGAAGAATAATTTAAATGCAGATTATTGGGAAAACAGATACCAAAACCAAAATACCAGCTGGGACATTGGAGAAATATCAAATCCTATTAAAAAATATATTGACCAAATTTCTGATAAAGACATCAAAATTTTAATTCCTGGTGCTGGGAACAGTTACGAAGCTGAACACTTATGGCAATCTGGTTTTAAGAACATATATGTCTTAGATATTGCCGAAAGCCCCTTAAAGAATTTGAAAATTAGAATTCCTGATTTTCCAAATGAGCAATGTTTACTTATGGATTTTTTTGATTTAAATATGAAATTTGATTTAATCCTAGAACAAACATTCTTTTGTGCATTAAATCCAAGTTTACGTGAACATTATGTCGCAAAAACGAATAATTTGCTTAATGAAAAAAGTAAACTAACTGGGTTACTCTTTGATTTTGAATTAACCGAGAAAGGTCCACCGTTTGGTGGAGATAAGAAATCCTATGAGGAATTATTTCAAAATAGCTTTAAAATTAAAACACTAGAATCCGCATACAATTCTATAGAAGATAGAAAAGATAAAGAACTCTTTTTTATATTTGAAAAAAAGTGAACATGACTACAGAGAAAAACACCATTCTTAACCATCAAGAAATTCAGCATAAAATAAAACGCATTGCTTATCAGATATATGAGAGTAATGTTAACGAGGAAGAATTAATTATTGCGGGTATTGAAAAAAATGGATTTCTGTTAGCAAAAAAAATAAAATCTACTTTAGATAAAATATCAAAAATTAATAGTACACTTTGCAAGGTAGTGATTGATAAAAAGTCACCTCTGAGCAATATCAGTACATCTATAAATCCTGAAGACTACAGCAACAAATCTATTGTACTTGTAGATGATGTTTTAAATTCTGGAAGTACCTTAATGTATGGTGTTAGGCATTTTCTAAGTGTACCAATAAAACAGTTTAAAACTGCGGTTTTAGTTAATAGAAACCACAAGAAATTTCCTGTAAAAGCAGATTTTAAAGGCATATCATTATCAACATCACTAAAAGAGCATGTAAATGTGAATTTAAGTAAGCAACCATATGAGGCTTACCTAGACTAATTTAAATACTATTTGCTCTACAATTTCTGATACTGTTTGTCCGTTTGTTGCAATTTGATAATTACTTCTTGAATAAAATGCAGATCGTTCAAATAAGTGTTTTCCAATAAACTCGGTCAAATGCTCTTTAGAGTTCATATGACTTATCAAAGGTCTTTTATGTTTTTCGGGCCAAAGTCTATTTAATAATTCTGGGATAGATGTTTTTAAATAAAATGATTTAACACTCTCATCATTTATAATCAAATTCATATTATTTCCATAGCACGGTGTACCTCCACCAAGTGATAAAACAATTTTAATTTTTGAGGATAAGATGCCCTTTAAATATTCCGTCTCTTTTTTTCTAAAATAAATCTCTCCTTTTTGATTAAATATTTCTGGGATTGGCATGTTTTCTTTCTCTGCTAAAAAATCATCTAAGTCAACAAAATCATAATCTAAAATCGTAGCCAATTCTCTTCCAATTGTAGATTTTCCTGACCCCATATAACCTGCTAAAACTATAATCATATCTGCTTATAAATTGATTGTGAAACACCTAGCTTGGTACCATACAAAAAAACAAAAAAATATATAAAAAAAGCATTGTTTTATTAATTAAACATTTTATATTTGCACCCTCATTTAGAGAAACAAATAATGACTTGGTAGCTCAGTTGGTAGAGCATCTCCCTTTTAAGGAGAGGGTCCTGGGTTCGAGCCCCAGCCAAGTCACAAAAAGTTAAGCAATAATGCTTAACTTTTTTTTTATATTTACATCTTATTTTTGCGCACGTGGCGGAATTGGTAGACGCGCTGGCTTGAGGGGCCAGTGACCGTTTTAGGTCGTGGAAGTTCGAGTCTTCTCGTGCGCACAATTATATTTACTGTTGCACATACAAAAAAATTAGATGTCTTAAAAAGACAGACTAATGATTTAAAATAATCTACATTAAAATCAATTTTGTAGTGTGCTCAAAATCAACACCATTGATATGAAGTATATAAACTCCAGAAGTTAAAAATCTTGCGTCTAATTCAATTTCAGGATTTAATTTTAAAGAATTTTTATAGACGCTTTGTCCAAATAAATTATAAATTTCAAAATTTGCCTCCCCAAACTTATATTCCTGAAAATGAATATTAATCAACCCTCTTGAAGGGTTTGGGAAAATATTTATCGTTTGCGAAAAAGAGTTATCGCTTACACTTAAAGTGTTAAAGTTAGTTAATACAGACCACTCACTTGTAGAACAGTTTCCACAATCACTTCTAACATAGACATCGTAGCTTGTAGTATCGGATAGTCCTGTTAGGGTTACTTGAGTTTCAGTATTACTTTCAATGGTGTCAACTGGGTCTAGTAATGGTTTTCCTAAAATTTCTAACTGGGCAAGAAAAATATTTGGCGGAAATAATAATGAGGGCGTTTTAGTTTCATGCCAATAATCTGATTGATTAATAACACTGGTCTCACATGTTTCTAAACCAACAACAACAGATGCAATATCTGGGTCTGGACCACTATAGGTTTGGTCTGTTGTTGCCTTAATATTCCACCAGTAAGAATCTGGGTGATTGCCTCTGTAAGTACCTCTTCCCGACTCTGGAGTTGCTTCACCTAAATCAATTTCCGTAAACGTATTATCAGATGTACTTCCACCGTGGTCATCGATTTGCATATCAGCTCCTCTAACTCTAGAAATAACATTGTTTTTTGCTTCACTGTTAAAACCTATATTATGTTCATACTCATCAGTTCCTCTAAACTCAACATCATGGACTACATTTCGAGGACTCGTGATTTTTATTCCATTATGTCCTGCGTATCCTAAATCACCACCACCTGGAACCACTCTTTGTGGATAATTATCAAACTCTACATTTATAATAGATATATAACTTGACGATCTAATTAAAACTCCGTTATCACAATTCTTTATCAAAACATTTTTAATCCAACTATCTCTTAAGCCTCTAAATTCAATTGCGTTAGAGCCATAGCTTGAAAAATGTCCTTCACTATTTGGTATTTCTGGGAATTCGAAGGTAAGATTCTCAATACTTCTATGAGTGGTATTCCCATTTCCGCTGAAAATATTATAATCACCATCTACTTTAAAAAAACCATTCCAATTAGTATACTCATTACTAGCACCTAGTGCTTCCCTTAGTCCAAAAGGAAAATTCAAAATAGTTTGGTACATATCTTCACCACGTATCACAATATTGTTCTTATCTATAATAATTTGATCTGTAATTCTATATATACCATTTGGAAGATATACTGCATGGTTAGGTGCACAAGCTGCTATGGCATCTTTAATGGCCTGAGTATCGTCATTAATTCCATCTCCAACAGCACCATGATCTTCCACTACATTTTCACCAATTGGCCAGTCACTAGCATTAGGTATTGCAACAGATCCATTAAGATAACCTGCTTGAGTGATGTCAGGAAGCTGACCACTAGAATCCCATAATTGACCATCAACACCCCATAAATCAGAATATTGTATAGAACCACCAGTTACTAAATTACCAGTTGGTACTGTTGTCGCATCTGGGACAGACCCATCTTCAATAATGACATAATCGTATCCATTTGTTGCCAACGCTTCGGCATCCCAAGATAAATCTGCTGAGGATGTTGTTATATTAGTAACAGAAAGGTTTGTTGGTGCTATGCAAATAGGAGAAAGTGTCGTAAAGCTTTCAACTAAAGACCAATCACTTAAGATACCTGTTCCGCAGTTTGTTCTAACATATACGTCATATAAGGTGCCAGAATTCAGTCCATCTATAGTGGTAGAAGTTACACCTGTAGCAATGCTTCCTGTAGGACTAGTTGATGAATCAGGTGTAGAACCATCAGTAATTAAAACATACTGATAACCTTCTGTTTCTGAGGTTGAAGCGCTCCAAGTTAAGAGTGCATCGGTTTGTGTTATACTTGATACTGATACATTTGATGGCACAAAGCAATCCATCAAGTTATTAAAATCTTTTTCTTTAAAATTTACAGAACTAGATACTGCTGAATCCATATATAATGTTACGGCAAGTGTTCCAAGTTCAATAGAAGTGCTCTTAAATTTATAATTATAGCTCAAACAATAAGAATCAAAGCTAATTAATGGGTTTTTATCTGTTGTGAAAATCGATTCCAAAAAGATTATATCCAATTGATTATTGGAATGTAAAAGATTAATCGAGAATGTTTGAGTTTGAAAAACTAAAAAAAAGAATGTGAGGTATCTGTACAAATTTTTCATGATAATTTTTAGTTAACTACTATAAATATTGCTTTGTTGATTTTGAAACAAACTAGTAAAGAGTTGTCTGTTCTTTGAGAAAAAATCACATCGAGAACTATATTAACATCTAAAATTCTTATTCTCAATACAAATTTCACTCAAGATTGAAGAATTTCATTAAAATACAAAACAACTATGGTAGTTATATATCTGAAATATTTGGGTTACAATTATTAATAGTTAAATGAATATAAATATTTTAATACAAAACGTAAAAATTAATCTGTTGAAAGACAATAGATTTCTGTTTAAAAGTATATAAATTATTAATAATTTATGTTAAATACATAGTGAGTTTTAACATAAAAACTTATTTTTGTTTAATGATTATTTGTAATTCATGAACAATTTAAAAAATAAGTTCAGCATAAAAGATTTAGAAAATCTTACAGGGATTAAAGCACACACTATAAGAATATGGGAAAAACGCTATAATCTACTTTCTCCTAAAAGGACAGACACTAACATTAGATATTACGATTTAGCAAGTTTTCAAAAACTACTTAATGTTAGTTATCTTAATAATAATGGTTACAAAATATCAAAAATAGCGACTCTTAAATCCGATGAGATACCAAATTTAGTCAGAGATATTGCATCACAAACAAACTTAGAGAGCCATGCTATAAATTCTTTTAAGTTGTCAATGCTAAATTTTGACCAAGCTTTGTTTTACAACACATACGAATCGCTTTTAAAAGATAAATCTTTTGAAAATGTTTTTTATGATGTCTTTATTCCATTATTAACTGAGATTGGTCTCTTGTGGCAAACAGATACTATAACACCTGCACATGAGCATTTTTTAACAACACTTATCCGTCAAAAAGTACTTATTAATACAGAATTTATTCAAGCGGATGCAAAACCAACATCCAAAAAGACATTTGTTCTTTATTTACCAGATAATGAGATTCATGAACTTGGTTTAATGTTCTTAAATTATCAAATAGTGGCTCATAATTATCATGCTATATTTTTAGGTCAAAGTGTACCACTAGATAGTCTTAGTGATATTTTAAATTATTATGATGACTTAATTTTCTTATCATACTTTACAATAAAACCTTTAAAGGATGAGATTGAGAATTACATTAAAGACTTTGACAAAGTTATTCTACAATATTCCGATGCTGAGTTTTGGATTTTAGGACAAATGCTAAACAGCTTAGACCTAGATAATTTACCAAATAGAATAAAACCTTTTAAGTCTATAAAAGAAGTGGTTTCTCAACTAAATTAACCATGACAAAAGTTTCCATTATAGGCTCTGGATTTTCATCACTTTCGGCAGCATGTTATCTTGCCAAGGAAGGTTATGAGGTTAGTATTTATGAAAAAAATGATACTGTCGGCGGGAGAGCGAGACAGATAAAAAAAGAAGGATTCACTTTTGATATCGGACCTAGTTGGTATTGGATGCCAGATATTTTTGAGAAATTTTTTAATGACTTTGGTAAATCTACTAAAGACTTCTATAAACTAGACAAATTGAGTCCAGCATATAAGATTTTTTTCAGTGATGATGAAATAACTATAGGAGACACAATGGACAAGATTTGTGATGAGTTTGAGCGTATAGAAACTGGAAGTTCTAAACCTCTCAGAAAATTTATCTCTCAAGCACAAGAAAACTACGATATAGCTATTAATAAAATTGTTTTAAAACCTGGTCTATCACCATTAGAACTTATTACAAAAGATACAGTTACAAGAATTGACCAGTTCTTTAAAACCATAAGTAGTCAAGTTCGGAAAAACTTTAAAAATCCTAAACTAATATCAACACTAGAATTTCCAGTATTATTTCTTGGTGCTAAACCAAGTAAAACACCTTCATTCTATAGTTTTATGAACTTTGCTGATTTTGGTCTTGGCACATGGCACCCAAAAGGCGGAATGTATGAGGTTATAAAAGCAATGAGGGATTTAGCAAAAAGCCTAGGTGTTACTATAAACACTAATGCCGCAGTTGAAGAAATAAATGTATTAGAAGGAAGAACCAATGGAATAGTCGTTAATGGCGAAACTATAATATCTGACTATGTTCTTAGTGGTGCAGACTATTGCCATTCTGAAACACTACTCAAGCCAGAATTTAGACAATACAGTGATGCTTATTGGAATAAAAAAATCTTCGCACCATCATCATTGTTATTCTATGTTGGTTTTGACAAAAAATTAAGTAACGTCGAACATCACAACTTATTTTTTGATACAGATTTTGAAGCTCACGCTGAAGACATCTATGACAATCCCAAATGGCCAGAAAAACCACTATTCTATGTTAATTTCCCTTCAATAACTGATGTAACAATGGCTCCAAATAATTGTGAAACTGGTTTTTTTCTTATCCCAATAGCTCCAGATTTAGAAGACACAGAAGAGCTCAGGCAACAATATTTTGATATTATTATAGATAGATTTGAAAGAAAAACTGCACAAAAAGTGAGAGATAATATTATCTTTAAGGAGTCTTTTTGTGTTAAAGACTTCAAAAAGGAGTACAATTCATATAAAGGAAATGCCTACGGGATGGCTAATACGCTCATGCAAACGGCATTCCTTAGACCCAATTTGAAAAGTAAAAAAGTGAAAAATCTTTATTTTACTGGACAGTTAACAGTGCCTGGACCTGGCGTACCACCATCAATAATTTCAGGTAAACTTGCAGCTGATTTAATAAAGAAGCATCAATCAAATTAAAAATTCAATAAGATGAAATCAATCTTCGACAAGGTATCTAGAGAATGTAGTAAGCTAGTAACGACTTCTTACAGCACTTCTTTTTCTATGGCCACAAAAATGCTTTCAGAAAGTATAAGACAAGATATTTATAACATCTATGGATTTGTACGATTTGCAGATGAAATTGTAGATACTTTTCATGACTATGACAAAAATGTGTTGTTTGATAAATTTTCTCAAGACTTAGAAGACGCATTAGATATGAAAATTAGCCTCAATCCTATTTTAAATTCATTTCAAGAAACTTATCATAAATATAATATTGAAAAGCACATGGTAGATGCATTTATGAAAAGTATGCATCAAGACTTATATAAGCAAGATTATCTGACCGATGAAGAATACAAACAGTACATTTATGGTTCCGCAGATGTCGTTGGTTTAATGTGTTTAAAAGTTTTTGTTAAAGGAGATGACAAAAAATATGAAGAACTTAAAGAATCGGCAATGAGTTTAGGTTCAGCTTTTCAGAAAGTAAATTTCCTTAGAGATTTAAAAGCAGATTTTGAAGATTTAAGTCGTACATATTTCCCAAATACAGATTTAAACCACTTAGATGAACCTGCTAAAAAAGCTATAATTAATGATATTGAAAAAGACTTTAAAAAAGGTCTTATAGGTATCAAGAAACTTCCACTTGAAGCACGTTTTGGTGTGTTTATGGCTTACAGATATTATAGTAAATTATTAGAAAAGCTGAAGAAGACACCAGCTCTTGAAATTAAATCTGCTCGCATTAGAGTTCCGGACTACAAAAAAGTGGAACTTTTAACTCGTAGTTATGTGAAATATCAATTAAATTTACTCTAAAATTTAGCCCCAAATGCAAATACTTTTTTGGACACTTATTTTCTTCGGAACATTTTTTATAATGGAATTTAATGCTTGGTTTACGCACAAGTATATCATGCATGGTTTTTTATGGAGTTTGCACAAAGACCATCATCACAAAGACCATGATAGCTGGTTTGAGCGTAATGATGCTTTCTTTATTTTTTACGCCGTAGTAAGTATGGTATGCTTTTATTTGTGGAGTTATGAAGGTGTTTGGTTCACTCTACCAATAGGCTTAGGTATTTTAGCCTATGGAATTGCATACTTTATAGTCCATGATATTTTTATCCATCAACGTTTTAAGTGGCTACGAAATATTGACAATAAATATGCTCGTGGTGTGAGACGTGCTCACAAAATACATCACAAACATTTAGGCAAGCATAAAGGCGAAAACTTTGGAATGCTTATTGTGCCTTGGAAGTATTTTAAATAATTAGTCTTTATTCTTTGGTTTAATATATTTAATGTCTTTTAATTTAACTGAACCCACTACTATACCATCTTCATTAGAATTAATTCCTGTTATTCTAGATAATTTCTTGAATTCAAAATAATACGGTTTAACAAACTGTTCAGTGTCAATTACTATAATATTCTTTTTTAAAGAATATTCTATAGTTATTGCTAAATGATTTGGACTAAAGGCAGTTATAACTAAAAACCTATCATTGTATATTTGAAATATACTATGTTCGAATTTATCTTTTAAAGTTAGAACTAAGTTATCCTTATAAAAAACCTTATCCTTAACTTTCTTTAAATGAAATTTTAACACTATTAACGTAGAGTCATTCTCATAGAAAGCATTTTCAATATCTCTAAGAGTTTCAATTTTTTCAATAGATTGACTAAAAACTGAAAGGTTAAAAACTAATATTACTAATGAAACTAATAAGTTCTTCATATTTGAATAATTATAACTAAATATAACTATTTCTTTAAAGACTCTGCTGCAGATAGTAGCTTATTCATTTCATTCTGAATATTTTCTCCAAACCAATCTACTGCGCCAGATTTATCAATAATAATTTCTCCTTTTTGACTAATTATTAAAGTTCTAGGAATTGAAGACGTTTGTAATTCTTTAATAGGGTTTGATAGGATTTGATAGACTGGAAAAGTATAATTCTTCTTCGCTTTGAAAGCTTTAATTTTATCGATTGAATCATTAGTCACAAATAAAAATTCAACCTTATCCCCATATTTATCATATAGTTTTTGCAAACTAGGCATCTCAGCAATACAAGGCGGACACCATGTTGCCCAAAAGTTTATAATTACAACTTTACCTTTAGATTGATTAAAGTTATAAGATACACCTTCTTCAGTTTTTAGTTTCCAATCATAATTGCTTATTACAATTCTATCCGATTCTTTCTCAATACTCACGGGATTTATTAAAGCAATACCTTTATGTAAAAGTACTTGTATTGGTTGCCGTGTTTGCGGTATTAGTACTACAGCTATTATTACTAAAAAAATAATGTTATTTCGTTTAGATTTTTTCATCATATAAAAATACAAAGCGTAGCTTCTTAGACGAAACTACGCTTTATAAATAACATTACATTAATGTTATAAAAACTATCTAGTTACTGTACCTGTAGGCAGTGAAGCTACATTAGCAGAGAAATCATGAGTTGAAGGCGCGGTTGCAGTTCCTGCAACACCAACTAAAGGCTTAATTGCAAACGGTGCTGGAGAATCATCTGGTACTGGCTCAAGTGAGATGACTACCATTCTATTTCTTACATCCAAAGGAAATACTTCTCCTGTAGGTGCATTTAAAAAGAAATCTTCTCCTGGTACTGGTGGCCCTTGATTAAATTCTGTACCACTGAAGTTCGTAAAATCATCACGTCCTCCAAAATTGTCAAAACGTCCAGTACTTATTGGTCCAGAATCTCCAATTACCCAACCTTCATAAATCCAACCTGGGTTTTGTGATACATCTGGTAAAGTCAAATTAGCCGTTGGTGGCATTCCTGGAGTACCATACCAAACACCATACTCATCATTACCATTATTTCCTGCTCCTGGCATCATTTCATCAGTTGGTGTTCTTAAGAAAAAAGTCCCAGAAACATTAGTTAAATCACCAATTAATCCTGTATTTACACTTGCACTATTTCCTGTAAATTCTCCTCTAAGCACTTTTGTTGGTGCTGGCGCTGGGTCTGGATCCACAAGTGGCTCAATTGATAATACAAAAGCTGTTGCACTTGAAAGTTGTGTAGCATCTACAGCAAAGTTCTGAGGGAAATTAACACTTGTAAAACGACCTGTTGTTACCGGTTGTCCACCGACAATAATCCAACCTTCATAAACAAAATCAGAACCAAGTGCCTCTAATCCATTTAGATTTAAAGTTAAAGTTTCTAAATTTGATGCATTATCATCATCGTCGCTACAAGAGGTTAGCATCAGTCCTAATGCTAAAACTCCTAAAAACATTTTTTTAATCATTGTCTTATTTTTTAAGTTCATATAATTTGATGGTGCTAAATTATATGACACAAATAAGATAAAATGTTAGCTAGCTAACATTAAGCAGACTTTTTTAAGATTCTTATTTCTTTTCTATTGAAATTAATGATTTTATTCTCTTTTAAATTATTGAGAAGTGTATTTAACGTTGGTCTAGAGATACCAATTAGAGAAGCTATGTCTTTTTGTGTGTATGGATGATGAATTACGTGATCCCCTGTTTTTTCGCAGTTATATCCATATTCTATACACAACTCATCTAGAAACTCTACAAGTCTTGTTTTTGCATCTTTAAATAATAAAAGTTGAAGTCTACGCTCTAGCTTTTTAAATTTAAAACCAATGAATTTATATATCTTAAAACTGAAGGTTTGGTTGTCACGCATAAGTTCATGCATTGTACTGACACCTACAGGACATATAGACGTATTATTATCCAAGGATTGCGCAAACTCATCTCTAATATTTTCTCCGAGTATGGCTTTTTCACCAAATAATTCGCCTTTTCTTAAAATAGCTTTTACAACTTCTTCACCATCTTCATTATAATAGCCAATTTTCACCTTTCCTTTTTCTATAAGGTAGACTTTGTTGGCAGCGTCTTCTTCAAAATAAATGTAATCGCTCTTCTTATATGCATCGAAATCGTGTGCGCCTCTATATGCCTTAAATTTGTGTGGACATAATAAACCAAAGAGGTTAACATCTTCAAAAACCCATAAAGAATTCATAATACAAAAATTGATGATATTCTTAACGAGTCGTATTCTTTAAGTTATCCTTACAAAAAAACTCCTAACATTTACGCTAGGAGTTTTATATAAACTTATCTAATGTTTCTATATACCAAAGGTCAGCGTTAAAACTACATCTGTAAATGTAGTATCTAAATTAGCAGTTTCTCTAAATGTAGGCGCATTAGAATACAAAAATTCATTACGTTCTCTTTCAGCTTGACTATATGCAATATCAATAGTAAAATCCCCAAACTTATAACCTAATCCAAGTGAGTAAGCCGTTAGGTCACCTACAAAAGTATCATCTTCATATGGGCTTTCTTCCATTCGATATCCGCCTCTAAAGCTAAATTGCTTATGTCTAACTTCACCACCAATTCTATAAGTATTTGAAACTCCTAGTAAGTTAGAGATTTCATCATTCTGAAATGCAAAAAATGGGTCATCTGTTGGTCTAAAAATAGCATCACTATAATCTTTACGAGAGTAATCAAAACTCAACAAACCATTATCTCCAAAAACATAAGCCAAACTTCCAGTTACCTTTCCTGGCGTACGTAATTTATATTCTGGATATATGTTTATAACATTTGGGCTAATAACTATTGGATTACTAAATCCATCAACTGTAGTCTGAAGGAATTGAGTTGTTTCTTCATTAATTCGGTACCAAGTTGGAGAATTATAAGTTAATCCAACTCTAAACTCATCAGTAAGTTTTACAATAGAACCAATTTGGAAAGAAACACCAGTTCCGGTTGTTAAAAGCGTGTTGTCAAAGCCAACTGCAGTAACCGTAGAGCCTGCATTAGAATTTGTCTCATCAAATACCGTTGAACGCTCATAGTTTAAAAAATGAGCATTTACATTTACTCCAATATTTATTCTCTCATCATATTGCGCTGCAAAATTAAAAGCCATTTTACCATTATAACCTGTTGAAGCTAAAGCATATCTTTGGTTATAATTTCCACCAACAATATTGCTACTATAATCTACATTATCATCCGTATCAGTATCTGGTTCTAATATAAAAGACTCAAAACCAAGAAATGCTTGCTGATGACCAAACCCAAATACACTACCAATATCTGCATAAGCTTCATTAATAGTTTCTCCAGGTAGAGCAGAAATTTCACTTAGTCTTAAACCATTTGCAAAACCACTAAAATATTCAGAAATTGACGTATTAGAATTCACACCACTTGCTACCCAACTATCGCTAAAATTCCCTGTTCTATCATAAGCAATACCAAAAGAAAACTTGTTCCATTTTGTGTTAGGGTTATTGCTTGCATATACAAAAACGCCTCCACCTTGACCGAGATTAAAGGTATTATCTTCTGCAGATCTCGTACTATTAAAATAGTTGACATCATTATTCTTAGCAGATAGACCTAAAGTAAATGAAGCCTTGCTTTGCGTAAAAACCGTAGAACTTGCAGGGTTTACATTTATTGCAGAAATATCACCACCAAGTGCACCAAATGCGCCTCCCATAGCTCTAAAGCGTGCAGTACCTCCAATTTCATCATTTGAATACCTTAACGCGTCAGTGATATCTTGAGCGTTAAGAGAAGACATGAAAATGGCTGTTATGAATAGCATAATTACTCTTTTCATAATATATATTTATAGTAAATTTAGTTTGAATTTATCCTCTTCTTCCACCTCTAGAGCTCCCCGAAGATCTTGAACTTCCAGATGAACGAGAACTACTACTAGAACGTACACTTCCTGACGAACGAGAAGAGCTACTTGATCTTCTTACTGTACCTCTAGATGGTCTAGAAGTAGTACCTCTTGAAGGTCTTGTAGTAGTACCTCTTGAAGGCCTAGTTGTTGTTCCTCTAGGTCTTGTCGTGGTACCTCTTGAAGGTCTAGTTGTCGTCCCTCTAGGTCTTGTCGTGGTACCTCTTGAAGGTCTAGTTGTCGTTCCGTTACCGTTTCGTATACGAGGGTTGCTTATAGTTCTTCTTGGCCTAGTACTTGTTGTTGTTCTTGGTCTAGCTATTGTTCCATCTGCATTTCTTCTAACTGTTCTTGTATTTCCACTATTAGATGCAATTCTTCTAGAAACAGAATTTCCTCGTCTACTAACATTTCTTCTATCCAATTGTGCAATTGATCTACTATTTAATGCTGAATTTCTTCGACCGTAAGCTGCGCCTCTTCTACCTCTATTGTATGCTAAGCTATTACCATAATAACCGCCATAACCACCATAGCCATAATTATTAAAACCCCAACCAAATCCTGGTGGGCAATAGTAAGGGTTATTCCAACCCCAGCCATAACCAAAACCAAATCCGCCCCATCTATTCCATCTGTTCCATCCCCATCTGCTAAATCCATAATAGTTTCCTAAACCATTATTCCAGACCCAAGGGTTTAATCCCCAGCCCCAGTTATTATTCCATCCTGTATTATAAAAATTAATAGTTACTTGATCATTAACTTGACCCCAGCCACCATAATTTCCATCTACAACTTCAACTTCATCAGTTTCAACATTATCGCTACTATAAGAATCTACATCAGTAAAAATATCGGATTCTTCTTCAATAGATTGTAGTTTTTCAGATGTTTCAGAAAAATAATTAGTATAGTATTCAGAATTTGCTCTACTATTAGATGCATCGTCAACCTCAACAACAACTTGATCGGAACTGTAAATTCCATCGTTATCATATCCAACATATTGATAAGCACCGCAAGAAAAAAGCATTAAAATTGCTCCTAATGCCATAAATGGTGCTGTTAATTTTTTGAGTGTAGAAGTAAATCGCATATCTATGATGATTTAAATTGTTGAACATTACAAAAATAGTTAGTTTTGCTCTACTATTTTTTTATTTAACATAGTCACAATATTTGTGCCAAATAACAGATAATGAGCAAAAATCTTACAAAAAGAGCAGAAGATTATTCAAAATGGTATAACGAATTGGTTGTAAAAGCCGATTTAGCTGAAAACTCAGCCGTTAGAGGCTGTATGGTTATCAAACCTTATGGTTATGCTATTTGGGAAAAAATGCAAGCAGAATTAGATAAGATGTTCAAAGCTACTGGACATCAAAATGCATATTTCCCTCTTTTTGTTCCTAAAAGTTTGTTTGAAGCAGAAGAAAAAAACGCTGAAGGATTTGCAAAAGAATGTGCCGTAGTTACACATTACAGGTTACAAAACGACCCTAATAATAAAGGGAAATTAAGAGTTGACCCAGATGCTAAACTAGAAGAAGAGCTTGTGGTTAGACCAACAAGTGAAGCTATTATCTGGAGCACCTATAAAGGTTGGATACAAAGTTATAGAGACTTACCTATCCTTATTAATCAATGGGCAAATGTTGTACGTTGGGAGATGCGTACACGCTTATTTTTACGTACTGCCGAATTTTTATGGCAAGAAGGTCATACCGCTCATGCAACTGAGGCAGAAGCTATAGCAGAGACAGAACAAATGAATACAGTATATGCAGATTTTGCTGAAAACTTTATGGCAATTCCTGTAATTAAAGGTGTAAAAACAGAAAGTGAACGTTTTGCTGGAGCTATTGATACACATTGTATTGAAGCCTTAATGCAAGACGGAAAAGCATTACAAGCTGGTACATCTCACTTTTTAGGTCAAAATTTTGCTAAAGCTTTTGATGTAAAATTTACTAATAAAGAAGGAAAGCAAGACCATGTTTGGGCGACATCATGGGGAGTATCAACTAGATTGATGGGTGCTCTTATTATGACACATAGTGATGACCAAGGATTGGTCTTACCTCCAAATTTAGCACCAAACCAAGTTGTTATTGTTCCTATATATAGAAATGACGAACAATTTGAAGCTATTAAAGAAGTGGTTTCTAAAGTTAAATCTGATTTAGAAGCTAAAAATATAACCGTTAAGTTTGATGATAGAGACACTTTTAGACCTGGTGCAAAATTTGCACAACACGAATTACAAGGCGTACCTTTACGAATTGCTATTGGCCCTAAAGATCTTGAAAATGGAACTGTAGAATTAGCAAGACGTGATACATTAACCAAAGAAGTAGTTTCAATAGAAGGTATTGAAGATAAGATTTCTGGACTATTAGAAACCATTCAGGATGATTTATTTAAGAAAGCTCAAACATTTAGAGACAGTCATATAACTGAAGTTGACGACTTCGATACATTTAAAACAATTTTAGATACAAAAACAGGCTTTGTTTCAGCTCATTGGGATGGCTCAGCTGAAACAGAAAACAAAATAAAAGAGCTTACAAAAGCTACTATTAGATGCATCCCTTATGACAGTAAAATAGAGGAAGGACAATGCATATATACAGGTAATGTATCTAAGCAACGTGTACTTTTTGCTAAGGCCTATTAATTTTTTTTAAAAAAAATTGCTTTGGTGTTGCAACATTTAAAAATAGTTGTATTTTTGCATCCGCAATGGAAACATTGTTGTTCATTTAAATTTTAAATTGATTTTAAGAGCGGGTAAAATTGCTTCAAAAATCTAAATATAAATGGCCCGTTCGTCTATCGGCTAGGACGCCAGGTTTTCATCCTGGTAAGAGGGGTTCGATTCCCCTACGGGCTACAATTTTTTAATAAAAATAATAGACATGGCAAATCATAAGTCAGCATTAAAAAGAATTAGAAGTAACGAAAAGAGACGTGTGCTGAATAGATACCAGCATAAAACAACACGTAACGCTATCAAAAAGTTACGTGAGTTAACTAGTGCCAAAGAAGCACAAGCAATGTTACCTACTGTTGTTGGTATGATTGATAAGTTAGCTAAGAAAAATGTTATACACGCTAACAAAGCTGGCAACTTAAAATCTCAATTAACTAAGCACGTTGCTGCATTATAGTTAATTAACTTTTACAATATTCAAAAAGCCTTTCTAATTAGAAAGGCTTTTTTTGTGAGTAATTATTACTTTTAACTTAGAAAAATATAATTATGACTTTACATCAAAACAAACAAAATGCTATTGCATTTTACAAAATGGCATATGAAGGTAATCCAAAAAAAGCAGTTGAGTTATTTGTTGGTGATGACTATATACAACATAACCCATTAGTTGGTGATGGTAAGCAACCGTTTATCGCATATTTTGAACGCATGCAAAATGAATATCCAAATAAGTCAATTGAATTTGTTAGAGCTATAGCTGAAGGTGATTTGGTTGCCTTACACACTCATCAAACTTGGCCAGGAAATGAAGAATATATAACTATGGATTTCTTTAGATTTGACGCAAACGGAAAAATCATAGAGCATTGGGATGCTATGCAAGAGATTCCTGAGAGTTCTGCAAATGGAAATACGATGTATTAATAAAGTCACTTCAAAAACATTAAACAAAAAAGGCTTTGATTTTCATCAAAGCCTTTTCATATTCTTATATAATATTTAATTAAGCATTTTGCTTTTTAATTAGGTTTAACGCAGAACCTTCATGATACCATTCTATTTGAGAATCGTTATAAGTATGATTCAACTTAATTGTATCTGAACTGCCATCAGCATGAACAATCTCTAAAGTCAATTGTTTACCAGGAGCAAATACATCTAAATCTGTGAAGTTGAATGTATCATTCTCTTGAATTAAATCGTAATCTGCTTCATTAGCAAATGTCAGACCTAACATTCCTTGTTTTTTTAGATTAGTCTCATGTATACGTGCAAAAGATTTTACAATTACTGCAGCTACACCTAAATGACGTGGTTGCATAGCAGCATGCTCTCTAGAAGAACCTTCTCCATAATTATGATCACCAACTACTATAGACCAAACACCGTTTTTCTTGTATTCGCGTTGTGTATCTGGTACACCTGCATAATCACCAGTTAATTGGTTTTTAACAAAATTAGTTTTCTTATTAAAAGCATTCACAGCACCAATTAATGTGTTGTTAGCAATATTATCTAAATGACCTCTAAAACGCAACCAAGGTCCAGCCATTGAAATATGGTCTGTTGTACACTTCCCAAATGCCTTGATTAACAATTTAGCGCCGTTAATATTTCCTTCTATAGGTGTAAATGGTGTTAGTAATTGTAAGCGTTCAGATGTAGGGTTTACTGTCACCTCTACTCCACTTCCATCAGCAACTGGTTCAAGGTACCCATTGTCTTTAACGTCAAAACCTTTTGGAGGCAATTCCCATCCAGTTGGCTCATCAAACATCACTTCTTCGCCGTTCTCGTTGATTAACTTATCAGTTAATGGATTGAAATCTAAACGACCTGCAACAGCAATCGCTGCAGTTAATTCTGGAGAGGCTACAAAGGCATGTGTATTTGGGTTACCATCAGCACGCTTTGCAAAGTTTCTATTGAATGAATGTACTATACTATTCTTTGGTGCATTTTTAGGATCACTATATCTTGCCCATTGTCCAATACAAGGACCACATGCATTTGTAAATATCTTAGCATCTAAGTTTTCGAAAATACCAAGAATCCCATCACGTTCTGCTGTGTAACGTACTTGCTCAGAACCAGGATTAATACCTAGTTCAGCTTTCATTTTTAAACCTTTATCTATGGCTTGTTGTGCAATTGAAGAAGCACGAGATAAATCTTCGTAAGATGAGTTAGTACATGAACCTATTAATCCCCATTCTACTTGAAGTGGCCAGTCATTTACAGTAGCTTTTTCTGTCATTGTACTACCAACAGCTGTAGATAAATCTGGCGTAAAAGGACCGTTTAATAAAGGACCTAATTCTGAAAGGTTAATCTCTATAACTTGATCAAAATACTGTTCAGGATTTTCATACACTTCTGCATCTGCAGTTAAATAATCTTTAACTTGGTTTGCAGCATCAGCTACATCTGCTCTATCTGTAGCTTGTAAATAACGCTCCATAGATTGGTCATAACCAAATGTAGATGTCGTTGCACCAATTTCGGCACCCATATTACAAATGGTACCTTTTCCTGTACAAGACATTCCTGTTGCTCCAGGTCCAAAATACTCTACAATTGCTCCAGTTCCTCCTTTTACAGTCAAAATTTCAGCAACTTTTAAAATCACATCTTTAGGCGCTGTCCAACCAGATAATTTTCCAGTTAACTTTACTCCAATCAGTTTAGGGAACTTCAATTCCCAAGCCATGCCAGCCATAACATCTACAGCATCTGCACCACCAACGCCAATAGCTACCATTCCTAATCCTCCAGCATTTACAGTATGAGAATCCGTGCCAATCATCATTCCTCCTGGGAATGCATAATTTTCCAGTACCACTTGATGAATAATTCCTGCTCCGGGTTTCCAGAAACCAATACCATACTTATTTGATACTGATTCTAAGAAATTAAAAACTTCACTACTTGTACTATTTGCATTTTTCAGATCTGTTGCAGCACCTTCTTTTGCTTGTATCAAGTGATCACAATGTACTGTTGTCGGCACAGCAACTTTAGGCTTTCCAGCTTGCATAAATTGCAATAATGCCATTTGTGCTGTTGCATCTTGGCAAGCAACGCGGTCTGGAGCAAAATCTACATAATCTTTACCTCTTGTAAAGGCATTAGTAGGTTTTCCGTCCCATAAGTGAGCGTATAATATTTTTTCAGAAAGAGTTAATGGTTTACCGACAATATCTCTAGCAGCATCTACGCGCTCCGTCATGTTGGCATAAACCTTTTTAATCATATCAATGTCAAAAGCCATATAGTATTTTTAAAGGTTGATAATTATTTTTTAGCAGCACAAAACTACAAATTTTAAAGCATTTTTAAAAATATGTAACAAAATTGAATAATCATTGATAATAATTCAATGTTAGGTAATAAATTCATAGGTAAATTGAATAAAATTCAATTTAATGGTTAATAATTTAATAAGTTAACAATTACGAATACCTGATTAGAGATATACTCCTATAATGAAGGTATCGGAAAAACAAAGAAATAGAGAATTGATTTGAAAAAAGTCTTAAAACAAACTTTTAATGACAGCTTCATCAGTTACACCTTCAGCTTCTGCTTTGTAATTTTTGATTACTCTATGACGTAATATTGATGTAGCTACTGCTTGAATATCTTCGGCATCTGGAGAAAACTTTCCTTTAGTAGCTGCATATGTCTTCGCTGCTAAAATAAGATTTTGAGAAGCTCTTGGTCCAGCACCCCAATCTACATATTCTTTAACTAAGTCTACTGCAGCAGTACTATTTGGTCTAGTTTTACCAACCATAGTTACTGCATATTCTATAACGTTATCTGCTATCGGAATACGACGTATCACATTTTGGAAATCTATAATCTCTTGAGCTGTAAATAATGAATTTACAGATACTTGTACATCTGTTGTGGTTGCTTTTACAACATCTACTTCTTCTTGAAACGATGGATAATCCAAATTGATTGCAAACATGAAACGGTCTAGTTGCGCTTCCGGCAAAGGATAGGTACCTTCTTGCTCAATTGGGTTTTGGGTTGCTAGAACAAAGTATGGTAATTCTAATTTGTATTGATGTCCAGCAACTGTAACAGCACGTTCTTGCATAGCTTCTAGTAAAGCCGCTTGCGTTTTAGGTGGTGTTCTATTAATCTCATCTGCTAAAATAATATTAGCAAAAATTGGTCCTTTGATAAATTTAAACTTACGGTCTTCATCTAAAATTTCACTACCTAAAATATCACTAGGCATTAAATCTGGTGTAAACTGAATACGTTTAAAATCTAACCCTAAAGCTTGGGCAATAGTATTAACCATTAAAGTTTTTGCCAATCCTGGAACACCAATAAGTAAAGAGTGTCCGCCAGAAAAGATAGAGATGAGTATTTGATCTATAACGTCTTCTTGTCCGACAATAACTTTTGCAATCTCTTCTTTGAGTGTTTTGTACTTTTTTACAAAATTTTCAATAGCAGTTACGTCTGACATATATTATTCGTTTTTTAACCAGTTACCATTAAAATCACAACCTCTATAATCTCCATTAATCTTTATGTAAGTAGACATAATGGTCTCTTCCTGCCATTTACCAAGAGCATCAAAGTGTTTGTTTTGAAGGGCTAAACGTTTAATCTTTAAATAATCTCTTGAGTAATCAGCTTTGTGGTCATCTATACGATTAGTAACAGTCATAATCTTAAACTTGATAGGATTTTCTCGATCGCCATCTTGTATGATAGGGCTGATTTCTCCATCTTTTAAATCTTGTATTTGACCATAAATTTCAGGGTCCATTTTAGTCAACTCAAAATTAAAATCTTGGGTAGTTGGATTAGTCATCTGCCCACCTTCAAACTTTGTTTCTTTCTCATCAGAAAATTCACGAGCTGCCTCAGCAAATGTGACAGAGCCATCTGCGATTCTAGTTCTTACATCTTCCATTTGTTTTCTTGCTTTTTCAATAGCATCTGGGGTGATTTCTGGTCTTAATAATATATGTCTTACATCATACTCTTGTCCTCTAATCTTTTCTAAGAAAATAATATGATACCCATAAATAGACTCAAATGGTTCTGAAATTTCTCCTTCTTGAAGTGAAAACGCTACATCTCTAAACTCTTTTACCATTCGAGGGCGCTTTCTGTTTAAAGTATACTTTCCACCTGTAGATTTAGAAGCTGTATCATCTGTATAGAATAATACTTTTGTCGTGAAACTTGCTCCGTTTTCTTCAATATCTTTTTTAAATCCTGCAAGCTTATCTATGGCTACTTGCTTTGAGGCTTGTGTAATCTCTGGTATGATAACAATGTTTGCTATTTGCAACTCTGTTCCAAAAGTAGGTAGTTCATCTTTTTTTAAATCATTATAAAACTGACGAACTTCTTCTGGAGTGATTTCAACTTCCTTTAAAACTTTATCTCGCATTTGCGATGCTAAAGATTGATTTTTGTTGATTTCATAAATCTCCTCACGCAATGCATCTTCAGAGTCTTTTTTATAAAAATTAAGCATCTCAGTCATCGAACCATTAAATTGTCCCAAAATTCCTTGAATTTGTTGGTCTATCTGAGAACGAATTTGTAATTCGTTTACTATAATACTATCTTGGATAGCTTGATGAGCATATAGCTTTTCTTCAAGAATACTACCAAATATTTCGCAATTTGTAATATCTCCGATATCTCCGCCAGCAGCTTTAATCTGTGCTATTCTTCTGTTTACATCCGAGTCAAGAACTATAAAGTCTCCAACTACAGCAGCTACACCATCGGCTTTAATACGATTTCCTTGAGGTTTAACTTCATTAACCTCTTCTTTTTTAGTTTCGTCATTTATAATCTCTTGTGAAAAACCAAATGTAATAATCAAAGAAAAAACTGCTGAGAGCAAACTTTTATTTATAGATTTCAAATTGTTTATTTTTAATAGCATCTTTTGTAATTTCATTTTCTATCTCCTTAATCAACTCTAGTTTACGCTTATTACTTATAATTTGTTTTACCGTAGGGTTTACATAATCCAAGGGTGCATAATCGTTGCGCAAAAGTACATCATTAATTTGAATCAAATATAGGTTTAATGAGTCTTTGAGTTGTATAAAATTAGATTTTTTTAACAGTTGATTTTTATTAGACAGATCAACTACTGGAATCTTATCTATTACCTGAGAAGCCTTTACCCAAATAGAATCGTTAAGTGAATAGGATTTAAACTGAACTGCAATTGAATCTAAGTAAATTTTATCTTTATTTTCAAAAGTTTTAAAACGTGATTTTATATTATCTAAATTCACCGCATTTTGAGGTAAACTCAAATAACGAAGCATAAGCAACTCATCATTAAGCTTAAAAGACTCCTTGTTTGCCTGATATACACTCTCTGCTTCTTCAATGGTTATCGACGTATCTATAGAACGCTTAACTAAAGCTTCTAAGTAAGCTTTAGTATACAAATCTGTTTCATATTGCTTGATTAGTAAATTAAAATCTGATTGCTGCTCATCAGATAAGTTAAGTTTAGCATTATCGATTAAAAGTAAACCACTTGCCCATTTATTAATATAACTATTAACTAAAAGGGTACTATCAGCTTTAGAAGCGCCTTTAGGTATTATCTTTTCTATATCTGCTTTGTATAAATAAGTCTCATTTACGCGAGCAACAGCATTTTCTAGATTATTAGAGTTAAAACGATTGCAACCTACAAAAAAGGCAAACACAAGAAAGCAATATGTAATTTTATACTTCAATTAGTTATTAATTTTAGATTTAAGCCGCTTAAATACCTTTTTATTAACATCTACTTTAAACTTATTTCTAAGACTGAGTAACCAGTCTTCCTCAATCTTAGTCTGGTAATCGTTAACCACACTTCCTTTTGCTTCTTTTAATGTTTTGTTACTAGACGACAATATCTCTTTTACATTAATTACATGGTAAGCTTGATTGTGTTCATATACTTTTGAAACACCACTAACCAACTCCATATTTTCTGGAAGTTTTGAGTTTGTCACTTCAAAAACACCAGTAGTGAAAATGACATTTTGCTTATCATCAGAATTTAAGGCTTCTTTTATTTCGGCTTCTGTTTTTCCTTCTTTAATTAAATCTTGAACATTTTTAGCAACATTTTCATTACCTGAAGAAGCCATAACTATATCTACTCTATCATTCCAAGTATATTTAGTCTTATTTGTCTCATAATACTGTTTTAAGCCTGTTGTATCTTTTGAAGCTTTGTTCCAAATTTGTTTTTCCATTAAGGCAAACAATAACAGACCATCTCTATATTCTTGAAGCACATCTGAGAATTCTTGATTCTCATTTTCTAAATTATCCTCTCTAAATTTTAGAACAGAATTTTCATAAAAAAGCTCTAATTCTTTATCAAGTATTTTCTTTATTGGTGTTTGCTGACGCATATATTGACGCTGCTTTGCTTTTAAATGCTGAAGGAAATCGTTATTTGTAAAAACAGAATCGTTAACAGAAATGACAACAGTATCGCCTTTGTAATCTTCTGGTAGATCAAATTTACCAGCTAAGTAAGACTCGGCAATAATAGATTTGAAATAGGTTTTAGTTTTTGGGTTTTTATTAATCTCATAACGCTTAGAAAGCTCCTTAACCATAGCACTATTTATAAGTTTTGAGCGAGCGTCACGTTTAATTTGTGCCTCTAATTCTGGTTTTAATTCATTAAAACCTTTGACAGCTTCTTTGTTTATAAGTTTGATGATATGCCAACCAAATTTTGTCTTTATAGGTTCAGTTACATCGCCTGAATTTTCCAAAGCAAACGCTGCATCTTCAAATACAAAAGACGATAACTGCCCACTTTTAAAAGCCCGAAGTTTACCACCACTTCTTGCAGAACTCTTATCATCAGAAAATTGTTTTGCTAAAGCCTCAAAAGATTCGCCTTGTTCTAATTTTTTATAAACCTCTCTTATACGTTTTTCAGGATTTATAGTACTATCCTTTTGTTTTATAGCAATCATAATATGAGCAACTGTAGCTGTACCTCGCGATGGACGCTTCTCATCTACTCTAACAATATGGTAACCAAAATCGGTTTTAAAAGGCATAGACACATTTCCCGGTTTAGTCTCATAAGCTTTAGATTCAAAATCATAAACCATTTTAAAGGTCGAGAAGTATCCTAAATCTTCTACTAAAACCGTTTTGCCATTATGATATTGTTTTTTTGCAGACTCAAATCCTTCATCTTGTAAAATCTTACGGTAATCTATAAGTTTATTATAAGCCACTAGCGTGTCTTCTTCTTCTTCTGGATTATCTAGAATTAAAATATGAGATGCTTTGACATCATACTGCATTCTATCATAAGCTTCTTTTACAAGAGCATCTGTTACTTTATTATCCGAAAGGTAGTTTTTGGTTAATTGTTTTTTATAGTTTTCGAACTCACGTAAGTAATTTGCATCTTTATCTAACCCTAAACTTACAGCTTCCTTAAGTTTTAGTTTATAATTTACAAATAACTCTAAATAATTATCAAGCTGTTTTTGAGATTCATCTTTAACTAAATCAAGATTCTTATTATAAAGTTTTAAGAATTCTTCAGAGGATACAGCCTCATTATCTATAGTAAGTAATGTCTGTTGTTTTTGGGCTATTACAACATTAAAACATAAAAGTAACAGTAAAACACTATATCGTTTTATACGCATCATTATATCAAACTTTAAATTTTTTTTCTAAAACTAATCAAAACCGAACAAAAATAACATAAAACTCATATTTATCAAGTTTAAAAAGGTAACCCATTTAGGTTATCATTTATTGTCCCATTTTATAAGTTTTAATACTACAATTTATGAATTTGAAGTATTTTCGCTAAACAATAGAATTGAGCTAATGCGTAAACTAAAACTCATTTGGGATTTCCGTGGACCAGCTGCAAAGAAAACTGCAGAACATCACCTTATACATCTAAAAGAATATATTGAAATTGAAAAATTAGACATAGAAATTACTGGTATAGAAACACTTAGTGACATGCATAGTCTTGCTTTTTTAGTGGTTGAAGAATCTAAAATGAAACCCATTAGAGATGCATTAAAACCACATCGTGGACAAGTATATCAAGGCTAGAACAAACGTTTAAAAAAAGAAATAATAAAATGTCTTGGCGGTACAGAAAGTATAATTTTTAGGTCTTCTAGAAGGTTTGATTCTTCATCCAAAAATCTAAAAATAGTTTTCACATTGGTTTTCTTAAATAAGCTCGAAAATACATTAGCACCGCTATCATTGTAATTAGCTAGTACATCTAAAAAGATTAAATCATAAAACCAAAATTTTGGTTTGGAAAGTGATTTAGACATATCCTTTCCTTGTTTTAATAATGAAATAATCTTTTTGGTATTCTTACTAGTGGTTCTAAATGTATAACCAGTACTCGCTTTAGTCCAACCTCCAGCAGTTCCAATATTTATAACATGAGGCGTATTTGATTTTGAAAACTTGTAAGACGTCATCGGTATCGAGCCCTGCTCGGTTTCTATAATCTCATAATCTGAAATATCTTTTTCATTTAAATAGGTTTTAATAGCTTCTTCATACTCAGAAATCTCAAGTAAGTCTTTAGAAAATAAAGTGTATTCAAAAAGTGCCGTTTGCTTATCCATTGGTAACACATACATAAAGCGCGTATTGCCTCTTTGGGCAACTGAAAAATCCATAAATGTTGCCGAGGTATCATCAAAAGTATTGGCTTTAGTTTTTACAAACCAACCTACAAAATGTTGTTGTAAAACAGGGTATTTATCTTGCTTTAAATATGTTAGATTTGGAGTACTATTAAATACTTTACTAGTGGTAAAATTACCTTTTGAAGTACTAACTACTACACTTTCTTTTTCTTGAAAATCTTTAACCGAAGCTTCTAGAAATTGAATATTATCTTTAGTGTTAATAGTATTCCAAAGCAATTTATAAAATGCTTCACTACGAATCATCTTGTATCGATATGGTGAGATATTAATAGTCTTAGAAAATAATTGGCTTCCAAAAAATATCGAATCCCAAGATTTTTCAATTATATCATCCCATTCGCCTTGACCTTCCTCCCAAAAAGACCAAGTTCTGTCATTACTTTTATTAGAATCTCTATCGATAATGAGAATAGATTTATCATCAAAAAAAGCATCATCAGCCATCCTATAAGCCAACATTAAGCCAGAAGCGCCAGCGCCTAATATGATATAATCGTAGTGTTTCATTAAAACATTTAAAAATTCTTTGACGAAGATACACTTTAAGATTATCTGTGTACAAAATTATGGTTTAACTTTCTAGTGAATTTCCACTAACTTCGTTTAACAACCGATAAAATCAATTAAAACTGAATTTATCTACGTGATGATGTACAATTCACCAAAAGGTGACCAAAATAGCCCTAAGATTTCTCAATTTTATTCAATAGCTTTAGGCTCTTATCTAATTGTGTAGTATATGAGTACATCTAATCGTCGTTCATTTATAAAAAAGATTACTGCGGGTACGGCAGCATCTCTATTAATACCTCAACTTTACGCAGATAACAAAAAGCGACTTAAACCTCTACATAATTATAATACAAATGATAATTCTGAAGACTTTTGGGAAACAGTAAAAGCCCAGTTTCATTTTGCTCATGGACTTTATTATTTCAACAATGGTTCTCTTGGACCATCACCTATGTCTGTACAAGGTGCGACCAATAGTTATAGGGCTACATTAGATGGGTTTCCATCCAGATATATGTGGGGCGAATGGCAAGATGAAAAAGAAAAGGTACGCAAACAGGTAGCCAATTTATTTTCAGTAAATAAAGAAGAGATTGCCATTACGCACAACACGACTGAAGGCATGAATCTTATTGCTAAAAGCATGGATTTGCAATCTGGTGACGAGATTATCTTATCTAACCATGACCATGCAAGTGCCTATATCCCTTGGGAGGTTTGGCAAGAAACAAAAGGTGTAAAATTAGTACGGCCAAAATTACCTCTTCTACCAAAAACAGTAGAAGACCTTGTTGCTGTCTATGAAAAAGCAATTACGCCTAGAACAAAAGTGATAAACATCTGCCATATTGTGAATACTAATGGTATGCTTTTACCAGTAAAAGAAATTAGTAAAATGGCTCATAAAAAAGGGGTTCTAGTTGCCGTTGATGGTGCACAAACTGCTGGTATGTTTACCATTAATCTAAAAGATTTAGGCTGTGATTTTTATACTGCCAGTGCGCACAAATGGTTATTTTCTCCAAAAGGTATTGCCGTATTTTACGCAAAGCAGGAGAGTCAGAAGTGTTTAAAACCTCTAATAGTAGCTCGAGGTCATAAAGATAAAAGTATACGACGATTAGAAAACTACAACACTAGAAACCTTCCTGAATATTTAGGACTGGGTGACGCTGTTGCATTTCATAATACTATAGGAGGCGAAAAAATCACCAAACGTTCTTATGAGTTGAAACATTACTTTAGAGATAAGATAAAAGATAATCCAAAATTCAAACTAAGAACACCACAAAATGACCAACTGTCTTGTGCTATACAAACATTAGGAATTGTAGGAAAACCAGTATCTAAGGTAAAAAAACAATTATTTGATAATTATGGCATTGATACTAGACCAATGTCGTCTTTTGGGTTAAATGGTGTCCGTATTTCTTTTGGCATCTATATCACAAAAAAAGATATAGACTATTTAGTCAGCGCTCTTGAGACTATTGCAGGATAATTTTTAAATAATTTTAAAGTAAGGTAGGTAAATCAAAGACTTGATTGTTTAATAAGAAAAAACTCTTTGTAGTATTCACTGTTAAGAGAAGCTATTTTTAATTAATTAAAACTTATTGTTATGAAAAAATTACTTTTATTATTTGTCCTAGCCACTTTTACTTTTAATTGCTCTACAGAATCTGATGATACACCTATTCTTGAAGAGAACACTATAATTGGGAGATGGCATATTGTTAGCTTAGAGCAAACATCAATGTATGTATTTACAGAAAACTTAAGACACACTATTTACAGCACTGATGGAAACTTTGGAGGTTTAGAAACCGCTATACCAAACCCAAATACTTGGACTTTTGAAGGAGAAGAACTAGTAGTTGATTTAAATTTTGGTAATTTTTTGAGAACAAACTTAAACTTTAAGTGCGACGGAAATGTTGTAGAATTTATAGACGCTGAAGGTACTGTTGGAACGATACTCTTCAGAGAAGGATACGATTACGCATCTTGCAATCAATAATAATTACTAAAAAATATGAAAAAGAAGATTAGTATTTAAAATTGATGTTTAAGCCAAGGAGAAATCCTTGGCTTTTGTTTTACATATGCCTATAAATAACTATAGTCTTTTTAATAAAATAATCCTTATAGATAGGAGAATTTATAATTTAACTGTTATATAAGAAAAAACCCTTATGAAAAATACAATCAAACTTTTTGCACTTATTTTAATGTCATTGCTTTTTTTGGCTTGCAGCCAAGATGATAGCACAACTCTAGTAGAAGAAACATTTACTGATGCAGATGGTAATGTTTACAATACTATAACCATAGGAAATCAGGTATGGGCTTCAGAAAACCTAAAAACCACAACATTTAATGATGGTACGCCAATCACAGAATATACTTTTGCAACTTTTGGTAATAATTGGAACAACTTAAATGACCAAACGTCATTATTTCAATGGGCAGATACTAGTGATTTTAATAATGCTGTAGATGAAGAGTTGCCTCCTCGTTATTATGCAGCTATGTACAATTATTTTGCTTTAGAAAGTGGAAAATTAGCACCTGAAGGTTGGCGCATTCCCTCAGAAGCAGACTTTAGAGAACTTGAAAGTTTTTTAGCGGCTAATGGTCAAAACGGTAACGAAGCAACTGCTTTAAAATCTGAAACTGGTTGGGTAGAATCAAGTGGCAATGGTAATGGCGGGTCTATATTTAACGCTTTGCCAAATGGATACGTGAGTGCTTTAGGTAGTTCTATTTTTCCGGGCGGAATATGTACTTTTGCTACTTCAAACCTTATAAATACAGGAGGTCAAAGTATTGATTCTCAAAGAAGAATATTAGTTCAACTTTTTGATGAACCAACTATACTATTTACTGATAATGCTATACAAATTGGAGCTGGTGTAAGGCTTATTAAAGAATAGAAAAAATAATCATAAACAAAAAAGCAGCATCTAATAGATGCTGCTTTTTTGTTTTATTAATACAATTTACCTAGAGTAATTAGGTGCTTCTTTAGTAATAGTTACATCATGTGGGTGGCTTTCGTTAATCCCACTGGCTGTTATTTTCACAAAACGCCCAGTTTTCTTTAAAGTATCTACATCTTTAGCTCCACAATAACCCATACCTGCTCTTAAGCCTCCAACAAATTGATGTATGCTTTCAAACAATTCACCTTTATATGGTACACGACCTACAATGCCTTCTGGTACTAATTTTTTGATATCGTCCTCTACATCTTGGAAATAGCGGTCTTTACTTCCTTGTTTCATAGCCTCAACGGAACCCATGCCTCGATAAGATTTAAATTTACGTCCTTCATAAATAATAGTTTCTCCAGGACTTTCTTTTGTGCCAGCTAACAACGAACCTAGCATTACTGTATCTGCTCCAGCAGCAATAGCTTTTGGAATATCACCTGTATACCTAATGCCACCATCTGCAATCACAGGAACACCAGAGCCTTTAATAGCTTCTGCGACTTCTAACACAGCAGAGAATTGAGGAAAACCAACACCAGCAACAACACGTGTTGTACAAATAGAGCCTGGCCCAATTCCTACTTTTACAGCATCTGCTCCTGCTTCAACCAAATATTTTGCAGCTTCGGCAGTAGCAATATTACCAACAACAACTTCTAAGGTTGGGAATTTAGATTTTATTTCTTTTAAAACGAGTACAACACCTTGTGTATGTCCATGCGCTGTATCAATAATCACAGCATCTACACCTGCATTAACCAAAGCCTCTGCTCTATCAACAGCATCACCAGTAACACCGATAGCAGCTGCAACACGTAGCCTACCATAAGAATCTTTATTCGCTATTGGCTTTTGGGTCACTTTAGTGATATCTCTAAACGTAATTAAGCCTTCGAGTTTATCGCCATTGACAATGAGTAGTTTTTCAATTTTATTTTCTTGGAGAATTTTTTCAGCATCTTTTAACGATGTGCCTTCTGGAGCAGTCACAAGGTTTTCACTTGTCATGACCTCAACAATTGGTCTTTCGTTACGATGCTCAAAACGTAAATCACGATTAGTAACAATGCCTTTTAACTTCCCATTATCATCAACAATCGGGATTCCTCCTATACTATGCTCACGCATGGCATTTTTTGCATCACTAACAATAGCATCCATAGGTAATGTCACTGGGTCGATAATCATGCCGCTTTCAGCACGTTTAACTTTACGCACCTTCATGGCTTGTGCTTCGATAGTCATATTCTTATGTAAAACACCTATACCACCTTCACGAGCCATAGCAATTGCCATACGACTTTCTGTAACTGTATCCATCGCTGCAGATACAATAGGAACATTGATTGTAATATTTCTGGTAAATTTTGATTTAATATTGACTTCTCTAGGAAGTACTTCAGAATACGCTGGAACTAATAGGACGTCGTCATAAGTGAGACCTTCTCCTAAAATTTTGTTGTTGTGTGCTGTCATGATGCAATTAAAAGATAATTGCATGCAAATTTACGGCTTTTATCTGAGTTTGGCAGGCGTTTTTAACAATTGTTTCAGAATTATAAAAATCGAAGCTGTGTAAGTTACTGTCATTAATGTTCCTGAAAACATAACAATATATTTTACCCAAATATGGCCTTTCCAAAGCAAATAAATACCACCAAAAGTTAGAATCACTGATATAAAAGGTTCAACAGTTAAAAACACCTTCAGCTTGTAGTTTAATCGCGTTGTTAGAAGTATGGCTCCGATAAGGAAAAAAATAATAGCCATTGATAAGATGTGCCCATGAACAAGAGTCAGCATAGCTTTCTCTGTTTTTTTGAACTTCATCTCCTTGACATCTTCGATATCTTCATTACCTAGATATTGTTCTTCAATACCATTAGGGTTTGTAGAAGATGTCTCGTTAACAAATAAAAGGCCAGTATAGAAACCAATACTAAGTACAACTACAAACGCCGCGATGAGCATTTTGAGTTCCTTAGGAAACGTTTCTATAAGGCCGTTTAATTTCATCTATAAAATTCCTTTTTCATTTAAAGCTTTAAGCGATGACATAAGGTCATTCATAGCATTGGTCATAGATCTTACCGATATAGTTGCTCCAGAAATGGCGTCTATATTATCGCCATATCGGAACGTTTCATCATTATAGGTTTTACCAATAAATTGTCTTAGCCATCGTTTACTTCCTATCTCACCACCATACTCTTCGCGGTAGATTAAGACCTTAGCTTTTTTAACTGAAAGATCTGGATTAATCAATACCAAATAATCAAATTCCGCTGTTTTACTTGGTGCTTTTGAAAGGTAAGCATAGCCCAGCAAATTGTTTTCAGCTTTGATAGTAAATAAATGATTTTCACTAAACTTTGATGGTAATTCTTTTGCAATAGCATGATCAATTAAAAAGGCTTCAAATTGAAAACTCTCCAATTCATATACTTTCTTTATTTCCTTATCTACCTTTTTCTGAATCTTCTTTGGAAGTCCAAAAGAAACTACCGATAAAATAAGTATAACTAAAGTCTTTAATTTCATACTGCAAAAATATTGAATTACTTATGGTTATCTATCAAATTTAGAACCAAACTCCAATGCCAAAGTTTAATCTGTCTTGGACATCGCTATTGCTATCATTGTTACTTCTAAACTGGTAGTCGCCTTTCACCACAACACCTGGTGCGATGTGGTAGCTTAATCCAGTTGTTAGATCTGTTCTGTTAAAGGCGTCGTTTCTTGCTAAACCACCTGAAGTATCTGCATGAGTATCAAAATTCTCATAACGTGCAAAAGCAAATAAGCGTTGTTCTTTATTTAATGGCAATAAGTTATAAGCTATCTCACCGTAATAACCCATTAATGCACTACCTAAATCTCTACTAGTTAAAGCATTGTAATCTTCTGTATCGGTTAACGAAGCATAAATAAATTGCCCACGAGCTGTGAAACGCCTTTTTGCATAACGCATATCAAAGCCAACCATAGAAACACCAACACTAGAACCATCGATATCATCTACATCATCAGTAGCTTGTGTTCTTCCAAAATATCCTGAAAGTCCTAAACGTAATCCTGGTAATCCGTAATATTCAACTTTTGTAGAAAATGTAGGGCTATCAATTGTAGAACGAATGGCTTTCTGACGACCACCGCGAAGACCATTACTTCCTTTTAAGAAACCAGTAATTTCACCATCATCATTTTCTGTAGATTTAAATCCATTAAAAATATAAGCTTGGTAACCAATTGAAGCTTCAGGAAAACGACCAGTAACACCAACACCAATTTCTCTCCATGTTGTTGGTACAATTGCATTATCTACTGCAGGACGCTCAACGCCATTAAACGTTGTAGGTTCGTGGTACTCATTAACAATTCCCATTGGGACTAACATTAATCCACCACGTAAACTTACATTATCGCCAACTGCATAATTAACAAAAGCTTGCTCAATAAATACTTCTTCGACATGCTCAAATTCTACTTCAGTAACAAACTGTGTTTTGTCATTAAATTTGTAACCAAATAATAATACCATACGCTGTACGTCTAACTCACCGTTGTTTCCTTCTGGTTGGTTATAAGTAATTTCTCCATAAGCACCAACAGTCACAGCTTTACCGTAATTTCCTGATAAAATTCGCTGCGCTGCGTTTAATTGATTTTGTGGATTATTTAATGAATCTTGTGCCGTTTGACCAAACGACAATGCACATATTAATAGTGCTAATAATGAGATTGATTTAGTCATTTTTTATTTTTATTTAGACTTATTATAAATAAATTGATGTAATTTGATTGCAAATATAATATCAAAAATTACTTGCACAAAGTTTATTTAGAATAATTTTAAATAAAATTACAAATAGCTGATAACCATTAATTTGAAGGCATATTAATGATATTTAGTGAAGATTTTAGTGGCCTCATTATAGGCACTTTCAAAAGCCATAGCGTTTAAATCATGGGCGCTTTGTTGTGTAAAATAGGACAACATTTTCTCAGTAGGCATATTACCCGTCAGCTCATCTTTTGCCATAGGGCATCCACCAAATCCTTGGATAGCGCCATCGAAACGTTTGCAACCAGCTTTGTAGGCTGCATCAATTTTCTCATGCCAAGTGGTTGGCGTTGTATGTAAATGCGCCCCAAACTCAATATTAGGATATTTTGGAATTAGATTAGAAAATAGATAATCTATATTCTCTGGATTAGAGCTTCCAATCGTATCGCTCAACGATAAAATCTTTACACCCATATTAGATAACTTCTCTGTCCACTCGCCTACGATATCAACATCCCAAGGGTCGCCATAAGGATTACCAAATCCCATAGAAATATACACGACCACTTCTTTATTACTTTTATCTGCTATTTCAAGTATTTCAGATAGCGTAACAACTGATTGCGCAATGGTTTTGTGCGTATTACGCATCTGGAAGTTTTCGGAGATAGAAAACGGAAAGCCTAAGTAGTCAATCTCAGAGTGTTTTGAAGCATCGTTAGCTCCACGGACATTCGCAATAATAGCCAATAACTTACTTTTAGTTTTGCTTAAATCTAATTGAGCAAGAACCTCAGCCGTATCTACCATCTGAGGAATGGCTTTTGGCGATACAAAACTTCCAAAATCTATAGTATCAAAACCCACGCGTAATAAAGATTGAATGTACTGTACCTTCTTCTCAGTAGGTATCCAATCTTTGATACCTTGCATGGCATCTCGAGGACATTCAATAAGTTTTACGTAGTTTTTCATGCAGATCAAATATAAGGTTTAGTCGGTCGATTTCATAGACAAATAATTACAGTAAAATGAAAACAGCTATCCCAACAAAAACTATAATCTGTAACCATTTAAATACCAAACCTGAATTCTTATTTTTAAGTAATGAGCTTTTTATAGTATTGGCTAAAAGTGCTATCGAAGAGAAAATAATAAAAGACACCAGAATAAATAAACCTCCCAAAACATAAAACTGAATTACAGTACTTAAGGTGTCACTAAACAAAAAGGCAGGGAAAAATGCTAAAAAGAAAATTGTGACTTTTGGGTTAAGTACATTCATAAAAAAACCTTGAACAAAGAGTTGTTTCAAACTTTTTTGAGTAGTGTTTTCTGTATCTATATATATATTGCTGTCCGACCGATAAACTTTATAAGCTAAATACAATAGATATATAGCTCCCAAAATTTTTATACCAAAAAAAACAGTGTCATTATCTCTAATAATTGCTGAAACCCCAAAGGCTAGCAACGTAGTGTGTATAATGCATCCTGTCATTAAGCCAACCACAGTAGCTAGAGCATGAGTTTTACTATTAGTTAAACTCTGAACAAGCACATATATATTGTCTGGACCAGGAGAAATAGCCAACGCAGCCGTAGCGGACATAAACAATAAAAGTGCTTCGTAATTCAAGTTTTAAGCGTTTTTAAGAATCGTCTTGTTAATTGACTTAATTAAGCGTGGACCTTCATAAATAAAACCCGTATAAATTTGCAGCAAGTCTGCACCAGCTTCTAGTTTTTCAATGGCATCTTCTGCAGAGTGGATGCCACCTACTCCAATGATTGGGAAAGACTTTTCACTTTTATCAGATAGGTATTTAATTACTCGAGTAGATTTTGTTTTAATCGGTTGACCGCTTAGTCCGCCATTACCAATTTCTGTTAATCGCTCTTCTGAAGTTTTTAAATCATTTCTATCTGTGGATGTATTACTAGCTATAACGCCATCAAGATTAGTTTCTTTAACTATCTCTACAATTTCATCGAGCTGACCATCATTTAAGTCTGGTGCAATTTTTAGGAGAATTGGCCTTTGTTTCTCAAAAGTATTATTCGCTTTCTGTACATCGCTAATTAACTCCAATAAATACTCTTTATCATTAAGCTTAGCATGGCTATCTACATTTGGGCAACTTACGTTCAATACAAAATAATCAACATAAGGATGCAACGCATTAAAGCATTCTAGATAATCTTTAGTATAATCTTCTGGTTTAGTTTGGGTGTTTTTACCAATATTTCCACCGATAATCAATTGACCCTTATTCTTTTTTAGTTGAGCAATTGCAGCTTCAAGACCTTCATTATTAAACCCCATTCGGTTAATAATCCCTTTGTCTTCTTTAAGTCTGAATAAACGTTGTTTAGGATTGCCTTCTTGGCCTTTTGGTGTTACAGTTCCTATTTCAATAAAGCCAAAACCAAAATTGGCTAGCTCATTATACAATACAGCATTTTTATCAAAACCAGCAGCTAAGCCAACTGGGTTTCTGAACTTTAACCCAAAAAACTCACGCTCCAATCGTTTATCATTTACCAAATATAAACTCCTAAACAATCCTGCTACACCAGGAATTTTAGACAGATTTCTTATCAGTGAAAATGTGAAATAATGAATCTTTTCTGGGTCGAAACGAAACAATATTGGACGAATAATGGACGTATACATGCGTTGTGTTTTGCTGTGCAAAAATACATCAATAAAGAGGAAATAAAAAGAAACCAAATCCATACTTGTAACTTCGTCATTCGTTCTCTATTTTTGAATAAAATCAAACCAAAGATGATAGATAAGCAACAGCTCATAGAACGCTTTATAAGTTATGTAACGATTGATACGGAATCTGACCCAAACTCGGACACGACACCTAGTACAGCAAAACAATGGGATTTAGCCAACAAATTGACTGAAGAACTTAAAGACATGGGTATGAGTGATGTCTCTATAGACGAGAATGCTTATATCATGGCAACGCTTCCTAGCAATGTAGACCACGATCTGCCAGTTATAGGTTTTATATCTCATTTTGATACGACGCCAGATTATACAGGTGCTAATGTAAAGCCTCAAATTGTAGAGAATTATCAAGGACAAGATTTAGTGCTAAATGCTGAAGAGAATATTGTTCTATCACCTGATTATTTTGAAGACCTACTACTCTACAAAGGACAAACTCTAATCACTACTGATGGCAACACGCTTTTGGGTGCAGATGACAAAGCTGGAATTACAGAGATTATGGAAGCCATGAAATACCTCATTAATCATCCTGAAATAAAACACGGAACCATAAAAGTTGGTTTTACACCAGATGAAGAAATTGGTCGTGGTGCGCATAAGTTTGATGTTAAAAAATTTGGAGCCGATTGGGCGTATACTATGGATGGCAGCCAGATTGGCGAATTAGAATATGAGAACTTTAACGCAGCTGGAGCTGTTGTAAAAGTGAATGGGAAAATTGTACATCCTGGTTATGCGAAAGGCAAAATGGTGAATAGCATGTATTATGCTAGTGAGTTTATCAATGCTTTACCAAAACAGGAAACACCAGAGCATACGGAAGGTTATGAAGGCTTTTTTCATTTGTATTCTGTAAATGGTGAAGTAGAATCTACAAAGCTAGAATACATTATTAGAGACCACGATAAAGACAAATTTGAAGCTCGTAAGGCGTTTATGCAAAAAATAGTTACCGACCTCAACGATACATATGGCAAACCCGTTTTTGAAATAGAGATTAAAGACCAGTACTATAATATGAAAGAAAAGGTAACACCTGTCATGCATATTGTAGATATTGCAGAAGATGCAATGAAAGCCTTGAATATTACTCCGCTTATAAAACCTATACGTGGTGGCACAGATGGCTCACAATTGAGTTATATGGGCTTGCCATGTCCAAACATTTTTGCTGGCGGACATAACTTTCATGGGCGTTATGAATACGTCCCAGTAGAGAGTATGATTAAAGCTACTGAAGTGATTTGTAAGATTGCGGAGTTGACGGCTTTGAAAGGGTAAGCGTTACTTGTTATGGGCTTGACTTTCTATTTTAAAACAACTAACTTCGTTATCGACCAATAAAGTTAATTTATCTTTGATAAGTTAATGTCATCGTTATAGACTCTCCTCTTTTCATATGCCATTCATCCTTAATTCCCTTTTTAGTGTACATTGGTGGTGTAGAAATGGTTGGATAAATGTAAGGGAAAAATAACCCACAATTTCCAGATTGGTCATAACAAGTAGGCACAGCTTTTATGTATTCTACTGTTATTATTATATCCTCTTTTACATGTATATCAAAATCAGATAAATTTACCGTTTTCCAACCAGTAAACTTATCATCAATAGTTACAATTATACTAGAAGAATTTATGTTTTTATAGGGCTTATTATCTTTGATATTGTAAATATTTATTTCCAGAATTGAATACTGGAATGTATTTTTTTTGATAAAAAAGTTAAACTCTTTCAAATAACTAATCTTTTTAGTTCCTAAAGAAAATTTTCTACCTATCTCATGTCCTGGTTCATTCCAGACTGATTCTTTGAAACTACTTGAAAACCTAATCATATCAGTTGTTTTGATCCTAGTCTTACCTTTAACATAGGTTTTTAACTTTTTTGAATTAAGCACAACTTCACTCAGCTTTTCAACAGCGGTAACTAAAGAAATTTTTATGTTTTCTTTTTTTAAATCGTTAACTGAAATTTGTTTTTTTTCATAACCCAAACAAGAAAATTCAATGATATCTGAGTTACTAAAATCTCTTAGAAATAATTCAAATTTTCCGCTTTCATCTGAAAATGTTCCTACTTCTTTATTTAGTGCAATAATATTTACATAAGGTATTGGAAATTCCTCTTCGTCAATTACACTCCCTGTGATAACTAATTCTTGTGAAAAAGAATTAGATGTTACTAAAAGTAAGAGTAATAGGTAGTATATAATATTCAACACATTTTTCATCGGTAAAGAATTTATTTAGTCTAATTATTTAAAGCTTGAATTTCAAGATTATTAAATACAAATTTTTTTACCTAAGCATAATAGTAAACTTTATTATTAAATTAACAATTCGATTATTAGATATAACTGAATAGCTAAATGAGAATTAATTGAATAATAAAAACTAAAATAAACTATTGCCAACAACGTGTATAGCTCATTGCGCTGAATTCCCAATCGGAATTCATTGCAATTTGTTATCTTTCGGTTACGGCGGAAAATCATAACTAATTTTCTGCAACGAGCCATACATGAACACGATAACGAAACTCTAAAATTCTTTCCAAAAACATAGCGATGAAAAAAATCTACTCCGTTGAAGAATATATAGAAACCAATAACCATTGGCAAGAAGCCCTTGAGCTCTTGCGTAGTATAGTTCTAAGAACAGAGCTTAATGAAGCTGTAAAATGGTCCGCCCCTGTTTATGACCTAAAAGGCAAGAATGTATTAGGCTTGGGTGCCTTTAAAAACCATTTTTGTATTTGGTTTTTTAATGGTGTGTTTCTTAAAGACGAGCATAACCTATTAGTCAATGCACAAGAAGGTAAAACCAAAGGCTTACGACAAATGCGTTTTGACAACGTCGAAGATGTAAATAAAAATATAGTATTAGCCTACGTAAAAGAAGCTATAGAAAACCAACGTGCTGGTAAAGAGATTAAAGTAGAACGTAAAGGCAAAACTGTTGTTATTCCAGAGGAATTAAAAGCTGCTCTAAACAACGACCAAGATTTACAACTAGCCTTTGAAGCATTGACACCAGGAAAGCAACGTGAATACTGTGAACACATCGCTTCTGCTAAAAGAGAAGCTACTAAGTTATCACGTTTAGAGAAAATTACACCTATGATTCTTAATGGTGTTGGGCTTCATGATAAGTATAAAAATTGCTAATCAAACTTTATCTTTTTCAGCTGCCAACAATATAACCGTTACCCAATAAAAAAAGCCACTCTTCCGAGTGGCTTTCAATATTATAAGACCTAGCAATTACTTAGTAACTGCAGGTTTATTCAGTTTATTGCTCATTTCCATAGAAATCGCAGAACGGTCAAACTTAATTTTTCCAGCTTGTGTTTCTATAACACAACTGTTGTCTTTTTCGTTTAGTTCTGCAACCTTACCGTACATACCACTTTTGGTAATCACACGGTCACCACGTTTTAACGTTGATGCAAAGGCTTTTTCTTTTTTAGCACGTTTCATTTGAGGTGCAATCATAAAGAAATACACTACAGCAAACATGGCTATAAATGGTAAAAATGAACCTATTCCTTCTCCCATGAATTTTAATTAATCGTGGTTATGACCTTCGTGACCTGGCTTTGTACTTGACTTTTTTGGCTGTGCTTGTAGGATACTTGAAGTACCAGAAGCTGTTGCTTGAGCAGGAGTTTTTGCATTAGGATCTTTTTCTACAAAAGCCGTAATCTTAACTTGCTCATTACCTTTTGCTGTATTGGTTGTCATTGTAATGGCTTTAGTAACTTTGTTACCGTTACCTTTTCCATTAAACTTTACAGCAAACTCTCCAGATTCTCCAGGAGCTACTTGCTTTGTATAGTTAGATGGTACTGTACAACCACATGTACTCTTAACATTACTTACTACTAACATTGAGTTACCTATGTTTGTGTACTTAAATACTGTTTCAACAGGTGTTCCGTTTTCGATAGTACCAAAATCGTGAGTTTCCTTATCGAACTTAATCATTGGTAAATTTCCTGCGTTAGCATCACGCTCTGCAGCAAGTGCAACATTTTCAGAATTTACTTTGCTAGAAGCGTTATCTTTACAAGAGGTAAAGGCTAACATACATAAAGCTCCAAGGCCTAAAATAACTTTTTTCATCGCTATGTTTTTAAATTAATTTTAATTATTTCTTAATCTATCGCCAAATGTAATAATAATTTCTACGAATAAAAATTTTTAATACACCGTTAACAGATAGTAAATTCTAGAATCTACGGGCTTTTTTACATTAAGCCACGGCCAATTTTGTTATGGATATTGTTTTGCTTGTACTCTTTTACAACTTTATCTAAAATACCGTTGATAAACAAACTGCTCTTTGGTGTAGAATATTCTTTAGCAATCTCTAAATATTCATTAATAGTCACTTTTACTGGTATAGATGCAAATTTTTGAAACTCACATAATGCCATTTGTAACAAAACACCGTCTAAGCTCGCCAACCTGTCAGCATCCCAATTGGTCGTTTTTGCGGCAATCTCTTCTGAAAATTTCGATGTATTTAAAAGTGTTTTAATTAATAAATCTTTTGCAAAAACCTTATCGTCCTCATCTTTATATAATTCAGGAATTAAAAACGTTTCTGGCTTTGTTAACTTAAGCTTAGTAAATGCCTTTACAATAGCCGTATTTACTACTGGTAAATCGTCTACCCAAGTGATTTGTTTGTCTTCAAAATAATCAAAAAGCTTTTCGTTTGGTGCAATAATTTCAGAATAGATATCTACCATAAAATCTTTGTCTTCCTTTAAATCAGAAGCGCCTTTGGCCATATACTCTTTGTAAATATCACTTTCTAGAATCGCCTTGTAAATAACATCAATATACTCAAAATCTAAATCCCAAAAATTTAGCTTTCTTTTTTCGATAACCTCTTTGAGCATAGTATTATTACTTATAAACTCAAGCACAACGTTGTCGGCAAACTTTCGGTTTGGATTAATATCCTCTTCTGTAGCAAGTAGCTTTTTTTGAGAGCGTTCTAACTTAGAATTGGCTTTCTTTTGCAACTCAATCATTAAAGCCATCATGGCGAGGTATAAATCAGACATTTTATCGATACTCTGAAAAAGAAATTTTTCATCTTTTGAAAAGTCATCACTTTCTGTGCCTTTAAAAGCGAATAAAGATTGCATAACTTTAATACGAATGTGTCGTCGATTGAGCATATGTAAAGAACTTATTTTAAATCATTAAAAAAGGTGAAACCTAGTTTAGTTTCACCCTGCAAAAATAGTATTTCTTACTATTCTAAAAAATTATTTTGCGTTTTCTATTTTTCGAGCTGCAATACGGTCTTTTGCAATGTTTAATGCTGCATTATGCGTTGTAACATTGTTAGATTTTGCGTTTTCAAAAATCTCTAAAGTTGTATTATAGATGTTTTCAGTTTTTCGCATTATTTCTGCTCTACCATAGTTTTCTAACTCTGCGTAGACATTAATAATACCACCTGCATTAATCAAGAAATCAGGAGCATATACAATACCTTTCTCTTGCAATATTCTACCATGCTTTAATTCGTCAGCTAATTGGTTATTTGCTGCACCAGCAACGATATCTGCTTTTAGTTTGTCTATAGTATTATCATTTACAGTAGCACCTAAAGCACATGGCGCATAGATATCCATATGTTCATCATAGATATCATTTCCACGATAAATAGCAACGCCATATTTTGTTTTAACCTCTTCTAAACGCTCTTCGCTAATATCCGCAATTGTAACCTTAGCGCCTTCGTTTACCAAATGTTCTACTAGAGCTTCACCAACATTACCAATACCTTGAACATATACATTTTTATCCTCTAAAATATCAGAACCGTACTTGTATTTAGCAGCAGCTTTCATGCCCATAAAAACACCATAAGCAGTAATAGGTGAAGGATTACCTGCACCACCTTTACTTTCTGAAATACCTGTAACAAAAGGTGTCACTTCTCTTACAGTATCCATATCTTCAGTTGCCATACCAACATCTTCTGCAGTAATGTAACGTCCGCTTAAAGAGTGAACAAACTCTCCAAAACGACGCATTAATTCTGGTGTCTTTTGTGTTTTGGCATCTCCAATGATTACTGCTTTACCTCCACCAAGATTTAAACCAGTGATTGCAGACTTAAAAGTCATCCCTCTTGATAAACGTAAAACATCATTTAATGCTTCCCATTCACTATTATATTGCCACATTCTTGTACCTCCAAGAGCTGGTCCTAAAACTGTATTATGTATCCCAATTATTGCTTTTAAACCAGTATCTTTGTCATTGCAAAAAACGATTTGTTCATGGTCATCAAATGACATTTGCCCAAAAACGGGGTCAGCATTTACTAAGTCTTTTGCGTCTATAAGGTCTGTTGTCATGCTTTGTTTATTTTAGCGCTGTTGCAGATTATTCAAAAACAGCGTGCAAAAATAAATTATTATTAAAGCATTAGCAAAATATTAACTGTAAAATAAGATTATAGCAATAGCTTTGTATTCTTTTACTTTCAATGAAGGCATTAAAACATCTTAATAAATATTTTTACAAATACCGATATAGACTTATTATTGGTATTTTTATTACAATAGTTGCAAAGATTTTCGCGTTGTTTACGCCGCGATTAATTGGCGCTTCTATTAATGTTATCTCAGATAAAGTCAATGGAAAAATATCACTCGATGTTTTTGGAGACCAACTCCTGATTAATATTCTATATCTTATTGGTGCAGCTATTATTGCGGGACTATTTACCTTCTTAATGCGTCAAACTATTATTAATGTGTCTCGCTATATAGAGTTTGATTTAAAAAACGAAGTTTATAAACATTATCAAGTCCTTTCATTAAGTTTTTATAAAGCGAATAGAACGGGAGACTTAATGAATCGTATTAGCGAAGATGTTGGTAAAGTACGTATGTATGTTGGACCAGCTATAATGTATACGATTAATACCATTACACTTTTTGTAGTGGCATTAACATACATGATAAGCACTGCGCCAAAGCTAACACTTTACACCATGCTTCCGCTACCTATATTGTCTTTTATTATTTACAAGTTAAGCGGTCTTATAAATCAACGTAGTAAAGTTGTACAGGAATCGTTATCAGGGCTTTCTTCATTTACGCAAGAGCAGTTCAGTGGTATTTCAGTTATAAAATCTTATACTATTGAGCCTAGTGTAAATGTTGAATTCGAACACCTTTCTGCAGGAAACAGAAAAAAACAAATAGATTTAGCAAAGGTGCAAGCACTTTTCTTTCCATTAATGATTTTACTTATTGGTCTAAGTAATTTATTAGTGATTTTTGTTGGTGGAAAACAATATATAGATGGCGAAATTGAAAATATAGGAACTATTGCTGAGTTTATTATATATGTAAATATGTTGACTTGGCCTGTAGCTACTATTGGCTGGGTGACTTCTATTGTACAACAAGCTGAAGCTTCCCAAAAACGTATTAATGAGTTTTTAAAACAAGAACCAGAAATAAAAAATATAATTAACAACCATACAGAAATAGATGGTGCAGTTACTTTTAATGACGTTACTTTCACTTATCCAGACACTAATATTACAGCATTAAAGAATGTGAGTTTTGATATAAAATCTGGTGAAAAACTTGCCATATTAGGTATGACTGGCTCAGGTAAATCAACAATTCTTGATTTAATCGGAAGACTTTATGATACCGAAAATGGTAATGTTCTCATAGACGATAAAGAAATAACAGATCTTAATCTTTATAGTCTAAGAGAAAGTATTGGTTATGTACCTCAAGATGCTTTTCTGTTTTCAGACTCTATTAAAAACAATATTAAATTTGGTAAAGAAGACGCCACTGATGATGACGTTATTGAAGCCGCAAAAAATGCAAAGGTTCATAAAAATATTGTTGGTTTTAAGGATGGCTATGAAACCGTATTAGGAGAAAGAGGTATTACACTTTCTGGAGGTCAAAAACAACGTGTGTCTATTGCCAGAGCTATTATAAAATCCCCTGAGATTTTACTTTTTGACGATTGCTTATCTGCTGTAGATACAGAAACTGAAGAAAAGATACTAAAAAACCTTGAGCGTGTCTCTAAAAACAAAACAACAATAATTGTAAGTCATCGCATTTCTTCTGCAAAAAACGCCGATAAGATTATTGTTTTAGACGAAGGCAAAATAATCCAGAGAGGAACACACAAAACCCTTAAAGAAATAGACGGTTACTACAAAGACCTATACGTTAAACAACGCTCCGAAAAAGAAATGTAATTATTTGTTGGTTACTATGCTTTTTTTTTAGATTTTTGGATTGAATTTTAAAACTCAAATCTTAATTATGGGCGATTACGAAACGATGGATAAAGAAGAAATATACTCTAAAGTATTACGTGCAGGACGTAGAACTTATTTCTTTGATGTACGAGCGACAAAAGCAGGTGATTATTACCTAACCATTACTGAAAGTAAAAAATTTACTAACGATGATGGTTCATTTCATTATAAGAAACACAAAATCTACTTATACAAAGAAGATTTCTCTGAGTTTAGAGAGATTTTAGCAGAAATGACTGATTACATCATCAATGAAAAAGGTGAAGAAGTTATTAGCGAGCGTCATCAAAAAGACTTTAAAAGAGAAGATAATGAGTTTGTAGCTCAAGAAGCAAAAACTCCTGAAGACACAAACACAGATAACTTTACAGACATCAGCTTTGATGACATTTAAAACTAATCTTGTTAAATAATATTAAAAACCGTTACCTCTGTAACGGTTTTTTTATTTTTATATCTTGTCAAAACAACTAACCAAACTTACACACATGCGTCGCATTCTATTACTAATATTCACAGTAGTTTCCACAACATTATTTTCTCAAGAAAAAATCGATTTATCCTATTACATACCACAAGGTGTAGAATACAATTCTGAAATCCCTACTCCAGAAAGCGTAATAGGTCACGAAGTTGGTGAATGGCACATTACACACGACAAATTAGTACAGTATATGTATGCGCTTGCAGATGCATCAGATCGAATTACCATTGAAAACAGAGGGAAAACCTTTGAAGACAGACCTTTGTTATTATTAAAAATAACATCATCGAAGAATCACACAAATCTTGAAACTATAAAAGCAACTCACATTAATGCTACAGAAACAGATAATGCATCTACAGATAGACCTATTGTAGTTTATCAAGGTTTTTCCATACATGGTAATGAGCCAAGTGGCTCTAATGCTGCTTTAGCTGTTGCTTATTATCTAGCGGCAGCTCAAGGCTCAAAAATTAATGCGCTTTTAGATAATACAGTCATTCTTTTAGATCCATCTTTTAATCCAGATGGTTTACAGCGTTTTGCCTATTGGGCAAATACAAATAGAAGTCAGAATTTAAATCCAGATCCAAATGATAGAGAATACAGCGAAATTTGGCCTGGCGGACGTACAAACCATTATTGGTTTGATATGAATAGAGATTGGCTTCCTGTTCAACTACCAGAATCTAGAGCGCGCATAAAAACCTTTCATGATTGGATGCCAAATATCTTAACTGACCATCACGAAATGGGAACAAATTCTAGTTTCTTCTTTCAACCGGGAATTCCTTCTCGTACACATCCATTAACTCCAAAACTTAATCAAGCATTAACAAAACAAATAGCAACGTATCATGCTAAAGCTTTAGATAAAATTGGTTCACTTTATTATTCTGAAGAAAGTTTTGACGATTTCTACTACGGAAAAGGATCTACATTTCCAGATATAAATGGGGGAATTGGGATTTTATTTGAACAAGCCAGCTCTCGTGGGCATATCCAAGAAAGTGCAAATGGTATACTTACGTTTCCGTTTACAATTAGAAATCAGTTTACTGCTGCTCTATCTACGCTTGAAGCAGCAAATGATATGCGAGCAGATATACTAAATTATCAAACTAACTTCTTTAAAAATGCAAGAAGCGAAGCAAAAAAAGAAGGCAAGAAAGCTATTGTTTTTGGTGATGAAAAAGATGCCGCACGTACGTATCATATGGCAGAAATCTTAAAGCGTCATAATATTAAGTTCCACGATATTGATAATGATTTTGAAGTTGATGGTAAACGTTTCAAAAAAGGCTACAGTTATATTGTTCCAAAAAACCAAAACAATACGCGATTGATTAATGCCATGTTTGAAAAACGCACAACATTTCAAGATAGTTTGTTCTACGATATTTCTGCATGGTCTTTTCCATTAGCTTTTAATTTAGACTATGCAGAGACCTCAACAAGCAATGCTGGAACAGCAGTTACAGATTTAAAATATAGAAATGGTGGTGCAAACTCAAAAAGTGAGTATGCCTATCTTACAGAATGGAACGAATATTACACACCAAAATTCTTGTATGCACTTTTAAAAAAAGGGATTCGTGCAAAAGCGAGCCAGAAACAATTTAACGCCAACGGAAAATCTTATGACTACGGCACGTTGATGATTCCTGTACAAAACCAGAGATTATCTGCATCTCAACTACATACATTTTTAAACAAATTGGCTGAAGAAAGTCATTTAACTTTAGATGCTGTTTCAACAGGTCTTAATGATGGTATTGATTTAGGAAGCAACAATTTTAGACCTTTAGAAATTCCTAAAATTGCACTGTTAGTTGGTGATGGTATGACGTCTTATGATGCTGGTGAAATTTGGCACTTATTAGATACTAGATATGATATTCCGGTAACAAAATTAGACACTAAGAATTTCTCTAGAGCCAACATAAGTCGCTACAACACCATAATCATGGTCAATGGTTCAGGGCTAAATGAAGGCAATAGCAAAAAGTTACAATCTTGGATTAGAAGTGGCGGTACTTTAATTGGTTACAGACGTGCATTAAATTACATCAACTCTAAAAAACTATTAAAAATAGAATTTAAGAAACCTAAACTAGTGGCAAAAAATATTACGAGAGAGCAACGTAGTGATTTTAGAGGTGCACAAGTTATTGGTGGTGCTATTTTTGAAGCTGAGATAGACCGTTCTCATCCTATAAATTTTGGTTATAAAAATAGTACACTGCCAATGTTTAGGAATACAACATTATTTGTAAAACCTAATAAAAACAGTTACGATAACCCAATACAATATTCTAAAAATCCATTGCTAAGTGGTTATATCTCGAAACAAAATTTAGATAGTATCTCTAAAACGGTGCCTTTAAAAATTGGTAATTACGGACGAGGAAATGTTGTAGCTTTTACAGACAACACTAACTTCAGAGCCTTTTGGTACGGCACCAATAAGCTGTTGATGAATGCTATTTTCTTTAGGGAGGAATTGTAGGCTTATCTTTAGCAAATTTGTGACTTTTCACTTATAACTTGCTACTTTTAATTAACCGTACTCCCATTCTTTACTTTAGTTTCAGGATGTAATAGATACACATTTTTTTCTTTTACAGCACCCATGACTAAACATTCGCTCATAAATTTGGCAATTTGCTTTTTAGGAAAGTTAACGACAGCTACTATCTGTTTATTCAGCAAATCCTCTTTACTGTAAAGTGTAGTAATCTGTGCCGAAGATTTTTTAATACCCAAGTCTCCAAAATCTATAGTTAATTGATATGCAGGGTTTCTAGCTTCAGGAAAGTCATTGACTTCTGTAATTGTACCTACTCGTAAATCAACTTTTGTGAAATCTTCAAATGTTATTATCTTATCCATAAATTAAAACTACAAAAATTATGGCATTAACGCCTTCAAATATGTTACCATTAGGTACAAAAGCTCCAAATTTTAATTTGGTTGACACTAAAGATAATATACGCAAATCATTAACTGAGCTTAAGGGAGCTAATGGCACACTTGTGATGTTTATCTGTAACCACTGCCCTTTTGTAATTCATGTGAAAGAAGCATTGGTAAAATTAGCTAATGACTATTTTATAAAAGGAATTAGCTGTATTGCAATTTCGAGTAATGATGTAGAGAATTACCCTCAAGATGGCCCAGAACTTATGAAAACTCATGCTGAAGCAAATAATTATCCTTTTCCATATCTATATGACGAAACACAAGATGTTGCAAAAGCTTACGATGCTGCTTGTACTCCAGATTTCTTTTTGTTTAATAATAACTTAGAATTGATATATACTGGGCAATTAGATGATTCTAGACCAGGAAACGGAATCCCAGTAACTGGCAAAGATTTGCGTGCTGCAATGGATGCATTAGTCGAAAATAATCCTGTAAACACAAATCAGAAGCCAAGTATGGGTTGTAATATTAAGTGGAAATAATAAATTAGAAACATCAAATATGAAATTATTAAACATTACAATACTCCTATTTGCATTTACATTAAGTGCACAAAACGACTCAATACCTTTGCTGAAATTTGAAACAGAATTCTATAAAGGAACTGATAGATGGGTAGCATTTCCTAAATCAACTAAAAATGAATTATATCCTTTTGGAATAATTTACATAGACCAAACGGCAGGCTTTACATTTGAATATGTTGGTAATTTTAAAATAGAAAATCAAAGATTGATTAACCTTGATACTTCTACAGTTAGAACAAGCTCAATGAAGCACCGTTTACAAAGTAACACAAGAAATCTTCATGTTTTTACCGATAATGAAATTGAGGAATTAGGCTTAGAACCTACATCTAAATGGATTGAGACTTATAAATGGAATGCTGAAACACCTAAATATAAAGTAGATATTGCTTCTTTTTACAATGCTGTAGGTGGTTCAAAAATTGCTTTACCAATTCTTGAAGGGCTCTATTCTAATGGCTCCAAAGATAAAAAGCTTTTATTTGAACTAAGTTATGCATATAACGCTCTAAAAGATTACTCAAACGCGAGAGATATTTTACTAAAATCAATTAAAGAGTATCCAGATGATGAACTTTTTTACAAGGAACTATCATACGCATATATTTACTTAGAAGAACTTTCAAAATCTGAAAAAACTTATACAGACTATATTAAAAACACTAAAGAAAGAAGGTATCAAGCAGAAATGGCATACAATTTAACTTATTCATTTTTTGCAAATAAAAACATTGAAAAGTTTAATGAATGGGCTAGTATTACATCTAAAATCCCTAAGGCTAATCAAGTCTTTTCAAAGAATATCGAACTAATGAAAAAAGAATTAGAAAAACTATAAGTTATTCAACTGATTATCTGTTCCTTTTTCACTAATCGTCCAAAAATATCCTATAAAGAAAAACTGGTCTGCTGCAGGTGTTAATGCTCGTCTATTAAAGTTTCCGTTTGGATTTGGTGCGTTTGCATATTGGTAACCGTTAATGTTTTTGAAACCAAGTATATTGTTTACTGAGAAGTACAAAATCTTCTGTTGACTTATTAAATATGCCCAATTAAAACTTATATTATTAAAACTCTTAGTACGTGCTCCCAAAAACTGATTGGTGTTTGGGTCTGTATATGGTCGACCAGAAGCATGCGTATAATCCATACCTATTTGACTTTTTAAACTCTCTGACCAATACTTACCTACAATTGAGAAATTGTGCTTGCTCGCAAAATTTGGTTGAGCTGCATTAGGGAAGTTACGATGATCGCGTTGTGTGTCTAAAAGCGAATAACTCATCCAATAATCTAAATTCTTAACACTTGTATTGTCTCTCCAAAAAATATCTAAACCTTGTGCATAACCATCTCCGTCTGAAGTGAAATTACCGTTAGGTTCTTCAAACTGAGTGTCGAATTTTACTAGATTATCATAATCTTTTCGATATAATTCCGCTCTAAAAATGCGCCCATCATTTACATACTGGTAATTGAATATGTAGTGATCTGTTCTTTGAGGCACCAAATCCTGATTAAACTTTAAAGCCCCTGCACTTGGGTTCTGGAAAAAGTTACCGTAGGCTAAGGATACTTGTGCATTATCAGATACTTTATAAGCTAATGCCGTACGAGGTGCTAGATTGAAGCTATCAAAAATTGAACTGTAATCTGCTCTTAAGCCTACTTTTAAAGCCAAGTCTTTTGAAAATACTAAATCTGCTTCAGTAAAACCGGCAGTTATGTTGTTATTAAATCCGTATGAATCGCTAAAAGATGGATTAGAAAAATCTTCATTAAAATCAGTTAAGAACTGCTCAACACCAAAATTAAGTTTAAATCTGCTGCTAAAACGTTTCTTCAACTTAAGCTTAGCATGAAATGAATTTTCGGTGTCATCAATATCATTTATCTCTACTCCTATTTTGTTTCTCGCATGCGTATAACTCAATCCGGTAACAATACTCCAGTTATTGTCTAATATACCTTTGTAAGATGTATTTGTGTAAAAGTTTTTGTTATTCAACTTAAACTCTAATCCATCGGTCTCATTGATATCTTCTTGTGTTAATTCAAAATTTGTAATATCAAAAGCAGCATAGAATTTTAAAGTTCCATTATTGAATTTACGTCTAAAAACAGCTTCACCTTGAGCAGCTTCAAAAGGTTTCTCCCAATTATTTCTATCTTCAAAAACTTGTAAGTATGGTGCTAAGTTTATATAAGTAGCGTTAACACTCAATGAAGATTTTTCCCATTTTTGAGTATTACCTAGCGCTGCGCCAACCGTCATAATACCAATATCCGTCTTCTCTTGATCTGGTTCGTCTATGGTATTTAATAATAGTACACTAGATAATGCTTGCCCATATTCGGCAGAATAACCACCAGTTGAAAATGTAATCCCATCAAATAAAAATGGCGAATAGCGACCACGAGTTGGCAAATTATTAGTCGTTGGTGTATACGGTGTAAACACGCGAATACCGTCTATAAAAATCTGTGTTTCGTCCGCATTACCTCCACGTACAAAAAGTCGTCCATCTTCAGCATTATTTGATGTCCCTGGTAAGGTTTGTAGTGCGCCAACGAAATCGCCAAGTGCACTTGCAGTAGTGACCACATCTAAGGGTTTTAAAACTGAGACTTTACTGTTGTCATTAGCTTCAAAAGTGCCTGCAGATAAAACAACGGTGTCTAAAGCATTAACATCTTCTCGAAGTTTAATTTCTAATTTACTTAAAAGTGAAACATCCAATGTTACTGTTTTGGTCTCGTAGGACATAAATGAAACAACTAAAATTTGAGTTCCTTTTTTTTCAGTTTCAAAAGAAAATTTTCCATCTTCAATTGTTGTTGCTCCATCATATGTACCGTCGAGATATACATTAGCTCCTAAAATTGGATTACCTTTTGTGTCGATGACTTTACCTGAAATTGTTGTTTGGGCTTGGTTGATGAGGCCAAGAACTAAAAATAAAGTGATTACTAAGTTCTTCATGATTGATGGTTTACTGTTCGTTTTGATACTGAAACAAGTTCAGCACATGTTGATGAAGCAAACTTCCGCTCTTTTGAAGACTTTAGAAATTATAAATTACCGAACTGTAAATTTTTAATGATGAATTGCATTTCCATCCCTAATTGAGCATGTAAGTAAATGAATACGTATTTATTTCTAAATTTTATCTTTATAAGTGTAACATAACTATATCTTTGACTACTTACAGAGTAACTAAATCAACCGTCAAAAACTATTGAATAAAGAACTTGAACATAGCTTTGTAGAGCAGCTTCAAAAACATCAGAATATTGTGCATAAAGTATGTCGACTTTATACCAATAATCAGGACGCACACAACGATCTCTTTCAGGAGATAACCATACAATTATGGCGTGCATATCCGAAGTTTAGAGGCGATAGTAAGTTCAGTACTTGGATGTATCGTGTTGGGTTAAATACGGCTATTACATTATACCGAAAATCTAAGCGACGCATACAAACAGATGATTTTGATGCCTACCAATTCAAGATTAAGGCTGAAGAATACGATAGTACAGAAGAAGAACAATTAAAGCTGTTGTACAATGCAGTACATCAGTTAAATGATATAGAAAAAGCGCTAGTATTCTTATATCTAGAGGATAAAGATTATAGAGAAATTAGCAGCACCCTTGGTATAACCGAGGTTAATGCACGTGTAAAAATGAACCGTGTAAAAAAGAAATTAAAAGCAATATTAAATCCGTAAAACTATGGATGAATTAGAATTATTAAAAAAAGATTGGCAGCGTGATAGGGTTGAGTATCCTGAACTCACTTACGATGAGATTTACAAAATGTCTCATGCCAAATCATCGAGCATTGTAAAATGGATTTTTTACATCAGTCTTATAGAGTTTGGAATTGGATTATTACTCATATTATTAAATCCAAAGATTGAAGGCCAAATAGAATTTCCAAAATGGATAGAGATATTATCCTATGCGACATTTCCAGTTATTGCAGTCTTTGTGTATTTATTTTATAAAAATTATAAAAATATTACCACCACAGATAGTGTTAGAAAATTAATAAAAACCATTCTTAAAACTAGGCGTACTGTAAAAAACTATGTTCTCTTTAATTTGGTTATGGCTGGCATTTTTTCTTGCGTAGGTTTATATATCGGTTATGTAACTTCTGAAGGTGGTGCTGAGAAGTTTAATGCCAGTGCTCATTTTGCTGAGTACGCAACCCTAGGTATAGTAATCGTTTTAGTTACTGCTGCAATAATTGCGTTCTTCTATGGTATTTACTATTTGCTCTATGGCATTCTCTTAAAACGTTTAAATACAAATTATAAAGAACTTAAGAAACTCGAAGTCTAAATTGAATTAAAATGACATTACAAAGAAAATTATCAATTTTTGGTTTTGTTACGTTATCATTTTTATCACTATATTTAGTTAGTGCATCTTCATTTTTTGTCTCTGAACCTAGTCGGTTATCGAGAGCAATAACAATAGATATTTTATTAACTATCCCAATTATATATTTTCTATTAATTCGTAAAACATCCGTTCCAAAAATATCTGTAATACCGGTTACGATAATTGGTGTTGTTTTAGCTTCATTTATTCTTCCAAAAGAGCAACAAGGTCTTTTAGGACTTTTCAAAACATGGATTCTTCCAGTTGTTGAATTATTTATCGTCTCGTTTATAATTTATAATGTTGTAAAGGCAGTAAAAAGCTTCAAGTCAAAACGTTTAGAACATTCAGATTTCTATACTATACTAAAACAAACTTGCTATGATATATTGCCAAAAGGTGCAGTAATTCCATTTGTCACTGAGATATCTGTCTTCTATTATGGCTTTATCTATTGGAAAAAAAGAGCGTTACAACCTAATGAATTTACTTACCATAAAGAAAGCGGAAGCCTTACGTTACTGATTACATTTCTGTTCTTAATTGCTATTGAAACGCTGGTATTTCATCTACTATTAGCACGTTGGAATACAACAGTAGCTTGGGTATTAACTGGTTTAAGCATTTATACTGGTATACAAATTTTTGGTTTTGTGAAATCTATATTAAAACGCCCAATTGTACTAAGCGAAAAAACGTTATTCTTAAGATATGGCATAATGAAAGAAACAGAAATTAACCTCATAGATATTGATTCTATCGAAATATCATCAAAGGATATTGAAACAGGTGACGATTTACAAAAGCTATCACTGCTTGGTAGTCTAGAAAGCCACAATATGATTATTCATTTGAATAAAGCCAATACAATTACAGGCTTATACGGGAGTAAAAAGAATTATACATCTTTAGCGCTTAGTATTGATGAAACTCAGTGTTTTAAATCTGAAATTGAAAACGCTAAAGCAAAATTTACCAATCTCTAAGTTTATTTAAACGCTCTCTTTCTTCAAGCTGTTCTTGAGGAATTACCTTTAAAAAAGAAGGATGTTGCTCAATAGCAAATTCAATTTTTTCTACAACATCTGCAATAGACTCGTTGTCATAATCTATTTCTAAAGGTTGTTTTACCTCAAAAGATTGATAGATATTTTTCTTTTTAATACGTAAACCTTTCTTGTCAAAAGACCGTCTAAAACCATCAATAACAATAGGCACAACTATAGGTTTGTATTGCTTAATGATATGTGCCGTTCCTTTTCTAATGGGCTTAAAAGGTGTAGTTGTTCCTTGCGGAAATGTCACAACCCAACCATCATCTAGCGCTTTTTTTATAGCGCTAATATCACTCATCTTTACTTGGCGGTTTATATCTTTTCCTTGCGAACGCCACGTACGCTCAATACTTATAGAACCAGTGTAGGCAAATATTTTAGGAATAAGCCCCGACTTCATGGTTTCTTTAGCCGCCACATAATACATATTAAGTTTAGGGTTCCAGAGGTAGCCAACATTTTTAATATTATCTAATCGGCCACTAAGACTAGCATTAAACACATGAAACATGGCAATAACATCAGCAAAATAAGTTTGGTGATTAGATATAAAGAGTACGTTAGTATCAGGTAAGTTTTTAATAATTTCAGAGCCTTCAATTTGTAAATCATTAAAACCTCTAAAGCGTCTATGAGTTAATAAACCCAAGATTCTGATTAGCCATTTTTTTACAAAAAGTATATGTCCAAAAGGATTGGTTTTGAATAAACCCATAATATCAAATCTGGTTAGTCGGATAGCAAATGTAAGAAAATCTGCTACTTAGAGTATGTCTTTTAATAATACTTTAATTTCGCTAAGCATCATCGCTGTTGCTCCCCAAACAATATGTCCGTTAAGCTTAAACGCAGGTACCTCAACCTCAACATTGTAACTCGTTGGCACTTTAGTATTTATAATGTTCCGGTCGTCTAAAAAGTCATTAAGTCTAACTTCTAGAATCTCCTCGACTTCAGTTTCCTGTTTTACAAACTGTAATGTTTCTCTCGAAATACCTAAAAAAGGATGCACCATAAAATTACTTGGCGGTATATAAAGTGGCGATAAGGTTTTAAGTACTTCTATTTGTTTTGTTGGTACGCCAATTTCTTCTTCTGTTTCACGAAGTGCAGTATCCATTAAGTCCAAATCAGTGTCTTCAACTTTGCCGCCAGGAAAACCAATTTGTGCTGAATGTACACCTTTGTATGATTTTCGAAGTATAAACACCAAACGCGTAACGCTTTTCTCATCAGGATAAAAGAGTGCCATCACACCTGCATTTGACGCCGACTTTCTTTTTTCTTTATACTTTTCGGCCAAATCTAAGCGGTAAGGTGGTGATAGTTTTGCATGCGCTTCTTCCCCTAAAAGTGGAAGATGTTTTATATTTACAATTGATTCTAAAAACGTATTAAAGTTCATTTATGAGAATTCTACTTTTTTGTTGTGTTTGTCTTTTATTGAGTTGTGAAGATAAACAAACTTCAAAACAAAATACAAAAGTCGCAAAGGATACAACCACTGAAAAAACCGAAGCGCCAAAGCAAAAAAAACAAGAGCGAGAACACCCCAGATTAACCGATGTCAATGCCATGCAATTCTTCTCGGATTATTCTGAAACTCATAAAGAAAATAAAGTTCGTATTGTCACTGATTATGGAAACATTGATATTTTACTCTACGAAAAAACAAAGTTTCATCGTGCTAATTTCATCTTTCTGGCAAAGCAAAACTATTTCGATTTTACTCAGTTTTATCGTGTGGTACCAAATTTTATTATTCAAGGCGGCAGTAGTGATGGTATGAATATTGCCAAACGTCGTAAGAAAATTGGACGATACTTATTACCTCCAGACACAAAAAAGGGTTACACCCACAAACGCGGTGCCATCTCTATGCCAAGTAGTGAGATTGAAAATCCATACAAACTGGCATCACCATATCAATTCTTTATTGTAAACCGAAAAGGTGGTGCGCCATTCTTAGATGGTGACTATACCGTTTTTGGCGAAGTAATTGCCGGTATGGAGGTCGTAGATAAAATTAATGCCGTTAAAACTGATGATGGCGAATGGCCAATAAAAAGCGTGTATATTAAAACTGTTGAAATTATAGAATAATTAAGATTCTAAAATTTCAATTTTTATAACTTGTACGCACTAATTTTAACTTCAATATCATGATTTCAAAATCTATAAAAACTGCAGCACTTTGCAGTATTATATTAGTAACTAGCTGTAAAGAAGAGACTAAATCAACCAACAAGCTCATGACAGACAATGTATTACTCCAAGAATGGACTGGACCTTATGATGGTATCCCAGCTTTTGACAAAATGAACGTCGACGATTTAAAAGAAGCTGTAGAAAAAGGTATGGAACTTAATCTAGCTGAGATTGATGCTATTGCAAATAACACAGATGCTCCTACATTTGAGAATACTATTGTAGCAATGGAAAGTGCTGGTAAAGACTTAAACAATGTATTTACCTACTATGGTATTATGTCTAGTAATGTCTCTTCTCCAGAGTTTAGATCTGTACAAGCTGAGTTAGCACCAAAGCTTTCAGAATTTAATTCTAAAATCACTCAGAACGAAAAACTTTTTCAACGTGTAAAAGTGGTTTACGATGCTTCACAGAAAGAACCATTAGAACCTCAAGCACAACGTGTCGTAGATTTAACCTATAAAGGTTTTGAAATGAATGGTGCCAACCTCGATGCTGAAAAGAAAAAACGTTACGCGGCTATTAACAAGGAGCTATCAACATTATATACCAAATTTGGTAACAATGTACTTCATGACGAAGAAAACTATGTGACATATTTAACAAAAGAACAATTAGGTGGTTTATCTGAAGGTTTTATAAAGTCTGCTGCAAAAATTGCGACAGACAAAGGTCAAGATGGCAAATATGCTATTGTAAATACAAGGTCTTCAATGGATCCGTTTTTAAAATACTCAACAGAGCGAGCATTACGTCAGCAAGTTTGGGAGAACTACTATTCTCGAGGCGATAATGGTGACGAATATGATAACAATAAAATAATAGCAGAAATTCTTAAACTACGTAAAGAGCGTGTGGGCTTAATGGGTTATGACAACTATGCACAATGGCGCTTGCAAGATCGTATGGCAAAAACTCCAGAGAACGCAATGGATTTAATGCTGAAGGTTTGGCCAGCATCTACTGCACGTGTTAAAGAAGAAGTTGCAGATATGCAAGCAGTTGCCAATGAACTTGGAGATAACATTACTATTGCACCTTGGGATTACCGTTTTTATGCCGAAAAAGTGCGTAAAAAGAAATACGATTTAGACAGTGATGAGGTAAAGCAATATTTACAATTAGACAAGTTACGTGATGCTATGTTTTTTACTGCTGGCGAATTGTTTAATTATAAATTCACACCAGTTGAAGAAGGTACAGTACCTGTGTTCCATGAAGATGTAGAAGTTTGGGAAGTTACCGATAAAGACTCTGGTAAGCACATAGGTCTATGGTATTTAGACACGTATGCAAGAGAAGGCAAGCGTTCTGGTGCTTGGGCAACGACCTATAGAAGTTATACCTCATTTGAAGGCGAAACAAATGTTTTGGCCTCTAATAATAATAACTTTGTAAAGCCAGCACCTGGTGAAGCTGTTTTAATCTCTTGGGATGATGCAACTACGTTTTTCCATGAGTTTGGACATGCACTTCACTTCTACTCATCTAATGTAAAATATCCAACTTTAAATGGTGGCGTAAGAGATTATACAGAGTTTCAGTCGCAATTATTAGAGAGGTGGTTATCTACTGATAAGGTGATTAACCAATTTTTAGTGCATTACAAAACTGGAGAGCCAATTCCCTCAGCATTAGTAGAAAAAATTAAAAATGCGTCTACCTTTAACCAAGGCTTTGGAACTACAGAATATTTGGCATCTGCATTAATGGATATGAAACTGCATTTGGCAGACCCAACAGATATAGATATTGATACCTTTGAGCGTGAAACCTTAACAGAGCTTGGTATGCCAACAGAGCTACCTATGCGACACAGAACACCACACTTTGGACATGTGTTTTCTGGTGAAGGTTATGCCACAGCTTATTACGGTTATATGTGGGCAGATGTACTGACTAGTGATGCTTCAGAAGCATTTAGAGAAGCACCAAATGGATTTTATGATAAAGACGTCGCTGACAAATTGGTAAAATATTTATTTGCACCTCGCAACGCTATGGACCCCGCAGATGCCTACCGAAAATTTAGAGGTCGTGATGCAAAAATTGAAGCCTTAATGAAAGACAGAGGCTTTCCTGTGACTTTAGAGTAAAAACATAGTTATATTCAATTATGAAAAATTATATATTGATATCAATTCTATTAGTTTCTATTGGGACTTATGCTCAAAAATCTAACCTCACAATTTTCGACAATCTTGTAGGAAAAACATGGAAAGCAAATGGAAATTGGGGAGATGGAAGTAAATTTTATCAAGAAATAAATTTTGAATATTCTTTAGATAGCTCAATAGTTATTGCAAAATCCATTGGGTATATTGATAAAGAACAGAATAAGTTAGGGTTACGAAATCACGGAATTAGAATGTATGATAAAGCCACTAAAAGTTTGAAATTTTGGGAGTTTGATGTTTTCGGTGAATTAACTAAAGGCATTGTGTTTTCTATAGGTAAAAATATTATATATCAATACACTTATGGAACTTCCACCGTAACAGACATGTGGGAATACGTTAATGATTCAACATATAATTTTAAAGTTGGAAATTATGTAAATGGAGAATGGAAACAACTATATCTGAGTACTCAATTTAAAGAAGCTAAATAACATTTAACTATTTTTTTTATACAAACTAGGCAAACTAATCTTAAATATTACTGCTGCTAATCTAATAGCTATTACCACAGCTCCAGTAATTAAAAATAATAGATTTTGGTCTTGCAAAAAGGCATCAAGCGTAAAGTAAACAAGCCCTCCTAAAATACATGCTGTAGCATACACTTCTTTTCTAAAAATCACAGGGATTTCATTACATAAAATATCTCTAATAACACCACCAAAACAAGCAGATATAGTGCCTAAAGTAACACAAATAACAGGATGCAAATCTGCAGAAATTCCTTTTTCGATACCAATTACTGTATAAAGTCCAATACCAATAGTATCAAACAAAAACAGAGAGCGTCTTAAATGCTTTATATAATTTCTAAACACTACCGCAAATACTGATGCCAAAGAAATAACCAATATAAAGGTCATATCCTGCATCCAAAAAACTGGTGTGGCGCCAATTAAGATATCTCTTAACGTGCCACCGCCAACAGCAGTAACAAAAGCAATAATAAAGACACCGAATGGGTCCATTTTTTTGTTCATGGCTATCAGAACTCCTGAAATAGCAAAGGCTACAGTACCAAATATATCTATAGTCTGAATGAACATAACTTACATATTTTGAGTGTAATAGTTATAGTCTTTTAAAATGGTATCAATAAATTGTAAGTCGTACATCTCAGATTTAATTTGTAGAATATCGCAAATCTTCTGTCGCAAAAGGTTTAGAGTTTTGTAATCTGTGTTTTTCTTAGATATTAAAAACGCTTCTTTTATAATACGCACATCTTTATCAGATAATAAGGTTACATTATTAAACACAGGCTTATAGTCATCTGTAATATCTTCTAAAATAGTACTAGTGATTTTGTGTTTCTTTTTAATACTAATAACAACAGTCCCGGCTGCAGAATCACCCACACGTTGCTTTCTGTCAGACAACAAGATACTTAACACACCAATAGAAGAGAAAAACATCCAAATATCAATAAGTCGTAGCATCCATCTTACAAAAAGATTATACCATTGGGTTGGCGTACCGTCTAGACGTACCACCTTTATTTTCATAATCATCTTTCCTATTGTGCGACCTCCGAAAATGATATGACAAATCAAAGAATAAAAGAACGCTGGCAAATAAAACAAACCTAAAAAACCTCTTCTTGTCCAACCATCTGCATCAAATATCTGAGACAGGTTTACAAGGTTTTCCATGATGGTCATATATGTAAGTAAAATGATGCCATCTATAAGAAAAGCAACCATGCGTTCTCCAAGACCAATTAGCTTGTAATCTAAGTTTACATTTTGTGCAGTGTTAATTGCTAATTTGCTCATTGAAATGTATATTCGTTTTTAATATTAAAAAGAGTTTATGCGCGAAGCATCTTTCGTCAAGCAAAATAAGGAAAAATGGATTGTATTTGAAAAAGCATTAGATAATAATGTAAAAATAAATCCTGATGACTTGGCTTCATATTACATTCAGCTTACTAATGATTTGGCGTATGCTCAAACTTATTATCCTGAAAGTAAAACCTTACTTTATTTAAACTCTTTAGCTTCGCAAGCGCATCAAAAAATTTATATTACCAAAAAAGAATCAAAGAATAAAATTATTTCGTTTTGGAGAGATGAATTTCCACTATTTTTTCGTCAATATCACAAAACATTATTACACACCTTTTTAATATTTATGGCTGCTGTAATTATTGGTGCTGTATCTACTCTAAATGATGATTCGTTTGTGAGACTAATCCTTGGTGATGGTTATGTAAATATGACTATTGAGAATATTGAAAATGGAGAACCAATGGCCGTCTATAAAAGCGGAAGTAATATAGGTTCGTTTTTAGGAATTACTATCAACAATATTAGAGTAGCTATTATTGCCTTTGCTTTTGGCGTATTTTTTAGTGTCGGCACTATTTATGTGCTTTTTAGCAATGGTATTATGCTCGGGGCTTTTATCACCTTTTTTTACAACTATGGCATATTAGAAAAAACCTCGACTGTATGGTTGCATGGCACTATAGAAATTTCGGTTATTGTTATCGCAGGTTGTGCGGGTATAGTTATGGGAAATAGCTTTTTATTTCCTAAAACATATTCGCGGCGTGTTGCTTTTATAAAAGGCGCCAAAGACGGTTTAAAAATTGTGGTAAGTACCATTCCGTTTTTTATCATTGCTGGGTTTATTGAAGGCTTTATAACACGTTATGGAGAACAAATGCCTTGGCCAGTTGCCTACGGAATTATATTACTATCCTTATTTATTATTATCTATTACTACGTAGTCTACCCAATACTATTGAACAAAGCTGTAAATAGAATCGCTCCTAAATTACAACTCGCGTGAAACAACCTTATATAGAATTTAGAAACCGTAGTGGTTTTGGCGACATTATTAATAATTACTTCTTGTTCTTGAAACATAACTTTAAGGATTATAGTATGTTGTATCTAAGATATAATGCCGTTAGTATTATTTTAACTATTGTTGCTGCTTACTTATTAGTTACTGGCTTTATGGGACTTGCAAGTCGTGATTTTAGATTTGGAATGGGAAACAATCTAAATACTGAAAGTTACTTTTTTGCTGGAGCTATAATTCTATTTCTAATAGTATTTGTAACTTCTCTTATTAATTATAGTTTTTCAAGTTCTTATGTGACACAGTATGTAAAAACAGGTGGTCATATTGAATCAAAATCTATTTGGAAGCAAATAACTAATAATATTGGCGCTATAATTGTCTTAATCATAGTTGGCGTACTTATATATGTGGCTTATGCAATTATCGCATTAATGCTAGCAGTAATTCCATTCTTAGGTTTTATAGCACAATATGGCATTAGTTTTACGCTATCGGCAATTTTTGGACTCACATTTATGTCAATGTTTGCCAAAAATAAAGGGTTTAGTGATGCCATTTCAGAAGGTTTCAATTTTACATTTTCAAATTTGCTTAAAGTCATTGGATTTGGGTTAATAATAGGTATTCTTAATCTTATGGTTACTGCGCTCATTCTTGCAATACCAGGATTTATTATTAGTATTTACACCTATTTTTCTGTAGAAAGTAGTGTAGATTTAATAGGCAGTACATTTGCAACTCTAGTTTTTACCTTTGGTTTTGCAATTTTCATCTTATCATTCATATACACACAAGCCCTAACTCAAGTGGCTTTTGGTGTGTTGTATTATAATTTATTTGAGTTAAAGCATAACACTTTTCTTCAAGAAAAAATCAATCAAATTGGTAGTAATGAGTAGTCTTAAAACTAAATACATTACTGCATTAGGTCTGGCATCTTCAATAGTTTTGAAGGCACAAGAATCTGCAAAAGAAGTAGCGCGCGATTCTTCGAGTATTGACATTAACCATTTTAAAGAAGGTCTTACAGATCGCTATTCTGGTAATGATTTTAATTATTCTATAAATGATACTGGTGGCGTTAATCTAGTTCAGCAAGTATTACGAAAGTTTTTTGGTTGGCTTCGTGACATATTCGGCATAGACATTAGCTATGTAAATTATAAAACACTAGAATACATCATCTATGGGCTTTTGGGCTGTGGCGTTCTTTATCTACTCATTAAATTTCTTTTAGAAAACCCAGTAAGTTCAGTCTTTAAAACCGAAAATAAAACTATAGACGGCTTTAATTACATCGAAGAAAATATTGAAACTGTAGATTTTGATGCACTTATTAATAATGCCTTAAAAGAAAATAATTTTAGGCTTGCCACACGTTATATGTACCTTAAATCTTTGAAGTCATTAAGCGCAAAAGGTATTATAGAATGGCATTTTGACAAAACCAACAATGATTATCTACGTGAAATAAAAGATAACCAAGTTAAGTCTTTATTTAAACGTGTCTCATACATATATGACTACGTTTGGTATGGCGAGTTTCCTATTGATGAAATTAATTTTAACCAACATAAAAACGACTTTAACCAACTCATAAAATTTAAGTCTAATGGATAAGCGCTCAAAAATTGCATTGTATGTTATTGGAGCGGTTATCTTATTGATGATGATTGCTGAAGTCACAAAACCAAAACCCCTAAATTGGCGTGACTCATACTCTGCTGCCGATAAAATTCCTTTAGGTTGTTATGTGTTATTTAACGAACTTAAAACCTTTAGCAACGGAGATGTTCAAGAAAATACCGAATCTATTTTCTTATATTTTAAAAACAAAGAAGCACCAGAAGAAAAACAATCTCTGTTTATAATCAACGGTTATGTAAGACTCACAGAACAAGATGCAGATGCTTTGATAGACTTTGTAGATGATGGCAATACGGTTTTCTTGAGCAGTAAGACGCTGTATGGTAATTTGGCAGATACGCTTAACATTAATATCCAAATGGATTATTCAAGCTTACTAAAAGAGCCTGCTAATAATGAGTTTACAAGTCCAAGTCAAAAAGAAAGTAATCGCCTATTTGAAGATGTTATCGAAAACGCATACATCACTTCCTTAGATACGCTTAATACAACCATTTTGGGGACAATGTCTATTGAAGACGAAACCGAAACCGAATCGCATCCCAACTATATTAAGACTGTGTTTGGTGAAAATGGTGGTGCTTTCTATATTCATACAAACCCATATGCATTTACTAATTACCATATCCTAAATGGTAAAGAAGACTATACAGCTACCGTATTATCATATCTGCCAAAACAGCAAATTATCTGGGACAACTATTATAAAAGTGGTCGAAAAATAATTACCAGTCCATTGCGATATATTTTAAAAAGTCCAGCATTAAAGTGGGCATTTTATATCAGCATGTTTAGCCTAATTTTGTTTGTGATTTTTAAAGGAAAACGTACGCAACGCATTATTCCTGTTATAGATAAGTTAGAAAACTCTACAGTTGAGTTTACCCAAACTATTGGAGAACTCTACTACCAACACGGAGATTTTACAAATATTATTTCAAAAAAGATTCAGTATTTCTTAGAATTTGTAAGAACAAAGTATTTTTTGGACACCAATAATCTCAATGCTGGTTTTATTGAAAAACTTGCACTAAAATCAACAAATACAAAAGAAGATTCAAAAGCAATTGTTGACTATTTATTGTATCTGAAATCTAAAACATTTCATACAGAATCAGAGCTTGTAGAATTGAATAAAAAAATTGAAACATTTACGAAAAATAATTTCTAATGGAAGAACAAAACACATCACCCGAAGCTGAAAACACACAACTTCAAGAAGAAGAAAATTCAGTTCTAAATAGTGAGCAACCTCAAGAAGTACAAGCTTTTGAAAGTCGTATAGATCTAAAGCCTCTTCAAGATAGTGTTGAGCAAATTAAAAGCGAAATAGCAAAAATTATAGTCGGCCAAAACGAAATGATTGAGTTGCTCATCATTTCTATTCTTACAAATGGTCACGCACTAATTGAAGGTGTTCCTGGTGTTGCTAAAACAGTTACTGCAAAGTTGTTAGCAAAAACCATGGCTGTAGATTTTAGTCGTATACAATTCACACCAGATTTAATGCCAAGTGATATTTTAGGAACTTCGATTTTTAATGTCAAAACCAATGATTTTGAATACAAAAAAGGTCCAATTTTCTCTAACATAGTTCTAATTGATGAGATTAACCGTGCGCCTGCAAAAACCCAAGCTGCTCTTTTTGAGGTCATGGCAGAAAGACAAATAACTATGGATGGCACAGAATACAAGATGACTGCACCTTTCTTGGTATTTGCAACGCAGAACCCAATAGAGCAAGAAGGAACATATCGTTTGCCAGAAGCGCAATTAGATCGTTTTTTGTTTAAGATTAATGTAGATTATCCGACTTTAGAAAACGAGGTACAGATTTTAACTGATAATCATAATCGTCAAGACAAAATGGATTTCGACAGTATAACTACTGTTCTTTCAGCTGAAAACATTACAAAATACCAAAACCTCATCAAACAAGTTGTAGTAGAAGATAATTTACTAAATTATATAGCATCTATTGTACATAATACCAGAACAAATGCCAACTTATACCTTGGCGCTTCTCCAAGAGCATCTCTGGCTATATTAAACGCTTCAAAAGCTAATGCAGCAATCAATGGTCGTGATTTTGTAACACCTGATGATATTAAGCGCTGTACAAAGGCTGTTTTACAGCACAGGCTAGTATTAACTCCAGAAAGAGAAATGGAAGCATTTACAGTAGATAAGGTTGTAGATCAAATTCTTGAAACGATAGAGATTCCGAGATAGTGAAGCGTTTATTTAAACATACCTATTTGACTTCTCGCTTTTTTACTATAGTCGGCATATTGGTTGGGCTTTATATTTTAGCTTACCTGTTCCAAGGATTATTTGTAATTGTAAAAATGCTATTCTATGTCGCATTTGCCTTAGTAATAATAGACCTAATTTTATTATTCAAACAAAAAGGAATTAATGCTACACGTATTTTACCAGAAAAACTCAGTAATGGCGATGATAATCCAATAGAAATTGCATTAAATAACAGTTACAACTACAAAACTGAGCTTTTACTCATTGACGAGTTGCCGTTTCAATATCAAAAACGTGATTTTGAAATTGAAACCAAACTAAAAGCTCAAGAAAAAAAGAAAATCACTTACACACTTAGACCATTGGAACGTGGTGAATATTATTTTGGAAACCTTAACATTTATGTAAATACACCTATTAAGCTAGTAACGCGCAGATTTCAGTTTGGGAAAGATGCTATGGTGCCTAATTATCCGTCTTTTTTACAATTACGCAAGTTTATGCTTTTAGCTTTTTCTAATAAACTATTTGAATATGGACTTAAAAAAATAAGACGCATTGGTCACACCATGGAATTTGAGCAAATCAAAGACTATGTCATGGGTGATGATATTAGAAACATTAACTGGAAAGCAACCGCCAAGCGTAATCAGTTAATGGTAAATCAGTTTCAGGACGAGCGCTCTCAACCAATCTACAGTGTTATAGACAAGGGTCGTGCTATGAAAATGCCTTTTGAAGGTTTGAGCCTCTTGGACTATGCCATTAATGCAACGCTAGTAATCAGTAATGTGGCTATAAAGAAACAAGACAAAGCAGGCATGTTTTCCTTTTCTCGTAAAGTTGAAAATAGAGTTATTGCAGAAAGACGTCCTTCACAGATGAACAATATTTTAGAAACACTCTATAATATTGATACAGATTATTCAGAATCTGATTTTGCGAGACTTTATGTAGATATAAAACGTAGTATTACACAAAGAAGCTTATTATTACTCTACACAAACTTTGAAACTTTAGACGCTTTGCATCGTCAATTACCATACTTACAAGCTATTGCAAAAAATCATCTATTAGTAGTTATCTTTTTTGAAAATACCGAGTTGCATCAGCTTACAAAGGACAAAGCAGAAACGACATATCAAATCTTTCAAAAGACAATTGCCGAAAAGTTTATCTACGAGAAAAAGCTTATTGTCAATGAGCTTCACAAATATGGCATACAGACCATCTTAACCGCTCCTGAGCATCTTACAGTTAATACAATTAATAAGTATTTAGAGATTAAAGCTAGAGGGTTATTATAAAAATAGACAGACTTGTCTGTTTTTAAATATTTTGTTTATATTTGTACGGATGAAACGTGCATTAGTAAAACAACATATTATAGAAACAGCTTCGGACTTATTCTACAAAAATGGCTATAACCGTACTGGAATCAACGAAATCATTAAAGAAGCTAGCATTGCTAAGGCGACGCTTTACAATCATTTCAAATCCAAAGAAGATATTTGTGTGGCTTATTTAAAGTTCAAAAACGAAGGCTTTGTAGAAGATTTAAAATCCTTTATCGATACAAAAACAAAAGGTAAGCAAAAGTTATTAGGGCTTTTCGATTTTCTTCAATCATTCTATAATTCTAAAGAGTTTAATGGTTGCTGGTGTATTAATACGGTTTCAGAAATCCCAAAATCTAATGAAGTAATTAGAAAAGAGATTATAGCTCAAAAAGAAGCTTTAATTCTATTCATCAGTAATTTGGTTCAAGATAATTTAGAAGGTTATACGGAAGATGAAAGTCTTAAAATAGCAAAACAAATATTCATATTATATGAAGGAGCTATTTCCGAAAGTCATTTACAAGAAAATCCTTGGCCTATACAATCAGCAAAATCTATTTGCGAACAATTATTATAAAAAACTTATTCATTTAAAGACAGACTTGTCTGTCTAAATATTAATTTTAAAACAAAGAATAATGAAACAATTTGAAAACAAAACTGCTCTTATAATTGGAGGTACAAGCGGTATAGGCTATGCTACTGCAAAACAATTATTAAAAAATGGTGCAATCGTACATATCGTAGGAAGAAATCCAGACAAGATTACTGATGAAGCAAATTTGATAAAGCATAAAGTAGATATTACCAATGTAAATGATGTAGAAGCATTATCGGAAAAAATTGATAGTCTAGATAACCTAGACTATTTAGTAAATGCTTCAGGTATTTTTGGACCTAAATCTTTCCTTGATCATACAAAAGAAGATTATGATTCTTATCTAGATCTTAATAGAGGTTTCTTTTTTACAACACAGTCTAGTGCCAAAAAAATGAAAGAAACCAATGGTGGCGCAATTGTTAATGTTGGGTCTATGTGGGCCAAACAAGCTGTAAAAGCAACTCCATCATCTGCTTATTCCATGCAAAAAGCTGGATTACATTCTTTAACACAGCACTTAGCCATGGAACTATCAGAACATAATATTAGAGTTAACGCTGTTTCACCAGCCGTAGTAAGCACTCCAGTATATCATAGTGTCTTTGGCGGTAAAGAAGAAGCAGAAAAGGCACTAGAAGGTTTTAATAACTTTCACCCTATAGGTAGAAACGGAACTGCCGAAGACGTAGCAGAAAGCATTACATTTCTATTATCTGAAAAAGCATCATGGGTAACCGGAGCTATTTGGGATACTGATGGTGGCGTAATGGCAGGACGTAATTAAAAGTAAATATTAATTAGTATTCAAAAGCATCAATTTATAAGAAGTTGATGCTTTTTTACATTTCATCATACAAAAATTACAATTCGGTAAATAAGATTGTTTTCAACTTGAGTTTTATTGGATATTTGAATCATCAATAACACATAAACCATTAAATCATACAATCATGAAAAATTTAATCTTAACAATCACTTTAGTATTTTCTTCATTTTTAACCTTCGCTCAAGATGGTATTACTATTACTGTAACAGTAGACAATGTTGCCAACAATGATGGCGTAGTATCCATGGCTTTGCACACACAAAACACATTTATGAAAGACGCTCCTATACAAGGAAAAACTTCAAAAATTGAAGATAATAAAGTAACAATCACTTTCGAAAACGTAACATCTGGAGAATACGCAATACTAGGAAGCCATGATGCTAATAGTAATGGTAAAATGGACTTTAGAGAAAACGGAATGCCATTAGAAGCTTATGGTGCATCTAACAATGTTATGAATTTTGGACCACCGCAATTCGCTGACGCTAAGTTTACCGTAGCAGATAAAGATTTAGAACTTAATATCAGGTTTTAATAAAAAATACAACTCATCAATCATCGTTAAGAAGCTGCAAATTATTGCGGCTTTTTTTATGCATAATTTAAGTTTCTAATCATAGTCAAAACATATAGTTTTTATTATTTTTATAGCCTAAATAAATACCAATGACAATTACACAACTTAAATATACACTAGCAATAGCGGAGCATAAAAACTTTACCAAAGCTGCTGAAAAATGCTTTGTTACACAACCAACATTAAGTACACAAATACAAAAGCTAGAAGACGAACTAGATGTTATCATCTTTGATAGAGGAAAAAAACCAATAGAACTCACAGATGTCGGTCGCAAAATAGTATTTCAAGCACGTAATATTGTTAATGAAGCTGAACGTATCCAAGATATTGTGGACCAGCAAAAAGGATTTATTGGTGGCGAATTCAGGCTAGGAATTATACCAACAGTAATGCCAACACTCTTGCCAATGTTCTTAAAGAGTTTCATTAAAAAATATCCAAAGGTAAAACTCAAAATTGAAGAGCTCACCACTGAAGAAATATTAACACGTATTAATGAAGGTCACCTAGATGCTGCTATTGCTGCAACACCTCTTGAAAACGAAACCATAAAAGAAAGGGTGCTCTACTATGAACCCTTTGTTGCATACATTCCAGAAAACCATAGGTTAAAAGACAAAAAAGCTATCGAAATATCGGATTTAGAAATCGAAGATATGCTCTTATTAGAAGATGGCCATTGTTTTAGAGATGGTGTTATTAATCTTTGTAAAACATTTAAAGATCAAGTTGAAGACAGTTTTCAGCTTGAAAGCGGTAGTATTGAAACTCTGATTAAATTATCAAATGAAGGTTTAGGCATGACACTCCTTCCCTATTTGCATACGTTAGATTTTAGAGAAAGATTAAGTCCAAACCTTAGGCATTTTACTGAACCTTCTCCTGCAAGAGAAGTCAGTATTATCTATCATAAAAGTGAGCTAAAGATGCAAATTATAGATGCAATGCATAATGTAATTTCTGGGATTATCAGAGGTGCAATTGCGTTTCAGAATGTTGAAATAATTAGTCCTTTATCTAAGTCATAGCATAAAAAAAGCGACTCGTAAGTCGCTTTTTTTATGCTTTAAGATAAACCAAACACTGGTCTAACTCTGGGTTTTGATGTATTAAACTTTGAATAAAAATTCGCAATTCCTCTAATTCGTATGGTAATAAGCGTTTTACTGCTTTTTCTACTTCTTTACAGAAAAGTGTAGTATCAAAACTCACCTTACTGAGTATAGTTTTCGTATACTCGAACATTGCTCTCGCCATAGTTATAATGGGGGTTTTTAGTTAAACGAAAGGTAGTTTTAATTCAATAGGCTTTGTTTTAATTAAACCTAAATTTAGAAAAAAAATGCTTTAGTTTTATTTTTCTGTCTAAAAATTTAACAGCTTCTTATGTTAAAAAATCCCGATGAACGAAAATTAAAATCGATTATCGCCATCTAATATATCACCAAGACCACCTAGAATATTACCTTCTCTCAAAAAATAGATTTTTTTATGCGAGCATTTATAGCATTAAATTTGTAATAAATAAAGCGGAAAATCATATAATGGAAATTCCGCTTATTTTTTTACGCTCTACTGATACTATTTGAAATTAATAGCCAGGATTTTGCTGAGCTCCAATTCCAGGATTTGCATTAATCTCTACAATAGGTATAGGTAATGTAAATCTGAAATCACTAGCAGATAAAGCACAAGCTCCACTTTGAATATTACAAGCAATAAGATCTCTAGCAACACCTCTGTTTCCAGCTGTACCTGAACGCTTTAAATCTTTATATCTGTGACCTTCATAAGCTAACTCTACTTTACGCTCATCTAATACTGCTCCTACTGCATCTGCAACTGAACTGTATGATGGTAATGGTTGAGCAGCACCAAATCTAGCATCTCTTAATTGCTTGATTAAAGTAGCAGCACCTGTAAAGTTACTTTGGTATGCTCTTGCCTCTGCAGCAATTAATAACATTTCAGAAGATCTGAATACTTTTAAATCATTCATTAATGGACGACCTTGTAATCCAGGATACTTTTGGATAACCAAAATATCATTATTCACTGGGT
>SHBX01000009.1 GCA_004211785.1 Winogradskyella sp.
TTAGGTGAGGCATACACTTAAGATGATTTTCAAGGACGTTATAAGCTTACGTGGACCAAAGAAGCCCTTTACCTTTTAGCAGAAATTAAAGACGATAAGTTAGTAGATAATTACAAAGACCCATTAAAAAACTGGTGGGATGAAGATTGCTTGGAAGTTTTTATTGATGAAGATAATAGCGGTGGTAACCATCAATACAACCATAGTGCCTTTGCTTATCATATAGATTTAGACGGCAATGTGGTAGATGTCACTCCAAAAAAAGAAGGCAAACTATACAATTCGCATATCGCATCTAAAAGAGTTACAAATGGAAATACCACAATTTGGGAAGTGAAAATTCTTCTTTTTGATGACACTTACAAAGATGATAGTATTAATAATCATGTGACGCCAAGCAGAGGCAAAAACATTGGTTTTGCCCTAGCCTATTGTGATAATGATAATAGTGAGCATCGCGAAAATTTTATTGGCTCTATTAAAGTAGAAGGCACAGATAAAGATAGAGGTTGGATAGATGCTAATATCTTTGGCACATTATTCCTAACGGATTCTAAATATTAGTTTAATGTATTAACAAATATTTAAAAGCCATTCTTTAGCTAAAGACTTATTTTTAAGGCTGTAAAATAACCACCAACCTTATGAAAAAAATAATTCTTGCATTAGCACTATTAAATTTTGCTTTTAGTCAATCACAAACAGATTCAAAATTATACGATATTATTGATGCCGTTTCTGAAGAACGTTTAAGAAACGATGTAAAAACACTTGCCGATTTTGGCACACGTCACACCTTAAGTGATACCATTTCGCAAACTCGTGGTATTGGCGCTGCTCGTCGCTGGATAAAAGGACAATTTGATGATATATCAAAAGATTGTGGTGATTGCCTAGAGGTTTTTTATCAAAAAGACTTAGTAGAAAAAGGGAGAAATCAGCGCATCGTTAAAGATGTTATGGTGGTTAATGTTGTAGCCATACAACGCGGTACAAAATATCCAAACCGCTTTATAATTATGAGTGGTGATATCGATTCTCGTGTCTCTGACCCTGCAGACTATACTTCAGACTCTCCAGGTGCCAATGATAATGCTACTGGTATGGCTGGTGCTATTGAGGCAGCTCGTGTATTATCTAAATATAAATTTGAAAGCAGTATCATCTATGTTGGCCTTTCGGGTGAAGAACAAGGCTTGTTTGGAGGACAAGGTTTAGCTAAATATGCTCAAGACAATAATTGGGATATTGTTGGTATTCTAAACAATGATATGATAGGAAATATTACAGGTGTTGATGGTGTGATTGATAATCGTACGTTCCGCATTTTCTCTGAACCTGTACCAGCAAATGAAAGTGAAAGAGCACGCCGTTCTCGTCGTTTTTATGGTGGTGAAGTAGATGGTATTTCGCGCCAGTTGGCACGTTATGTTCATAAAACTGTAAAAACATACATGCCAGAAATGAATCCAATGATGGTTTACCGTTTAGATCGTTTTGGTCGTGGTGGTCATCACAGACCATTTAACGATGTTGGTTTTGCAGGTATCCGTATTATGGAAGCGCATGAAAATTACACGCAACAACATCAAGATATAAGGACAGAAGATGGTATTAACTATGGTGATACCTTTGAGCATGTAAACTTTCCGTATTGCAAAAAATTGACTGCCGTAAATGCAATCAATTTAGCAAGCATTGCTTCTGCTCCACCAGCTCCTAAAAATGTAGGTATTGGTGGTATTGTACAACCATCAGCTAAATTTAGTTGGGATAAAGTTGAAGGCGCTGTAGGTTACAAGATTTATTGGAGAGACACCACATCTCCTACATGGGATAATAGCCGTTTTGTTGGCGATGTTTCTGAATTTACACTTGATGGTATTGTCGTAGATAATTTTTTCTTTGGTGTTGCAGCATTAGGTAAAGATGGACATGAGAGTGTTGTTGTTTTCCCAAATAAGATTATTAGATAAATGATTTTTTACTTTCCGCAATGGCAAGGTTCTGGTACCGGAAAATCCATGAAAGATGGTGCCAAAATGGTATTAAAGTATTTAAATCGTGAGGTAAAAACTATTCCTCTATCTAACAAACAATTAGTTAAGATTGCTAATATAAATGGTCAAGATGCATTGCTTGAGCAGTTAGACGCTTTTAAGCAGGAACTTAAAGATGTTAAGCCTAAAAAAATAAATACCATTGGTGGTGATTGTGGGTTAGAAATTATTCCCGTAAGCTATTTAGCATCTAAATATGATAATTTAGGTGTCATTTGGTTTGATGCGCATGCAGATATTAATCTACCTGAAGAATCACCAAGCCATAATTTCCACGGTATGCCATTACGCACACTTCTTGGAGAAGGCAATAATGAATTCAAATCGCTTTTGTTTAAAGAAATTAATCCATCTCAAATCCATTATGTAGGGTTACGAAGTATTGATAAAGCAGAACAAGCCAGAATTGAAAAAGATAACATCTATGCGCCCTTAAATTCTAGTCCTAAAAATTTAATAGATACTCTAAATTATAAAGACATTACACATCTTTATATTCACTTTGATGTAGACTGCCTAGATCCAAAGTCCTATAAAAATGCTTATTTTAATGTAAATAATGGTATTACAACCGCTCAAGCCGAAGTATATATTAAAACATTAAAGGAAAATTTTGAAATTGTTGGAACTAGCATTTTAGAATCTGTAGCAAAAAATGACGAAGAATTAAAACCCATAAAAAACATAATTAACCTCTTATTTAATGCTTAAATAGCTATGATTTATAAATTCAAATATTGTTGTCTCTTAATATTTTGCAGTACTCTTTTTGTGTGTTGCGAAAAGCCCTCAACAAAAAATGAAGTTTTAGTATTGGGTACTATTCATAGTGGTCATAGAACAGAAGAAGTCTATAATCTAGATAAGCTTACCGCATTAATTGAAGAAATAAATCCAGATATAATTCTTACTGAGATTCCACCAGACAGATTTAACGCGGCAATGGAAGGTTTTAAAAGAGACGATAGTATTTCAGAACTACGAGTGATGCGTTTTCCTGAATATACCGATGTTATATTTCCACTGTCAAAAACTATGGATTTTAAAATTATACCAACAGCTGGTTGGACACGTCCTATGGCATTAGAAAGACAACAAAAATTAAAAGCCATACGTCAAGATTCTACTCGAATCTCTGATTGGAAAGCATATACAGATGCTAATAAATTATCAGATTCTTTACTAGAAGCAACAGGAAAACGAAATGACCCCTATTTTATTCATACTAAGGAGTACGACAGCCTTTATAATATAAGCTTACAGGTTTACAACAAATTATTTAATGTAGAGCTAGGTCTTGGTGGTTGGAATAATATAAATATTGCGCATTATTGGAATATCGAAAAAGCTCTGGAAACCTACAGACATCAAAACAAACGTGTCCTTATCACATACGGAGCTGGTCATAAAGGTTGGTTTTTAAGGGAATTAAGTAAAAGAGATGATATTAATTTACTAGAATTAAAACCATTTTTAGACCGTATTAATGAATAAATCAATACTACTATTTGTTTGTATTTGCCTATTTAGTTGCTCAGATAAGTTTACTAAACCAAGTTTTATTTCATTTAATATAGAAAATGATTCTATCCATGTTATTTCAAAAAACAAATTACATTGCCCTCTTTATATCAAAATCATCAATCGCAATACTGAAAAAACCATATTTAAGCAATTAGAAGCAAAAGAAGAATCGGTTATTCTTAGTTACCCTAAAACTAAGGTTGACTCAAATTCAATCTTAAAAAAATATAAGTTTCTTGGTTATTACGGTCGTTATCCATTTAAAGATTACGAAACCAATCACGTCTATACATTACCATTCCAAAAAGGTTATAAGTCCTTAGTTATCCAAGGCTATGATGGCGATTTTTCACATAAGGGTTCTTTTTCTGCTAAATGCCTAGATTTTGAAATGGCAGTCGGTGACACTATCGTTGCCACAAGAGATGGTATTGTTGTAAAAGTTAGTATTAAACACAATAAACAAGGTACTACAGAAGATTATAGAGATTATGGTAATTATATTATGCTATATCACCCAGATAATACATTTTCTCAGTATGTCCATTTAAAACAATATGGTAACTTAGTCGAAGTTGGTGATTCTGTGAAAGCAAAACAGCCTATTGGATTGTCAGGGTTTACTGGTTTAACAACAGTGCCGCATTTGCATTTTGGTGTTTACAAACCAACTGCAACTGGATTAGCATCAATTCCCGTAATTTTGGATTCCATACCAGGAAAACAATTGAAACGTGGTGATATCTTAACTAAAAAATAAAATGAAGACCTTAAAACATATTATTTGCATTGCAATATTATTAACCTCAACATTTAGTATAGCCCAAGGCTTATTAAATAAAAAAAACGATTATACTAGACAAGATACGTTAAGAGGAAGTATTACACCAGAACGCGAATGGTGGGATTTAACCTATTATCATCTAGATATTGAAGTCAAGCCAGATGAGAAATTTATCTCCGGAAAGAACACCATTCAATATACAGTATTAAAACCACATCAAGTGATGCAAATAGATTTGCAAGTACCAATGCAGATTACAAAAGTGCTTCAAAACGGTAAAGAATTAGACGTAAAACATGAGGGTAATGCTCACTTTGTCACATTAAATGACAAGCAAAAAATTGGAGCTATAAATACTGTTGAAGTGCATTACAAAGGCAAGCCCAGAGAAGCAAAACGTGCGCCTTGGGATGGCGGTTTCTCATGGAAAAAAGATAAAAACGGCAAACACTTTATTGCTACGTCTTGTCAAGGACTTGGTGCTAGTGTTTGGTGGCCTAATAAAGACCACATGTATGACGAAGTCGATAGTATGTTAATAAGTGTAACCAATCCAAAAGGCTTAACAAACGTGTCTAACGGGAGACTTAGAAAATTAGAAGACAGAGGTGATAAAGTCACATCGCATTGGTATGTAAATAATCCAATAAATAATTACGGTGTCAATGTAAATATTGGAGATTATATTAACTTTTCTGAAGTCTATAAAGGTGAAAACGGAAATCTAGATATGGATTATTGGGTACTAAAAGATAATCTTGAAAAAGCCAAAGAGCATTTTAAAGATGCTCCAAAAATGATGAAAGCTTTTGAACATTGGTTTGGACCTTATCCGTTTTATGAAGACAGTTTTAAATTGGTTGAAGTCCCATATCTAGGTATGGAACATCAAAGTTCAGTAACTTATGGCAACCAATATAAAAAAGGATATTTAGGTAATGACTTATCCAGAACTGGTTGGGGTTTAAAATGGGATTTTATTATTGTTCATGAAGGTGGTCACGAGTGGTTTGCAAATAATATTACCAATATCGATGTCGCAGATATGTGGATACATGAAGGCTTTACCGCTTATTCTGAAAACCTCTTTTTGGATTATTACTATGGCAAAAAAGCCTCTGCAGATTATGTCATTGGTACTCGAGCAAATATCCAAAACGATAAGCCTTTAATTGGCGTTTATAACGTTAACAAAGAAGGTTCTAGTGACATGTACTATAAAGGTGCAAATATGCTTCACACTTTGCGTCAATTACTTGAAGATGATAAACTTTGGCGGCAAATATTAAGAGGTCTAAACAAAGATTTTTTTCATCAAACGGTGACGACAAAGCAAGTTGAAGATTACATAAGTAAAAAAACAAAAAAAGACCTCTCAGCTTTTTTTAATCAGTATTTACGAGATACTCGAATTCCGACTCTGGAATATAAGATTGAAAACAATGCTTTTGAATTTCGTTATGTAAATATTGTCAAAGATTTTGATATGCCAATTGAAGTAACAATCAACGGCAAATCGGAATGGCTTTTTCCAAATGCAGAATGGAAAACAAAACAGGTTAAAGTTTCAGAATTTAAAGTAGATAGAGATTATTATATCTATTCAAAACAATTGTAATGACTAATTACCCTGAGCTTTATTTTGAACGTGATGTAGAATGGTACGATTGGTTATTGGCCAATCATGACAAGTATAAAGCTGTTTATTTGGTATTTTACAAACTCGAAACTAAAATACCAACGATGCGTTGGGAAGAAGCTGTAAAAGTAGCCTTGTGTTTTGGCTGGATTGATGCCACAGTTAAAAATGTAGGCGATGGAAAACGCATTCAATACTTTACTCATCGTAATCCAAAAAGCACATGGAGTGCCTTAAACAAAAGGTATATCATTGAATTAGAAGAAGCTTGCTTAATACAAAAATCTGGTTGGAAGATGATTGAATTAGCAAAAGCTACAGGCACATGGACAGCTATGGATGATGTTGAAAACGGTGTTATTCCTGATAGTCTTCAACACGCTTTTGATAAAAACCCGCAAGCTTTTGAAAACTACCAAAACTTCTCTAAAAGTTATAGAAAAGGATATTTATCTTGGTTAAATAGTGCCAAACGCGAAGAAACTAAGCAAAAAAGAATCGCAGAAATTATAAGACTCTGCAATGCAAATATTAAAAGTCGTGATGCTTGGTAAAATTACAATCCACTAATATAACTTCCGTATGGGTCTTGAAATTTTAACCCTTCAGAATATCTGTATTTACTCAATTTTTTGAATTGGGTTAATCCCCAAAGAATAAACTCTTTTTCGAAATACACATCTTCTTTTTCTATATCTGGCTGGTAATCTGCTAACAACCTATTTAAAGGTGTTACCTCATCTAATTTCGCTTTGTAGTCTGTATCATTAAAGCTATCTAAAAGCTCAAAACCATCGCCATTAAAAAACCATGATATCAAATCGTCATAAGGTGTTACCTCATCTTGCTTTTCAAGTTTTTCAATCTTAGGAAAATATCTTGGGAATAAAGTTTTTATAGCATTATCCATCAAAGCATTCGCCACAAAGTCTGCGCCTTCTTGCTCTCCTTCATAGACCAACTCAACTTTACCAGTAATTGCCGGAATAACACCTTTAAAATCAGATAATCGCACAGTAGTTGTATCATCTCCTGCTAATAGGGCACGACGTTCTGCTGTGCTCAACAAGTTTTCAAAAGCTGTGATACTCATACGCGCACTAACGCCACTTTTTACATCTACATATTCACTCTCACGTGCCTCAAAACTAATTTGTTCTAATAAATCTTTAGCTAAATCTGGTACATGGATTGATTCCGATTGTCTCAAATCTAATTTAGCCTCTTGTGCCGTAATTGTTCTGGCTGTATCTACATTTTCAGGGTAATGTGTTAAAATTTGAGAACCAATTCTATCTTTTAAAGGTGTTACAATACTTCCTCGATTGGTATAGTCTTCGGGATTTGCCGTAAATACAAATTGCATATCTAAAGGCAAACGTAACTTAAAGCCTCGGATTTGTATGTCACCTTCCTGCAAAATATTAAATAATGCTACCTGAATCCGTGCTTGCAAATCTGGCAATTCATTAATTACAAAAATGCATCGATTTGCTCTTGGAATCATCCCATAATGTATGACTCTATCATCTGCATAGCTTAATTTTAAATTTGCAGCTTTTATAGGGTCTACATCACCAATAATATCTGCAACAGTAACATCTGGAGTTGCCAGTTTTTCTGCAAAACGTTCATCGCGATGCAACCAAGTAATTGGTGTAGCATCACCTTTTTCTGTTATTAATTCAGTAGCATATCTTGAAACGGGTTGTAATGGGTCATCGTTAATCTCAGAGCCTTCTACCATAGGAATATATTCATCTAATAACGCAACCATCATTCTTGCTAAACGTGTTTTTGCTTGCCCTCGTAAGCCTAATAAATTAATATTATGCCGAGATAAAATAGCGCGTTCTAATTCTGGAATTACTGTGTTTTCATAACCATGAATACCAGTAAAAGTTGATACTTTATTTTTAATATTTAAAATTAAGTTATCACGCAATTCATCTTTTATAGACTTTGGTTGATAACCTGCTTTTTTTAATTCTCCTAATGTTTTAATCTTCTCAATATTCATCTTTATCCTTTAATTCTTCTTTTTCTATTATTCTCGTAATCTTCAAATATCATTTCACCTAAACCTCTTAAGCCTGTATAAAACGCTTTGCCTCTATTGGCTTGCGTAAACTCTCTTACAAATTGCATCAAATATGGATCTTCTGCAATCATAAATGTTGTGATAGGTATATGCAAACGTCTTGCTTGCTGCGCCATTGCATAGCATTTATTAGTAATATATGGATCGAGACCATTGGAATTTTTATAATACTGCCCATCTGGTAAACGCAAACAACTTGGTTTGCCATCCGTAATCATAAAAATCTGCTTATTCGTATTACGCTTTCGTCGAAGCATATCCATTGCTAGTTGCAAACCAGCTACTGTATTGGTATGGTATGGGCCAACTTTGAGATATGGCAAATCTTTAATTTTTATAGGCCAAGCATCATTACCAAACACTAAAATTTCAATAGAATCCTTTGGGTAACGCGTAGTTATTAATTCAGACAATGCCATAGCTACTTTTTTGGCTGGTGTAATACGGTCCTCGCCATACAAAATCATACTATGGCTAATGTCTATCATAAGCACCGTACTCATTTGACTTTTATGAAGTGTTTCTTCAACCACCAAATCGTCTTCGGTTAAACTGAAATCACCTATACCATTGTTAATTTGAGCATTTCTCAAACTTTCAGTAATAGAAACTTTTTCTAAAGCATCACCGAACTGATATGCTCTAAAATCGCCAGTATGCTCATCTCCTATTCCTACACCTTTACTTTTATGATTTCCAGCACCACTTCTCTTAATCTTACCAAATATATGATCTAATGCTTGTTGACGTATGGCACGTTCTGTTTTTGCAGTAATTGTTAACCTTCCATTTCCATCACCTTCACCATTCCCATCTCCTGTTGGGTCAATTTCTTCACGGATGTATCCTTTATTTTTTAAATCTTCAATAAAATCATCAATAGTATATTCTGGAGTTGTTAATTCATATTCCTTATCTAATTGACGTAACCAATCAATAGCTTCATCAAAATCACCTGAAGTATATGTGATTAGCTCTTTAAAGATTTCAAAAAGTTTATCAAAAGGTGATTGATAAGGTGCTTCGTACGTTTTAAATACAAAACCAGATTTTTTCTCTTTCATAATTATATAAAAATAAAGCTTTTTGACCTAGTGCTCAAAGTGTAATTATATTCTAACATTTTATTAACTTTACAATCAACAAACTGAAGAAATGTCTGAAGGAACTGAACAACCTAAAAAGAAAATTAATTGGACTACTGATAAAATAATGAGCACTTCTGCTCTATTTATAAGTGTCATTTCTTTAATAGCATTATTATACCAATCGTATTTAGCCAGAGAGGAAAATAGACTCATTCAAATGCAGCAAAGTGCTAATGTAATTCCTTATTTACAATTTGAAAGCATATATAATGTCCGTTCGTTTAGTATACATATGGTGAACAAAGGTGTTGGTCCAGCTTTTGTTAAAAGAGTATCTTTTGCAGTAAATGATAGCATATTTGATAACTCAACAAAGGCATTGTTGTATATAACTAAAGAAAGAATAAATAGAGGTGATTCAATTGCTTATAACGGTTCCATTACTATTAAAGAGAATACAGTTGTACAACCAGGAGAAAACATAAGTGTTTTTGAAATTTCTGCCATAAATAATGAAAATTTTTCTGGGGTTAAGAGTTTCAAAAATTACTTAAACAATTCTCCTCCAGTTTTTATTCTTTTATATGAAGACATCTATGGAAATCAATGGGAGCTATCAAACAAAGAAAACAAACAAGATTTTCAATTTTTGACGCCAACACTTCTCAAAAAAATAGAATAATACGATTTAAGTTCTTTAAGATTTCTTTAGGATTTTTTTTAAAGGAGTACTTGTACCTTTAAGCTTTACTCAACTAACCCAAAAATAATGAAACAATTTTTCTCATTTGTTATGCTATTTTGCATAACATTTCTTTCTGCACAAGAATTTTCGATGGACCTAATAAAAAACATGGAGCCTCGAAATATTGGCCCTGGTGGAATGTCTGGTCGTGTAACAGCTATTGATGTTGTATTGGATAATCCAGATATAATGTATGTAGGCACAGCTTCTGGTGGGCTTTGGAAATCGACTTCTGGAGGCATTAAATGGGAACCCATTTTTGATAAAGAATTAACAGCTTCAATTGGAGCTGTAGAAATCCAACAATCTAATCCTAGCGTGATTTGGGTAGGAACTGGTGAAGGTAACCCGCGTAACTCACTTAACGGAGGCTATGGTATTTACAAATCTCTAGACGGTGGCAAAACTTGGATGGTTATGGGCTTGGAAAAAACGAGACATATCCACAGAATTATTGTAGACCCAACAAATCCTGATGTGGTTTATGTTGGTGCCATTGGTTCGCCTTGGGGTGTTCACCCAGAACGTGGTGTTTTTAAAACAACGGATGGCGGAAAAACTTGGAACAAAATCTTATTTGCTAATAACAAAACGGGAGTGGCAGATTTAGTTATGGACCCAACAAACCCAAACAAATTATTTGCAGCTATGTGGGAACATAAGCGTGACCCATGGTTCTTTAAATCTGGCGGTGAAGGTTCGTCTTTACAAATGACGCATGATGGTGGAAAAACATGGAAAAAAATCACAGATAAAGAAGGTTTCCCTAAAGGTGACTTAGGTCGTATTGGTATTGCCATTGCGCCAAATAAACCAAATGTAGTTTACGCATTAGTTGAAGCAAAAAAGAATGCGCTTTATAAAAGTGAAGATGGTGGTTTTAAATGGAAAATGATAAATAACAAAAGTGATATTGGAAATAGGCCTTTCTATTATTCTGAAATATATGTTGACCCTCAGAATGAAAACAGGGTCTACTCAGTTTTTACGTATGTCAATGTTTCTGAAGACGGTGGAAAAAACTTCAAGCAATTGATGCCAGCATATGGTGTTTCTAATGGCGTCCATCCTGACCATCATGCTTGGTGGATACATCCAGAAAATGGAAACTTTATGATTGATGGTAATGATGGCGGAATGAATATTACCAAAGATGGTGGAAAAACATGGCGCTTCATTGGTAACTTACCAGTAGCGCAGTTCTATCATATCTCTGTAGATAATGAATATCCTTATAATGTTTATGGTGGTATGCAAGACAATGGCTCTTGGCGTGGTCCGGCTTATGTTTGGCGTTCTCAAGGTATAAGAAATAGTTATTGGCAAGAAATTAGTTTTGGTGATGGTTTTGATGTTGTTCCTGATAAGGACGATAGTCGTTATGGTTGGTCAATGAGTCAACAAGGCTTTGTGAGTCGTTATGATTGGCAAACAGGAAATAATTATGGTGTTAGACCAACACATCCAGATGCTGATGTCAGATTACGTTTCAATTGGAACTCAGCCATAAACATAGACCCGTTTAATAATAGCACTATTTATTTCGGAAGTCAGTATGTCCATAAATCTACAGATAAAGGTGAGACTTGGACAGTTATCTCTCCAGATTTATCTACTAATGACCCTGAAAAACAAAAACAATCTGAAAGTGGTGGCTTAACCATGGATGCCACTGGTGCAGAAAATCATTGTACCGTTTTAGTCATTGAGCCTTCTCCTGTTGAAAAAGATATGCTTTGGGCAGGAACAGATGATGGACGTGTGCATTACACGACTAATGGCGGTGACAATTGGACCGAAGTTACAAATAACATCAAAGGCCTTCCAAAAGGCAGCTGGATTGCTCAAATAAAAGCTTCGAATAAAAATAAAGGTGAAGCACTCTTAATTGCAAACGACTACAGACGTTTTAATTATACACCTTATGCATACCGTACAAAAAACTATGGCAAATCATGGGAACGTATTGTAGATGAAAATGATGTACAAAGTTACACCTTGGCTATTGTTGAAGATTTAGAAGAAACAAATCTCATGTTCTTAGGAACTGATGACGGCTTATACATATCATTAAATGCAGGAGATAAATGGACCAAATGGACTAATGGTTTCCCTACTACATCAGTTAAGGATTTAGTAATTCAGCCTCGTGAGCACGATTTAGTCATTGGGACTTTTGGACGTGCAGCGTGGGTTTTGGATGATATAAGACCATTACGAGAAATGGCAAGAAATAAATCTGTAATGACATCTAACATAACTTTATTTAATCCGCCAACAGCTTATCAAGCTGCATACCAACAACCAACAGGTAGTCGTTTTGGAGCAGATGCAATGTATCATGGCGAAAATCGTGGCGGTGGAGCTCGTTTTGCCTATGTCTTCAATAAGAAGGAGCAACCTAAAAAGGATAAAAAAGACAAAGATGAAAATGATGATACATCTGAAAAAGATGAGAATAAAGTAAAATGGGATTCTCTAAGTCTTAAAATATATGACGGAAACCGTTTAATTAGAACTTTAAAACGTAAGGCACCAAAAGAAAACGGTCTACAACAATGGACATGGTTTATGGATGAATCTGGAAAAGAAAGGCCATCTAGACGCATTAGAAAGTCTACAAGAGAACCTAGTGGCGCTTCAGTAAAACCAGGCACCTACAAAGCTGTACTCCATTATGGTAACCTAAGCTCAGAAACTATCGTCAAAGTAGCATCAGACCCAAGACTTAATGTATCACAAAAAAATATAGATGAAGTATATGCAGCATCAAAAGAGTTGGAAGACATTTCGCAAACACTTGCAGATGCTTCTAAGCAATTAATTGAAAGTAAAAACATTGCGTCCAAGTATCAATCAGAATTAAAAAAACTAGATAAAGACGCTTATAAAGACCAGATTAAAGCTTCGGATTCTGTTGTTAAATCTATTGATAGCTTATTAGATAAATACTTTGGTAAAGTAGATAAACGTCAAGGTATTACAAGAAACCCTGAAGTTACAGCATTACAGCGTTTGCGTACTGCAGCTGGTTATATCTATGGAAGTAAAACAGGTTTAACCACAACAGAAACAACATTAATGAAACATGCAAAAGACGCTGTTAAAGAATTACTTAGCGAGACTAATGCTTTCTTTAACAATGAATGGAAATCTTATGAAGCAGATATGAAAGCTTTGAAGACCAATCCGTTTAAGGAGACCAAAATATTTGGTATTGATTAAATCAACTAAAACAATCATTATGAAAACAAAACTTTTAGGATTTTGTATTGCTGTTTTTCTATTTTCCTGTAAGGAAGATGCAAAAAACACAGATTTAGCTAAAAAAGAAGTTAAGCAATACACTATTGAACAATTTATGGATAACGAAGCCATTGGTGGCGGTAGTTTTTCATATGACAACTCACAGTTACTAGTGTCTAGTAACCGTTCTGGAATTTACAATGTTTACACTGTATCTGCAGAAGGTGGAGAAATGAGAGCCATCACAGCCTCTGATAGTACATCAATCTTTGCTGATGCTTTCTTCCCAGAAGATAATAGGATGCTCTTAAATGCTGACGGAAATGGTGATGAGATAGACCATTTATTTGTTAGAGATTTAGAAGGAAACATTAAAGACATTACACCAGAAAAAGGAGCAAAATCTAGTTTCTATGGATGGTCTAACGATGATAAAAGTCTCTATTTTGGTTCAAATAAAAGAGACCCGAGGTTCTTTGATGTTTATAAAATGAATTTGGAAGACTACTCATCTGAAATGATTTATCAAAACAATGATAACCTTACGTTTTCAGGCATGTCTAATGACGAAAATTACTTTGCGCTTTCAAAAAGCTTGAACACAAATGATAGTGACTTATTCATTTACGATTCAAAAACTGGTGAAAAAACAAAAATTAATGAAAATCAAAGTGGTAATTCTGCACAAGATTTTTCAAAAGACAATAACATCTTTTATTATACTACAGATGATGGCGGTGAATTCTCATATCTAATGTCTTATAATTTTGAAACAAAAGAGAGAAAGAAAGTTGTAGAAAAAGACTGGGATGTTAGTGGTGCAGGTTTTACAAAAGATGGTAATTACATGGTTGTTTATGTTAATGAAGATGGTAAAAATGCCATTGAAGTTATAGATACTAAAACTAGTATGCCAATTGACTTACCAAATTTTGAAGGTAAAAGTATTACTAGCGTTGGCTTTAGTCGTGATGAGAGTTGGATGCGTATGTATGTAGGTGGCTCAAATTCGCCTTCAGATTTATACACTTATAATCTTGAAACTAAAAAACAACACCGAATAAGTGATGTCCTAAATAAAGATATCGACGCAGAAGATTTAGTGACTGCAAAGGTGATCCGTTTTGAATCTTTTGACGGGACACCAATACCAGCCATTTATTATTTACCACATCAGGCATCAGCAGAAAACAAAGTACCCGCGATGGTATGGGTACATGGTGGTCCAGGTGGACAAACACGTCAAGGATTTAGTTCTTTAATTCAGTATATGGTTAATCAAGGTTATGCCGTTTTAGCAGTAAATAATCGTGGTAGTAGTGGTTATGGTAAGACCTTCTATCAAATGGATAATAAAAACCATGGCGAAAAAGATTTACAAGACTGTGTTGAAGGCAAAAATTGGTTGGCAGAACAAACAGAAATTGACGGAGAAAGAATTGGAATTATAGGTGGTTCTTACGGTGGCTATATGACTATGGCTGCATTAACGTATACACCAGAAGAATTTGACGTAGGTGTTAATCTTTTTGGTGTTACAAACTGGATGCGTACATTAAAAAGTATTCCGCCGTATTGGGAGTCTTTTAGAGAGTCTTTATATGACGAGTTAGGTGACCCATTTTCAGCTGATTCTGTGCGTTTAAAGCGTATTTCTCCTTTATTTCATACGGATAAAGTAACCAAGCCTCTAATTGTATTACAAGGAGCGCAAGACCCAAGAGTATTACAAGTTGAGTCTGATGAAATTGTTGCAGGTGTTAGAAAGAATAACGTTCCTGTAGAATATGTTTTATTTGAAGATGAAGGTCATGGTTTTATTAAAAAAGAAAATCAGATTGAAGCCAATGAACGTATTGTTCAGTTTTTAGATAAGTATCTTAAAAAAGATGGTGCTCCAAAAGACGGACAAGAACCTGTTAACGAAAAAATTGAAGCTGAAAAGTAAATCCTTTGAAGTCGCTTTAGCAGACAAACAAAGCGTCATAATTCCATTAGAATTTGCAAAGCCCTTTCATGAAGCCGGAAAAAAACGGATAAAAGTAAGGGCTTTGTTTGATGGAAAACATATAGATTTCCATGCAGCACTAAAGCACGAAAAGACAGGTACATTTCGTATATATTTTAGTAGAGCTAAGCAGAAAGAACTCAATCTTTTTCCTAATGATTATTTTGAATTACAACTCTTTGAAGACACTTCAAAATATGGTGTAGAACCTTGTGAAGAGTTTGAAGCTGTTATGCATAGCGATTATGATGCTTACACCATTTTTGAAACTCTAACACCTGGCAAAAAAAGAAGTATCATTTACGCTATTGGAAGATACAAATCTTCGCAAACACGAATTGATAAAACCCTATTATTTACTGAAAATCTAAAGCGTGGCATCTTTGACCAAAAGCTTTGGTTAAAGGAAAACTAAAGCATTTGCATAGCCCATTCAATCTGCTTAACTTTACTACAAACCAAAAAAACATAAAATGAAAAATTTAAAACTAATCACATTTTTATTTTCCATAGTATTCATAGTGGCTTGTAAAGACAATAAAAAATCTGAAGAAGTCATCGAAGAGGTTGAAGTTGAAGAAGTTGTTGAGGGAACCGAAAAGAAAATGGATATGACTATTACACTTTCTCCTAAAAGCGAAAGTTCTGTTGAAGGCACTGTTGCTTTTACCCAAACTGATGGAAAAGTGAGTATGGTTGCCAATATGACTGGTCTTACAGAAGGTAAACATGCGATACATATTCACCAAACTGCTGATTGTTCTTCTGCAGATGGAAAATCTACTGGCGGACATTGGAATCCTACAGCAAAGCCTCATGGAAAATGGGGAGACGAAACAGGCTACCATAAAGGTGATATAGGAAACTTTGATGTTGCTGCTGATGGTGTTGGCACAGTTGAATTTTCTACAGATCAATGGTGTATTGGATGCGGTGATGAAAACAAAGACATCTTAGGTAAAGCTATAATTGTACATCAAGGTACAGATGATTTTACCTCTCAACCTTCTGGTGCTGCTGGTGCCAGAGTAAGTTGCGCTGGAATTATTGAATAATATACCAAAGGAAAAATAATACAAAAGCCATCATAAATTATGATGGCTTTTGTAATTTTAAACCACAAAATTAAGGTTTAGCCTTAGATGACAGATTTAGACACACTTGTAAAACAGTTTCAGCAAAAGGATATTAATGCTTTTGAAAAACTCTATGCTATGTATAGCAATAGCATACATGGTGTGGTCTATAATATTGTTAGAGACTCTGCTATTAGTGATGAGTTAATGCAAGATGTGTTTATAAAAGCGTGGAACAATGCAGAAAGTTATTCTTCAAGTAAAGGGCGTTTTTTTACATGGATACTTAATATTGCTAGGAATGCTGCAATAGACAAGACGCGGTCCAAAACGTTTAAGCAAACCAAACAGAACCTCAATACCGATTTTTTCGTAGATATTATAGCTAGTAACGACAATTTAGAAAGTAAAACAGACGCTATTGGGATTAAAAAATATGTCACCCAATTAGGCGAAAAATGTAAAACACTTATAGAATTTCTTTATTTTAAAGGTTTCACACAAAAAGAAACTGCTGAAACTTTAGAAATACCTATTGGTACTGTAAAAACAAGAAATAGAAGCTGTATCCAAAAATTAAGGGATATGGTTTTATAATATGGATATAAAAGCATACATAGAATCTGGAATTTTAGAGCTGTACGTCGCAGGACAACTTTCTGAGCAAGAAAATCAGGAGGTCTATGAGCTTACCCAAAAGCATCCTGAAATACTGCAAGAAGTTATAGCTATTGAGACAGCACTAACCCAACTAAGCGCAAGTGCATCACCACATGCAACAGATTTTAATACCATTAAAAATAAAATAAGTAGTAATCCTGATGTTATAGAACTTAAACCTAAGACAACCCATTGGGTAGCTTATACAGGTTGGGCAGCATCTGTATTATTAGCTCTTGGCTTATTATGGACATTAAACACCAAAAACACACTTGAGGAAGACATACAAACTGTGACTTTAGAAAAACAGGTTTTAGAAACACAGATTGAAGATGCTAGAAATAACTTGGCAAACACCAAAGATTTGCTCAATGCTATAAGAGCAAAAGGTATTTTAGCTGTACCGCTTGATGGACAAGGCAACTTTGACGCATCTTATGCTAAAGTATATTGGAACAAAGGTAACAATACTATTTATTTGGATGCTCAAGGTTTACCAGATGCTCCAAAAGGAAAAGTATGGCAGGTATGGTCCTTAACTTTAAATCCTCTGACACCTACTAGTTTGGGTACTATTGACAACTTTAATACGGACGACAATAAGATTTTTGCTATTGTAAATGAAAATGAAAGCCAGGCTTTTGGTATAACCCTTGAACCAGAAGGTGGAAGCAAAACCCCAACTATGGAGCAACTCTATACACTTGGTGTTGTAAATACTGCGCCATAATAGAATCTACTTGTTTTACCTATAGTGTATTTTGTATATCATTTTGAAAAAAATACATTTTGCACACTAATAAAGCCTCTAACTAATTGATTATCTTCAACTACATGTTTTTGTAGGAATATATATCTTTACTTAATAACACACATATACATGTTGTAGTACATTTTCCAAAATCCTCAAAAAACAAAAATGGATAACTTATTTGAATCTTTAACACCTCAAAATGAAAAATCACTATGGAGATTCATGGATTTATTCAAATTTATTGATCTAATTACTTCTAATAAACTGATTCTTGTAAACCTTACTGGAATGAAAGATCCTTACGAAGGTATATTACATTCTGAAATTGGAATTCAATGGGTTGATTCTAATGGAAACCCAACTGAAAAACCTGAAAACAATCATTTTGTTAAAAATATTAATAACGCTACTAGACAAGTTCTTTTTATTTCTTGTTGGCATGAAAATGAATTTGAAAGTGCTGGAATGTGGGACGCATATGGTAATGAAAATGGAATTGCCATAAAAACTACAGTTGAAAAACTAAAAAATTCTATTCAAATTGATAATTATAAAGAAATGGATTTATTAAGGATAAACTATTATAGAACCCTCGATGATTATTTCATTCCTAACAGAAAAGAAAGCCATATTTATACAGGATTATTAAATAAAAGGATTTCATTTGAACATGAAAAAGAGGTAAGACTCATTTTGCATCCCAGAGATTACGATAATAAGTCAATAATCAGAAAAATAGATATCAACCTTAAAGAATTGATTGAATCTATTTATGTTTCACCTTTATATAGTTCATGGCAATTAAATGCAATTCAAGAGGTTCTGAATAAAATTGGACTTGAGATTCCAGTAAAGAAATCGCAACTATATGATTTAAAATAATATAAAAACGTCCCACAACACCGTGTCTAACCAATTGCTTAGTCTATGTGTACTCGGAAAACTCTCCGAATTTCCCTCAGACTCGTTCCCTTTTGCTATCTTAGTTGCTAAGGGCAACTAACCATACACAAACACGTTGTAGCACAATGGAAAGCTAAATCTAGTCAACTACTAATTATCTTAGCAAGTGTCTATAACGGCTAGATGGATTTAGATTTATTATATTAGAGATATTTTTGTATCAACTGTATTTTCATAACGTAAACATCAAAAAGCTATGCCAGATAATAAGTCAGAAAAAAAAGCCAGCATTGCGTATAAGCATGCCAAAGAAATTTATGATTTCGCGCAAGAGGAGCTGCACACTGCGTTCGTAGAACGTGGACAAATTTATGCTGAGTTAATGAACGCCAATGCAGATATAAGGGAGAGATATGCGGAAGAATATAAAGCACATCAAGAGAGCTTCACAGAAATTTATGAAAAATACGAGGATGAAATAAACAATGCTCAACGGAAAGGTGCAAAAGGAGTGGACAAGCTCCAACGATTATTAAAGAAAAGACAAGACGAATGGGATACTATCTATGATATTTTCCATAAGAAAGGGCAAGAGATTATCGAAGAAGGTCTCACGCACTACCCCGAACTCGATGAAAGATATCACAATAACAAAGAAAACATAACAGAGTACAAAAAAGTAATCGAGGATATTGAAAACTTCTTCGATGAGATATATAAACTATCAAGAGCTCTTCTCCCCATTTAGAGACTTATGGGATTGATTAGTTAGGATGATAGTTTTTGAGGATGGCTTTCAATATAATGAGTTGTGCTGAAATTTTAACAGAAAAATTAACGTGCTACAACACCATATAAAATTAATTGTTTGTTTTATAGTCTATTTACGAAAGTTCTCGCTAATTTTCTACTCAGTTTGTATTTACTAATTTAGTTACTGAAACACGCAGCTAACCATACACAAACACATCGTAGCCAATTCGAAAACAAATACTGAATGAAACAATCAATAGTTCATATTGCATTAGTTGTAAAAAATTATGACGACGCAATTAAGTTTTATACTGAGAAATTAAACTTTGATTTGATTGAAGATACTTACCAACCAGAACAAGATAAAAGGTGGGTTGTAATATCTCCTCCTAACTCAACAGGAACAACAATTTTACTCGCAAGAGCTTCAAAACCAGAACAAGAAGATTTTATTGGGAATCAAGCTGGTGGAAGAGTATTTCTATTCTTAAACACAGATGACTTTTGGAGAGACTATAACGAAATGACTTCAAAAGGAGTTGAGTTTGTTCGAAAGCCGAAAAAGGCTGATTATGGAACAGTTGCTGTCTTTAAGGATTTATACGGAAATTTATGGGACTTACTAGAGTTAAACACTGAACATCCAATTGCAAAAAGAATGAAATAGAAAAAACTGTTCACAACAACATGTATAGTTTATCGCTTATGAACTTCCTGTTAGGAATTTCATGCCTTTTTGCTATCTTTCGGTCACAATGGAAAATTATAGTTGATTTTCCAAAACCAGCCTTAGACTAAATCGCTAGGCTTCACTAACAAGTAAAATAAATATTGTATTAATACATCTTCATATTGCAAAGCATTAATCTAAATATTCTTAAGCCCTTATAGTTAAATAAATGGAAGTTATACCAAAAAAAGGCTTTAAGGGTCTAATTGAAAATTGGCAAAGTGATTTAATTGCAGCAGTGAGTGTCTCTCTCATTGCCTTACCTCTTTCACTAGGTATTGCCTTAGCCGCGGGCGCACCAGCTATGTCAGGTATCATTTCGGCAATTATTGGCGGTGTTGTAACTACTCTTTATCGGGGTGGTCATATATCAGTCAACGGACCTGCCAAAGGTGTTATTGCTGTTATACTTTTAGGTATTGCTTTAATGGATGATGGTACTGGGCAAGCCTTTAATTACGTATTGGCTGCAGTAGTTGTTTCTGGTGCAATTCAAGTATTATTAGGATTATTGAAATTGGGACGCTTAGCAGATATCTTCCATTCTTCAGTGATTCATGGTATTTTAGCAGCTATCGGAATCATCATCTTTGCAAAACAAATCCATGTTGCCATGGGCACGCATTCTGATAGTTCTAGTATTATACAAAACCTTATTGATGCAGTAGTATACTTACCTCAGGCTAATCCTTTTGTGGTAATTATTGCTTTGACAGGCTTGGTTTTATTATTATTCTATTCCAAAATTACTAACCGGTTTTTTAATATTTTGCCTGCACCAATGTGGGTTATAGCCCTTTCTATTCCGTTTGTTTATGTTTTTGGGTTCTTTGACCAACATACGCTTTCATTCTTTGGAAAGGCTTATGAGGTTGGACCTAATCTATTGTTGGATATACCCAATAATATTATGGATTCAATAATGCATCCTAATTTTAGTAAAATTAATACCATAGAATTCTGGACGACCGTAATATCTATTTTAATCATAACAAGTATTGAATCATTAGCCATTGCAAAAGCGGTTGATAAAATTGACCCCTATAAACGAAAAACAGATTTGAATAAAGATTTGACAGGTATTGGCTTGAGTACTATGGCCGCTGGTCTAATTGGAGGTTTGCCAATTATTGCTGTGATTATTCGAAGTACAGTTAATATTCATAATGGCGCTAAGACTAAGTGGTCTAATATGTATCAAGGTCTTTTACTGTTACTTTTTATTGTGGTTCTAAGTCCAATAATGAGGCAAGTACCGTTATGTGCTTTTGCAATTCTACTCGTTTATACTGGGTTTAAACTAGCTTCACCTGCCGTATTCAAACAAATTTATAATCAAGGAATCGAGCAATTAATATTTTTTGTTGGCACTATGGTTTTAACGCTTTACACTAATTTATTAATTGGATTACTTGGTGGATTATTATTGGCAATGGTTAGTCATATGCTATTGGCAAAGGTGTCCATACCGCAATTTTTTAAAATGGTTTATCGTTCTGGTTCAAATTTGGTTATGAAACCAGATGGCAGTTACGATATAAAGGTTAAAGGGATTGCAAACTTTTTAGGCATCTTAAAAATTGATAAAATGGTGGCTCAAATTCCTTCCGGAGCAGACGTTAATATTGATTTGTCAGAAACAAGATTGGTTGGTATTACCTATATGGATTATATAGTAGACTATCTAAAGATGCAAAAGAATACGGGCGGTAAAGTCATAATCAAAGGACTGGATTCTCATGTTTCATCATCTACTCATAACAGAGCTTTAAAAATTTCTTTAAACCGTACTGTTAAAAAATTATCACCAAGGCAAACTCGATTACAAAATTTAGCCAATGAAAAAGATTATCAATATAGGAATCAAGTAGATTGGAATACTAAATATCTAAAGAATTTTCATTTTTTTGAAATTAGACCTATTGAACGCAAATCAAACTGCCTCAAAGGAACATTAAAAGATTTAGATGTGTCTTGGGAAATTGCAGATGTAACCTTCAGTGAAGGCGCAGCTTTTACAGCTGAAACGTTTAACATGACTCTAATGGTCTTAAAATTAAATAAAAAAATACCCGTCTTTACAATGGAAAAAGAAGGCGTTTTTGAAAAAATATTTGACCGAGTGATGGCTTTTAGTGGTTATAAAGATATTGATTTTGAGATGTATCCAGGTTTTTCAAAAAAATTCTTGATTATGGGAAATGAAGAGTCTGAAATTAGGTCATTTTTTACAGATGAAATCATTAATTTTTTCGAAAATCATCAGATTTATCATATAGAAAGTAACGGCGAGGCTCTAGTTATTTTTGATAAAATCAAATTAGCGAGAACAGATGAAACCATGGCGTTTATAGATTATGGTGCAGCATTGGCCTCGGTCTTAGATGCAATGGATTAGAGTATAGAAAAGAAAATTGAGTGAAAAGCGCTCTACAATAAACTAGAATAATAGCCCATTCTGCTAATATCTTACTCAAATAAAAAACACCCGCTATTTCTAGCAGGTGTTTCAACTAACAAAAAACTCAAAAAATAGCATTTAAAAAATGCTTGTGATTATCTTGAAATCACGATTGCTAGTTATCAAATCAATCAACCAAAAAAACTTTTCTTTTTCATTAAAAATTAAATGTTATCGATAGTAACGCCAGAGCATCTGCTTCTTGACTATAATAAAGAGTTTGCTGTATGTTGTTAATGACTTCTACATTAGGTTCGATAACAAAATTTGAAGTGCTTAAATTCAATATATTCTCAAGAGAAAAACTAAAATTAAAGTCACCAACGCTATAGCTAAAACCAAAATCTAAATAGTAAAATCCGTTATAGTCATAGCTAGAATCTTCATAAGGTAATTCTTCTTCTAATCTTGTGTTAAAACCCACTGAGACTTTATTGTCTGTATAGTTTAATAATTGCGCAGTAAAGGCATCATTACTAATTGCAAAAGCTGAAAACAAAGGTGCTTCAAGCTCTTGATTAGGAATGTTTAAATCAAAAGTTTCATTGACTTCAACTAAACTAAATTCTTCCAATTCTTGTGAAAATACTTGACCTAAATAAAGACTGAAAAATAACGATATGTAAATGCTGAATTTCACCCTTTTAAAGCTTTAAAATCTTTTCTTCCATTGTTGGTCCTAACTCGTAAATACTCGCTAATAACTCTTCTTTTAATGGAGAGACTTTATCTATTTCACCTATAGCCTTGTAGATTTCTGCCATGTGGTATAAAACATCTGGCTCACTGGTTTTACCAGCAATATAATTTTCTACAATAGTGTTGGCTTCTTCAAGGTTTCCGTTTTTAAAGTAACTCCAAGCCAGCAAATCATAACTTTGAGCGGTAGGTCTATTCTTTACTTCTTGCTGAGCTATTTCAATGGCTTTTTCTGGCAACTGCATATCTTCTGCATAAAGCAACGCATTATATTTGTTGTACATATCGCCATACAATCTATTTTCGCTCTGAGAAACATATGTTTTAAAAGCATCTTGTTTTAACTCCTCATTGCCAATAAATTCGGCAATCTCTGCTTTTAATAAGCTATAATCTGGGGCGCTATAATATGAGGTAATGTGATTTAATATGGTCAATGCCGCTTCGGGATTTTTCTCATGAGAATAGACAATCCAGGCAATGCCTTTTTTAGCATAAGCATCATTTGGGTTTAACTCCAATGCCTTTATATAATAATGATAAGATAAATCTATTTTACCTGCATGTCCGTAAAAATCTGCCAAATTGGTATATGCCCATTGCTTTAGAGACTTAGTATTACTGGATTCAGAAATCTTTGTAGCGCGTTCCATATAAGTAATAGCACTATCGAGATTACCATTGTGGTCTTCCCATTTTGCCAAACGGATTAGATAATCAAAATCTGAAAAATTCTTGATGCTATTGAGATATTTTTCTGCTTCGGTAACATAGCCCAATTCTAGATTAACATCAAAAAGCATCTTTTGCGTTCCTCTTAGTTTTTCGCCTAAAACTTCAGCTTTTTTAAGAAGCGTCAAAGCTTCTTTAAACTTATGCTGAGAAATATAATTGTGCGCTAAAGCTTTTAAGCATCCTGAGGTATTATAATTAGTGACCTTGTTAGCAGCTAACAAGTCTTTTTCGGCAGCTATTAAATGCTCTATTTTTCCTGTGGCACTAAATAAATTGGTATTAGCATTAGCGCGCTTAACCATATATAAGTATTCATTGGGAGCTTTGTCTAATTTGTTTGTCCAAAAAATAACATCTTCTTTAGCTAAAGCGTTATGTTCACTATTAACAAAAAACGCTTGATAATCTTTAATATCCGTTACTTTTCCTGAATCGCAACTATAAAAAGCTATAAAAAGTAGTAGTGTAAGTAATCTATATGTTGTCATAATAATTTATTGTTTTGAGTTTTTTGAAATACAATTCTGAAGTGAGTATTAGACTCACCTCAGAATTTTTAATTAGTCTACCAAGGTGTTGCCAAATATGGAAAGCTTGATAAAAATGCTTTATCATTGGTATTAACATTATCATCCGATAATCCTGGATTTTCAGAATTAGTTAAACCTGTTTCTCCTCCAAAGATTAGAATCAATTCAACTGTAATAACATCATCAGCCAAAGCTCTCCCAGTTAATACATTTGTACCGTCAAAAAATGTTGTTGTGCCATCTAAAGAGACATTTAAAACATCTGTTGCAAGTAGTCCTGAAAATTGTGATGATGTTAAGCCTAAAGCATTGGCATCTCCAGGATTTGAATATGCTGGACTCAATGCTTCTAAGTTATTCTGAAACATCATCTGAAACGCAGAACTCTGCTGAGATGGCGTTGTTACATTAAATGCATCCTTATTTCCTGTAGATACAAATACTGTCCCAACTGCTGGTCTAGCCATTTGGTCTTCTTGTATAAAAGTTCCTGTAAAATCTGGACCTGTTGGCACAGTAATATTATCATCATCGTTGCTACAGTTAAAAGCCATTAATGATGTTGTAATTGCAAAAGCAAATAATTTTATTCTATTAAATTTCATGATTTTAGTTTTTAGGTTATTGTTTTCTTTTAGATTCTATCCATGTATTTATCGTACCTAAGCCACCTACAAGAGATTTAGGTACTTCTACAACTATTGACAATACATTAGTCCCAGCAAAAGAGTCGTTACCTGGATTGTTAAAACTTGTAGCCATACCATCGATGATTGCATTGTACTGACCCGAGTCAAAGAAAAAAGGATCATCTCTTGGGCCTGCAAAAAACTGCATGCCATTTTCTGTTGCAGTAATCGCATTCTGTCCATAGTTTGTAATATCTACAGAACCTACTGCATCGTCAGTTAAGATTGTACTGTTAAGTCCGGTTTGCGATGGTGCTGCTGGACCAAAGAAATACATTTTACCATCTCTCGGAACAGCTTGGATTACTAAGTCTTCAATATTATCATTGTTAGTGTCAATGTTAAACTCAATAAGAGTGTTTTCATCAAATGACGCATTTGCCGTCGAGCCAGGACTTAATAAACCTTGAACGTTGGCTACCAAAACTAAGTTTGATGTATTCTGTCCTTGAAAGGCGTAAAAATCTGTGATATCATTTGTACCACCAGTAACTGCGGGCGCATCTATATGATCTGCCGCAATAGCAACAATACTGGAAATACCAATAATAGCTGCTGTAATTAAAAATTTTGTTTTTTTCATAATAATGAGATTTTGTTAATTTATTTGTTCTCTGGTCTACCTACGAAAAAATGAATGGGTGGGTTTTATTTTATTTTGAAAAAAATTTCTAGATGTAAAAATTTAGGAGATAAAAACTATCTTTAACCTTTAATAACAGCGTTATGAATCCTTCTGCCGCAGGCTGGATAAAGAAATTACTAACTGTACTCCCAGAAAGTTCTGTTCTAGGAAAGAATAGGCATGGTTTTTATAATAGACTAAAGGAAACCGGTTTTATATACGGTAGTAATGTTAGTTGTTTATGTGGTTTAGTCAAGGATAATGATTTTAATGAAGAAGAACGCTGCAAAGTAAATCTGGTAACGGCTTTCTATTACATACATGATTTAGAAAACAGCCAAACAAATTTTATAGAAAGTATTGCTGATTATTATAAAGCTATAGACGAACATAAGCGTTCATTCTTGTCTGGGCTTTTTGGTGAGCCTGATAAAGACAAACTTCTTGAGCAGATTATCCATAGGCGTATTCATATTGATGACAATATTATCACCAAAAATTTTAATTACTTTTTAATTAATGCCTTTCTATTTATAGATATCATTGGTTATCATCATTATTTAACCTCAACAGATAATACCAAAGCTTATATTACAAATTTTGAATCTGCACTTGAGACTATTGTGTTTACCGTTTTAGACTCTAAAACCGATAAAACAGAATACGATTATAACTTGGTAAAGTTATTTGAAGCTTCTTTAGGGCATAAAAATTCAAAACGGGATAATTGTGAAGACGTTGCCAAAACCATAACAGAACCTTTAGAAAAACTCTATGTTATAGATACGGTTTGCATGGCATCTTGGAGTGATAAGCAAATTGACAAAGCAGAATATCTTTACCTCAACAAACTAAGAGTTGATCTAGATATTGATACAGATATATTAATAAAATCTATTGATGATATCAATCTCTTTTACGAAACTAACAAAGACAAAATTGCATTTTTAAGTGCTAAGAATTTGGCTCAAAGTTTCTATGATAATAGTAGCAGTATTGTTACCAGACTTATAAAACGAAATAGCAAACGCTTACTCAAAGAACTCTCTCAAAGTAAAGAGGCTATGCTTTTACTGACACAATCTACAACCAGAAATCTTACGGATGAGGAACAGAAGAAAATTCAGAATCAGTTGTTAGATATTTTTAAGTCTATACCAAGTTTAGCTATTTTTATTTTGCCAGGCGGCATGCTATTATTACCACTATTTGTTAAGTTTATTCCTAAGTTATTACCATCTGCCTTTGACGAAAACCGTATCGAGGAAGATTAAGATGTAACATTTTGAAAGGATTTGTGACTTACATATAAAGCCTTCTTAAAATGATAACTGACTACTACTCCATTTTAAACATTGAGAATAATGCCGATTTAGAAACCATCAAAAAAGCATTCCGAACACAAATTGCTTTATATCATCCTGAAAATAATAAATCACCAGAAGCCAAAGAGAAGTTTGATATTTTAATTGAAGCTTTTAATGTACTTTCAAATGATAAAAAACGTAAGGAATACGATATTATACTAGAAAAAAGCTTTTCTAACAAGCCAATGGTAATAACTCCTAAAGAAGAAAAAAACTATACAGATTGGCAAAAAGAAGCTAAGAAGAAGTCAAAAAAATCATGGGAATCTGACTTAACAGATTTATTACTTCTAGATTTATTTTTAGACGTTGGCATGTTTGGTGTGTTTGATGACTTTGGAGATATTATCGGAGACACTATCGGTGATGTCTTCGATTTATTCTAACCAATTTTTAAAATCTTTTACGCGTTCTCGTGCCACAATAATATCTTGTTCATTAAACGTCTTTAATTTTATTTGCAACCTAGAATTGGTGTAGCTTACCATATCTTTTATAGCATTGATGTTGACATAAAACTTTCTGCTTATGCGGAAAAACACATGTGGTTCTAATTCATTTTCTAATTGGTCTAAAGTGGAATCTAAAAGATAGTTTCTTCCTTCTTTAGTATATGCATAAGTGCCCTTATTTTCGCTATACACACATTCAATATCTTCAATGTTTATAAGCTTTAAATGCTGACCTACTTTTACTGAGAAACGCTTTTTATATTCGCGTTCAATAGGGTTAACTAAAAGGTTTTTTATATCGTTAAAATCAAGTGTTACTGCTTGTCTCTGTGGTGAACGCTCTTTGAACTTATCTACTGCAATTTTTAAGTCTTCGTCATCTATTGGTTTTAATAAATAGTCTATACTATTAAGCTTAAAAGCCTGAAGCGCATACTCATCATAAGCTGTTGTGAATATTACTGCAGATTTAATTTCTACAGCATCAAAAATTTCAAAAGACAAGCCATCACTTAATTGAATATCAAGGAATATTAAATCTGGATGTGGATTATTCTGAAACCAATCTACAGCCTCTTCAACAGAATGCAGCATTGTTTCTGCATTAATATCGATAGCATTTAGCATACGTTGCAAGCGTCTTGCTGATGGTTTTTCGTCTTCAATGATTATGACATTCATAATTTTCTGTCTGTAGTTTAAAATTTTATAATCTATTATTCCCAAGTTTTATGGTCTTCGCCCATAAATTCTTGCATCTTTTTCTCTTCCCATTTTTTGTTGAAAATGCTTCGCCCTTTAAAAACTTTTATAGCATTAAGGACAACAAAAAAACCCCAAACTACAATAGTAGAATAGTTTATGGCTAAAATTGTATTTGTATACTTAGTATCTTCAATAATTACAAGATTCCAAATAACACAAGCAACCACAACTAAATAGCCTACTAAATGAATGTAAAACCATTTGAGCTTAGATACCTTTTTTTTGGCTTCTATATAAAATAATTCTTCCTGTTCTCGATTATTCATAACTACTCGAATTTTCTATCTTTTTCGCGCTCTTTATCCATGAATTCTTGGATTTTTCGTTGCTCCCAATTATTACCTAAAATAAAATTAAAACCAAACACGCCAATAAAATGAAACAGCAATCCTATACCCCAAAAGAAGGCTGTTGCATAAGGTCCAAATCCTTTAAATCCACTTCCGGAATTTAAACCAATAAGTAAGATTAAAAAGATATTAACTACTATATATGATGCTAAATGCCAGTAAAAGCCTGTAATAGCTTCTACACGTTTTTTGGCACGCATATAAGCTTCTTCTTTTCTATAATCTCTGTCTTGAGACTGATTATTTTTATAGGGTTCTATGCTATATTTTTCCATGATCTTATTTTTTTGAATTTAATTCTTCCTCCATGTATTTTTGAATCTTACGTTCTTCCCAATCGTAACCTAATAGTGATGGTAAAACAAATACGGTGAATGCATGTATCACTAGTATAATGCCCCAAATTATCCAGGAACTTAAAGTACTGAAGCTAAACAAATCTGCTTGGAAGGCTTCCCAACTATCCAAATTGTTAGACACTTTAAATCCAGTAATCATAATATTTATGATAAAATAAATACTTAAATGCGAGTAAAACTTCTTTAGTTTTTCAACACGGCTTTTGGCGCGTTGCAGTTTTGAAATTGAATCTTGACGTTCCATAACTATTAGTTCCAACGGTTATTATTATCTTCTTCACGCATAAATTCTTCGATTTTACGCTCTTCCCATTTGGCTCCAAAAGCACCGTCATTGACAAATACTCTATAAGCTTGAAAAGCTAAGCCTAATCCCCAACCAAACATTGGGAACCAAAACCATTGTATGGTATGGCTAGAATATGTGTACCAAATAAATATTAGAAATGGTATAACTAAGCAATAGGAAACTAAACTTCCGTAAAATCCTTTAAGTTCTTCTAAACGCTTACGTGCTTTAACATAATTATCGTCTAGTCTGTTTTGTGGTAATTGTGATTGTCTCATGATTGATACTTGTTTTGTGAGCATTGGTATGGCTACTGCAAAATCTTCTGCTCTTTGATTGATGATTACTTTTTTATTTGATAGCAGTTTGTAACGCTGTTTAATGTTTTCTAATCCTACGCCACTGCTCTTCTTTACAATTTGTTTTTTCTGTAGGTTATTCATAACAACTAAATAACCGCCATCTTCGTAAATTTTGATATGTAATGGTTTACTAGAAGTTACCATATTATGCTTTACTGCATTTTCTAAAAGCAGTTGTAATGATAATGGTACAACACGGCTTTCGGGGTTTGAAGCTTTTTCTGGTATCTCAAAAATAATACTGTCTTCAAATCGCATTTTTAATAAAGACATGTACGTTTTTGCAAATCTTAACTCTTCGTCTACGGTTACTAAATCCTTACTTTTTTGTTCTAAAACATATCTATAAACTTTAGATAAAGACGTAGTAAACTTTTGAGCGCTGTCTGGATTTTCTTCAATTAAACTTGTTAATACATTTAAACTATTAAAAAGAAAATGCGGATCTAATTGATTTTTTAAAGCATCGAACTTAGCACTAGCTGCTCCAGCGATTACTTTTTGCTCCTTTATTTTACTTTTTTGATAACGGTTGTAAAAGTAAATGACATAAAAAACAGAAACTATGGTCAGTGTAATCCAAACACCAAAACTATAACCACTCCAACTTTCTGTACTAAAAAATTCTTTTAAGCTACTACCATAAAATAATGTCACTATAAAAATTCTAAGCAAAAATATAGTTGCTATTGTAATGACTGTTGCTCCTATAATACCATATACAATTCGTTTTGCGACATCGTATTGGTCAAACGTTTGTCTTTTCATATACTCAAAAAAGAGTGTATTGACATAACTTAAAGCAAAACTATAAAGCATTGTAAAACCAAAATCTGTTAAGAATGCTTTTCGGGTACTGTAATCGAACCAGTTACCAGTAATCATGTTAGAAATGACTAACACAAGACAACCAATAAGTGCAACAACTAATATAGATTTTGGTGATTTTAACATAATATAAATTTACTCTTTACATTCTTTTATGACTTGTTCCGCTCTATTTTTTCCCCAATTTGGATGATATTTAGTTTCTGGCTCATAGCTGTCAAACATTGTAATAGAAGCCTCAACTTGCTCACAGAATGGCTTTGTGTCTTGTCCAAAATATCTAGCCGAACCCATAGCCCAATCTGCTTTACACATAGCTACTCTTGGGTTTGTTGCATCTATACTATAGGCTTTATTATACAATTCAGTAATCTTTGCCCCATATTTCATTCCGTATGTGCTACCATCAAAAGCAACCCAATTAGTATATATCTGACCCTGCATTACCAAAAGTTCTGGATTATTTTTACTTATTATCATAGCAGTGTTTAAGTGCTCTTGCGCTTTATCTAGCTGTGCTTTAAGTGCAGTTTCATCTTTCTCATTCCAGCTTTTTAAACTATTAATCTGTGCAATGTAATAGTGAGGTAACCAGTTGTCCTTTTCAGCATTGGCAATACGCTCAAATAAATTTATGGCTTCGTCTGCTTTATCAGATTGCCATAATTCAAAGGCTTTATCCATTCCTTTTTCAAAATTGGATTGTGCTTGAGTAAAGTTAAAAATTACAAGGCATATAATTAATACTATTTTTTTCATGATTTGTGTTTTTGATGATTGAAGAGTTATAATGTAATGTCTATAGTTTTGTCTTCTTTAAGTTCAAATTTGGCATCCTCCCATTTTGGTGGTCCCATAAAACCTTTGGCATTATTAGAACAGCCATAATCTTCTTTTGGAATTCCCAAAAAATTAGTGTCCATTTTACCATTATCATTTTCATCGTGAATAAAAGAAATAGCATAAACACCATTAGGAACATCTTTAAATGCAATTGTGCTTTTGTCTTCACTTATAGTTCCAATGGCATTTTTAAAACGTTTGCTTAAAAATTTGTCTTCAGAGTCATAAAGGCCAATTAGAACTTTGCCTTCTTCACTGTCTAACCCACTAATATTTACAGTAATATCATGAGTTTTTGCGTCTTGTAGTATTACAAAAGTTGCCTTAAGTAGTAGCATAATTAATATTCTTACGATTGTTGACATGATGATTGTTTTTAATTTGATTCAAATATCCGAAGACCTTCTTGATATAAAAATCAAACTTTACCCAATTGTAGTTTTTTAATGATGAATTGTAACAATAAAATATTTAATTTTATAAAGGTATATAATGTATACCTTTTTAGTTTAAAAATACGCATTAGTGAATCGTACAAAAAACATACATGTAAGTGATACCGCATTTGTTACCTGTGGATTCAGAAGGCTTAATGAAGCACTAAGCGGAGACAGTTATGCAAAACTGTGGTACAATTCAAAAGCAGAAATTATACTTAAAGATTATTTAGCTGCTGTATCAACAGAGGAAATAAATACACATTGTATTAGAAATCGATTTTTTTTAGAAACTATTAAAACAGTAGTTAAGGAAAATAAAATTGAAGTCCTTATTAACTTTGGGGCTGGATTTAGTATGTATCCCTTTTTACTATCAGAAAAATTATTACATATTGAAATTGATAAGCCTGAATTAGTTAAACACAAATCCAAAAAAATACAACAGTGGGTTAAAGATTATAAACTACCAGCAAGAAAAATTAATTTTATTGGTATTGATTTTAGTGAAAAATACGAAAACCAATTACGGCAAGAACTTAAAGAGTTCGTAGGCGAAAAGAAGTGTTTTATTTTAATCGAAGGTGTCTTATTTTTTTTGAACACTAATGAAATCAATCGTTTATTTTCTCTTTTTAATACAATTCAGTCTATCGGTGATTATATAGGAAGTGTCTCATACACGCATAACATTAAAACTACAGATGCTTACACACGACTTATAAAATATGCTACTCAAGGTGTTAAAGATGCTAGTAATGATGGATTTCAAACCATAGAACATGAATTTTATAAAACTTTAAAAAATTATAAACTTATAAATCATCAAGATTATTTTAGTTGCTCTGAAGTATATAATAACCAACCAAAATGCGAAAAAACAAATATTCTCAATGAGCATTTTTATATTCTAAAAAAACAAAAATAATTTAAGGTCTAGAACCTTCGTAAGCATCAATATATTTTTTTGCCCTACGGTTGCCATTATTCAGTTCATAGGCATTTTTATAGTTTTCATAACCTTTAAGACTATCGCCACTTTTAACATAAGCATCGGCAAGACTGTCATAAACATTATCGCTAATAGGGTGCAACTTCGTATTCATTATAAAAACACCAATGGCATCATCAAAATTATTTTCTCTTAAATACCTATATCCTAATCGATTAAACTTATACTGGTTTATAAAATCACTCATAGAATCTTTCTCTTTTATTTTTAAAAACCCAACTAGCGCATTGTCAAAATCTTTGTCATCTAAATACTGGCTTGGTGTTTTGTAATTATCTGACACTTTAAGATAATCATAACTCAAGCTATCAGGATTATTTTCTGCTATTACAGCAATATAACGCTCCTTAGTATCTGGATGCACAACAAAACGCAGTTTCTTATATAAATCCGGGACAAAGAACTCATTAGTATCTGTCACAACTGGTTTCGTTTTTAAGCCACGCCATTTTATATAAAGCTGATTATCTTCATAAGATATGATCATAATATCATCGGCATTAAACAAATATTTACCAGAGGTTTCCTTTTTAAATGATTCTGAATAGTCTACGGATGAGGAACAGGCCGAAATTAAAACTGAAAGTAATAACAGCGGAAATAGTGATTTAGTTTTCATATTGAAAATTAAAGATTGATTGGTTTATGAGCAAAAAAAGTCTCACTTAATAGTGAGACGATTTTATATTGAAAATGTTACGTTGTTCTCGATACATTTCGACAAAAGTCAAAACACTCAAACTGACACTTATATTATTTCACATCCATAAGCTCAACATCAAATACTAAAGTTGCATCCGGTGGAATAACGCCACCAGCACCAGCGCTTCCGTAACCTAAATCACTAGGTATTACCAAACGTGCTTTATCACCAACATTAAGTAAACAAATACCTTCGTCCCAACCAGCGATAACTTGTCCTACTCCAACTTGAAAATCTAAAGGTGCATTTCTTTTGTATGACGAATCGAATACTGTACCATCAGCTAACTGACCTTTGTAGTGTACCGAAACTGTGTTTCCTTTTTCAGCTTTTTTACCAGATCCTTTTTGGATGACTTGATAACGTAAACCTGAAGCTGTTTCTTCAAAACCTACAGCTAATTTATCTAATTGTGCTTTCTTAGCTTCACGCTCAGCAGCTACTCTTTTTTCTCTTGCCCCTTCAAAAGTTCTGAATGCTTCAATAGCATTAAACCCTTCGGCAGCAGCACCAACTTTTACGATTTCTAAGCTCTCAATAGCATCGCCTTGCGCAACAGCATCAACAACATCTTGCCCTTCAACTACTTTACCAAAAACAGTGTGCTTGCCATCTAACCAATCTGTAGCAATGTGTGTGATAAAAAACTGACTTCCGTTTGTTCCTGGACCTGCATTTGCCATTGACAATACACCTGGACCATCGTGTTTTAAATCTGGGTGAATTTCATCATCAAATTTATAACCTGGATTACCAGTTCCTGTACCTTGAGGACAACCACCTTGAATCATAAAATCTGGAATCACTCTATGGAATTTTAACCCATCATAGTAAGGTGTTCCTTGAGGCTTTGCTGAGTTTTCTAAATTTCCTTCTGCTAAAGCCACAAAATTACCAACTGTACCTGGTGTTTTCTCGAATTCTAGGTTAACTAAAATAGCACCTTTTGAGGTATTGAATTTTGCGTATAAACCGTCTTGCATTGTTTTGTGTTTTATTTAAGGCTGCAAAGATAAGACTATAAGTAGTAAGTAAAAAGGCGAAAGTAAAAAGTTTGAAGTTTTGTTATTCTGAGTGCTTTGTGGAGGAATCTCATAGTTTTATGTTGACACGTAAGAACAATGAGGTTTTTCGTCGCTCGTTTCTCACTCTGTCGAAATGACAACATGTTAATAAGAAATTCGGAAAATTCAAATTAAGTCTTAGTTTTGTTGAAAATAAAGTTGAATGAAGTTTATTACAAAAATACTCGCTGGCATGGGAAATATTAGAGCGATGGAAAAGCTCCATGTTGATGACCATACAGAAGCCATTATAAAAGATGTCGAGAATGCTCCTTTTGGTGTTTCTGAAAACAATGTGCTTTATGCGGGTTTAAATGAATTAGGTGGTTATCACTTTTTCCAAACTGTGGTTGTTGGACAGTTTCATATTAAAACTTTAAAAGGTGCTGCACTTACTTTAAAAGGTGAAAACATAGAATTACAATTAAATTCTGATATGTCTGAGTTAGAATCTGATTATTCTAACGTTTCAAATCGAAGTATCACCAAAATAGATTTCCAAATTGAAGAAGCAGATATCAAAACGCTACAAAATAGCAGAATTACAAGTATTCAGTTAAAAGCTAAAAAGCAGGATATTTTGTTTACTAAATATGAAAGTAGTATAGATGAGGAAGAATAGCTTGGTCAGCTAAAACTTGCTAATTCGCTACCTCACTAATAAACTTAATACGATATAAGCGGAGTTCCTCGTCATCGTAATCGCCATCAAATTCGTCAATAGCAACGTCTATTTTATCGGTTTCGGATTCCATGAAGTAGTCATGGATTTCCTCTTGTTGGTCTTCATCCAAAATATCATCAATCCAGTAGTTGATATTCAGTTTTGTACCAGAAAACACAATAGCTTCCATTTCTTTAATAAAGGCTGACATTTCCATACCTTTTGCAGAGGCAATATCAGATAATGGTAATTTTCTGTCTACATTTTGTATGATGTAAAGTTTTAAAGCCGAGTTACTTCCTGTAGATTTTACAACCATATCTTCTGGTCGTACAATATCGTTTTCCTCAACATACTCGCTAATCAGAGCAATAAAGTCCTTACCATATTTTTTGGCTTTGCTCTCACCAACACCATGAACATTAGAGAGTTCTTCAAGAGAAATTGGGTATTTCAATGCCATATCTTCTAAAGATGGGTCTTGAAAAATAACAAATGGTGGTACACCTAGTCGTTTTGCATTAGACTTACGTAAGTCCTTAAGCATATTCATTAGATTCTCATCGGCAACCGCACCACTAGATTTTGCATTGGTAATAATACTATCGTCAGTAGCTTCATCAAACACATGATCTTCTGCCATCATAAAAGATGTTGGAGATGTCATAAATTGTTCTCCAGCTTCCGTTATCCTTAAAACACCATAAGTTTCGATATCTTTTTTAAGTAGTTTACCTACTAAAATTTGACGTATGAGTGCCATCCAATGTCTGGCTCCTTTGTCTTTACCAACTCCAAAAAATGGTTGTTGATCTGTTTTATGAGAGGATATTAACGCGTTGGCATTACCAATAATTACTTGCACTAAATCTTTAGCTTTATATTTCTGATTGGTTTTTTGAACAACATCTATAACCATTTCCACGTCATCCTGAGCTTCTTTCTGAGGTTTTGGATGACGTACATTATCATCCATATCGCCACCTTCACCTGTGTCGTTATCAAAGGCTTCTCCAAAATAATGTAGTATAAACTTGCGTCTAGAGACAGATGTCTCTGAAAATGCTACAACTTCTTGTAACAATGCGTGTCCAATTTCTTGCTCAGCAACGGGTTTGCCTGCCATAAATTTTTCAAGCTTTTCTATGTCTTTATAGGCATAATAGGCTAAACAGTGACCTTCGCCACCATCACGTCCAGCACGGCCAGTTTCTTGGTAATAACTCTCTATACTTTTTGGGATATCATGATGAATCACAAAACGGACATCTGGTTTATCTATTCCCATACCAAAAGCAATAGTTGCTACCACAACATCTGTATCTTCCATCAAAAACATGTCTTGATGTTTTACACGTGTTTTGGCATCTAAACCAGCATGATATGGTACAGCTTTAACACCATTGACTTGTAAGACTTGAGCTAATTCTTCAACGCGTTTACGGCTTAGACAATAAACAATACCTGATTTGCCTTCATTCTGTTTTACAAAACGAATAATATCAGCATCGACATTCTTCGTTTTTGGACGTACTTCGTAATATAAATTTGGTCTATTAAAAGATGCTTTAAACTTCACCGCATTAGGAATGCCCAAACTTTTCAGGATATCTTCTTGTACTTTTTCAGTAGCTGTCGCGGTCAAACCTACAATAGGAATATTATCTCCAATACGCTTAATGATATGTCTTAGGTTTCGGTATTCTGGTCTAAAATCATGACCCCATTCGCTAATACAATGCGCTTCATCAACCGCCATAAAAGATATGGTTACTGACCTTAAAAACTCTACATGTTCTTCCTTAGTCAAAGATTCTGGAGCAACATATAGCAATTTAGTTACACCATTTCTGATATCTTCTTTTACGCGCTTAACTTCGGTTTTATTTAGAGAAGAATTAAGGACATGAGCTACACCTTCATTTTCAGAAACACCTCTAATGGCATCTACTTGATTTTTCATTAAAGCTATCAATGGAGAAACTACAATAGCTGTACCTTCTTTTATTAATGCTGGCAACTGATAACAAAGCGATTTTCCACCTCCAGTTGGCATGATAACAAACGTATTGTTACCGGCAACTACATTTTTTATAACGTCTTCTTGCAGCCCTTTGAATTGAGAGAATCCAAAGTATTTTTTTAGTTCAGCATGCAAGTCAATTTGTGCAACATTCATTAATCCCTATTCGTAATTTTATATTTACCTTTGCGTGAAGTTTAAAGATAATAAAAATCTTTAGAAAAAAAGTATTTATAAAATTACATGTCTGCTTTGAACACTAAAACATCTATTCTAGAAATTGCGAAGTCTACCATAACCATGGAACGTGACGCTATTGCTAACCTTATTAACTTACTTACTGATGATTTTGCGAATGCTACTGAGCTTATTTACAACTCAAAAGGCCGTGTTATTATCACAGGAATTGGTAAGAGTGCCATAATCGCAAATAAAATTGTTGCAACGCTTAACTCTACTGGAACACCATCTGTTTTTATGCATGCTGCAGATGCAATTCATGGTGATTTGGGGTTAATCCTTGAAGATGATGTTGTGATTTGTATATCTAAAAGTGGAAACACGCCAGAAATTAAAGTTTTGGTGCCACTTATAAAGAATGCTAAAAACAAAATGATAGCCATAACTGGTAATAAAAATTCTTTTTTAGGACAACAAGCCGACTATGTTTTAAATGCTTATGTCGAACAAGAAGCTTGCCCAAATAACCTAGCGCCAACAACAAGTACAACAGCACAATTGGTTATTGGTGATGCATTAGCCGTTTGCCTATTGAAACTTCGTGGGTTTTCAAGTAAAGATTTCGCAAAATATCATCCAGGTGGCGCATTAGGAAAACGACTTTATTTAAGAGTTAACGACTTATCTTCTGTAAATAAGAAACCTGAGGTATCTCTGGATGCCAGTTTAAAGGAAGTCATTATAGAAATTTCCGAAAAAATGTTGGGTGTTACTGCTGTGACTGAAAACTCTAAGATTGTTGGAATTATTACTGATGGCGATTTAAGACGTATGCTAAGTAAAAGCGATGATATTGCTCAACTTACAGCGAAAGATATTATGGGGCATCATCCAAAACGTATAGAAGAAGATGCCATGGCTGTGGATGCCAAAGAAGTTATGGAAGAGTTTGGTATTTCTCAACTATTAGTTGAAAAAGATGGCGAGTATGCTGGTGTTGTACACTTACATGATTTAATAAAAGAAGGCATTATATAATGGCAAAGAAATCTGTTGATAACATGTCTTTCTTAGATCACCTTGAAGAGTTAAGATGGCACCTTATACGTAGTACTGTAGCAATTCTTATTGCAGGAATTGTGGCGTTTTGTATGCCTGGTTTTTTGTTTGATACTATAATTTTTGGCCCAACGGAAATGACTTTCCCAACTTATCAATGGTTATGTGAAATGTCTCAACTTATAGGCATAAAAGATACAACGTTTTGCGCAGATCGATTCCCATTTGACTTACAAAATAGAGCCGTTGCCGGACAATTTTCGGCACATATTTGGACAGCTATATATGCTGGTTTCATTATTGCATTTCCGTATGTTTTATATCAGTTATGGAAGTTTATAAGCCCTGGTTTAAAACAGAATGAACGTAGAAGCTCTAGAGGTTTTATCATCATTGCTTCACTCTTGTTTTTTATAGGGGTATTATTTGGTTACTATGTTATCACACCGCTCTCATTTAACTTTTTGGCAAATTATAGCATTAGCGATTTGGTAGTTAATGACTTTGATCTTAATTCGGTAATTGCTGTTGTTAGGTCTTCAGCTTTAGCCTCAGGTATAGTATTTGAATTACCAATAATCATCTACTTTTTAACCAAGGTAGGTTTAGTTACACCACAAGTCTTAAAGAAATACAGAAAGTTTGCCCTTGTTATTGTATTAATAATTTCAGCAGTGATAACACCACCAGATATTGCTAGTCAGGTGATTGTAGCTGTACCCATTTTAATATTATATCAAGTGAGTATATTTATTTCACGAATAGTTGTAAGGAATCAGAAAAGAAAAGAACGAAAAGAAAAAGCATAATAAAATGTCAGACGTTGTAAAAGAATTTAATGAGTACCGTTCTAAAATGAACGACAAAATATTATCAGATAATAATAAGGTTGTAAAACGCATATTTAATCTAGATACAAATGCCTTTAAAGCTGGTGCTCTAGATGTAAAAACAAAAGAGTTATTAGGTTTAGTGGCTTCTACCGTGTTACGTTGTGATGACTGCGTGCGATACCACTTAGAAACATGCTATAAAGAAGGCATTACAAAAGAAGAAGTAAGCGAAACTTTAGGTATAGCGACTCTAGTTGGTGGTACAATTGTAATTCCACATTTAAGACGTGCTCATGAATATTGGGAAGCACTTGAAAATCAAAACGATTAACCTTAGTACGAAAATTGTATTTTTACCGTTCTTGATTTAGAATCTAATATATGAAATTACACGCCGAAAGTTTAATGAAGTCCTACAGCGGACGAAAAGTGGTAAAAGATGTCTCTCTTGAAGTTAATCAAGGAGAAATTGTTGGTTTGTTAGGCCCAAATGGTGCTGGTAAAACCACATCTTTTTACATGATTGTTGGTATTATAAAACCAAACGGCGGAAAAATATTTCTAGACAATAAAGAGATTACCAAATATCCAATGTACAAACGTGCGCAAAATGGTATTGGTTATTTGGCTCAAGAAGCTTCAGTATTCAGAAAATTAAGTATCGAAGATAATATCCTAAGTGTTTTACAAATGACTAAGCTCAGCAAGAAAGAGCAAGTTGATAAGATGGAATCACTTATTGAAGAGTTTGGCTTAGGACATATTAGAAAAAACCGTGGTGATTTATTATCTGGTGGTGAACGTCGTCGTACAGAGATTGCACGAGCTTTAGCTACAGACCCAAATTTTATTTTACTAGATGAGCCTTTTGCAGGCGTTGACCCTGTTGCAGTTGAAGACATTCAACGTATTATCGCTAAATTAACTAAAAAGAATATTGGTATTTTAATTACGGATCATAATGTACAGGAAACACTTGCCATTACAGACCGCACTTATTTAATGTTCGAAGGTGGTATTCTTAAAGCTGGTAAACCTGAAGAACTGGCTGAAGACGAAATGGTACGTAAAGTCTACTTAGGGCAAAACTTTGAGCTTCGTAAGAAGAAGTTGGAGTTTTAGACGCTCAGCGTCATTTGGTATTTTCTTCTCAATCTTTATATTTATTAAAATATCTTCTATTCTGAAGCTGATTTCTCTTTCATCAACTTTTTCTGGTAACGTCCTTGTACAACATCAACAATAACAAGTACAACAATAACAAAGTAGAATGTTGTTTTACTCATAGGCACAATCTCATTACCAAAGATTTTAAGGTGTGCTAAATGTCCGCCTTCAGTAACCAACATTATTCCTACTATAAAAAGGATAAATAGCCCAAGTACTTCATACATTCTATTCTTAGCTAAAAATTCAGAAATACGGTCAGCTAAAAAGAGCATTAATAAACCACTAGCCACAATAGCAATAGCCATAACAATAAATGCAGTGGTTGAGTTTTCTATTTCACTAGTTAGACCAATTGCCGCCAAAATAGAATCGAAAGAAAACACCAAATTCATAATGACAATACTTACAATTACTGCGTTTGAAGATTTAGTACCTTTAGATTTGTCCTCTACATCGATAGTCAAGTCCTTTAAAGAAATCATATGCCAGATTTCTTTTATCGCCGTATAAATAATAAAACCGCCACCAGCAAGCACAATAAGACTATGACCATTGAAAGCAAATTCTAAAACGTTTTCAATTTTTCCAGTTAAAAATGAAAATGGATTCTGAAAATAGCCTATTAAAGACACCAAAACAAAGAGCAATACAATACGCAATGCAATAGCAATTAATATTCCTATTTTCCGAACACGCTTCCTATCATTCTCAGGTGCTTTTTTTGACTCTAAAGAGATGTAAAGTAAATTATCGAATCCTAAAACTGCTTGTAACATAACAAGCATGAGCAATGTAAAAATAACTTCAGCCATGTGTAATTAAGAGATTGTTTTTTGTGTAAATAAAGAAACTAAAATGTATAATACTATAATTATTGGAATAGCAATAAAATGAAATACTACCAAGAGTAAAACACTTGTAATTAGGAATAAATATCTAACCATATTTTTCTTAAAACTCCATGTTTTAAATTTTAAAGCAAATAATTTAATGTTAGAGTTAAGCAAGTAGCAACTTAATAAAGTCACAGCTATTAAAAACCAGAGCCTTCCAAATAAATTAGCAACAGTAACTGAATACTGATAATGTAAGATTAATGGTATAGACAGTATGAGTAATGTATTTGCAGGAACGGGCAAACCTTTAAAATACGTTTGTTGGTCTTCGTCTAAATTAAATTTTGCTAAGCGATATGCTGAGGCAACCGGTATTAAAAATCCTAACAAAGCAAGAGGACGTATTTTTAAACCATCCCAGCTCATGGTTTGATTCCATGCATTTTCAACAACAAAAATAGTTCCACCACCAAGCGCATCATTTATTAGACCATACATAATAATACCTGGCACTACGCCACAAGTAACTAAATCAGCTAGTGAATCTAACTGAATACCTAGGTTACTCTGTACATTGAGTTTTCTTGCTAATAATCCATCAAAAAAGTCAAAGAAAATCCCCAAAAACACAAATAAAGCAGCACCAACGTAATGATTATTGACAGCAAATAATATGGCAATACAACCAGAAAATAAATTAAGTCCAGTAACAATGTTTGGTATATGTCGCTTCATAAGATGTGATGGTAGTTTCCGTAAAAATATAAAAGTATTTTAGTTCTGTAGCTATAGCATGCAATAACTCAACCTTTTTATAGTTTAATAGAAACAAAATAATGTGCATCTTTGTAAAAAAATTGACTTGAAAAATTACTTAGTAATTCTTTTAGCGTGTTTGTCATTGACAATATCTGGGCAATCAGCAAGAAAATACTCCAATGAATTTATGAATATTGGTGTAGATGCTGCAGCGCTTGGGATGAGTAATGCCGTAACTTCGCATACCAATAACGTTAATTCTGGCTATTGGAACCCTGCTGGTTTAGTCAACCTAGAAGACAATCAATTGGCCTTAATGCATTCTAGTTACTTTGCAAATATTGCCAATTACAATTACCTAGCATATGCAATGCCTCTTGACGACAGAAGTGCTGTTGGTATTTCGGTAATTCGTTTTGGAGTAGATGATATTTTAGATACTACGCAATTAATAGACGACCAAGGAAATATAAATTATGATAGGATTAATACCTTTTCCACTGCAGATTATGGCGTAACATTGTCTTATGCTCGAAAATTACCTATAGATGGTTTAAACTATGGTATAAATGCTAAAGTTATTCGTAGAGTCATTGGTGATTTTGCTTCTGCTTGGGGTTTTGGTTTTGATGCTGGCATACAGTTTGAAAGCAAAAACAATTGGAAATTTGGTTTTATGGCTCGTGATATTACAACAACCTATAATTCTTGGGCTATTGACGAAGAAGAATTTGAAAAAATTAGCGGTGCCATTGATGAACAAAATCAAACTTTACCAGAAAAATCAGAATTAACATTACCTAAATTAGAAATAGGTATGTCTAAGTCATGGACTTTTCATTATGATTACACATTGCTTGCTGCCTTTAATCTTAATATGCGTTTTGCCGAAACTAATGATATTATATCTACATCGTTTGCCAGTATTGCTCCTGCTTTAGGTTTTCAGTTTGGCTACACAGATTTAGTTTTTTTACGTGCTGGTGTTGGTAATTTCCAAAATGAGTTACAGATTGATAACTCAGAAAACTTAACATTTCAGCCAAATTTTGGGGTTGGCTTTAAGTACAAAGGCATAGAGATAGATTATGCTTTCACTGATATTGGCGACCAAAGTGCCGCCTTATATTCTAATGTCTTCTCCGTGAAATTAGATTTCAGTATTTTTAGATAGAATTTTCAGAAATAAATATGAGACTTAAACTATCTGCACTTGTACTTCTTTGCTTTTTAAACTATAGTTTTTCGCAACAACTACAATTATCACCTAAAGCAGAAGTCTCTGTATTAACATTTGGCCCAGGCACAAATCTCAATGATGCTTTTGGTCATAATGCCTTTAGAATAAAAGATAGAACTCAAGGACTTGATGTGGTATTTGGTTATGGCGGTTATGATTTTGATGCACCTAATTTCTATTTAAAATTTGCTCAGGGTAAATTAAATTACCTTATTAGTAGAAAGAAGTATTCAGATATATTTCAATTATATCGCTATTACGACAGAACAATAGATGAGCAAACACTAAATTTTAATCAAGACCAAAAACAAGCGTTATATAATTATCTGGATAACAATTATAAGCCTGAAAATAGAAGGTATCTTTACGATTTTTTCTATGATAATTGTGCGACTAAAATTAGAGATGTTGCAAACGTATCCGCTAGCCAGACTATTAGTTATTCTGAAATAAAAGATGAAGAAAAAAAGACATTCAGAACTCTCATCCATGAACAAGTAGGTCTAAATACTTGGGGGAGTTTTGGAATAGATATCGCGTTGGGCTCTATAATAGATAGACCAGTTACTGGTAATGAACAACAATTTTTACCCAAATATATATTTAAAAGTTTTGAAAATGCGCAACTAGACTCAAAACCACTAGTAAAAAGCACTAATACCATTTACAAATCGAGACATAATAAAGGTTATACAACTAATCTGATTTTTAGCCCGATTGTAATAATGCTATTATTATCTGCTCTTATCATTTATCTTACCTACAGAGATTCTAAATCCGGAAAAAGAACTAAGTGGTTAGATATTATACTATTTGGTCTTACTGGTTTAATTGGAATAGCACTTCTGCTATTATGGTTTGGCACAGACCATACAGCGACAGGATATAACTATAATTTGCTTTGGGCATTTCCAATTAATCTATTTGTAATAGGACAGCTTTTTAAAGAACAGACAAAAAATTGGTTTAGAGGTTTTCTTAAGTTTTTGGTAATTATGCTAACATTAATGACAATGCATTGGATAATTGGCATTCAAGTTTTTGCCATTGCACTATTGCCATTTTTAATTGCTTTATTAGTCCGTTATATCTATTTACTTCGCTATTATAAAACAACCTAGTCATTATTATTATTGACCTCTGTAGTAAAGAACTGTACTGAGGGTTTTCAGGATAATATTAAGATCTAAGAATGGACTTCTATGTTTTATATAGTATGAATCATATTGTAGTTTAGTAAGACTCTCTTCTATTGAACCACCGTAACGTGAATTTACTTGAGCCCAACCAGTTAGACCTGGCTTAATAATATGGCGTGTTTCATAAAAAGGAATTGATCGCGACAATTCTGCAACAAAAAATGGGCGCTCTGGTCTTGGGCCAATTATGCTCATTTCACCTTTTATAACATTAATAAACTGTGGAATTTCATCTAATCTAGAACGCCTTAAAAACTTTCCAAAAGTTGTTACTCGAGCATCATCTTTAGTTGCCCATTGTGCTTTTTTAGCTTCTGCATCGACAATCATTGTTCTAAACTTATAAATAGTAAATAAAGTACTATTTCTTCCTATGCGCTCTTGTGTATAAAACAAAGGTCCTTTATTACCAAAAGCATTGCCAATGGCTACAAATGGTATGATGAGTAACATAAAAAGCAATCCAAAAAAAGAAAACACAATATCAAACGTCCGATGGAAGAATCTATAGAGTTGGTTTTCATTATTACGGCTAAACGGAAAGTATTTGTAAAAATCCTTTCCCACATATTGAATAGGTACTTTATTAGTTACTTCCTCATAAACCTGAGTATATTCTCTGATTTTAAAACCACGCTCTAGCAACAACATCAATTCGTGATATAAATCTGGTGTGATATGCTCAGCATTATTAGCTGCTACAATAATTTCAGAAATTTGTTCTTCAACAATTACATTAGAGAGGTGTTTTGTTGTGTACTCTTTTAATCCTTTATATTTTATTGAATCTCCATCTTTCCCTTCACTATTAATAAATCCGACGAATTTATAACTAGAATCTGCAGATGTTAAGGTATTTACAACGTTATCTATATTAGGTAATTCGCCAACTAAAAGTATATGCTTATAAAATCTTGGAGATGCTATTAATGTATTGTAAAGTACACGCCATAAAAACACAAATGCTATAAGTGCTATATAAAAATAGATGATTTGCAAACGTGCTTCGGGTAAAAAGGGAGTAATAATAGGTGTCAAAAGATAGAATAATACTACGGTAGACATGCACAGTACAATGTTCTTAAAACTAACATCTAACTTACTGGCTTTTTGCAAATCGTAAATTTCAAAAATAGTTCCAAAAATGGATATATAAACAACCAAAACAATTAGAGGAACTATATTTTCTGAAGAAATATCAAGGTACTCAAAACCAAAATAAGTGGATAAAATAAATATCCCTAAAAATGCCATGAGTATATCTACTATGCGCAGTAAAACCTTGCGCTCTGATATCTCAAAGTGAATGGCACTATTTTGTTTCATGTTAGGGGAACGATTATTATTGTAAAGATAGACCTCTTAGACAAAAAACAAAACAAATCTTAATTAGCTTTAAAAATTGAATGCCATTGTGCTTTAGTCATTTGCCAATTAAAACTCTCAGCTTTTTGTCTTGCTTTTATAGAGATTTGATTTCTTATACCTTCATTATTAAAAATGTCTAGTACACTTTTTGCCATTGCTTCTATATCCTTTACTGGCACTAATAGACCATTTTCATTATTGTCTATTAAAAAAGGTAATCCTCCAACATTAGTAGATACTACAGGAAATCCAAGTGCCATAGCTTCTATAACACTGACGGGCATATTATCATGGTTAGTGGTATTAATAAATATATTATAGTCTCTAGATAACTCAATCCATTGTTCTTTTGATAGCTTACCCGTGAATTTTACATCCATATTTAATTCCTTAGCCAAAGTTTTTACGGCAATTAAACTTCCGTCTGAATCTGGACCAACCATGCAAAGCTCTACTCTATGTCCAGAATCTTTCAAATGTTTCATAACACTTATAGCCATAAGCGGATTATATATTTCTGAAAAAGAACGCACCCAAAGTAATTTTATAATATCAAATTGTTTCGGTGTAACCTTATAGTTATCAAGTGATATGCTATTAGGTATATATGATACATTATCAAATCCCTTTTTATTAAAAATAGTTTTTAAATACAAAGATGGTGATATATTCATATTACTATTGTTGAATATTGAAGCGGACATCTTTGGGTTTTTATCTAATCGTTTAGGAAGATTTCCGCCATGAAGAATAGGAAAATAGGGTACCTTAAGTAATCGACATACTTTACTACAAGCATATGCATAATAAAAATTCTGTGTGCTATACGTATCAATGATTACTGCATCTGCCCACTTTGAATTAAAGACACAAGACCATATCATATGCAAGAGTCGTATAAACTTGTTACTGTAAGACGACGCATAACGCAAATCATAACCTTCGGATTTTAGTAAACTACCTAAAACCTGAATAGAAGAAACGTTTGTTTTAGCTGTGCTTAAGTTGTTGCCTATGTACAACAGGTTTTTCATATGTTACATTTAATAAGGCTAGTGCATATAATACTGCGGGTGCTGCTATTCGGATTCCAGAATGGTTTATTGTTGCAAACCAAAAGGCTAAAAAGGAAAAGAAAAATATGTTACGCCGGTTATTTGTCCTAAAAGTTAGTGGTTTGAATGCTAAAATCAAGATGCATATAATCCCTAACAATCCATGTTCTGAGAGTAATCTACCTAATTCATTATGAGAAGGTAATTGCTGACCTGTTTCTTGAACTCTTTTGTTTTTTACACGTGAAGCTCCAATACCTAAAAACGGACTCTCTAAAAACCCATCTACTTCTTCTATAAATAAATCCAATCTACCAGTCGTTAAATCCTCTTTTTCTCGTCCTAAAGCATCTTGGTTGGCATAACGTTTATCTATTAAACCACGCGTTTGATTTGAACTCACAACCCATGTTATAGCAAGAATACTTACCAACAAAAACACAGAACCAAATAAAGGTATAAGACGTTTTAACTTTAAACGAAAGACAACAGTAGCAAAAAATGCAGCAATTACTAATCCTGCGGCTAACACACCGCCACGGCTAAAAGTAACAATAGCTCTAAATGTCATCGCTGCCAACAGAATAAGATTAAGAGATTTTAAAAATATATTTGGTGACTTTAATACCAAACGTACAACTACGCAAAAAATACCTAAGCCCAAGATTGTTGATACTTGATTTGGCCCAAAACCTCCTGAAAGTGCAGCATTAGAAGCTGTACCACTTAATCTATCCTTTATAGATGGCGTATATAAGAACAAATAGGTGGTTGTAGAAATAATAGGTAGTAAAATATATAAAATGAGTTTGTGTAACTGCTGATATGTCACTTTCCTGTCATAACAAAACAACGCTGCTAAACCTAAACAAACTGGTCCACTTAATACAAAAGTAATATTAGACCTAAACTTTGCATCTAGAGTTAATGTAACTGAAGCCACCACTATTGCTGGGATTAATAATACGAGGTAAATAAAATAAGGATATCCTTTTCCAGAAACACCTCTATAGAACATACCTATAAGTACAAAAACAACAACTAAGTATTTTGAAGCTTCATAGGCTAAGCCACCTTTAGTCATCCTAAACAAAATCTCAATACCCGTAAAATAAGCACAACCCAAAAGGACATTCATTGTTAACTTTTTAGGTGTAGACATTACAATGCGATATAAAAAATATCCCATTATAATCAGAAAGAAAATCTTTGCAAAGGGTTTAAAAATAAAAAATATCAAGCCTAAACCTATATGTAATAATACAAGTTGAATATAAGAATCGTTTTGTAATAATCTTCGTCTCAATATAGGCTTAAGATAATATTTCTGTTAGAATTCTACTGGTGTAATAATTAAAAGTAAATCGTTTTACAAAATCTTGACTGTGTTTTAGTAAATCTTGGTATTCGCTATTATCTAGATTAAAAATAGTGTCTAATTGCAATTTTAATCCTTCGGCCGATATTGGTGACACTATAAATCCATTTTCTTGATGTTTTACATATTGCGCAATTGCCGAAACTGACGACACTACTGGTAAACATCCAAAATTGGAAGCTTCAGCTATAACTTTAGGAAAACCTTCAGATGCACTCGTTGGCATTAAAAAAAAATGGCTTTTTTTATAAACATCAAACACTTCATTTCTTCCCAAATAACCATAAAATCTAAAATCAATATCAGATTGTTGTGCTAGTTCTTCAAAATGAGTTTTTTCATTACCATCACCAATAAGATGGACTTGCCCTACTCTACGCTTTTCCTTTTTTGATAAATTCCCAAAAGCTTCAATAATTCGGCCAACACCTTTGGGAGTTTCTAAACGTCCAACGTAGCAAAAATTTAATTTCTCATCTAATTGCCTTGAGGACACCAAATCTTTTCCGCTTAATAAATCTTCATCTATAAGACATGGGTTCTCAAAAGTTAAACACTGCTTTGGTTGAGTTGGCCATTGTCCATTTATGGTTACTATACGCGATTGCTTTTTCAAAAAATAACGCTGAATTCTGTAGCCAAAAGACGGATGTTCTTGGTTCCAATTGCCCGCATATTTATACCAACCTTTTTTCTTTGAAAATAGGGTCAAATATGGAATTAAAAATACGCCAATACCAGTCGGTGTTCTTAATTGAAACACATCAGCATTCCTTAATGTCCTATTGACAACACTTATGACTTTAGGAATATTGATAATGGTTTTTAGTTTACTTGAAATACTTGTACCACCCAAAACTGGTAAAGCAACAAAATGAATATTATCTTCGGTATACTCAGCTGCACTTGGCGGTGCTTCAGAATCATGAAGCATAGCTATATGGGTAATAGACTCAAAATGAGACGCTAAATGATTAATCTCGTTAATCGTTGGTCCCCAACCTACTATTTTTCCTGCAGTAGTTTTATAATGTTCGGTATGTGATATTATGACGAGTTTCAAGAATCTATAAAATCTATGTAACGTTTAATAATCTGTTGCCATTGGTGCATTTCAGACCAAGATTTTGCTTCCTTAGCATAAGAAGATTTATCATCTAAAATCGTTGTCACTGCATCAACAAATTCTTCGGATTCATAAGCATTTACAAGCAATCCTGACTTACCGTGAGACACAGCATCTTCAATACCGCAGCCTTTTGCTCCAATTGTTGGTAAACCAAAATGATTAGCTTCAATTAATGCAATACCAAATCCTTCAACATCTCCTGTTTGCGTCATTTCACTGAGCATCACACAAATATCGGCATTTTCATAAAAGTCTTTTAATTGCTGATGCGTCACATGACCATGAAAGGTTATATGATCAGATACATTCAGTGATTTTGCTAAACTCATACAAGCATTTTCTTCGGTCTTAAAACCTACACAATGGTAATGCACATTTGGATGTTTTTCTTTTAAAACGGGCAAATGTTTAATCACGTTTGCTTGCCCTTTTCGCTCTGTGATATTACCAACAGTAAGTAATATTGGCGAACCATGTAGTTCTACAGAATCCTTACTTATATCTTCTAATGCTGAAACTGAAAAGCCGTTTGGAATCACAGCTATGTCCTTTAATTTTAAATCTTCAACTAGTGTTTTTGTAAAATTGGAAACTGCAATAATTTTATTGAATCTACTCAAAGAATAATTGATAGATTTTTTTAAACGAGGACTCGTGAAATTTACTTCTGTACCATGAATAACCGCAATAGTTTTAGCAGAAATTATAGGCTTTAAAATGGCACCTATCCACAATGGAAATTTACCAGAGCATATTAGAAAATCTGCAGATTTAGATAATTTAAAACACAGCCAAATCCGTTTTAAGTACATTAAAAAGCGTGAACTTTTTAAAGACACTCGATATATCTTGCATTCTAATTCTGAATCAAACTTAGCTTCATTTTCAATAGTATCTCTCTGGTCTGCAATCACAGAAACTTTATATCCAGATTTTTGAAAGTACTCAGCCAAATTATAGGCGTGATTACCTATACCACCAGGCAAAGGTGGAAACTCAGATGTTAATACAACGATATATTTTTTGTTTTTTGGCATTAAAACATTTCAATTTTTGGACCTTCTTTGAGTTTTTTTGAAGCCAATTGCCATGACTTTATAACCTGAATTGTAATCAAAGGAAATAATAACAACGCAATAAAACTACTAAGCAATAACATTGGTTTATTACTTTTGTATTTATAGGGCACAACAGAAATAGGAACGGTTCGCAAAACCGATAATAAACTTCTTTTTGCACCAAAATAGCGTCTATAAAAATAAAGCACACTCGGTATTGGTCTTGGCTGAAATAAATTTTTTGTACGGAATGCGTCCCAGCTTCCCATTTCCCGTAAACCTCCAGAACCCACTTTTAAGTGTAAGCGTTTTGCATAAGGATTAGATATGTTTTTATAACCATTTAAAAAAGCTCGAAGTCCAAATTCACCATCACCCATGCGTTGTTTCTCAAACTGTCTATCAAATAAACCAATTTTTTTAAAAATATCCCTTTTAAGTAACACATTACCTGTATCCAATTGGTCACTTATTTTAAAGTAGGCATAATGTGCTGGAGTTTTGTCTCCAACTTTAGAGATTGATACACCCGAAGAAATATCAGCTTCAAAGAAATCAAGAGTTTTCAAGTGTTGGCTTATCCAATCTTTCTCAACGCGGCTATCGTCATCAAATAATAGAATATAATCACCTTTTGACTGATTAATAGCCTTATTGCGAGCTAACCATAGTGCTTTTTCCTCTTGATATTCCGCCTTTAAATCTAAATTAAAATGGTTATAAAACTCAGCTTGAAAAGGAGCAGATTGATCAATAACTATGACTTCAAAATTGGTGTAATCTTGTAGTTCTAAATCCTTTAAAACATCTTTTAAATATTTATATCGATTTAGTGTAGGAATAATTACAGAAACCAATGGCTTCTGTTTTAAAAACAAACTTTCAAAATTTTGATAGTCATCATATTTTACTGTTTCATTTCCAAAAGTGTAGCGTTTAACGCTTTTTGTCTTAACAAAACCTGCAATCTCTCTTAGAGGATTTTTAAAACTTAAAATTCGAAGTACAAATACATAAAACACCCAAGCTTTACTAAAGTATTTTCTTGAAAAGATATAATTGTCAAAAACAGATAATTCAACAGTTTCAGTAATAGAATCCGAAAAATTAATATATCCATTATGAATAGTTCGCCATGATTGGTCATAAGTCTTAGCTTCTTCAGATTTGTATCTATCATCCTTTTTGAATTGGGAATTAATAACTGCATCAACCCTTGGAAGCACAAAATTTCCATTCTTGGTTTTTAATCCAAAATAATGGGTAGGTTGCAGATATTTGAGAAATCTAAACAGCACGCTTTTCTAGATTTTTTGGGACACAGAAAATATTTAACGGTAATGCTTCAGCTGCATCAAAAACATTAAGCTTCATATCATAAATGCTATAATCAAGTTCTTCAAAAAAATCAACAATACGTTTGTCATCATTAGTTTCAACAATAACTATAGAATTGTTCTGCTGTAATAGGTTTTTAGCACCTTTCAAAATATCTAACTCAATGCCATCGACATCTATTTTTATTAAATCAATTTGCTGAAAGCTTTTCTTATTTAGAAAATCATCTAAAGTTACCATGTTCACCTCGTAAGTCTCAATGGCCGTTTCCATAGACTGGGCATTGGACGAAAAATTACTAGCATTAAGCTTTATCCGTTCATTTTTAGCACCGACAGCAAGGTGATACACTTTCAAATTACTCTTGAATTTTTCATTAGCTTCAACTGTTTTGGTTACGGATGCAAACAAGTTTTTGTTAGGTTCAAAAGCTGATACGTTACCTGTTTTAGAAATTGAATCTGCCCAAACAGCTCCTAAATAACCAAAATTAGAGCCTACGTCAAGAACAGTTAAATCATTTCTATTAGGCATATAACTTTCAACTAAACTAAAGCTATTTCGTAGTACTGTGTTTTCAATACCCAAACGTTTTGCCTTAGATGCCATTTTTATAGAAGCAACGAATTGAAAATTAACTTTGTAATTTCCGTAAGTTCTATTTACTAAAACTTGTACTGTTTTAAATCCCTTAGAGTCATAAAGTAAACGTTTTCTTAATCCTTTAAGCCACTTAGATTGACCGATTTTAAGTCGTAAATTTTTAGGAATTATATCGTATATTTTGACTAAAAGGCTATTCATAAAAATCTATAAAAGCTTGTATCTGATTTTTGATTGTAAATTCATTTAAAACCCGTTCTCGTGCGTTGGTTCTTATAACTCTCAAAGCTAAGCTATCCATGCTTAAAACCCTAGAAATAGTTTCTGCTAACATTTTTGGATTACGCCTCGGAACAACCCAGCCCGTCTCATTATCTAATATATTTTCTGGTAAAGCACCACCATCAGAAACTATGCATAAACAATTCATAGTTTGTGCTTCCAAAACAGCGTTACAAAAGCCTTCGGATTGACTATATTGAATATAAATATCTGAGTTTTCTAATCGTTTTAATGTTTCTTGATGTGATAATTTACCTCTAAAATTTACTGAACCTTCAAGTCCTAACTCATGTACTGCAAAACGCAAAGGCTCGTATTCAGAACCTTCGCCAATTATTTCATAGCTAAACTTTATGCCTTTTGCTTTTAAAAGTGCTAATGCTTCTAATGTATAGTTCAAACCTTTTATCCAATGCAATCGTGCAATAGTTGTGATTCTTATTGGCTTGGTTTTATCTATTTGTTTTTCAATATTATTTTGGAATAAAGATGTCTTAATTGCTGGAGTAATAATTGCATTTTCAGTTGTATTCAGCATACCATTTGTCTTTGCTCTGATTAACATGTATTTTGAAATCGCATGAATTTTATTGACATTACTCCAAACCAAGTTATAACTACCTGGTTTTTTTAATGGATAAACATCCATATCGTAACCACGGCAACTCACAGCCATTTTTGCACCAATGCTTTTAGCCACATGTTCACTTTGCAATGCCATTGTAGTAAACCCAAAATGCAACCAATCTAGATTAGCTTTTAGTAAATGTGAATTGGTATAAATATTTTTTAAAATTTGAGAGCTTGAACGACCAATTGATTTTTCAAGTTTAATAAAGCGTGAAACACGTTTTAAATTCGGTAACAAGCTAAGTAATACAAATACCGTTTTAAAAAGCTGAACTATTCTATTTTTACTAAGCTTTGGAGCAGCAACAACTTTATAATTTGCATTTTCTAAAGATTTTTGGCGAACATACAATTCCACAGTATAGCCATGCTCTGAAAGTCCCTTAATTTTTGAATTAAAAAAGGTTTCAGAATATGATGGCGGCTGCGCAAGTACTATACCTATCTTCATATCTAGCTTTCAATCATTTTTAAATACAACGCTTCATGCATTTGTATGCTTTTTTCAATAGCGTAATTTTCAGAAGTAAATTCAAACATTTGCTCTGCTAGTTCTTTACGGTTATCATTTTCCATTTGAATTATAACTTCAAGCTTATTTTTTAAATCCTCGACAGAGCCTGGTTTAAACAAATACTCTTGAAAAGGTGCTAAAATATCTTTTACTCCAGAAATTCTAGACCCCAAAACTATACGTCCTGATAACATTGCTTCGATTGGTGCTATTGGTTGTCCTTCCTTACGCCCTTCGTCCTTTGTTGGAATAACGAATACATCTGCTAAAGCCAAATACGATTTAATATCTTGTTTTTTACCTGTAAATACAATACCAGAAGATGTATATTTCTCTTTTAAATCTATTGCATAATCAGAAGAATCATCGCCAACGATAAATACTTTCAATTTTGGATTATTGATTTGCATTACAGCCTCTAATAATACCTCAATACCTTTTACAGCAACCAAATTAGCTATACTTACAATCGTGAAATCACCATGATTTATAGAATAACCATCTGAATTACGGTACCTCTTCTCCAAAACACCAAAATCATTAACATTAAGACCAATAGGAATTGGCTGAATCTTATCTGTCATGTTTAAAAAAAACTGAGTCTTCATATCCGAATTTATAATCACAATTTTTGAACTCAATTGCGAACGCCAATACCAAGATTTATTTCCCCAACCCATAGCTTTTTTAGTATATACAAACGGGATACCTGCAAGCTTGGCTGCTAAAGGCTCCGTGAAATCACTGCTCCAATGCCATGAGTGAATGGCATCGAATTGGTGTCTCTTAAAGAATTGTCTAATCTTCCAAACACGGAATGGCAATGTCACAAAAGGACGATACTTTGCTGCTACTCGAGAAATATGAATAGGAACATCCAAAGCTTCAACTTGTTTAAAGAACTCGCCTCTTTTATGCATACAACAAATGTGTGGCTCGAACTTAGTTTTATCGATATGCTTGACCAAATCATAAACTACTTTTCCGCTACCAGCAGTATCAAAATTTGGAATGGTATATAAAATTTTTATCCGCTTAGCCATTGTTTTGTGTTTGGTTAAACTTAGCTAAGGTCAACAGTATATTTACAGCATGTGCGTTTTTTAAAGCATCGGTGTTATAAAAATTTTTGATATATGTATTAGTGAGTTCTTCTGGAATTAATTCAGATAATTTTGAATCTGTTAAAACAGCTTCTAATTGTTGTCTATTATTATCTCCCAGAAATTGAAGCTCCCAGTTACGCTGTATATATGGCTGTCCTGATAATTTTGAAGCCTCACGTTTTATTTTATTAGCTACTTTATAACTCAAGGTTTTTAAAGTATTTGGGGTTGTATAATCATATAAGTTATATGGGCGTTTATCTTGCCAAACTAGTTTTGCCAATTCTGGATTACGTAATTTTATATATTCAACCTGAAGTTGTCTATCTTTTAGAAATTCCTCGGGAAGAGTGCAGATAAATTTGCATATTCTATTATCGTAATACGGCACTGTAATTGGTTTAGAGTCTTCAAATATTGAAAGGTTCACAGACGTCCATCTTGGCGCCCAATATTTTGACTTAAATGCTCTGAGTCGGGCATTAGTATCTTCTATCTTAATTGTATCGAGTAAGTTAGAAATTCGCCCTTGAAAATAAGATTTAAAATCACCTTCTAAATTCCATGTTTGCCAGAGCTTTGAAGCAAATTCTAATCCACCACGTTTAAATAACTTTTTAGTTAAAAATTGAACTTGTTCCTCATAAGATAGCTTTTCAGAATTATAACTATCGAACAACACATCGCCCCAATGTCCTAAAGAAAAGACATCTCCAATTTCAGAAAACTCATCTATGACAGCCATTTGTCGTGGACTTGTAAAATCTGAATAGCAATTATTCAACTTCACCAAATCGCTTAGCTTTTCCCATAAATAACCACTTTCAATTTTAAAAGATCTAAAATCAAAACCGCAAACATCAGCTATTTGTTTAGCGATTTTGGTTTCGAGAAAACCATTTCTATAGTCATAACTATATGCTGAAACATCTGCACCCAAATACTTTAAAGCCGCAGCTTGTGTTCTGCTATCTAATCCGCCAGATAGTGGTAAAATGACTTTCTTGTTTTCAACTTGTTCTGCTATAATGGTTTCAAAAAGTGAAGAGAACTCTTCAAGAGCTTGCCTAAAACTTATATGTCGTGGCGAGTAATGCCAATTGAAATAGGGTTCAGATTTTTCCAGAATGTGCTCTGGATTAATATGATGAATTGAAGCTGGTTTCAGTATCTTCTTATGCGTCCAATAGGTATCATCATCTAGAAAAAAACCAATAGCTGCGAAAATACAAATGGCTTTTAAGTCTAGTTTGCCTTTAGTGTCGACGTAGACTTCCTTAGGTTTTATTGGGATTATTGGGCTAGTAATTTGCATAAATAAACAACTGCTCTAATATATAGCTTTTGCAACAATGCTGGAGCAATAAGTGCCTTACATTGTTAACAGTTTTTACTTAACAACTGTGTTGTAGAATTCTATGAATTTTGCAATATTAGTGGCATAATCAAATTCGCGCTTTACAAACACATGTGCCTCTGAAACCATAGACTTAAGTTTATTTTCTGGCGTATTATAAAAATCAATAATGGCGGCTTCAATAGCTTTTGCATCTCGCATTGGCACCAACCAACCTGTTTCCATGTGCTTTACAACCTCAGCCATACCTCCGCAATCAGTAGAAATAACTGGCAACCCCATAGCCATAGCCTCTAAAACGACATTAGCAATACCTTCTCCTAAACTTGGTAAGAGTAATACATCCTGATACTGCAAAGCTTCTAATAACTCTTGTTGATTCAGTTGACTTTTAAAAGACATTACATCTATAACATCGAGTTGATGCATTTGAAAAAGTAAAGCCTCAGTTGGTTTTGCTGGCCCAATTAAACTATACTCAATATCATATCCTTTTAATCTTAATTGATGTAAGGCATCAACAGCATATTGATAGCCTTTTTTCCAATGATTACGACCTACAGATACAACACGGATGGTCTTACGATTTGGCTTTTGATATGGCTTATACGTATTAAAGAAAAACTCTGGTGTTGGCGAATAAATAACCGTACTACGACTACGAATATCATCATATTGAGATGCCTTTTTTACAATGGTATGCGACACACCATGAAAAGCGTCTACATGAGGAAAAAACTCTTTATAAACAGACGCATATTTGGGCTCTACAACTGGCGTGTAGTTGATATGAGCGCCTCTAAAACTAACTACTAAAGGAATATTAAATTTTGTTTTTAGGAATCCATAAACACCGATGTCTTTTGCCCATTGCAAGTGTAAAATATCTGGTTGATGTAATAAAATAGGTAAGCATCGAGAGAATTTTACAAATTTAGAATACCGTGTTTTTTCTGACTTGATTTCTTCTAACAATCCAAATAATAGTTTGGGTTGTTTTATTAATAAATGTAAAGCTCTAAAAAATGTCACAAAAACATTTACCCATTTAGACTTAGGTGTTGTAAAAACCCTAATAGTCTTTGACGCATAACTGATATTCTTTTTCTGAACACCAAATAATAGAACCTCATGATGTTCTGCAACGCCATTGATAAGTCGCTCTATAAAAGATGTACTAGGAATAGTACCCGAGTAGATTGCTATTTTGAGTTTTTTTTTCAAAGTTTAGGTTTTTCGAAAACACCAATTATTGTTGCACTAAAATACTTTGACGGATGCTTAATTAGATAATCATTAACACGTTCTTTAAAAATAAAACGCATGCCCTTGTGAATGACCTTCTGAAAGAAATTTAGTTTTTGGTGTACTGAAAACGGAAAACCACCATAATATTGCAAAGTATTTACTTGAAGTTTATTTCTATTAGCAAAGTTTTTAAACACACTTAATTTCATACACTTAAGGTTATGAATTTTCAAATTTTCATAATCACATAAGTAGCCGTATATCTTTCTCAAATAGCGTTTATTAGGAATCATGATTAACATCTTCCCTCCTGGTTTTAAATACTTACAATGCAAATCTAAAATCTCATCATAGTTTTCAAAATGCTCTATAAAACCATTTGAAATCACATAGTCATATAATTGTTCTGGTTGATGCTTTGTGAAATCTGCTTTAATAATTTCATAATCTTCAACTTCCATCGTTTTGAATGAATCCTCAATCTGAGAAACATTAGAATTATAGTCTAAACATGTCGGTTTAACTCCATATTCTGACGCGAGATATGCCAAATAACGTCCTGGATAACCACCTATTTCCACTAGAGTTTCACCTTTATTCTTTTCTGTAATAAGCTCATTCCAAAAAGACTTATAAAACGAACACACATTAACAATATGAGCTTTGTCAGTATGCTTTGCCTTATAATAGGTTTCCCAATAGGATTTTGTTGTGAGTTTATTATCGGACATTAAATATATCTGTATTGATGGGTCTTTGGGCTTAACAATTTACGTCTTACTTTGTACATAAACTGAAATATTGTTCGTCGGTTTTTAAATGGCAATACAATTATCAGTTGTAAAATTAAAAGTTCAAAATGTTTTATAAACGATTTAGTTGTTTTTCTTGAAGCTTTTACCAACTCCAAGCTTTCTTTCTTGTAACCCGTAAGGTTGACACGCATTGCGGCATGAAACATACGTTCTGCAAGTGGATTAGCATACTTTTTTTGCTTCAGCAAACCCATCTCGTTAAGTTGAAATTGCATTCCAAGATTCAACTCTAAACAGTCATTGACAAAACGAGAATGATTTTTTTCTAAACCACTAGCATTTGACAAACCACCATCTGGATTGTCAAAAACAAGATTAACTTTAATTACATTTTCAAAATGGACATTACCACTATTATTTAAAGCAATCGCAAAATCATGAAATACATCTTCGCCATTAAATAGACTTGACCAATAGCTTCCCTTTTGGTAATGCCACAAAGGTGCAGATGTATGCCATTTACGGACTTCGAGTACATTTTTGAGCAAGTCATCTAACTGATTTCTTTTCAGTTTTGGGCGATGCAATTTATTAGGATTACCATCAATCATGCTTAAACCGTAGGTCATGATTAGATTAGAATTGTCTTCCAAAATTTTAACTTGTTCTTCTAATTTATCCTGTAATAATTCATCTCCTGCATCTAAATACTGAATGTATTTTCCGCTAGACTTATCTAAACCTAATTGTCTTGCCAAGCCTGGGCCTTCATTTTTTTTATCAAAAAACTGAACAGTATTATTCTCTTTAAATATTGATTTAACTTCATTATAACTGACTATAGACCCATCATTAACAATAATAATCTCTATATCTGAATACGTCTGAGCGATTACAGATTTGACAGAGCGTTCCAACTGTTTTGGATTATTATATGTAGGTATGATTACTGAAACTTTAGACATTATCAGTAAGTCTTTTATATAAATTGATATAGGCTTCTACTTCAATTTTATTGGTGAATTTTTTCTGTGCATTGGCAATCGCTACTTTAGAAAACTCATGATATTTGACTTTGTCATTGATAAGAGTTTCAATCTTTTCTGCTGCTAAATCATTTTTATGAAATGATACAGCATAACCAGATTCTCCATTTAAAATAGTTTGCGGCATTCCACCTGCATTAGATATAATTACTGGTAAACCTATAGATTGGGCTTCAATAGTACTTATAGATAATGACTCTGATTTACTTAGCTGCAAATAAAAATCATAATCTTTGAGTTGCTTTACATAATCATCATTTTCAACTTTACCTTTTATAGTCACAACGTTATGTAAATTATATTTGTCTATCATAAAGTAAACCTCACCAATATCTTTACCTCTTCCGAAAATATCATAGCTAACATCGTAACCTTTATCAACCAGATGTTTAATTGCACGCAGATTACCTTCAATATTTTTCTCCCAAGTCATCCTGAAAGACGATACAATCTTAATTTTATTGGCACCTAAATGCTTTGGTGAATTAATATTCAATTTTATAGATGCTGGAATAACTTCAATTTTATTTTCAGAAACACCCCATTTTTGTAGATATTCTTTTTGATGCTGACTCATAACTACAAAAGCATCAATTTTATCAGAATTATTCTTATAAAAATCTGACCATCGCTTATCATACCATGGTCTTAAATAAGTGTCACTACCTCTAAGTGTCACTACTAATTTTGGTCTTTGATTTACGTCTAGTTTAGAAATTTCATTGAAGTATTTAAAGAGAAATGAATGATGCAGATGTACAATTTGGGCTTTGTTTTTTAGCCATTTTATTTCCCAGTAAGATAATCCTTTATAAGTTTTAGATATTAATCCATGAAAGCGTTCATACAGACGTTTTTGGAAATAGTTTGGTGCTAATTGTACTTTTGCAGACGATTTATAATCACTCTCTTTAAGCGCATTAACTTCTAAATCAACAGATTTATCTTCTGCTAACAACTCCACCATATCAGCAACATAAGACTGATTGAATGCAGGGAAATGCTCAAAAAAGAGATTAACTTTTGTCATTTATATTTAATTAAAAATTCTATAGAGAACACAATACATACGAAGTCTCAAAGGGATTTTTAAATCACTTATCTTCCAAAGTGCCATTGACTTACTCTTATATCTTTCTTTGCCTTGGTAATTTTCATTTATTAATACTACTGGTTTAGGAAAATAAAATGGATAAATATCAAAATTTAAAGGTCGCCATTCTCCAGAGATAATATCTTTATTCTTAGTGATTTCAGGAAAAGTTGTCATTAATACATATGTACTCTTACTTCGCTTTAGGTTTTTAATTGTTTTTACAATATTATTATAAGAGAAATGCACAAGACAATCTCTACTTAAAACTACATCTTGACGCCCTAAATCTGAAGTTATAATGTCCATAACTTCAAACTTTATATTCTCAGATTTAAATTTCATTTTGTTTTCTTCAATAATATCTTTAACAATATCTCCACCTAAATAATTGACTTTAGACAAGTCTACATTTTGCATCCAATTAAAATCACCACATGGTAAGTCTAGTAATTTTGAAACGCTATGAATCTCAAATAATTTTTCTAATTCAGTGATTAAAACTTTAGTGTGTTTTAATTCTGAACCTGGTCCAGAAACACTTTCTCCACTAGACCAGAAATTATCCTTAGCAATTAAATCGAAAGTTTCCTTAACTGTCTTCTTCTTAAAATTACTTTTCTTTCTCTTTAAGATATAAAGCTCCTTAATCTCTAATGGTAGTATTGTCTTAATTATTTTTCTAATGCTCGACATATTTATATTTTTAGTCTTTCTTTTATTTAACCCTTAGATTTGGTATAAAACTTAACCTTTTTGAAAAGATAATCGATATAAAAACGGTCAAACGTTATCAAATAATAGGCTATACTTTTCAAGACTATTATATGCTTTGAGTTATTTCCTATTTCAATCTTACGATGCATATTTAAGGCTTTTTTATAAAGTTTTTTGTCTACAATATTAGGAAAAGCTGTATAAAAATCCTTTAATAAATTTCGACTTGCGCTATATTGTTCATGCTTTTGTTGTGTCACAGAATCCCGTAGCTCCAACCTATTCATAGTTACCAGTTTTTTATGTATACCATGAATCTTGGATAGTAAAGAAAACCGAAGCACAAAATCCCAATCGATATTAAAATTCCCATAGGTGTTATTAAATTTCAAATCATGTTTTACATGTATAGATTTACGCCACATCATGCAGGTATTAACCACTTTTAATTGATTAACATAAAGGTATTTGAATAATTCTTCACCTTGTGGAAACTGTCTGTTATTCACTAATATTCCCGGAAATTGTAATGTTTTGTTATCGCTTTTAAACTCCGCTATTCCTGACACTAAACCAACATCTGTATCCTTGCTCATAACTTCTACTTGCCATTCAAGACGTTCAGAGATATAAATATCATCTTGTTCTGCCATGGCAAAATAGAGGCTATTTGGCGAAGCCTGCTTAATGATTGTATTCAAATTATTGGCCAATCCTAAATTCTCAGGATGCTCAATAATCTTAATCCTTGAATCATCAAAAGCAAGCGCTATATCTTTAGAAGCATCTGTTGTACCATCAATACCAAGCAATAGTTCAAAATCAGTATAGGTTTGAGATAGTAAACTCTCTAAAGTAGCCTTTATGGTTTTTTCGCCATTATAAACAGGAAGTAATATGGTGACTAAAGGTGAATTCATATTAACAAAATCTGACTTTTAGCTTTACTAGTCTTGATATTATAGGGTGAAACCTCTTTTGAAGTTTTCGACGACATGCTTTATGCAAATAAGGCAACAAGGTATCGTAATACAACTTATATAAAGCTTCAGTTTCGTTTATTTTTTCAGATTTATTAACAGCAGATGCTTGCGCATCATGTAATCTAAAGGAGCTTAAATACGCATCTACAAAACCAATATTATAGATTGGCATTAAGCGACTCCAAAACTCACAATCTAAAACTTGCTTCATATCTTCATTGAAGTAACCTACTTTATCAAAACAGGCTTTATCTAAAAGAACACTAGTTGGCTCTGCTATTTTATTTTTTGGCGCATTTAAAAAGTTTCTATCCTTTAAATAAACTTTACCATCAATAACACCTTCTTTTATATTTAGATTATACCAATTATCATGAAGGTTTCCATATACTTTTTTAAACTCTAAAATAGCTTTGGTTTCTTCATTATAAATAAAATGGCGTTTTGCGTACACCATTCCGATGTTAGATTCCGAAAGCATAACAGCAACAAGTTTCTCAATACAATTTGTAGCTAAAACATCATCTTGAAATAGAAACTTAATGTACTTTCCATTTGCGTTTTTAATACAATTATTCCAATTGGCACCAATACCATTTGGTTTGTGTTGGAAAACATGAATAGGAATATTTGTCTGCTCTTTCAAAGCTTTAACAACTTCTAATGTATTATCGCTTGAAGCATCATCAGAGATTATTAATTCTATGTTATTATAAGTTTGAGATAGTGCAGAATTGAGACATTCTTCTATGTATGTGTCGCCATTATAAGTAGGAATACAAATGGAAACCAATGGTGTATTGTCAGTCTTCATTTGTGTAGGTTTTTTGATGTAACTCGCTTTTTAATTCGCCATCTTCTTCCAATAGCCAAGACGCTGATTCATTTGCCGTTTTCTGATAATAAATTTGCTCTTCTGTAAGATTGGCAGGATTAATATACCAGCCGCCATGAATAGCTTGCAAAGGATAATCAGTACGCCAAGCTTTAGTGAAGTTTTTACGCTGGTATGTATAACCTGGTCTGTATAATGCAAATGTAGTGTCAATTTCTGCCTTATATGCTTTTGGGTGAATCTTAGTGGTCCAGAATTGTTTTTCCCATTCTTTAATTTTTTCCATCTGTGGATTATGCTTTGGAATAGTATCTATCTTTAAAGAAAACCCAACTTTTGTTCGGTCATAAGCTTTATCTAAAAGTTTAAGCATAGTCTTTAAAAAATCGTCAGGACATTCAGTAAGAGGAACAATATCTGGGTCAGTAACCACATAATAACCCTTAGTGTATTTTTCTACTAATTCTTTATGTTTCCAAAAAGATAAGTGTCCATCATTACTATCCAATCTATGAATTTTAACATCCATTTCAATAGTATTATAATACTCTAACAATGGTTTGTACGTTGAATTATTATCAATAACAACAATATTTGAATAGCCCTTTTCTTGTAAACTATCAATAAGCTGTTTGAGATAAAATAGTTGATTAAAATTGATAATAATTATTGGGATTGTTTTAGGGCTTTTGCGCTGTTGTCTAATTAGAGATCTAAAGAAGCACTTTATATAAACAAAATGCATATTGCTAATAAAAGCAATTATTCTCCCGTAACGATATTTAATATTTGAAAGCATAAATTTACTTATACAGAGATACTTTACTTAAAAAAAAGTCGCCTTTAGAAAATAATTTATAGCTTAATAAGCCCAATTTTAAAAGCCTTTTTTCTTTGCCTGTAAGCTTTTCTACTTTTTTAATTTTTTCATTAAAAACAATCTCAGCATATTTAAAACTACCTAATCTTGTAAATCGTTTAAAGATAAAAAGGTAGAAAATATTTAAAATGTCTTTACTCTTTTGAGTGAGATTTCCTTCTAACTTTTTTTCTAGCATATTTCTAGCTAGATAATAGTGCCAATACTTTTCGCCTGATATGTTGTTAGATATATTATTATCATGATTTCTAATATAATCAAGTGGCTCATCTATAACCGAATAATTTGTTTCCTTATGCAGAACTCTTGCAAACAACTCCCATTCTTGCCCTGCTTGTAAAGACTCATCAAAATAAAAATTATTATCAGTCAAGAAGTCTTTTTTGAAGATTGGAGCTTGTATCGGAATAATTATTTGTTTTGAAATAAAAGCATTGAATGGGTCTTCAGTCTTTATTTCTATAGATTTAAGTTTAAGGTCTTTAGACTCATTAATAGAATTTTCAAAAACATGAGACTTACAAATTGAGAAAGAGACGTTATCATCAATTATTCTTTTAATCTGCTTTTCTAACTTCACAGGATGAAAAACATCATCACTATCTAACCAATTGATATATTCTCCTTTACTTAGCTCTAAACCATAATTTCTGCACGCATTAGCGCCTTTTGGTTTTGTCTCAGGTCTTTCATAAAATTTTATCCTACTGTCTTTTTCTATAAACGTATTAATCACTTCAATGCTATTATCGGTACTTCCGTCATCAACGATTAAGCATTCCCAATTCTGGTGAGTTTGCGAAATAATAGACTCTAATGTTTCGCCTATTAAATCTGCACGGTTATAACTTGGAATAATGATTGAAACTAATGGCTGCATCATCTAATCTTGTAAACTATTATAGTAGATATCTATTAATCTTTCCCCTAATATAATGCTCTCATAATTTTCTACAACAAATTGTCGTCCTGCTTTGCCCATTTCTTTTCTTCTATTTGGGTTATCTATTAACCATAACACTTTTGAAACAAAAGCATCAATATTGCCTTCTTCGACCAAAAAGCCTGTTTTTTTATCTATTAAACCCTCTGAAATTCCACCAACATCAGAGGTCACAACTGGCAATTGCATGGCTTGCGCTTCTTGAATTACTAACCCTTGATTTTCACATCTTCCAGTATTATCAACTATACCAGGATATAAAAAAACTGAGCTATTATCCATGAAATTTATTACTTCATTTTGAGATAAACTTTTTTGTAAATGAATATAGTTTTGAAGTTTACGAGAAATAACATAATCTAAACAAGACTCATAAAGAGGTCCATCACCAATTATATTTAAAGAGACAAATTTTTCATATTCATGTAACTTCTCAATTATTTTAACAGCTAGAATAGGTGCCTTAAAATCAACTAATCTGCCAACGAATAATATATTAAATGTTTTGTTCTCAACATTTTGCTGTAAAAAATATTTAGTATCTAAACCAACAGGCAAAGTGTAAATTTTAAAATTATCAAAACCTAGTTTTTTTACTTTATTCTTAGTGAAATTTGTATTAACTGTTAGCGTTATATTTTTTGTTTGAATTAAGTCCTCATAAAAAGATGCATCAAATTTATGAGCGTCATAACCGTGAAATGTAACTATCGTACTTTTCTTAAAATTATTAATCAAAGACCTAAGATGTACGGCGTTATCGCCAAAATGGACATGAACAATGTCATAATCATGAATATTGAAATAATATTTATAATAGGTTTTAAAAAACATGCTGAAATTCAGAGCATCTTTACCGTACTTAAAAACATTAAAGGTTTTTAACAAGTGAATTGAGCTTTTGAATTTTAATAAAATTAATACCGCATTAAACAATCTTTGCAAATAAGCCTTTGGTAATACTGCTGCTTTGCTAAGTACTCTAGCTTTTGTCTTTAAGTCATTATAAGTTTCAGAATAAAAGAGCGGATTATCTATATCTAAATGCCTTGTCGCTAGTATATTTATCTTATGACCAGATTTAACTAAAAACCTCAACTGATTAGTTATAAAAGCTTCCGAGACACTCGGAAAAACGCCAACTACAACAGCTATTTTTAAAGGTTTTCTGTTTTTCATTTTTTGCCAAATAACTTTACCACTATTCGCTTTATATGCTTTAAAAAATCAATGATTTTACCGTTTTTGAACAGTAAATCAATACTCATCCATAATGCCTTAGGCAAATAACCAGCTCTGATGTTAGCATTTAGAAAATTGTTATAAGAGTGTAAATATTTACGTCTGAGATACTGGTTAGTCTTATTATCGAAATATATCTCTTTATGCGTAAGATAGCCAATTTTGAAGCCGTTATATTCTGAAATACTAGTATGTACTCCTCCGTCATGCAAACGGTAAATCGCACTGACAAAATTCAAACAAATGCCTTTACCTTTTTTTAATGATAGTGCAATTATATGTACATCTTTAAAATATTTAAAATCATATGAATTTTTAAGAATATCTCTATCATTCCTAAACAATAACGTCTGCATACCTATATGCCAGCCTTTTTGAAATCTTTCGTAATCAAAATTTATATACTTTTCTCCTTCTTTGAAATACTTTTCATTAAAGTCTATAACAAATTCTCCTGTTGAGTTTTTTAAAGACTTAAATCTTGTCCAAGAAAAACTATAGTTCTCATTCGCATCAAGAAAATCAACCTGTTTTTGTAATTTCAGGTTATCTATCCAATAATCATCACCTTCACATATAGCCACATAATCTCCACTACAAACCTTTAAACTTTCAATAAAATTAAATCTTCCTGAAGGTACTCCATGAAGTTTTATTACGTCATCACGACTTCTTAAAAAAAGCTTTATTAAATCTGGATATTTATTAGCATAATCAATACATATCTCTCTAGTACCATCATTACTTTCATCTTCTCCGAGAATAATTTCATATTGAAAATTTGTGTTCTGATTAATTATACTTTGAAGATTTTCTTCAATGAAAGGAGCATGATTATATGCTAAAACTATTACGCTAACTTTTGGTTTATTCTCTTTCATCTAAAACTGCATAACCAAAACCCGAAGCCCCAAAACCATTTCCATTATATATTAGATATCTAATACCATCACGCTTATAAGTAGAGCAATATTCATTCATCATTGAATCCCAACCTGAATCACTTTTAATAATACCTGCATCAGCGTCTAGCCTATTCCAATTAATACCGTCTTTTGACTCTGAATATCCAATTCTATATGCAGCATCCTTTTTTTCTCTATACCCAACAGCCTTTCTATTTGAATGATACATTTTATATATACCGTCATCAAAATATACACAAGGCCTTCCGATTGCATCAATAGTACCAAAATCAAAATCTATGCAAACCTTATTATCCCTTTGCCAATTTATTCCATCTTTTGATTCAGCATATTTAACATTATAAAAAGGTTCTGGTATATTATTAATTTCTTCTATTTTCTCACAGCTCAAATACCACATCTTCCATACTTCTTGCTCCTTTATTACACAAGGCTGCCCAACCCATATAGGATCAAAAATACTTCTATCTAATATTGGTCCTGCAAACATTTTTTTAAATGTAAGCCCTTGGTCTTCGCTAACTGCAAGCCCAATAGACAATCTATATGAAGCTTCTACACTCTTATTCCAAGCAGTGTAATATAAATACAATTTACCCTCATGTTCTAAAAACCAAGATGGCATTGTCCCTGAATCATCAAAAGTGCCTTTATTTCCTTTTTGAAGAACAGGTAAATTATGTTTGTAAATAATATTTGAAGGTTTGTTAGCCTCTACATCAATAAACGAAACCGATGAAGAACTATTGATATCTCTAGTCGCATAAAAAATTCTTACAACATCATTATTAATTGGGTAAGCAAATGGGACTTGAGCGTGAGTAAGACTCCAATCTACATTTCCTTTCGGTTTAAAAATTAAACCTTTTTTTTTCCATCTGGATTTAGTAAACCTCATAACTTTTCTTTTCTCCTATTCTTTTTGCAGGGTTACCAACATAAACACCCCATTCTTCTGTACTTTGTTTAGTCAAAGAAGCTCCCATAGCTATTAGTGTTCCTTTACTCAATTTTGTGTAATCTCTAATTGTTGCATTAACGCCAAAAAAACAGTTAGATTCTACCGTACAATGACCAGAAAGAACTACATGAGAAGTAAAAAAAACATGATCTTTAATCTCCCCATGATGACCAATATGATTACCACTCCAAAGAACTACATTATTCCCAATTTTTGTATAAGGCTGTATTGTATTATCTTCTAAAATAAAACAGTTCTCTCCTATTTCATTATTAAAAACCGCCGCTTTACTACTGATATAAGTAGCAAAAGTATAACCTTTACTCTTTCCTTCTAAATATACTTTCTCTCTCAAAGTATTCATTTTTTTTGCCGTCATTGGGCAAAAAAGAAGAAACTCATCTGGCGGGTATATTTGTTCTATATTTTCATATGGAATTACTGGTAGACCTTTGTAAAATTCTTCCTTAATATACTCTTGAGTTAAAGTAAAAGCAACAACTTCATAATCAGAATCGTGTGTCAAATAATAATATGCTAATTCTGCAGTATCTAGAATACCAAAAATTATTACTTTTTTATTCATTATTTATGTATGTATTGGTTTAACATAATATTTAAATCTTGTTTAGAATTAAACATTAACACATCCAATATAGAAAGAAATTGGACGAATTCGTCTCCAAATTGCTCATATTTTAGGTCTTGAGTTTCGATAAATATTAAATCTATATCATGTGCTTTAAATTCATTTTTATTATAAAGTGACCGACCGCCAATTGCGTTGACATAAATCTGCTTGCCTGACTGTTGTGTTATAGCAATTAAACGCTCTGTTTTAGCTAAGTTTTTTGTATTTGAATAATCCACTGAACTCACACTAAACTTGCAATCAATATCTAAATATCTACAAACTTCAGTTACACTTATAACAGATAACTCCGCTATATTTTTGTAATCTGAATTAAAAACAGCTTCTACTATTTGTAGTACTTCCTGATAGAAAGGTGCAGATTTATAGGCGTGCTCCAATGTTTTTAAAAAATCGTTAAACCATTTTTGGTCTACAGAAACTTCAACGTCTTTTATGAGTTTGTTTTGTGACGCCTTTTTTAATGGTATCGTAAACTGAAATGCCTTTTGGTTAACTAATATTGAGTTTCTGTTGATGTAACTCTTTTTCATAAAGTTTACATCGTCATAAAACACAAATTCATCAACAGCATTTATCAATTGAAAATACCCTATATACGGAAAAAAGTAAGGCTGCATTATGGCTATTTTCATAAACTCTGCTTTACTAAATCTATAATTTTATCTTGCGCTGTCTCATCTAAACCATGGTACAATGGCAAGCACAATACTCTACTTGCAATTGATCTAGACACCTTACAATCATATCCTTTGACATAAGGCAATTCATCTAAACTCGGATAGAAGTAACGTCTTGGATATATATCTTTAGCGTTTAAAACGTCTAAAATAACTTTTAACTTTTTTTCTGAAGGGCAAATAATAGGGTAATAACTATAATTCCACTTTGCAGACTCTCTAAGTTTTAAAAGACTCAGTGATGTATCACCAAATGCTTTATTATATGCTAATACAATATCTTCTCTACTTTTAATTATTGTTTCTATATAGGGAAAAACAGCAAGTCCCATGGCTGCTTGGAGTTCACTCATTTTTGCATTGATACCAATACCTTGAAAATTCTCATTACCCTTATGACCAAAATTATGATGGTAATACAAATTGTTATACAACGTATCAGAATTGAAAAAGGCGGCGCCGCCTTCTCCTGTATGAAATAACTTTGTAGCGTGAAAACTACAAGTGCTTACATCACCATATTCAAAAACACTCTTACCATTATAAGTCACTCCAAAACAATGTGCAGCATCATAAATAACTTTTAAATTATATCTTTTAGCAATGTTTTGAATCACCTCGATATGACATGGATTACCAAAAACGTGAGTCGCTAAAATCGCCGTAGTGTTTTTGGTTATGGCTGCTTCAATTTTAGTTTCATCAATGGTTAAATATTCCGGATGTATATCTACAAAAATGGGTTTACAACCTTCCCAAACAATACTAGATGTAGTTGCCACATAACTAAATGGCGTCGTAATTATATCTCCTGATAATCCTAATGCCTTTATAGCAATTTGCAATGGCAACGTACCATTAGTCATACAAATAACATTAGATACGTTTAGATAATCCTTTAACTTATCCTCAAGTTCTTTTACCAAATGACCTCTATTGGTTATCCATCCAGAATCCCAAGCATGTTTTAAAATGGCTTGATATTCATCTTGAGGTGGCAAAAATGTTTTGGTAACGTTAATCATTTGCAATGCTCCAATTAAAATTTGGCCTAATATAACCTGGTTCTCGTCCCATATATTCTCCAATATCACGACTAGAATCCACTACAGTAAAACTAATTATATCTCGCTCTACAAATGCAGCATGTTTCTTATCTTTTACCACAATTAATGATAAAAAATATTGTCCCGATTGTAAAAATTTAGCTGGTATTTTACACAGCAGTGTATTCATATCTTTCCGTAAAGGTGCTCCAGATTTATAGTTAGAAAATGAAAACATAGCGTCACCTAACTCATTTGTCATATGATAGGTAAGATGTAAATTTTCAGGAGTATCACTCTTTACAAATATTTCAGTCTTTACTTCGATGTCTTGACTTTCTTTAATGACATCTTTTACTTTACTTCCCGAATTATAAACACTGATATTTTGAAGTCTAAATTCGTCTTTATCATAATCTTCATCAAAATCTTTAGCATTTTCTACTTCACCACCACCTTTAAGATAATAGCTCACCGCTTCATCTGTTCCTCCAGAAAAGACAATACTTCCATGCTCTAAAACTATGGCTTTGGTACATAATGTTTTTACCGAGGCCATATTATGACTTACAAATAAGACGGTTCTACCTTCGCCTTTGCTTATATCTTGCATTTTACCGATAGCCTTTTTCTGAAACTCGGCATCACCAACAGCTAAAACTTCATCGATGACCAATATATCTGGTTCTAAAAATGCAGCTACAGCAAAAGCTAAACGCACTCGCATACCAGATGAGTATCTTTTTACAGGAGTATCTATATACATTTTACAACCACTGAACTCAACAATATCATCTTCTTTCTTTTGAATTTCGGCTTTGGTCATACCCAAAATAGCACCATTGAGATAGATGTTTTCTAAACCTGTCAACTCTGGATGAAAACCTGTACCAACTTCTAGTAAAGAAGCTATACGGCCTTTAGTTTTTATTTGCCCTTGAGTTGGCAAAGTAATTCGAGATAAAATTTTAAGCAGTGTAGATTTTCCTGCTCCATTTTTTCCTATAATCCCAAGCACCTCTCCTTTTTGGACATCAAAATCTATATTACGTAATGCCCACACATAATCTGAAGTAGCAGACTTATTTCGGTCACTATTATCACCTACTTTTAAAAAAGGGTCTTCCTTTCCTCTAATCTTATACCAAAAGCGTTTTAAATCATCACCTAAAGTTCCTGTACCAATAAGACCTAAACGGTATTGTTTAGATACATCTTCTACTTTAAGTATAATCTCCTTTTCTTTCATTATGCGCTTTTAAAGCTGTTTTTTAATTTAAAAATTCCTAAGTTTTTACAAATTACAAATAAGATATAAGATAATTTAAACTTGACACTGTAATTAAAATTAAAGCCTTTGAGTAACTTCTTATTATAAGTTAAGTCTTGATATAATTTATTAGAAATATTAGCATCATGTATAGTTTGAAGCCAATAAAACTCATTGTCAATTGCAATAAAATCTACCAAATCACCCCAAGACGTATGTTCGCAATTATAAACTGTTTTAAGTGATTTGATATCTGATTTTTTTTCAATCAAGGTTATAAATGGTCCCGAAAACACATTTTCTCTTTTTGCTAATTTGCTTTCATCTTCTATTAGCATAGTCAAACCCTTAGACAATTCTATAATAGTCAAATCTTTTTTTACAAAAGCATTTTGAATGACTCGGATAGCGTCTTCATGAAAACAATCATCATTATCAAAACGCGATGTTATAACATACTCGGTTTGTGTTTCGTTAAATACAAACTCTCGTAAAGTATCTTCAAAGTCTAAAAAATCATTTACGTACAAAGGCATAAACTGAGGCAATTGCTCTCTTATGTCTTCATTTCTTTTTTTAAATTCTTCAGGTGTGTTCTTATCAAAAAAAACTAACCAAGAATACCCTTTATCGGTTTGAGATTGCATTGAGGGTAAGCAAAATGTTTCGAACAAGTTATACCTTTTTTTGAGCCATGTTAAATCATTGACTTTCTTACCATTTTTGTCATTTACCCAACCTTCAGATTTAATATTAAATCGAGTAACTATATAATGGGAAAAGGCTTTCATATTAAACTGTATCTATAAACGTTTTTTCAGTTTTATTGAATATAACAAGACCTATAAAGAAAATGACAACAGTTATTAAACTTGTATATGCCAAACCTTTTATTGAAAAAGTACCATCATTTAATAACACGTATCGAGTTGCCTCTATAATATAAGCTAGAGGATTATACTCTACTAACCATGCAAATTGCGGCAGCTTTTCTCGCATTAATGCTAGCGGATACATCACTGCAGATAAATACATCAATAGTTGAACACCAAAATTGAGAAGAAATTTGACATCTCTATATTTTGTGACCATTGATGAAATAATCATACCCAATCCAAGACCTTGTAATGCCATTAGAATTATTAATAATGGAAAAATAAAAACATATTCATTAATACTTATAGCAGCGCCATTCATATAATAATAAATGTAAAAGGCAACAAAGACTAATAATTGAATTATAAAACGTAATAAATTGGATATGACGGATGATAGTGGAGATATAATTCTTGGAAAATATACTTTAGAAAATATACCTGCATTACCACTAAATGTATTTGAAGTAGATGTTAAACAACTTTTAAAATAATTCCATATAGAAATCCCTGCTAGATTGAATAAAAATGGTGGCACAGTACCCGTTTCTATATTAGCAACTTTATTAAAAATTAATGTAAACGTTAACGCTGTAAACAAAGGCTGTATTAAATACCACAGCGGTCCTAAAATAGTTTGTTTATATACAGTAATAACATCTCGCTTAACAAAAAGCACCAATAAGTCTCGGTACTGCCAAATCTCCTTAAAATTAAAGTCTATAAGCTTACGCTTTGCAGAAATGGTGTATAACCAGTTATCGTCTTGATGAAATTTCAAGTAAGTTACTATTTAGGGTTTGGCTAATATAACAATTATAACAAAGTCGAAAAATGAAACTTAAAGAAGTTGTTAATAGTAATATCTACTATAATAATCCATTATTTACGCTTAAAGATTTTTTTAACTCTACTAAAAAGGCTTTTCTTATCATTTTCAAGATACGCATCACCATATGCTCCATAGCCGTAGCCATAACCGTAGCCATAACCGTAGCTACTTCCTTTTTTGTGTCTATAGAAGTTAAGCAAGAAATTAACATTCTTAAGCTCGCCCTTTCTTTGTTTAGAATTCACAAGAGCAAGCATTCCTTTTTTGGTATAATTTAGACGTACCATAAAAATAATAGCATCTGCATGCTGAGATAATTCTAAGGCGTCAGTAACTAAACCAAGTGGAGGTGTATCCAACACAATCATATCGTACTTGGTTTTTAGTTCAGCTATGAGTTCACTCATGCGTTCACTCATTAATAACTCTGAAGGGTTTGGCGGTATTGGGCCAGACAGAATCAAATCTAGATTAGGTATATGCGTGTTGTGAGTAATATCATCTAAACCTGCATCATTAATCAGGTAATTAACAGCGCCTTTATCATTCTTGACATCAAAGTCGTTAAAAATTTTAGGTTTTCTTAAATCTAAACCAACTAATACAGTTTTCTTGCCTGTAAGCGCATAAACAGTTGCTGTATTTATAGAACAAAATGTTTTTCCTTCGCCACTTATAGAAGAAGTAAACATTAGTGTTTTGGAACCATCTGGGCTTTTTTGATTTTTATATATGAATTGTAAGCTAGATCTAATTGACCTAAACGATTCTGCTACTGCTGATTTAGGCTTTTCAAAAGCTACTAAATTATTTTTGTATTCGTACTTACCGACTAAACCAATGATTGGAATTTTTGACAAACGCTCAACATCTTCTGATGTATGAATATTATTATCAAAAATAAAAATGACAAATATTATTAAAGATGGTATAAGCCCACCTAATAAAAGAGCCATCATATAATTAAGCGACTTTTTTGGCCCAATAGGTCCATTGCCAACATCCTTTGCTGCATCAATCATAGTAATATCAGACACATTAGCTGCTTTGACAATAGCCGCTTCTGACCGTTTAGCTTGATAAACATTATATGATTCTTGACTAATGTCTAATTTTCGTTGAATCTTAAGAAACTCTTGTTGCTCTTTTGGCAGCTTTCTCAACTCACTCTCGAGTTTAGCGATAGAGCCATTTAATGCTCCAAGCTGCAAATTAATACCTCGTCGAGCTGCATTAATTAATTCAAAAGTAACATTCTTCTCAGCATCTATTTGAGCATCAAGGCGACGTAATAAAATTGAGCCTTCTCGTGCTGTTTTTTCTTGATTCTGACGTTGTATAGCTAAACTTGTTAACTTACCTATGCTATTTAATAAACCACTTTCTTCAATACCAACAGAAGTTGGTGCAGCTATATTAGTGTAGTCTGATTTATTTTGTAGGTAGCTTTCAAGATTATCTAAATAATTAACTTTTGTACGTTCAGTTTCTCTACTGGTTTCGTATTCTTTTAAACGTTCTGAAGTATTAGAAATGTCATCCGTAACATTAAACACTTTATTGGATGATCTAAAATCATCCATTTCTTGATTAACATCTTTAATATTATTACCAACTGCACCCATTGTACTATCTATAAAGGCAATAGTATTAGTTGCATACAAGTTTTTTGTGCGCAACTCTGTTTCTCTTAATATCTCAGTTGTAGCATTTAAGTAGTCAACAATCTTAGCCTTATTATTACCAGATTGAGCTAAGGATAATACTGTAGAACTACCTCTAAAAAAAGAAACATTTACGCTGTTCTGAAATCTAGAAACGAGGCCATCAAAATTTAAAAAGTGAATGAAGTACTGATTATTAGTATCTGGAGTTCTACCATTACGCTTATTAATAACACCGTTAAAAAAAGGCAAGTTCACTGAATCACCATAAGTAAATTCTTGTTCAAAAGTTCCAGGTGATACATTAAAATTTTCGATAGAACGGTCAGAATAGCGTTGGCAGTTAACACTTTGCGTTTCAAGAAAATCATAAACTAATTTATAGGTATTATCATTTACATGTTTAATCTCTATTGGACGTCCCAGCATTTGATACTGGGCTTTATCTATTTCGACATCATAAGGAGATGTTTTATAAATATCCAATAAATGATACTTTCCTTGCTTTAAATATTGCTTATAAAATTGTAGAGAATCTATAACTAATTCATTGTGGCTCCTTGTAGCTATAGTAGTCATTACTTTACCAAGTTTACCAGACACACCACCCCAATTAAAAGAAATACTTGTATTAGCTGTAAAAAAAGGATTTTGTTCAGACTCAACAGATACCAATGCATTTAAGCGGTATATGTTTTGTTTTCTAACATTTTTGTAATGAGCTATACCTAGAGCTATAGCAACACATATAGCAATAAAAAGCCAATTGCGTAGAATTTTAAATAAAAAACCCTGAAAATCAAAAGTCAATCGACCTTTGGAGTCATCAAATTCAAAATCTTGGTCTAAATTGGTCATAAGTTAGAGTCTATCAATCAATAAAACAGTACTTGTAACTACAGTAATTATACTCAATATAGTTGTAAACGTTTGGATGCCATTAGTTCCTGTTCCAAGTGATTTCTGAACAAGTGGATCTACAATGATTACATCATTAGGTTGTATATAATAGTATGGTGATTGCATCACTTTTATATCCGTTAAGTCTAAACGATGAATCTCTTGTCCATGTGGATACTGCCGCAATATTCTAACCTCTTTTCGGTTACCCTCAATAGGAATATCTCCCGCATTTGCAATAGCTTCTAGAATAGTAGCACGTTCTTGAAATATAACCTGCGAACCTGTATTATTAATTTCTCCTAAAGTTGTATAACGTAAGCCTGCTAGTTTTACTGTGACAAATATTTGCGCAAACTCATTAAACTCTTTTTCCAAAAGTCGTTTATTGACAACACCTTCAATTTCTTCGAGGGTTAAATTTAAAACTGCAAAATTACCTAATTGGGGTATTCTTATATTGCCTCTTAAATCTACCGTAAAACCATCAAAATAAGCGCGTTCTTGAGAGCTAGCTTCTAAACTACCTTCTCCTGTAGGGTTAAAAATTGTAGCATCTTCTTGGTCTAAAACCTTAATACGAATATTAAGTATATCATTAATCTGAACGCGATAAGGTTTTTGCTGCTCTACTAAACTTGGAATTGTATCATTAGTATTGCCTTTATCCTGAAGGTAAATAATATCTTTCTGAGGAATACACGAAGTACATAACAAAAGTCCTAAGCAGATAACAGCTAACAAATACCGAGTCATATATAAATAGGTTTACACACAAATATAATCTAACGCTAGAAATAACAAAACTATTGAGTTGCTTTTTGGATTAATTCCCATATTTGCAAAAAACCGAACAACTTGAATTATCTTAATGTTGAAAACATATCAAAGTCTTATGGCGAACTAGAATTGTTTAGCGACATTTCCTTTAGCATACACAAAGATCAAAAAATTGCTTTTGTGGCTAAAAACGGAAGTGGAAAAACGTCCATACTTAATATTCTATCAGGAAAAGACACTCCTGATTCTGGACAAGTTGTTGTTCGTAAAGGTTTAAGACTAGCGTTTCTTGATCAAGAACCAAATCTTGATAGCAAACTCTCAATTGAAGAAACCATTTTCGCAAGTGATTTACCTATTCTAAAGATAATAGAAGCCTATGAAAAAGCACTTCAAAATCCTGAAGATACTGAAGCCTATCAAGCAGCATTCGAGGAAATGGATAGGCACAATGCTTGGGAATTTGAGACACAATTTCAACAAATATTATCACAACTAAAACTCCATGACTTAAAGGCAAAAATTAGCTCGCTTTCTGGAGGGCAAAAGAAACGTTTATCATTAGCACAAGCTTTAATTAGTAAACCAGATATTCTCATTTTAGATGAGCCTACAAACCATTTAGATTTAGAAATGATTGAATGGCTCGAAGATTATTTTGCCAAAACCCAGCAAACATTATTTATGGTAACGCATGACCGTTACTTTTTAGAACGTGTTTGCAATGAAATTATAGAATTAGATCACGGCAAAATGTTCACTTATAAAGGTAATTACTCATATTACCTCGAGAAAAAAGAAGACCGTGTTGCTAACGAACAAACAGAAGTTGGTAAAGCCAAGCAACTTTTTAAAAAAGAATTGGATTGGATGCGTCGTCAACCTAAAGCACGTACAACAAAATCTAAAAGCCGTATCGATGATTTCTTCGAAATAAAAAAGAAAGCACATCAAAGACGTAAAGATTATGTCATTCAGCTTGAGATTAGTATGGAACGCTTGGGAAGCAAGATTGTAGAGTTTCATAATGTGTCCAAAGCCTTTAAAGACAAAGTAATTCTCGATGGTTTTGATTATACCTTTAAAAAAGGAGAGCGCATTGGTATTATTGGAAAAAACGGTACAGGAAAATCTACATTCCTAAACATGCTTACACAATCCATGCAACCAGATGGTGGAAAAATCGTTGTTGGCGAAACCGTAAAATTTGGGTATTATACTCAAGGTGGTATTAAAGCTAAACCTAATCAAAAAGTAATTGATGTTGTTAGAGATTATGGTGACTATATTCCTTTAGCAAAAGGACGGCAAATTAGTGCGCAACAGCTATTAGAACGTTTCTTATTTGACCGAAAGAAACAATATGATTTTGTTGAAAAATTGAGTGGTGGTGAGCAAAAACGGTTGTATTTGTGTACCGTTTTAATTCAGAATCCTAATGTTTTGATTTTAGATGAGCCAACAAACGACTTGGATATTGTAACACTTAACGTTCTAGAAAGCTTTCTGTTAGATTTTCCTGGGTGTTTATTAGTAGTTTCTCACGACCGCTATTTTATGGATAAAATTGTAGACCATTTGTTTGTATTTCAAGGCGAAGGTATTGTAGATGATTTTCCTGGTAATTATTCTGATTATCGTACTTATGAAAGCAGTCAACCAAAGCAAGTTGCTAAATCAGAAAAAGTTGAAAACATTTCGACTACCAAACAAAATCAAGTCAATAAATTATCTTATAACGAGCAGAAAGAATACAAAAACTTAGAATCTAAGATTCGTTCATTAGAATTAGATAAAAAGGCACTAGAAGCAAAGTTTTTAAATCCGGATTTATCACAAGAAGATATTGCTAAACTTTCTGAAGAATTACAAATTATTATCGATACTATTGAAGAAAAAGAAATGCGCTGGTTTGAATTAGCCGAAAAGTTTGAAGCATAATTTATGTATCAAATAATAGCTTATATAAAGTTTTTATTAAAATCCACCAATCAACATGGTGTGCACTCACCATTTGTATATGATTTTATAACAAAATGTCTTTATGATAAAACGCCATACGAAGCTTATGGTAAATTAAAAGCATACAGAAAAGCCATATTACAATCTAAAGACACTCTTGAAATCATAGATTTTGGAGTCGGCTCAAAACGTATGAATGCCAATAAGCGTAAAGTTTCAAAAATGATAAAAAACTCTAGTAGTAGTTTTAAAGATACCAAGTTATTATTCAGAATAGCTCAGTATTTTCAATTTAAAAACACTTTAGAATTAGGTACATCTTTAGGTGTTGGTACACAAGCACTAGCTTTAGGATATACAGACAATCAAATAACTACAATAGAAGGTTGCCCAAATACGCTGAGTTTTACGAAAGAACAATTCAAAGCATTCAAACTTCAGAACATTACATTGATAAATTCAGATTTTAAATCGACTATTGATAAATTAGAAGATACGTATTTTGATTGTATTTTCTTTGACGGACATCACAACAAAGAAGCAACTTTAGAATATTTCAACCAACTCATATCAAAGGCTCATAACGATTCAATTTTCATTTTTGATGACATTTATTGGTCTAAAGATATGACACAAGCTTGGAGAAATATTATCAGTGACTCAAGAGTTACTGCTTCAGTAGACTGTTTTAATTTAGGTTTTGTTTTCTTCCGTAAAGAACAACCAAAACAACATTTTACAATCAGATTGTAACAAGCTTCTAATTTTAACGTCTTATTCAGATAACAGCTTTTAAATTCTTTTATCTTGCAAAGGATTTAGCCAAAAGATCAACAAATATGAGTGACAACGTCATTGAAATTAGAAATATAATCAGAGATTTTAAACTCGGTCAAGAGACCGTTCACGTACTTAAAGGCATTGATTTAGATATAAGACGTGGCGAGTATGTTGCTATTATGGGACCATCTGGTTCTGGTAAATCTACACTCATGAATCTTTTAGGTTGTCTGGACACACCAACATCTGGTTCTTATTTATTAAGCGGAAATGATGTTAGCGAAATGACAGATGATGAATTAGCCGAAATCAGAAATACTGAAATAGGTTTCGTTTTTCAAACCTTTAATCTTTTACCAAGAACAACAGCTTTAGATAATGTGGCACTACCAATGATTTATGCAGGCGCATCAAAAAAAGAGCGAGTCAATAGAGCATCAGAAGTACTAACTGATGTTGGTCTTGATGACCGTATGGACCACAAACCTAATCAGCTTTCTGGTGGACAACGCCAACGTGTGGCTGTAGGTCGCGCCTTAGTAAATAGACCTTCTATAATACTTGCTGATGAGCCAACAGGAAATTTAGACTCTAAAACAGGAGAAGAAATTATGGCGCTTTTTGATGAAATACATTCCAAAGGCAATACTGTAATTATGGTAACACACGAAGAAGACATTGCAGCACATGCCAAACGTGTTATTCGTTTACGAGATGGTATTATTGAGAGTGATACTTTTAATTAGATGCTAAAAACTAAACTTTAATTCTTAGCAATATTCACTTTATTTTTCTCCAAAGTTTTCTCTTTTCCCTTTTCAACTTGTAACTTTACAAT